>VYDH01000024.1 GCA_009843525.1 Acidimicrobiales bacterium | reverse complement strand
CCAGGACCCAATGATGGCGCAACCGCCACAAAATCGCGACCAACTAACAACTCAGAACACTAGTTTGCTGACTAGCCAGATTATTTCCCTGAGTTGCCGGTTCGAGGTGTCCAGGGATTCGCCCGAGTCGCTGCGCCATAGCGGCACGAGGTCTACCTGATCAGTCTCAGCACTATCCAGTGATTTTGAATGTCGAGAACAGTTGGGCAGGGCAGATGTCTCAGACGCTGCTTCCGGGACTCTCTTCGGTGCTCAGTGTTCGCATGCGTTCCTCGTAGTCGGCCCAGCCGACGAGATTCCGGGCTTCGTCGAACGTCGCTCGGGGCCCGCCGGTGTCGCCGCTGATCGCGAGATTGCCCGCCGCGCCGCTCATTGCCGTGATGCCAGCCAGCAGCAGCGACACCGGGTAGATCACGAGCGAATAGCCGATCTCGGCGAGCGCGGTCGGGCTCAGCCATGGCGTTCTGCCATCCTCCACCAGGTTGACGGTCTTGTGGCTTGGCACCTTGGCGCAGTAGCGCTCCATCTGCTCGGGGGTCTCCAGTGCCTCCACGAAGGTGATATCGGCGCCTGCTTCTGCGAAGGCTTCTGCACGCCACAAGGCCTCGTCCAGTCCGTGGGTCGCGACCGCATCGGTGCGCGCCATGACGAGAATGTCGAGACCATGCTCGGTGCGGGTGCGCACACACGCCCGGATCCGTTGCACCGCCTCGCTGCGGTCCACCACTTCCTTGCCCGCCGTATGGCCGCAGCGCTTCGGCCACACTTGGTCCTCGATCATCAGGCACGCCAAGCCCGCTTGCGCGTAGCCCAGCAGCGTCCGTTCGGCGTTGATCGGATTGCCGTAGCCGGTGTCGCCGTCGCCGATGATCGGGAGCGACGTCGCCGCGCACACACTGCGGGCCTGATCGACCATCTCGCCGTAGCTGAGCAGGCCGACATCAGGCAGGCCGAGCCGAGCCGCCGCCACAGAGAACCCGCCGAGGAATCCGGCCTCGAACCCCGCTTGCTCCAGCAGCCGGGCCGACAACCCGTCGAAGCACCCGGGTGCCTGGACAATCGTCTCGGTCTCCGCTGCCGAACGCAGCAACTCCCGAAGACGAGTGGCCGCATCGCCGTGGTGCGGGAACAACGTCACGTTGCGTCGACTCCTTGGAGCTCGTGGTGCATCGCAATCATGCCGCTTGCAGTCGGCTGGGGGCGCCGGAAGCGCAGACGGCCCAGACGGGTCGTCAGTCCCAGGTGCCGAACTGGAAGGCCTCGCTGGGCATGGCTCGCCATTGCTGCCAGACCGCGGGGTCGCCGTCGGTCACTTCGACACCTGAGTGCGGTCGGCCCCAGAGGCCGAGCAGCACTTGGATCGGCGGGCCCTCGATCACCACTGACGCAGGCGACTCGGACTCGGGCAGCGGCTCGATGGTCACACTGCCCGGTTCGCCGCCGGAGCCAACGAGCCGGGCGGTGAGCCCGCCGGGGTCTCGCTCAAGCACGCGGCGCATCGCTTGCAGGAAGAACTGGCATGTGTAGTGGGCGGCGTCGAGTGCTTGCGACGGCGTCATGGAGTGCTCGTGGCCCAGCGCCGCCTCGACGTCGAGGCGATGCATGCCGAGCTCGGAGGCCGCGTGCCAAGCCCACAGCCGCGGGTTGCCTTCGCCTCCGGCCATCGAGAAGTAGCAGCGCCGGTCGAGGTCGTCGGTGAGCTGATCGATGGCTGCGTGGGACCACGTTGCGAGTTCTGCCGTCGAGGTTCCGGTCGGCTTGAGACTGGCACGCTCATACCCCCGTACTCGAGACTCGGGATCCTCCGGCGCCGAGGTCATCATCTCTTCCCACGCAATGGACACCCGGCCGATGTGCGACGCAGCGTTGTACACCGTCCAGCCCGGGCAGTTCGGGACCGGCGCCGCCTGCTCCACGTCACTGCGGCCGCAGATGTAGTCGATGGCCGACCGCGCTGCCGCGACCCGTTCGGAGTGATCAAGCATTGTCCGATCCCAGCGTTCCATGCGTTGGTCGTAGTCTGCCGAGCCCACCGGCTCCCGCGCTTGGTCAACTGGGCCCAGCTACGGTGGCCGCCGTCGGCCCGGCGAGCGGTGACGAGGCGTTCCGCTCGCCGTTGCAGGGTTGAGCCGAACCACCGGAGCGCGCCATGACCAACTCCCCGATGAGCGCTGCCGAGCTGGTCGATGCCGCAAACGAGCTCGCGCCGCTGCTGCGCGAGACCGCTCGCGAGGCGGAGCTGGCGCGGCGCCCCCTCGACAGGGTGATCGACGCCGTCCGAGACAGCGGGCTGTTCGCACTCATGGTTCCGAGGGCCTACGGCGGCCACGAAGCCGACCTCGACACCTTCTTCGAAGTGACGCTGATGCTGTCTCGCGCCGACGCCTCGATGGGCTGGCTGATCTCGTTCTACATCGAGCACAACTTCTGGATGTGCGGCTATCCGGAGAGCTTCCAGAAGGAAGTCTTCGCCGAGCGTCAGTTCATCCTGGCGCCTGCCACGCTGAACGCCGGGGGCGGCAGGGCGACCGCCGTCGAAGGCGGCTACCGGCTTGACGGTCAGTGGCAATGGGGAACAGGCATCATCCATGCCGACTGGGTGCTGGTGGGAGCGATGGTCGACGAGGGCGACGGGCGAGTCCTGCCGAACTTCTTCGCCGTGCCGCCTGACGACGTCGAGCCCGTCGACACCTGGTACGTGATGGGCCTGTGCGGCACCGGCTCGTGGGACATCCGCGTCGAGGACGTCTTCGTACCCGCCGATCGGGTCGTCTCGATGGTTGGGCTGATGAATGCGGCCGGTGAGTCCACCCGGGTTCACCCAGGAGAGCTGTATCGCACGCCGCTGATTCCCGTGCTCGGTTTCGCTGCCGGGCTCCCCATGCTGGGGGCGGCCCAGATGGCCTTGGAGGAGTACCGCTCGCAGACCAAAGCCAAGATCGCGGCGAATGAGATCGGTGTCGGCGGCCCCGAGCGCGATCAGGGCAAGCCGGCGATCGCTGCACGCGCCGCGCTGTCCATCGACGCAGCTGAGCTCATGTTCCGTGACGTGCTGGCCGATGTGATGGCACAACGCAACAGCGCGTCCTTCGAGACTCGCAGCATCTGGCTGTCGCGCCTGACGCACGCCGTGTACATGTGCCGCGACGCGGTGCGCGACATCTGCTCGGTCACTGGTGCCAGCGGCAGCCGGCTGGACAATCCCATCCAGCGAGCGCTGCGCGACATCACCACAGGCGCCAATCACCTCATCTTCGACCGCGAGATCCGCTACGCCGACTACGGACGGCTGCTGCTCGACCAGCCCACCACCAGGTTCCTGGTGTGAACCACACGCCGGCCGCCCGAGACGACGTACGAGAGACTGAAACTCGCCCTGAAATCACAAGTGAGGTGCCATGCCTGCAATGCAGCCCACCGCCGACCAGTTCCGCTCCTTCCGCGATGACCCCTATGACGGTCCCATCGCGCAGGTCAACCTGCTGAAGTTCCGAGTCAAGGCCAACTATGGGCCTGACGAACCCGAACATGACAACGATGAGACCGGTGTCGACGCCTACCAGCGCTACGTCGACGCCTTCCGGGCTGCAGCGGCCGAAGTCGGCGGAACCTGCCTGCTCTACGGGCATGGTGAGCGCTACTTCATCGGGCAGGGCGACTGGGATGCCGTGCTGATCATGCACTTCCCCAACCGGGCGGCTTTCATCGCCACCCTCAACCATGCCGACTACCCCGAGATGCACCGCCATCGAGACGCCGGCCTGCTGTGCCAGGACCTGCTGACGACCCGACCGGCGGTGGCCAACGTTTGAGGCCGCCGGCCTCCAAAAAAGTCATGCGGCGAAGTGGCTCGGGACAGCTACGTTCCCTGGCGGCGCTGCGCGGACGGGGTGCTGTATGAAATTGTATGATCATCCCATGGCGACCGAACGAGTGACCGTCTCGCTCCAGGCCGAGCTCGCTGAGGCCGTGCGTGCAGCCGCAGAAGCAGACGCCCAGAACGTGTCTTCGTGGATCGCCGACGCAGCACGTCGTCGACTCGCCAGCCGAGGGCTTCGCGACGTGCTGTCGGAATGGGAAGCCGAACACGGTTCGTTCTCTGAAGACGAGCTGGCCGCCGCCCGTGCCCGCATAGAGGCGTGACCGCCCCACTCGTTCTCGACACGGGAGCGCTGATTGCGCTGGATCGCAACGATCGACAGATGTGGGCAGTGCTGCGCGTCGCCGCCGACGAGGGCAGGTTGATTCAGGTACCCACCGGCGCGATCGCGCAAGCCTGGCGCGATGGATCACGCCAAGCCCTGCTGTCGCGAGCGCTGCGTCACTGCGACGAAATCCCGCTCGACGGCGTGCTGGCCCGCGCCGCCGGCTTGCTGTGCGGGCGAGCCGGCACCGTCGATGTGATCGACGCATCCGTCGCGTTGACAGCCAGCACGCTCGCCCGCTCCTCCGACGCCGTGGTCTTCACCTCCGATCCGAGTGACATCGCTCACCTTGCCGACACCCTCGGCGCGAAGATCCAGATCGAGCATGTCTAGATCGAGGCGCGGCAACCGATGGACCAGGGCGAGATGCACCTGAGCGCCTTCATCCAGGCATCCCCGAACCATCAGATCAAGGGGATGTGGAAGCACCCCGCCGACGAGACGTCGTGGGGCTACCGGACGCTGAGCTGGTGGCAGGACCTCGTGCGCACCCTGGAGCGAGGCTGCTTCGACGGGATCTTCTTCGCCGACGTGCTGGGCACCTACGACGTGTACGGGGCGAGCCGCGAGGCCGCCCTGCGTGGCGCGGTCCAGATTCCCGGCATCGACCCCACGCTGTTGATCCCCGCGCTGGCGGCGTGCACGGAGCACCTCGGTTTCGCCGTGACCTTCTCCACCAGCCACCACGCGCCGTACCACACGGCCCGGCTGTTCTCGACCCTCGACCACCTGACCGGGGGCCGCGTCGGCTGGAACATCGTCACCTCGTACCTGGCCGATGCCGAACGCCAGGGTCTCGGCGAGATCCTGGCCCACGACGCTCGTTACGACCGGGCCGACGAGTACGTGGACGTCTGCGTCAAGCTGTGGGAGCGGAGCTGGGAAGAGGGCGCGGTTGTTCTCGATGCCGAGGCCGACACTCATACTGATCCGGCGAGGGTGCACGAGATCAACCACTCCGGCGAATGGTTCACGGTCGAAGGCCCCCACATGGTCGAGCCTTCCCCTCAGCGCACGCCGGTGCTGTACCAGGCGGGCAACTCGGCCCGCGGTGTCGAGTTCGCAGCCAACACCGGCGAGGTCGTCTTCATGCAGGTGCCGGGCAACGAGCGGGGTGCCGCAGTGGTGACCTCGCTGCGCGAGCGCGCCGCGGAGGCAGGGCGCGATCCCGACCAGATCAGAGCCCTGCAAGTGGCGAGGGTCGTGGTGGCGGAAACCGATGCCGAGGCACGGGCGATGCGCGACGAGTGGTCACAGCTGTTCTCCGTCGACGGCTACCTCGCGCTCTACGGCGGCTGGACGGGCATCGACTTGGGCGGCTACCCGCCCGATACGCCGATCGACGACATCGAGGCAAACGCGATCCGTACCCAGGTGGAGCGTTGGAAGCTGGAAGATCCCGAGAGGACGTGGACCGTCGGTGATGTCGCCCGGCGTCTGTCGGAAACCGCTGGCGGGTTGGGATTCGTGGGTTCGCCGGTGACGGTTGCCGATCAGATGGAAGCCTTCATGGAGACCACTGGCGTCGACGGCTTCAACGTGACGACGGCTCCCGTGCCCTGGGGACTCACCCAGGTGGTCGACTACCTGGTGCCCGAGCTCCAGCGGCGCGGCCGCTTCCGCACCAGCTACGAGGGCAGTACCTTCCGGGAGAATTTCTTCGGTGCCGGCCAGCGCCACCTGCACCCCACCTATCCCCGCCCCCGCTGACCTGAGCGACGGCGGCGCCGAGCAGCCATCCATGAGAAGAATCGAGATCGGCCCATGACGACTGCCACCGACCTGCCGACCGATTCGGCCCGCGTGCGGGCTCTGGTTGTCGAAGCCGTCAGCCAAGCAGCCGAACTCATCGCCACGCCCGCCACGGCCGAGCGATGGGACCAGCCCTCCGCCCTCGAAGGCATGACGGTCGGCGCGCTCGCCGCCCATCTCGTGCGTGCGGCCGGCGCCACCATCGCCTACCTCGACCGCACCCCG
Organism: Acidimicrobiales bacterium; assembly: GCA_009843525.1. Classification (GTDB taxonomy): domain Bacteria; phylum Actinomycetota; class Acidimicrobiia; order Acidimicrobiales; family Poriferisodalaceae; genus Poriferisodalis; species Poriferisodalis multihospitum. The sequence goes on along the minus strand of VYDH01000024.1, from coordinate 42,370 downwards.
CCCGACCGGCGTCCCGACGGCGACCTGCTCACCTCGGTCACCTACTTTCATGCGGCAGTCGACTCCCCCATCCACGACCAGATCAAGGACGTCTCGGCCGCCGAATCGGCCATCGGCCACGAAGCCACCGTGCACAAATGCCGTCAACTGGCTGCCGACCTCGAAACACGGCTGGCCGCCGAACCCGCCGACCGCCTCGTTGCCGCCCTGGGCGGCCGGCTGCTCACCCTCGACGACTTCTGCCGCACCCGGCTGATCGAGGTGCTCCTGCATCTCGACGACCTCGCCGTCAGCACCGATCAGCCCCGCCCGGCCACCGATCCCGAGGGTGCCGCCATCATCATCGAGATCTGCATGAACATCGCCCGAGACCGCAACGGCGACTGGGGCGTCCTCTACGCCCTCACCCGAGCAGAACGCTCAGGCGACACCGCCGTCTTCCCCGTCTTCTAGCCCGCTGCGCGTCGCGCCGATCTAGGGTCACCGGGAGATCGGCCACTCGCGCCGACGTGGATCTGCTGCGGAGGGGACGCACGTTGAGTTCACCGAGGGTTGGCACCACGATCCACGAATCGACTCCGGGATGGGACCCGCCGAGGCGTCCGCCCCCGGAGGCACCCAATGTCGTCGTGATCGTGCTCGACGACACCGGGTTCGCGCACCTCGGGTGCTTCGGGTCCGACATCGACACGCCCAACATCGACCGGCTGGCGGCCGGTGGGCTGCGCTACACGAACTTCCACACGACAGCACTGTGCTCGCCCACCCGAGCATGCCTGCTGACGGGGCGCAACCACCACTCGGTCGGCATGCGGACCGTCTCGAACATCGACCACGGATTCTCGAACAGCCGCGGCGTCATCTCGCCGAGCGCAGCGACGTTGGCCGAGATGCTCCGCAGCCACGGGTATGGCACCTTCGCGCTCGGCAAGTGGCATCTTGCGACGCTTGAGGACTGCTCGCCCGCCGGGCCGATGGACCACTGGCCCCTGCAGCGTGGCTTCGACCGCTTCTACGGCTTCATGGGCGGGGCGACCGACCAGTTCTCGCCCGAGTTGCAGGTTGACAACCATCCGATCGACCCGCCGTCGGAGGCCGGCTATCACCTGTCCGAAGATCTCGTCGATCAGGCGATAGCAATGATCACCGCCCATCAGGGCTCCGCACCGGGCAACCAGTTCTTTGCGTACGTGGCCTTCGGTGCCACCCACTCGCCGCACCAGGCGCCTCGCGACTACGTCGAGAAGTACCGCGGCCGCTACGACGACGGCTGGGACATCGTGCGGCAACGCTGGTTCGAGCGGCAGCTAGCGCTCGGCATCGTGCCCGAAGGCACGACCCTGGCACCGCGCAACCCCGGCGTCGAGCCGTGGGACGAGCTGCCCGACACCAACAAGGCCGTCTACCTGCGAATGCAAGAGGCGTTCGCCGGCTTCCTCGATCACACCGACGACCAGGTCGGCCGGCTCATCGATTACCTCGAGATGATCGGCGTGCTCGACGACACGATCGTGATGCTGGTGTCCGACAACGGCGCCAGCCAGGAAGGCGGCAAGCACGGCACTCTGAACGAGCTGGCCTACTTCAACCAGATCCAGACGCCCATAGAGGGCATGGCAGAGCGCATCGACGAGATCGGCGGCCCGAACATCTACAACAACTACCCGTGGGGCTGGGCCCAGGTCGGCAACACACCGCTTCGCTTTTATAAGCAGAACACCTACGAGGGCGGCATCCGCGACCCCTTGATCGTCCACTGGCCCAATGGCATCAGCGACGCCGGCGGCGTGCGCGACCAGTACCACCATGTGAGCGACCTGACGCCGACCATCCTCGAGTGCATCGGCGTCACCGCGCCCGGGACCTACCACGGCGTTACGCAGATGCCTGTCGAGGGCACGAGCTTGCGATACACGTTCGATGCACCATCGGCGCCGACTCGCAAGACGACGCAGTACTACGAGATGCTGGGCCATCGCGCCATCTGGCACGACGGGTGGAAAGCAGTGACCATGCACTCACCCGGAACCCCGTTCGAAGACGATCAGTGGGCGCTGTACCACACCGACGCGGACTTCTCCGAGTGCACCGATCTTGCTGAGACACACGCTGACAAGGTGCGAGATCTTGTGCATCGGTGGTGGTCCGAAGCGGGGAAGTACAACGTGATGCCCCTCGACGACGGGCGCGGCGGCAACTCCTTCGTGCAGCGCAGGCCGGGTCATGGCCCGCCGGGACGCACGCAGCGCTTCTACGCCGGGACGCCTCACCTCCAACGCGGCAAGACGCCCGATATTCGCAATCGGTCGTTCACGATCACTGCCCGGGTCGCCCGTGCAGCGGGCGACGACGGCGTGCTCGTGGCCTATGGCGCCCGTACCACCGGGCTGACCTTCTTCGTGCAACACGATCACCTGTGCTTCACCTACAACCGGCTCGGCCAGATGTTCGAGGTGCGCAGCGACGGTCCGTTGGGAGAGGGCCAGCTCGACCTAGTGGTCACGTTCACGAAGAGCGCTGATTTCGTGGGCACGGCGGTGCTGTCGTGCGTGAGCAACGGCACTGCGAGCGAGCTGGGGCGTGGTCCGGTCGAGATGCTGCCCTATCGCGAGACGCTGTACGGCATGGATATCGGCAAGGACGCCGGCCCAACGGTCACCGGCGCCTACCAAGGCCCTTTCCCGTTCACGGGTAGGCTCGATTGGGTCGAATACGAACTCGAAGACGACCGCAACGACCTGATCAAAGCGGCCGAAGTCGAGCACCAGAACCAGTTGGCAGACCAATGAGCCTGATGACCACAACCAGGTTCAGCGCAGACGAGCTGTACGAGATCGTCGCGACCTACGCGAGCTTCGGCAACCACCACACCGGGACCCCCGCCGATGCCCAGACCACGGCGTGGCTCATCGACGTCCTTCGAAGCCTCGGGGCCTCGGCGCACGAGGACCCCTTCGAGTTCGACCGCTTCGTCTGCACGGTCGATTTGCGGATCGATGAGGGCATCGTGCCTGCGCTCGGGGTCTTCTACAGCGCCGTGGGCGACTGGCGAACCAGGGATCTTTCGGTCGTCGACCTCGATGCCGGCATCGTCGGCAACCCGCGGGGGCTCGACCCCTACCTCGACGCCGACCCTGATGCAGAAGCGCTGGTCTTTGCCATCAACGGCCTCGATGATCATCCCGTGCAGTGCAACCGGGTGCCACAGATGCGTGCATCAGGACGCCCCGCAGTCATCATCCCGGGCAACTGGGCCGAGCGGGTTCGTGGCGCAGACGCCGAGTTGACCTTCTCCGCGGCCCTGGAATCAGGTCACAGCGCCAACGTCATCGCCACGTTCGGCTCGACCGATGCGCCAGCAATCAACATCACCACACCGCTGACCGGCTGGACCCCCGCCGGCGGCGAGCGCGGCACCGGTCTGGCAGTCGCGTTGGCGATGGCCGTCGATCTCGCCGCCGATCACCACGTCACGCTCTCGGTGTGCAGCGGGCACGAGATCGATCACATCGGTCTCAATCACTATCTCGCCAGCCGCGACGTTGTGGGCTGGCCGGTCGTCCATCTCGGCGCGTCGGTCGCGGCGGTCGAACCCACATCGACGGGTCCCGCTGGGCTCGGCGACCAACGCGTGGTGCTGACAACGGCCAATGGGGAGCTGCGCGACGAGATCGGCAGCCGAGTGGCCGCAGCAAATTGGCGGCTGACCGAGGCGAGTCCGTGGCCCGGCGAGGGCGGCAACTGGTTCGAAGCGGGGGCGTCGGTGCTGTCGTTCCTGGGCGGGTCATCGCTGTTTCACACCACCGCCGACACCGCCGCCGCCGCGACGACGCCGCAGGCCATGGCCACGGCCGCCGAGGTCGCGATCGACGCGGCCCGGCTCTTTCTCGCCAGTCATCGTTAAGGGATCTCTAGCCGACCAGGGCGTCGGCCGGGTCGGGGATCGCGGCAATGAGCCGCTGGGTGTAGGGATCCTGGGGACGGTCGCATACGTCGTCGGGGCTGCCGCGCTCGACGATGCGGCCGTTGTGCATGACCAGCACTTCGTCGCAGAGCTGGCGGACCAGAGCCAGGTCGTGGGCGATGAACAGCATCGCACTGTCGGCATCGACCAGTGCTCGCAGCAAGCGGGCAACTCGGGTTCCCGTCGTCACATCAAGAGAACTGAGCGCCTCGTCCAAGACGAGTACCCGGGGCTCGCTCGCCAGCGCCCTCGCAATGGCGACGCGCTGACGCTGGCCGCCGGAGAGCTCCCGGGCCGTGCGCGGCCGCAATTCGGCGTCCAGCCCGACATGCTCGAGGAGTTCGTCGATGCGGGCGCTGTGCTCGGTGGGCTCGCGGTGGCCGTGCACTCTCAGCGGCTCTCCGATCAGCTGCTCTGCGCTGTGGCGCGGATTGAGCGCTTGCAGCGGGTCTTGGAAGACGGCCTGGATGCGGCGGCGGTAGTCGAGGCCCGGATACGTGGGCAGATCGTGGACCGCTACACCATCAACCGTCACCTCCCCTTCGAATGGAACGAGACGCAGCAGCGCCCGAGCCACAGTGGTCTTTCCCGAGCCGGATTCGCCGACGATCGCTGTAATCGCGCCCGACTTGAGCTCGAAGCTGACATCGTCGACGGCGGTGAACGGCGCCGGACGGAGCATGGTCAGGCTCCTTGACCGCTTGAAGCGGACCGTCAGGCCATCGGCCGTCGCGAGCACGGTCACTGGGAGCCTCCGGGCTCGAGCCCATCCGCTCCGGCCGTGATGGCGGGCAGCTCCAGGTCCTCGGCTCGGATGCAGGCCACGCCATGACTCCGAACTGCTCTCAGCTCCGGCTCACGCTCACGACACTCCGGCAGTGCATGCTCGCAGCGGGGTGCGTACACGCACCCGACCGTCGGCACGGCAAGCGCCGCCGATCGGTCGATCATCGGCTCGATCTTGATGCCGCCCACGTTGCGCGGCACCGACAGCAGCAGCTCGGACGCATAGGGATGCTGCGGCGCCGTCACCAGGCCTGCCATCGGCGCCGTCTCGACCACCCGGCCCTGGTACATGACGAGGGTGCGATCGGCGAGCTCGGCCGCCACTCCGAGATCATGGGTGACCAGCAGCACCGCCAGGCCACGTCGTTCGCCGAGCTGCTTGAGCAGCGTGATGATCTCGGCCTGGATCGTGACGTCGAGAGCGGTCGTGGGTTCATCGGCGATCAGCAGCCGGGGCTCACTGGCCAGAGCCTGGGCGATCACCACACGCTGAGCCATGCCGCCCGAGATCTGGTCCGGGCGCAGGCGGGCGACTTCGTCCGGGCGAGGCAAGCCGACAGCCGTCAGCAGCTCGATGGTCCGAGCCGAGATCTCTCGCCGCGATCTGTACCCGACCCGCTTCAGCGCGTTGGCCATCTGCCGGCCCACCGTCTGCAACGGGTTCAAGCTGGCAGCCGGCTCCTGGAAGACGACGCCGAGGTGGCTCCGCCAGCGACGCTGTTCGCGTCGGTCCATGTCGAGAAGGGAGATCTCGCCGCCGACGATGTCAAGCGACAATTCGGCGGCACGCACGTCGGCAGGCGGCGTCAGCAGCGCTGCGACCGCCATCACAGCGCTGGTCTTGCCGCTCCCGGACTCGCCGACCAAGGCGACCACCTCGCCTTCATCGACGTGGAAGTCGGCCGAGAGCACCGCTGTGGTCTCGGGATAGGTGACCGACAGCGAGCGGACCGTCAGCACCCGGTTCGATGCGCCCGTCGCATGCGCGTCGCGCGCATCGGCGTCATTCGCCCTGTCGTCTTTGGGCGCAGCGACGACCGGCTCAAGGTGGCCCGCGGGATGGTCGAACGACTCGCCCTTTCGCCGGCGCAGCAACGAGTCGCCGACGATATTGATCGCCAACACAGTGATGAAGATCGCCGCACCCGGCGGCACCGATTGGAACGGGTGCTCGCGATGGACACGCTGCGCGTTGGTGAGCATCGACCCCCAACTGGCGTCGGGAATCTGCACGCCGAGTCCGAGGAAACTCAGGCTGGCCTCGATGACGATCGCATGGGCGAAGACCGTGGTGGCGATGACGACGAGTGGACCGCCGATGTTCGGCAGGATGTGACGCAGCAGCAGACCCGACCTGCCCACACCCACCACGCGCGCTCCGTCGACGTAGAGGCGCTCGCGTTCGGTCAATGCCAAACCGCGCGCCAACCTGGCCACGCTCGCCGAGAAGGCCAGACCGACGGCCAGCATTGCCGGAATCAAGCCGGTGCCGATAGCGGCGATGATGGCGATGGCGAAGACCAGGGCCGGGATGGCGGCAACCGCATCGACGACGCGCATCACCAGTCGATCGATCATGCCGCCGAGATACCCCACCGTGATGCCGATCGGCACCCCGACCGCGATTGCGATCGCCGTCGCCTCGAGCCCGGCGATGGCGGCCACCCGGGTGCCCACAACGAGCCGGGTCAGGGTGTCCCGGCCCAGGTTGTCGGTGCCGAGCCAGTGATCGCCGCTCGGGCCCAGTAGGAGCTTCTGGAAGTCGCCGAGATTCGGGTCGTAGGGCGAGAGCCAGGGGCCGAAAATTGCCACGCCCGCCAAGAAGAAGATCAGCCCCCAGGCCACCTTGACCAGCGGACTCTCCTTCGCCGAACGCGTTTCGGGCCCGCTCATGCGACTCGCGTCCGCGGATCGATGATCGTGTAGGTGATGTCCAGCGTCAGCTGGACCAACGCGACGCCGACCGCTGCTACAAAGACGAACCCGAGCACGATCGGCAGGTCACCGTTCTGAATGGCCTCGAGCACGAGCGAGCCCAAACCGGGATAGGCGAAGACCGCTTCGACGACCACTGCCCCACCCAGCAGTGTCCCGAACAGCGTCGCGGCGCTCGTGACCACCGGAATGGAGGCGTTGCGCAGCGCAGTTCGGTAGAGAATCGACCGCCGAGACAAGCCGACCGAGAGCGCGGTGCGTATGTACGGCTCGTGCAGCACCCGGACGAAGGCGGCTCTGGTCTGACGGGCGATCGCCGCCGCCGCAGCAGTGCCGAGCGCAATGGACGGCAGGGTGATGCTGATCAACCAGTCCTTGACCGATTCGGTGGGGCCGGTATAGGCGGTTGCCGGAAACACGTCATAGGGCAGGGCGACAAACGCGACGAGCAGAATTCCGACCCAGAAGTTCGGAAGTGCCTGGCCCGACGACGCGGCCGCGGTGATGACCGTGTCTGTCGCCCTGCCGGCACGTACGCCCGCGGCGATGCCGAACACCGTGCCGATGGTCGCCGCGACGAACAACCCTCCAAAAGCCAGCGAGAATGTGACCGACAGGCGCTCTTTCAAGAGCTTGGAGACTTGATTCGGGCCGTTCCAGGACTCGCCTAAGTCTCCAGTGGCCGCATTCCCCAGCCATCGCCCGTATTGGACGATGAACGGGTCGTTGACGCCGATCTGCTCCCGGAACGCCTCGTAGGCCTCCTCGGTCGCGTCGTCGCCCAGCCGGACGATCGCGGGATCGGTCTCGGTGAGTTGCAGCAGCGAGAACGTGATGAAGCTCGCGAGGATCACGAGCGGAATGAGCGAGACCACCCGGATGAGGACGGTGCGCGTCACGAGGTCATTCTGCCCTACAGGTCAGCCGTGCTCCCCAGCCCGATGATGGTCGGGCTGGGGAGCCGGCCTGAGTGATTGAGGATCACGAAGCGGTGTGGCCCCGGAACTATTCGACGCTCATCCCATAGGGGCGCGGCATGATCTCGCTGGCGTTGAACTCGGCGCCGCTGACTCCCGGGCCGATGACCACGCCGTTTGTCCCGTGCCCGTACACCATCACGAACCCTTGGTTCACGGCATACGCGAACGTCCTGGCCCAAGCTGCGTTCTGCTCTTCGACCGTCGTGGCCTCGAACGCCTCGGCGGCAAGATCGGCCAGCTCGCCGCGGTCTGCGAGGAACGGATCGAAGCCGTTGCCGGGCGCCAGACGCTGACGGTAGAACCGCTCTGGCGGGTGACCCGCGTTGAACGTCGGAGTGAGCGCAGTCACACCGGCCCGCATGGTGCCAGCCAGCGTGCCCGGCTCGCCGACATTGACCGAAACGTCGAGCCCGAGGGCCGTCCACATCTGCGCTATGGCCTCGGCAGTGGGAGCGAGCGGCGGGATGGTCTCGAGCGTGATGGCGAACCCGTCCGGATAACCGGCCTCGGCGAGGAGCGCCTTTGCGCGGTCAAGATCGAACGCCCACTGCTCGGTCGAGGCGTCGTGCCACGCCTCGCTCGGCAAGAACCATCCGGGGTACGGGTTGCCCAAACCGTTCTGGATCGCGTTGTTGTATCCATCACGGTCGAGCGCCAGATTCATTGCCTGACGTACACGAAGGTCGCCGATCGGTTCGAGCAGGACACCGTCAATGTCCATGACCTGCACGTATCGCAGGGCCGGCTCCGGGTTGTCGATGATCGTAAGACCGGCGTCGATATACGCCGACACCGACAGGTCTTCCTTGAAGACCAAGTCCAACTCGCCGTTCAGAATGCCGTTGGTGGCCGCTTCGTCTTGCAGCAGACGGATCTCGATTCTCTCGATCCGAACCGACGCTGGGTCCCAGAAGTCATCGGTGCGGGCCGTGAAGTCCTGCTGCACGCCGGCACGCGTCGACTCCGCGTCGAACACCCAGCCACCGGCGCCGACGGGCACGGCGTCGAGGTCGGTGTCGAAGGCATTCGGGCTCACCATCATGCCCGGCAGCCAGGTCAGCTCTTGGAGGAACGCCGTCGAGGGCTCGACCAGGTCGAAGCGAACCGTCAAGTCGCTCACCGCGGTGATTGCAGCGATGTTGCTGTACGTCGCGGCCTGCGGGCTGTCCTCGCGGGCCTTGGCCCGCTCAAAGTTGGCCACGACCGCTGCGGCGTCGAGGGCTGCACCGTCGCTGAAGGTGATGCCCGGCGCGAGGTCGAGCTCGTAGGACGACGAGCTGATGATGCGGAACGCCTCTGCCTGGCGCGGAGCGACTCCCCCGTCGGCACTGCGGATCAGCAACGTGTCGTACACCGGAATGAGGTACGGCCCCTGCGCGATCCCGGCCATGACCGGGTCGTAGGTCTGGACGTCAGTCGTCATCGCCATCCGCAGCGTGCCGCTCGGCCCGGAGGGCTCGTCGGCCATGTCGTCATCGGCCGGCGCATCATCGGCCATGTCGTCATCGGCCATGTCGTCATCGGCCGGCGCATCATCGGCCATGTCGTCATCGGCCGGTGCGTCGTCTGCGGAGTCACCGACTTCCGTATCGGTGTCGGGTGCAGCGCCGTCGCCGTCATCGTCGCCGCCGCAGCTCGCGGCAAACAGCGCGAGCACTGCGAGCAGCGCCAGCAATAGGCGCAGCGGTTTCTTGGATCGCGTGGTCATACTCTCCCCCCCAAGAGGCAATCGGACCCTGCGCCGACACCATCACGCCGATCAGCGGCGCAACGGAGAACGTGGCAGTCCGACGAGTTGATATGCAGGAATGCCTTGCAATGCGTATCACATCGCTCAGGGAGCCTGCCGAGGTACGCCGAACAGCGCCGATCTAGGGTTTCTGGGAGGTCGGGCCACAGTCTGGGGCCCCGCCTTGGCGAGTGAGACACTGCGACGCATGAACGTGAGCGAGAACCCTCCCAGGGAGCTTCGGGCCGCTTCGGAGGCCGCTCTCGAGTGGATCAACGCAACGCACGGGTCGCACTACGAGATCACCGGAATCATCGACGCAGACGACACCGTCGCACAGGCGCGAGAAGGGTCCTTCGAGCTGGGCTTGGTGCTGTGCGACGGCGACGCCTGTGCCCGTGAGCAGGTGGTGGTCGAGCATTCAGCCGAGGGCTTTCGAGTGTCGGCCGCCGACGTCGACGATCCGCTGATCCCGCCGCTGCTCGACCCGCCGATCGGGGTACGCGCCGGGTGGCTCAACGCCCAACTCGACAAGCACAAGTTCGTGGTCTTGGTGTTCTACCGCGGCCTCTGGTGACCTCCATGCCGCCGCGAGTTGCGCGGCTTCGCAAAGTCGGGTGTCGTCGAGGAGGTGCGGGCTGCGGGAGGCGAGATCTTCGCGGTCACCAGTGAGCCCCAGAGCCTCGCAAGCGAAGCACAGGACACCTGGGAACTGGAATATGAAGCAGTAGGCGACCCGCACCACGAGATCCTCGACGACTGCCGTGAGGCTGGGTTCGATCTCTACATCGGCGACGGCGCAATATTGGAGCGACACTGGTCTTCGCACCCGAACGGCATCTTCCAGGCCGGGATCCTGGCCCTCACCGAGGACCGACGAGTGCTGTACAGGTGGCATTGTCGCCCCACTCACCAGAACCGCGGTGGCGCCTCCGGTCGAGTCACCGCGTCGCATGTGTGGTCTCGGATCCGAGACGGGCTAGCCAGCGACACCGACGCCGAATGGGATACCGATCCGCCGCTCGACGCTCCAGAGGCCTTCTGGCCGTACTTCGTCGCTCAGCTGTTCGCCCACGGCTGGTTCATCAGGCCGAAGCGTTTCCCGCTCGGCCGACCCGACGACAAGCCGTCTGCGCGCGTGTCCGCGATGAAGCCCCGACTCATTGGATTCGCCGCTGCATGGGCCATCTGCTTCGTGCTCCTGCCAGCTCGCCGAGTGTTCCTCGCTTTGATCGGCTACGCCGTGGCGATCACGCCGGCTGTCCGCAGGGTGAACCGCGAGTTCCAACACGTTCCCGCTGGCCGCCCGCCCGAGCCCGGCGGGCGAAGCCTCGGCACCGAGCCCCCAGAGCCCCACCCTCAGCAGGCGAGTCGCTGAGACGAAGAGGCGGGCAGGGTTACTCGAACGTACGCCTTGCGGTTTCCCAAGCGTTGATCTTGTCCCAGTCGTATTCCACGCCCAGGCCCGGGCCGGTGGGTACCGCCACGCATCCATCAGCACCCACATCGTCGAGGCCATCGCCGTAACCGTCTGCGTAGATCGGCGGCTGCAGGCAGTTCTGCGACGTGTCGGGATTGACCAGGCCGAGCTCGTAGAACAGCGTGTTGGGAATGGCCGACATGCAGTGCCGGTGCATCGGGCCGGCCGTGTGGAGCTGCACCTCCATGCCGATGGCGTCGCAGAAGTGGGCCAGCTTCATCGTGCCGGTGATGCCGCCGTCCAACTCGGGATCGACGTGCATGATGTCGGTGCCGCGAGCCAGCACGAAGTCGGCCTTCTGCTCGAATCCTCGGATGTGCTCGGCAATGAGCATCGGCGTGCGGATGAACTCTCGCAGGCGCTGGTGAGCGGCGGCGCTCGACGAGGCATCGCGGTAGGGGTCTTCGTACCAGAGGAATCCCAAGTCGTCGCACGCCCGACCGACTTCCACGGCATCCATGAATGACTCCAGTGACGATGCGGGGTCGGTCATCAGCTTCATCGAGGACCCGACACGATCGCGAACCGCTGTCATGATGCCGATCTCGTTGGCCACGCTGCCGTCGAAGAAGCCGTGGATCTTGTACGCCGGCAAGCCGCGCTGCTGGCATTCCTCCGCGAAGTCTGCGTATTTCTCGATGCTGTCCAGGCCGCCGGGTGTCTGTTGGCCCGGTGTCGTGCTCGCGTACGTCGGCAACCGCTCCCGGTACCCGCCCAGCAACTGGCTGATGGAGGCGCCGTACTTCTTGCCTGCGAGGTCCCACAGGGCGGTGTCGAGTGCCGCGATGCCGACCTTGTCGAAGTGCCGGAACTGGATTTTGAGGAGTTCGAAGATCTGTTCGCGCTGCTCTGGGTCTCTGCCGATCAACAGCGGCGCCATGTCGCAGACCTGCGCCATGGCGTGCTCGGTTGCGCCGTAGTGGGGTGCGTAGCTGCCCGTGTGACCGTCGTCGGATTCGATCGTCACCACGAACTTCGAGACGCTCGTCTCCGCCCCAGGCAAGTACGTCCAGATCGTCGGACCGACGTCGCAGAGTTGGTACGTGTAGGCCTGAACGACGATGCGGCTGATCTTGCTCATGGTTCACCTCGGCGGGAATTGTGCTGAAGCAGGCGGCGGGCGGCTTCGACAACCACGCCGACAGCACGCTCCTCGGTAGCGGCGATGCGGGCCTCGTCGACCACGGATTCCGACTCGGTGCGTTGGGCGATTACCCCGGCGACGCACCCGGCCCGCCAGCCGTTGGCCGCGCACATCGTGAACAGGGTGGCCGACTCCATTTCGTAGTTGAGCACGCCGATCCGACGCCACTCGGCCAGGCTGCCCCGCAGCCAGCTGACGACATCTCCGGCCACCGTGTCGTAGCGCTCCTGGCCGGGGTAGAAGGTGTCGCTCGACGCCGTGATCCCCACCTGATGGGGGGCGTCGAGGGCGACCGCTGCATCGACCAGGGCACGGGTGCACTCGTACGAGGAAGCGGCCGGGTACTCCAGCGGAGCAAAATGACGGCTCGCACCGTCGAGGCGCACCGCCGCCTGGGTGATGACCAAGTCACCGATCAGCAGATCAGGCTGGATCGAACCCGTGGTGCCCACCCGCAGGAACGTCCGCACGCCGAGCTGGGCCAGCTCCTCGACCGCGACCGAGGTCGACGGCCCGCCGACACCAGTCGAGCAAACCACCACCGGCTGGCCGTCGATCGACGCTCGATAGGTCGTGAATTCCCTCACGGAGGCCAGGTGCGCCGGCTCGTCCATCGTCTCGGCGATCCTCGCCACCCGCGCGGGATCGCCCGGCACGATCGCAAGCGTGGCCCCGCCCAGATCGATCGCGGTCACGCCTAGGTGCATCACTCGCTCGTCACCCATCACCCGACCCTATTTCTCGGCCGCACGCGACACCGCCGTCGCCGTGTCGGCAACCGATCTCCGCCGACACGACTCGCTGCCGGCGATCTCTGCAGTCAGTCGACTGCGACTGGGCGGACGGCTGATGCTGGCCGGAACGCTTCGATGTGTTCGGTATTGGTCGAGATGTAGGGCCCGCCGATGAGGTCGATGCAGTACGGGACTGCGGCGAACACCGCGTCGAGGCACTCTGCGATTGCCTTGGGCTGACCTGGCAGGTTGATCACCAAGGCGCCGTCGCAGATGCCGGCAGTCTGACGCGACAGGATCGCAGTCGGCACTGCCTTCAGCGATGCGGTGCGCATCGCTTCCCCGAAGCCGTGCAACATCTTGGAGCAGGCTGCCTCGGTGGCCTCGGGGGTGACGTCGCGTAGTGCCGGGCCCGTGCCGCCGGTGGTGAGGATGAGACAGCACCCTGCTGCGGCCAGCTCCCGGATCGCTTGGGCCACCTGGTCCTGCTCGTCGGGAACGAGCGCAGCCTGCGCAGACCATCCCGAGGCCAGCACCCGCTCGAGATAGGCACGAATCGCCGGTCCTCCCCGATCTTCGTAGTCGCCGCGACTGGCCCTGTCCGAAACCGTCACGATGCCGATAAGCGCGTGCGTCGAGAGGTTCTGCGTTCCATCGGAGGTGCTGGTCACGCCGAAACGGTACCGCTCGGTTGGGAATGAGTGCCATTCCTATAGGACCATCTCCATTGCCACGGCGGAGCAGAACAAAACCACACATCAGCTCAAAATGGGAATCGTTCCTATTCCTGTTATGATCCGCCGCCGTGTCTCTCCTCCAGGCGCCAAGTCGCGCCCCGGCTGCGTCGCATGACGGCTGGGCATGGAGTCGCCGGCCTACCCTCATTGCCCTCACATCGCTCACCGTTGTGTCGGTGGTGGTCGCCATCGGGCTCGGTCCGGTCGGCGTGGCCCCCCCGACAGTCCTGAAGATCATCGGGCACCACATGATGGGCCTGTTCGATGCCGAGAGCTGGGCCCGAACCGACGACGCAATCATCTGGCAAGTGCGCCTGCCACGGGTGCTGCTCGGCGCAATCGTGGGTGCGGCACTCGGGGTCGTGGGAGTGACGCTGCAAGCCCTCGTCCGCAACCCGCTGGCCGAGCCGTACATCCTCGGCGTGAGCTCGGGAGCATCCGCCGGAGCAGCTGCGGCGATCCTGTTCGGAGTCGGCTCCTGGCTGGGCCGAGAATCGGTGTCGCTGATGGCGTTCTTCGGCGCCCTCGGCGCCCTTGCGCTCGTCTTGGCGTTGGCCCGTTCCTCCGGTCGCATCACCCCCTCGCAGATGCTCGTAGCCGGCGTGGCCGTCGCCTACCTGCTGAGTGCCGTCACCAGCCTGCTCATCCTCTTCGCCGAAAGCGAGTATGGCGCCCGGGCGGTGATGTTCTGGCTGCTCGGCTCGCTCGCGAACGCCGACTGGTCCACGCTGCCCATCGGCTACCTCGGCATGGGGGCCGGCATGATCCTCGTGTTCTGGTGGCGCCGCCGACTCGACCTGTTGGCACTCGGCGACGAGACCGCAATGGCGAGCGGCGTCGATCCCGGACGCACCCGGCTGCAGCTCGTGGTCGTCGTCGCGATGTGCGTCGGCTTCGCCGTGTCGCTGTCGGGCGGCATCGGATTCGTCGGTCTCGCGGCACCTCACATCGCGCGACGGATCATCGGACCGATTCACCGCCATCTGATCCCGGCATCCGCAGCGTTCGGCGCCCTCATGCTGGTCTGGGCGGACGTTGCGGCTCGCATGGTGTTGCAGCCCCGCGAGCTGCCCATCGGCGTCGTCACTGGCGTGCTCGGTGCGCCGGTCCTCGTCGCGCTCGTTCGAAAGCTCAGCCACAACGCATGAGGTGCCTGCGCCCGTCTACCCCCTCCATGAAAGGAAACCTCCCAGTGAATCCCCCAATGAAGAAGGAAACCCCCATGAAATTGTCACTGCCTCGGAGCATGCGCCGAGCAGTCGCACTGCTCCTGGCAGCCGCATTTGTGGCCGCAGCATGTGGAGGAAGCGACGAATCACCCGCAGCGGCCCAAGACGACGGCTTCCCGCTGACCTTCACCAACTGCGACACCGAGTTCACCCTCGACGCCCCTCCTGAGCGGGTGATGCTGATGGAGGCAGCGGCGCCCTCGCTGCTGTTCGCCGCCGGCGCCATGGACCGTGTGATCGCCCGCATTGAGAGCTTCCCGGAGGAGTACTACACCGCCGAGGAGTTGGCCCTGCTCAACGACATCCCGGCGTTGGTGGCCCAGCACACATCGACCGGCGGTGTTGAGATATCGGTGGAGGCGATCATCGACCACGACCCCGACATCGTCATCGGCTACGACACCGCCACCCTCACCCACGACGCGCTCGCGGACGTGGGCATCCAGCTCTACGTGATGCCCCCGTTCTGCGACAACCCGCCGACGCCGTCGTTCGAGAGCATCTTGGACGAGGTCCGCTTCTACGGGGAACTCTTCGGCACCAGCGAGACCGCCAACGCGAGCGCCGACGCGCTGGAGGCCGCCGTGGCCTCCGCAGCCGATGCGCCGGTTGCCGAGGGCCAGACCGCTGCTGCGCTGTATGTCAGCTCTGACGGCAGCGCCATCTACGCCTACTCCTCGCTCGGCATGGTGCATCCGCTGATGGAGGCGCTCGGCATGACCAACGTGTTCGCCGAGCTCAGCGAGCGGGTGCCCGAGGTCTCGATCGAAGAGGTCATCGGCCGCAACCCCGAGATCTTGGTGCTGCTCTATGACGACTTCGGCCTCACACCCGACGAGATCAGCGCGCTGGTCACCGATCTTCCCGGTGCGGACAGCATCGCCGCAGTCGAGCAAGGCGCGGTGTACCCGCTCCTGTTCAACTGGGCCGAGCCCCCGACGCCGCTCGTAGTGAAGGGACTGTCTGAGCTCAGCGCTCAGATCACCCAGTGACGAACCCGTGATCACGGCCACCGGCATCGACCTGCGGCTGGGCGCCGTCGATGTCCTGTCCGGGGCGCAGCTCAGCACGCGCCCCGGACAGGTTGTCGGCCTCATCGGGCCCAACGGCAGCGGCAAGTCATCGCTGCTGCGCTGCCTGTACGGCATGCTCCGCCCGCACAGAGGGGCCGTTCTCATCGACGACGTCGCGATCGGGTCAATGTCGCAACGCTCGATTGCACGTGCGGTCGCCGTCGTCACTCAAGACACCTCAGCCGAAGGGATCGATATCTCGGTCGGCGAGTTCGTGCTCTTGGGACGCCACGTTCATCGCGGCGACCATCAGGGCTTCACCGACGACGACCGCAAAGCCGTGCTTGACGGGCTGGACATGGTGGACATGTCGAGCTTCGCCGATCGCAGCATCCACCATCTGTCGGGCGGGGAACGCCAGCGGGTGCTGATCGCCCGGTGCATCGCGCAGCAGAGCTCGGTCATCCTGCTCGACGAACCCACGAATCATCTTGACGTCCGCTACCAGCACGAGGTGCTCGCGCTGGTCCGGCACCTCCAGATCGACAGCATCGTCGTGCTGCACGACCTCAACCTGGCCAGCCGCTACTGCGATCATCTCGCCCTGCTCGACCACGGCAGGGTGGTGCGACAGGGACAGCCCGACGACGTGCTGCAAAGCGAGGTACTCGAACCCGTCTACGGCATCGAGGTACGACGGCTGGCCGACGGGCGCCACTCCCACTTCGCGTTCGGCCCTCTCTCGCCGTGATGGGCAACGAGCGATGAATTCCGCGCCGAACGGCTGGGCTTCCCCGGCCTCCATACGTGTCCAGA
Source organism: Acidimicrobiales bacterium (assembly GCA_009843525.1). GTDB lineage: Bacteria > Actinomycetota > Acidimicrobiia > Acidimicrobiales > Poriferisodalaceae > Poriferisodalis > Poriferisodalis multihospitum. Next base: position 25,823 of record VYDH01000024.1, on the reverse strand, counting down.
TCTGCCGCGGTTGCTGCTGCGGGACCGAGCGGAAGCACCCCGAGACCGACCACGATGGGCAGACCGCCGCGATCTCGGCCGTCGCTCGAGCTCGCGTGGTGGACTGCGTGGACGAGTGCGCCTACTCCAACGTCGTGATTGTCCGCCGCGGCGACGGGTCATCGGTGTGGCTCGGTGGCATCAACGACGCCCTGCTCACTGATGCACTGTGCGAGTGGCTTGCCGACGGCGCCTCGCAGCCGCCGCCTCCGGTCCTTCAGTCGAAGGTCTTCATCCGCAGGTCAAGTGCAGTCGGGGCAGATTCCGAAGACGTCGAGCCGGTGGGTGCTCGGCTGGAACCCGCTGGTGTCCAGCGCCTTGTCGAGTGATGTCTCGAGGCTGCGTTCGTCCGCAGCGGGCATGAAGAAGTCGTCAACCATGCCGCACACGGTGCAGATGGTGTGGTGATGACGGCCGATGATGTCCTCGGAGAACTCGTAACGAGTCGGGTCATCGATCCCGACAACACGCCGGACGATGCCCACGCTTTCGAGGTCGGCCATGTTGCGGTACAGCGAGCTCTGAGTTAGGCGAGGCCGGAGCTCGAGCATCTCGGGGATAGTCGCCGGTCGAGCGGCGCGCACGAGAAGCTCCACGAGTTCTCGCCGACCCTTGGTGTAGAGCTGCCCGGCGTCATTCAGGCGGGCCGACACCAATTCGTGAGTATCGGCGAGTCGCTCGCCCATCAGCACATTCTACCGAGGCCGGTTGCGCCAGCTTGAAGGTGCTACGCCGTCTCTATGCGGTGATCCGGCCAACGAATGCGGCGATTTCATCGATCACCTCGTCTCGGATCGTCTCATTCACCAGTTCGTGGCGAGCGCCTTCGTAGAGGCGGATGGTTTTGTCCTCGCTGGGCATCGACTGCACCGCCTCGAGCGAGGTGCGGTAGTCGACGAAGGGGTCATCAGTGCCGTGGCAGAACAGCACCCCCATGGTGAGGGTGCTGACCTGGGCCTGGAATCGGTCCAGGGCGACAACCTCGGCTTCAAGCAAGGGCCGCTTGTACCGGCCCCGGTAGATGAGCGGATCGGTGGCGTAGGCCTCGACTGCGGCGGTGTCGCGGGACATGCCCGAGAAGTCGGTCGTGGCGGGAGGCAGCTCTGGCTGCGCCAGAACCTCCCGGGCCCAGTTCCAGTCGCCGATCACCGCGCCGAGCAGGACGATGCCGGCGACATCGTCGGGGTATTCCTGGGCAAACCTCGAAGTGAGCAGCCCGCCCATCGAGTGCCCGATCATCACCACCGGCAGCCCAGGATGCTCGGCCTGCGCGATGTCGACGAGCGTCCGCAGGTCGTCGACCACGTGCTCGAAGTCGGTGATGAGCGCCCGCTCGCCGTCGCTGCGACCGTGCCCCATGTGGTCTTCGCCGTAGATCACCGCGCCATCGGCCATCAGCCGCTCGGCCAGGTGGCCATAGCGTGCCGCGTACTCGGCGTAGCCGTGCACCACCACCGCGATGCGGCGCGCGGGGCCTTCGGGCACCCATCGCTCGTAGTGAATCGATCCCTCTGACCCAGCGAACATCGGCACGGGCGCGGTTCTAGCACCCCCGCACACCGGCGCCCTTCGTGCTGAGTCTCGTAGGAACCGTTCTCATTCCGGTTAGAGTCCCGGTCCGGTTTCCATAGTCGAAACACACCCCCATGAGCACGGCACCCGACGAAACCCCGCGCACCCTGGAACGGGTCGGCGAGGCCCAACTCCCGACGAAGCACGGCCTGTTCACGATCTTCGCCTACATCGGAGAGGGTGTAGGCGAGCATGTGGCACTGGTCTTCGGCGATCCGCACTCGCGTCGGAAGGTTCCTGTGCGTATGCACTCCTCGTGCGTCACCGGCGACGTGTTCGGCTCGTTGCGGTGCGACTGCGGGCAGCAGCTCGAGCTCGCGATCCAACACGTGACCTCCTCAGGGGCCGGCGCGATCCTCTATCTCGATCAGGAGGGCCGCGGGATCGGGCTCGCCAACAAGATCAGGGCCTACCAGTGCCAGGACACCGGCTTCGACACCGTGGACGCCAACACCACGCTGGGTTTCGAAGCCGATCAGCGTGACTACGCGCCTGCGGCCTGGATCCTTCGTGACCTCGGCATCACTGACGTCGAGCTGCTCACCAACAACCCCCACAAGGCAGACAGCCTCCGCGAGAACGGGATCACCGTGGAACGCGTGCCTCTCGCTGTCGCGCCGAACCTTTACAACCGCCGATACCTCGAGACCAAGGCCCGCCGACTGGGCCATCAACTTCCCACCACGAACGGGCATGACCCGGCGTGGTCACAGCAGCAGAGGAGTTTCCCGACAGATGAGCACCTACACGCTTGAACCCATGCCGTCCACCCATGTGGGTGAGGGCAGCGTCGCCGAGCTCGCCCAGCACGTACGGGCGCACGGCAGCCGTGCCTTCGTGGTGAGCGACCCGGGCGTGCGCGCCGCGGGCATCGTCAACACGGTGATCGACGCGCTGACAACCGATGGCCTCGAGTGGACGGTCTTCGACGACGTCGACCCCAATCCGACCGATGCCAACGTCGCCGCCGGGGTGGAGTCGCTGCGAGGGTTCGGCACCGAGGACGTCGTGATGGTGCTCGTCGGCGGCGGGTCCGTCATGGACTGCGGCAAGTACATCGCTATGGCAGCCCCGTCAGGCATCGAGGACTCGTCGCTTGCCTTCTCGCCCGAACTCGACGACGCCGACCGGATCGACTTCGCAACCCTGGCGCCCTCGGCTCGGGCCAGTGCGCCGTGCGTGCCCACGATCGCCGTGCCCACCACCTCCGGCACGGCGTCGGAAACCAACGGCGGCGGCCTGATCACCCGGATAGAGGACCATCGCAAACTGACCTTCAGCCACCCCGACGTTCGGCCGCGCGCTGTCGTGCTGGATCCCCTCTTGACCGTCGGGCTGCCGTCGGGTGCGACTGCGGTGTGCGGCATGGATGTGCTGACGCACGCCATCGAGGCCTACACGTCCACCGCGTCGAACCCCTATGCCGACGGCCTCGCGCTGCAGGCCATCCGGCTCACCGGGCAGTGGCTCCCCCAGGCCGTCGCCGTCGGCAGCGATGTGCAGGCCCGGGCGTCAATGCAGATCGCGTCCCACCTCGCGGGCCGCGCATTCTCGTCGGGCCCGCTGCTCGGGCTCGTACACGCAACCGGTCACCCCGTCTCGGGCACGTTCGGCGCGGCCCACGGGCAGACGCTCGCCACCATGCTCCCTCACATCATGCGCTTCAACCTCGAATCGGTCTCCGATCGCTACGCCGACGTGGGCCAAGCGCTCGGCGTCGCCCGCGACCCGCTGGCGGCCGTCGAGGCGGTCGAGACGCTGTCCGCGACCGTCGGAACGGACCGCAGTCTCAGTGACCTCGGCGCCAAGACGCAGGACATCGACGGGCTCACCACCGACGCGTTGCGCGACCTCATCATCTTGAATACGCCGCGCTACCCGAGCCGGGAAGAAGTCCATGCGCTGTACGAACAGGCGATGTAGGTGAGCCAGCACGATCGGCCCGCTTCGGAGAGGCTGGGTAATCTCGCCGTCATGGACGTCGCGGATGCCAAGAACATCGTTCGTGCCGAGATCGAGCGCCTCACGCCGGCGCTGCTGGATCTCTCGCACACGATCCACGCCAACCCCGAACTCAACTTCGAAGAGCACCACGCCCACGAAGCCCTGACCGGCGTGTTAGAAGACAACGGGATCGACGTGACCCGTGGTGCGTACGACATGCCGACGGCGTTCGATGCTCGCGTCGGCACAGCTGACGGCCCGACGGTCGCTGTGCTGTGCGAGTACGACGCACTCCCGGGGATCGGCCATGCGTGCGGTCACAACATCATCGGCTCGGCAGGGCTCGGCGCCGGCATCGCGGTGGCGAAGGTTGCCAAGGCTCTCGGCGGACGGGTCGCCATCCTCGGTACACCCGCCGAAGAGGGCGGCGGCGGCAAGGAGTTCATGGTCCGCCGCGGCGCCTTCGACGATGTCGATCTGGCGATGATGGTGCATCCCGCCGATCGCGACCTCCGCACGTTCCATGCGATCGCTATCCAGCAGCTGCACGTGACCTATGGCGGCCAGGCGGCCCACGCTGCTGCCTCACCGCACCGGGGCCGCAACGCTCTCGATGCGGCGGTACTCGGCTACAACGCGGTCGCCGCGCTGCGCCAGCACATTCGGCCCGACGAGCGGATCCACGGCATCTTCACCGACGCGGGCGACAAGCCCAACATCGTGCCGTCGCGCGCTGCCGCCGAGTGGTACGTGCGCAGCCACAAGATGGCGAGCCTCGAAACGCTCAAGGAGCGGGTGCAGCGTTGCCTGCAGGGAGGCGCCGACGCTTCTGGGTGCGAGATGCAGGCCGAGTGGATCGATCCGCCCTTCTACGACATGATCGACAACCACCCCCTGCTCGACGTCTACGTGCGCAACGCCATGGATGTCGGGCGTCACCCGTTGCCCTCAGAGGAAGGGTCGATGGTGGTCGGATCGACCGACATGGGCAACGTCAGCTACGCCGTCCCGTCCATCCACCCGATGATCAAAGTCGCTCCCGAGGGCACCCCGATACACACGCCGGAATTCGAGGTGTACACGGGTCGCGAGGAAGGCGACCAGGCAGTTATCGACGGTGCGCTCACCCTGGCGCTCACCATGGTCGACTGCCTGGCCAGCGCGGACACTCGCGAAGAGATCCGTGCGGCATTTTCGCCGAGCGCATAGCTTCACCGAACGAACAGCACAGGAGCGTTGCGTTCCATGTCATTGACCCAGTACCGGATTGACCGCGACGGCGTCGACCGTCTGCTCTTCCTCATGCACGGCTACACCGCCGAGCAGCACCACCTCGCGTCGTATGTGCCGCTGGTGGACCCGGACGAACGCTTCACTGCGATCGCGCCGAGGGGGCCGATCGACATGCCCGACGGCGACGGCGCGGGCTGGTGGTCGATCGACCTCGAGACGTTCGAACAAGACATCTCGCAGTTCGCGCCCTCGCTCGAGAGGCTCGAATCCTTCATCGCAGACGAGGCCGGCAAGGCCGGCGTGCCGCTCGAGCGGTGCATTGTGGGCGGGTTCAGCCAGGGCGGCTACTTGTCGCTGGCGCTCGCCGGCAGGGTTGGTGCGCCCCGCTACGCCGGCGTGTGGGCCATTTGCTGCGGTCTTCCGAGCGCGCCTGGGCTCAGCCTCGACCTGTCCAACGGAGACGGCCGACCAGCGCTCTTCCAGTGGGGAACCCGCGACCTCCTCATCGGCCAAGAACAGCCCAAAGAGGTGATCGCAGCTCTCGGCGATGGCGGGTGGAACCTGCGACACCACGCCTACGACATGGCTCACAGCCAGACCATCGAAATGATGATCGACGCCCGCGAGTGGCTCGCCGGCGTCCTCTGAGCTGTCCTTCTAGAGAGCGAGTTTGACCAAGCCTCCGTCGGCCCGACCGACCAGGAGGCAGTCCTCGCTGACCCACCGGAGACGGCTGGTCGCCTCATCAGACTCGAGCGCAGTCACCGGCGACAGGTCCTGACCGGCGCGGGTCGGGGCCGCCCACACAATGGTGCGGCCATCTCCTCCCCCCGTGGCGACGGACTTGCCGGAGGGATCCCAATCGAGGTCCTCAATATGGTTGTCATGACCGGAGGCAGCGGCCGGCGCGGTGCCCGCAGGTCCCTTGCCGCCGAAGTCCCAAACGGTGAGCTCACCGAGGCACGCAACCGCTAGCCATCGGCTGTCGTGGCGAAATCCGATTCGCTCGATCTTGGACGGATAGCCCGACATCGAGAGGTCCTTGCCGCTCCAGAGCCGCCACAGGTGCACGGTCGCGTCTTGGGCTCCTGCGCAGGCCCATGCCCCGTCGGGAGACATCGCCAGCGACAGCAGCGATCCCTTCCAGTCGAAGCGACGTCGGCGGCCGGTCCGTGGTCCAACAACGTCGTGCCAACCGATGCCGCCGTATGCGGTTGCGCCGACGCGGCTGCCGTCGGCTGACCAGGCGACTGCTGTCACCGTCGAAGGCTGGTCGTCGAAGTCGTGGAGAAGCGCGCCGTCGAGGTCGGTGATGAGCAAGTGCCGGCCCGCGCCGATCGCAAGCACAGGTGCGTTCGGCGACCAGGCCAGTGCCGTCACCCAGGCCGATGTGTCGACAACGCCCTGAGCAGCTCCGGTGCGGTCGTAGATCCGCACGCAACCGTCCTGGCCCCCGACCGCCACGCGGCTGCCATCGGATGACCAGGCAGCGCTCAGCACTCCCATCTCATGGCGTTCCAGCGCTGTGGCCGAACCGTCGTCGACGTCGATGAGGGCAGCGTCACCGCCTAGGGATCCCACCACCGCCTGGCCTCGGTCCCGGCAAACCTCGAGGACCTGCACGTAGTCGTCGACGTCCACCCGCCACTGTGCGATGGGTGATGTCGCAGCGTCGGTCATACCAGGCAGGACCTGAAGCTGGCCTCCAGTGACTCTCGGTCGAGGTTGCGTCCGATGAATACGAGACGGTTGCGTCGTTCCTCGCCGTCTGCCCACACCCCTTGAGGCTGGCCGTCAAGCAACATGTGGACGCCCTGGAACACGTACCGCTCGTCCCAGCCGGCAATCGACAGGATGCCTTTTGAGCGGAAGATGTCGGTTCCCTTCGTGCGCAGGAGATCGCCCAGCCATTCATTCAGCCTGTCGATATCGAGGTCGCCATCGGCTTCGATCCCCACCGATGTCACGCTGAGGTCGTGCTGATGTTCGGCATCGGGGTCGAGGAACTCGGGATCGTCGGCCAACACACGATCGAGCGAGAACGCGCCGACCTCGAGGATGGCATCAAGGTCGACCTTCCCGTGCTGAGTCCGGATAATCGACGGCAGTGGGTTGATCTGCCGGATGCGGGTTTCCACTTCGTCCAACTCGTTGTGGTCGGCGAGGTCGATCTTGTTGAGCACGACCCGATCAGCGAACGCCAGCTGCTCGACGGCTTCGTTCTCGACCCCTTCGGGCTTCTCTTCGTCCAGATGCGGAACCAGATGCTTGGCGTCGACCACCGTGACGATGGCATCGAGCCGCAACTGGGCTGACATCTCATCGTCGACGAAGAACGTCTGAGCCACCGGTGCCGGATCGGCCAGCCCCGTCGTCTCGATGAGAATCTGATCGAACCGGTCCTTGCGTCGCATCAGATTGCCGAGAATGCGGATCAGATCGCCGCGAACGGTGCAGCAGATGCAGCCGTTGTTCATCTCGAAAATCTCTTCTTCGGCATCGAGGACGATGGCGTCGTCGATGCCGACCTCGCCGAACTCGTTCTCGATCACCGCAATCCGCTTGCCGCGCTGCTCGGTGAGGATGTGATTCAGCAACGTTGTCTTGCCCGCACCGAGAAATCCCGTCAGCACCGTCACAGGAACTCGCTCATCAACCATGCCGTTGATGGTAATGATTCCCATTCCCGAGTGCACCGTGGCGCCGAGCGTGGGGCGAAACCGCTGAGGAGGCGCTGCACAGCCTCGACGGCGTCGCAGCGGACTTCATCGCGTCGTACAACGAACACGGCGACGAGTTGCCTGCGGTCAGTCGATGCGGACGGTGAACTCGAGTCCGCCTGAGAAGGGCAGGGTCATCGTGCGGAGCTTGTTGGCGGGGTCGTTGAGGAACTCGAAGTAGGGCTGGTAGCCCTCGGCGGACGAGATGGTGTTGTCGGTGACGACGACCGCGCCGGGGCGCAGGGCCGGGGAGATCAGTTCGAGCGCGTCGAGAGCGACATGCCAGATGTCGACGAGGAGGAAGTCGACTGGTCCCCCGCAGTCGACCAGCGTCTCGCGCAGATCGCCTTCCCGAAGCTCGATCCAGCTCGCCAGACCTGCCTCTTCGAAGTTGGCCCGGGCGACGGCGGCTTTGTCCGGCTCGTACTCGGTGGCGATCACCACCCCGTCGTCATGACCGTTGTCGCGCACGGCGGCAGCCAGGTACAGGGTGGAAACACCGTGGGACGTCCCGGCCTCGACGACCCGGCGAGCGCCCAGAGCCCGGCAGACTTGGTAGCAGAACATTGCCTTGTCGCGATCGAGCGCGACGAGCTTGTCAGTGAGGTACTGGCGCATGCCGTCGTCGAAGCCGCGCTGGGTCCGATCCCGGCCGCTCTGCCGCCGCGCCTCGGAGAAGAACGCCGATGTCTCGGAGGCCTGCGCGTCGCTCTGGGCGTGCAGCCGATCCAGCAAGGCCTCAAGCTCCGGGTCATGCAGCAGCGAAGTCATACAGTTCCTACATACCACTCCGGCAGGCTGATGTGATGAGCAAACGGCGGTAGCCGAGATCCACCTATCGCCGCACCTAGCGAGCGTTTCCATGGCGTCTGGGCTGTTGCCCTGCTATGCAACGGAGAGCGAATTGAGTTTCGCGCTGCGGAACCGTGGGTCGGGGCCGTTGGCAACGGGGGGACGTCATGTCTGATTCGTCCGTGATCGATCCGAGCAGGACCAGGGCCGCTCTGGACCAGGCCAGCCATGCGCCGGGTGCGATCTATGCCAGCCCGGAGATCTTCCGTCGCGAGGTCGACGAGTACTTCAAACGCGAATGGCTGTATGTGGGACGGGTCGAGGAGCTGGCCGATCCGGGCGACTACATGGCGCTGCGCCTGGTCGGCGAGCCAGTGCTGCTGTCGCGCGACCGCGACGGCCGGTTGCACGCCAACTACAACATGTGCGTCCACCGAGGCGTCGAAGTCGCGTACGGAGCGGGCAATCTCAAGGCCTTCAGCTGTCCCTACCACGGCTGGGTCTACGGTCTCGACGGCCAGCTCAAGGGCGCCGCCTACATGGCCGAGTCCGAGGGATTCGACGTCGCCAATTGCGCCCTGACACCGCTGCGGCTCGACGTGTGGCGAGGCAACATCTTCATCAACTTCGACCCCGATGCCCAGCCGCTGGCCGACGCGATGGCCGCGATCGACGAGGAGTTCTCGTTCCTCGGGTGGGAGAAATGCCGCCTCGGCAACAAGCTCGAGATCGACCTCGCATGCAACTGGAAGTTCGTGCACGAGAACTTGATGGACTTCTACCACGTCGGTGTGCTGCACGCCGGAAGCTTCGGCGCCAACTTCAAGTTCGAGCCCGACCACGTGATGATCAAGCCCGGCGGCGGTCTGTCGATCTTCTACGACGCCGGCCCGCCCACGCCGGGCGCCGAACCGCTGCTGGGCAAGATGCCGTGGCTGGAGGACCGCCCGCACAGCTTCGCCTGCACCGCGTACAAGGCGCCCAATATGACGTTCTTCGGCCGCATCGACTGCATCCGGCCGATGATCGCCTGGCCGATCGATGAGGGCCGCACCCGGGTGGTCATCTACCACCTGTTTCCCGAGGAGTTCTTCGACCGGCCCGACTTCGACGAGACGCTGAAGATCTATCACGACTATCAGATCCTGGTGCTCGAAGAGGACCGGGTGATGATCGAGTCGATGCAGCTGGCGATGAGCTCGCCCGCCTACCGGCCGGGGCGCATGAGCACGCACGAGAAGGGCGTTCACAACTTCCTCAACGGCTACCTGGACCGTGTCCTCGACGGAGCCACCCCATGACCGCCACGGTGACCGGCGCGGCGGACGTGCTGATGCGCGACTACATGGCGTTGGAGCCGGGCGAGACCGTCCTGATCACCGCTGATACCGACAGCGACGAAGTGGTCTGGCAGGCGGTGCTGCGGGCGTCGCTGCTCGCCGGCGCCAATGCCTCGGTCCACCTGATCCCGCCGCTGCCGTATCAGGGTCGCCTCGCCGATCCATACGTGACTCCGGCACTGGGGGCCGCAGCGCTGGCTGCAGACGTGTGGATCGACTTCACGTTCCCCTACCTCGCCGGTTCGGAACTGCACGATCACGCGATGGAGACCAACCGCATCCGCTACCTGCTGGGTGCTGACCTCAGCGCCGGGGGCCTGCTGCGGCTGTTCGGGCGAGTCGATCTCGACCGCTACTTCGCGGTGCACCATGGGTTTGACGCGCTGGTGAACGATGCCGTCGGCAAGAGCGTGCGCATCACCGACAACGCGGGCACCGACGTGAGCTTCGTTCTGGGGCAGCGCGGGTTCGAGAAACCTCGACGCGCCGACAAGCCGGGGACGGTCCTGATTCCCGGGCAATGCACGCTGTTCCCTGAAGTCGAATCCGTGAAGGGCCGCATCGACGTCGGCGCCATGTTTCACGAGTACTACACCCGGCTTCCGTCACCCATCACCCTCGAAGTCGATGGCCGCATCCGGGCCATTTCCGGCGGAGGCAATGAGCGAACCGTCGCCGACCGGGCGCTGCGCCGGGCCGGCTCCGACGGCGACTACGGATACGTCATCCACTTCACTCACGGCATCCATCCCACGGCCCGGGTCACCGGCGGCTCGTTCGTCGAGGACACGCGTGCGATGGGCAACAACGCGATCGGCATGGGCATGCCGTGGTGGGATCCCGGTGGTGGCGAGAACCATCCCGACGCCGTCTTGTTCATGCACACGATCGACATCGACGGTCAGCGTGTGGTCGAGGACGGCGCCATCGTGGGCCCTGAGCCGTTGGCGGCGCTCGCTGCCGATCTGCAACCCCTCGCGGGCTGAGCCGCCATGAAACCTGCGCCGTTCTCGTTCGTTGCTCCTGAGACGCTCGACGAGGTGGTCGAAGCCCTGGCCGCCCACGGCGAAGACGCCCGGATCCTCGCCGGCGGACAGAGCCTCGTTCCCCTCATGAATCTCCGGCTGGCCCGGCCCGAAGTGCTCGTGTCGATCAACCGCTGCGGTGAGCTCGACTACATCCGGCTCTCCGACGACCGCCTCGTCGTCGGTGCGCTCGTGCGCCAGATCGACGCCGAGACCAGCCCGCTGGTCCAAGCCGAGTGCCCGCTGCTGGCCAAGGGGCTGCGACACGTCGGACTGCCCGCCACGCGCAACCGCGGCACCGTCTGCGGCAGCCTGGCCCACTGCGACCCGCTCGCCGAGCTGCCGGCCGTTGCGCTCGCACTAGAGGCCGATCTGGTGCTTACCAGTGCCGCCGGCGAACGCCGGGTTGAGGCCCACGACTTCTTCGTCGCAGACATGACCACCTGCATCGAGCCAGGCGAGATCGTCTCGGCGGTCGCATTCGAGCGCCAGGACCCAAGCGAGCGAAGCGCGCTGCTGGAGGTCTCGAACGGGGGCAGCGTGTTCCCGGTGGGCGGGGTCGCATTGCGGTGGGCCAGCGCAGGCGGCACCTGCACCTTGGCACGCATCGCGGCGTTCGGCGTCGGGTCGGTGGCTCAGCGTCTGGTCGACGCCGAGGACGCGCTGGTCGGCACCGACCTCGGCCCCACCGCAATCGCGGCTGCTGTCGCCGCTGCTCGCAATGCCGTCAATCCGACCGGCGACATGCACGCCGACGCCGACTACCGGCGACACCTCGTCGGCGTGCTGATCGAGCGCGGGCTGCTGGAAGGGGAAGGTCCATGACCGATGAATGCGAGGTGACCATCACCGTCAATGGCCGGAACCGCCGATCCCGGGTGGAGCCCCGGCGGCTGCTGGTCGACTACCTGCGGCACGATCTCGGCCTGACCGGCACCCACATCGGCTGCGAGCAGGGGGTGTGCGGTGCGTGCACGGTGCTGCTCGACGGACGCACCGCCCGCAGCTGCCTGCACTTCGCCGTGGCGGTCGACGGGTCTGACATCCGCACCGTGGAAGATCTCGCGAGCCTCGATGATCTCCATCCGATCCAGGAGATGTTCCACCAAAAGCATGCATTGCAATGCGGCTTCTGCACGCCGGGATTCCTCCTCACGACCGTCGAGTTGCTCGAGAGCACTCCCGACCCCGACGAGGCCGCCATCCGGGAGGCCCTGATGAACAACGTGTGTCGCTGCACCGGCTACGCCAACATCGTCGATGCGGTAACGGAGGCCGCGGTCGAGCTGCGACGGGGACGGCAGCCATGAGCAGCGACACCCACGGCGTTGTCGGGCAGAGCGTCCTGCGTCGAGAGGACGACTACCTCCTCCGAGGCCAGGGGCGCTTCGTCGACGACCTGCCCACGCCGCTCAACACCCTGCACCTTGCCTTTGTGCTCAGCCCCTTTGCCCATGCCCGGATCACCTCGATCGACGCGAGCGAGGCCCTCGCGCTCGACGGTGTGGTCGACGTGCTCACCGGCGCCGATCTCGCAACCATGGTGAAGCCGATCGCTGCCCAGATCGAGCTGCCCGGCTACAGCTTCAACACCCGCGACGTGCTGGCGATCGACGAAGTGCGCTTCGCAGGCGAGGCGGTAGCCGTGGTCGTAGCCGAGAGCCAGTACCTCGCCGAAGACGGTATGGAGCTGGTCGACGTCGACTACGAGCCGCTTCCCGTCGTCACCGATATCCACCAAGCCACCGATCCCGCCGCCCCGCAGGTCAATCCCACAGTGCCGGGCAACGTCTACTTCGAGGGCCGATTCGCAACCGAGAACGTGGACGCTGGTTTCGAAGCGGCGGCCCATGTCATCTCCGAGGACTTCCACTCGAACCGTGTGACCGCGGTGCCGATCGAACCCCGAGGGTGTCTCGCTGTCCCCGAGCAGCCGGCCAACCTGGTCTTCTACTCATCCACCCAGATCCACCACCTGCTGCGGACTGCCCTGGCCGAGTTTCTCGACGTTGCGGAGTCGACCCTGCGGGTCGTGGTGCCCGACGTCGGCGGCGGATTCGGTATCAAGGCGGCCCTCTACCCCGAGGAATTCGTCTGCGCCGCACTCGCCCTGCGGTTGCGCCGGCCCGTGAAGTGGATCCAGGACCGTTACGGGGCACTGCTCACCGATGTGCATGCCCGCGACAACCACTACCGCGTCGACGCCGCATTTGACGATGACGGCATCGTCGGGGCGCTGAGGGCCGAGATCCGAACCAACGGCGGCGCCTACTCAGCGGTGCCGTTCGGCTGCACGCTGGAAACCACGGGCGGCGCCCGCATGATTGTCGGGCCGTACCGCATCACCGAGTACGAGTACACGGCCACTGCCGTCGCAACCCACACGGCGCCGATTCTCGCCTACCGCGGAGTGGCCCAGCCGGTTTGCTTCATGGCGATCGAGGGCATCATGGACCGGATTGCCCGCCGGCTCGAGCTCGATCCTGCTGAGGTTCGGCTGAGAAACATGGTGCCCACCGCAGAGCTTCCGTGGAACAACGTTGTCGGTGTCCGCTACGACACGGGCAGTTTCGTCGAATCGCTCGAGCTGGCGATGGAGATGGCGAACTACGACGAGTTCCGGGCCAGCCAGGCCCAGGGCCGACTCGTCGATGGCAAGTACCGGGGCATCGGCATCTGCAGCTTCACCGAGGTGAGCGGCACGGGCGCCCCCGGCTGGCGTGCCCGCGGGCTCTCGCGTCTGCCCGGCTTCGACAGCGGAACCGTGAAGGTGGAGCCCACCGGCAAGGTGACGGCCTTTGTGAGCCACGCTCATTCGGGGCAGGGCCACTTCACGACCTTCGCGCAGGTGGTGGCCGACGAGCTCGGAGTCCCCTTGTCCGATGTGACGGTCGTCGAGGGCGATACCGCGGCGGGGCCGTATGGCACGAACACCTTCGCCAGCCGCAGCGCAGTCACCGGCGGCGGGGCGCTGATACGGGCATCGGAAAAAGCACGGTTGAAGCTGGCGCGGATCGCCGCGTTCATGCTGGAGTCCACACCAGAGGACATCGTGGTTGCTGACGGCCAGATGCACGTCGCCGGCGTGCCGAGCCGAGCGCTCTCGTTCGCGGAAGTCGCCGAGACGGCGTACGCGATGAACACCTTCGACCTCCCCGAAGGCGAGAGCTTCGGCATCGAGGAGACCGACTTCTACGATCCGCCGCTCGTCACCATGGCCAATGCCACCCACATTGCACAGGTAGCTGTCGATGCCGCGGACGGAACTGTCGACATCGAGGGTTACGTCGTCGTGCATGACTGCGGCCGCGTCATCAACCCCATGATCGTCGACGGCCAAGTGATGGGTGGTGTGGCCCAGGGCATCGGCGAGGCGCTCATGGAGGAGTTCGTGTACGACTCCGACGGCCAGGTCCGCACGGCAACGCTGATGGACTACTTGCTGCCCAGCTCGGTGGACGTTCCCAACTTCCAGATCGCCCACATCGAGTCGCCGTCGATCGACACCGTCGGCGGATTCAAAGGCGTGGGAGAAGGCGGTCTGATCGGGGCAGTGCCCTCGATCGTCAACGCCGTCGCCGACGCGCTCGCCGACCTCGAAGTCAACGTCAACACCAAGCCGCTGCGGCCCGCTCTGCTGTCACGCCTCATTAGAGAAGCCAGCGGCTGACGCCGCCTCGGCTAGAGGCCGAGCGCGACGGCGGCACGCTCGGTCTGGGCGTCGGTGTCGCCGTGGCTGAGGCAGAACGCCCTGGCGCGCCTGGTGTAGAGCTGCAGGTCGTACTCGGTCGTGTAGCCGATCGCCCCGTGGACGGTGTGGGCGGCATGGACCATGTCGACGATCACCTCGTTTGCGAAGACCTTCGTCCCGGCGACCTCGAGGCGCGCGTCGTGGCCCTGGTCGAGCATCCAGGCGGTCTCTGCGGCCAGGAGCCGGCAGGCGTCGGTGTTGATGCGCATATCGGCCAACCGGTGCGATACCGCCTGGTAGCTGCCGATCACCTTCCCGAACTGCTGACGGCTCGATGCGTGCTCCGACGCGAGCCGGATCATCCCTTCGCAGCAGCCGACCGCTTCAGCGGTGGCGAGAATTGTGGCCGCGTCCAATCCGGCTTCGATGGCCCGCTCCGCGGCGCGGCCTCGAGCCAACACGCTGTCAGCGGGCACCTCCACGTTGTCGAACTCGACGTGGAACAGCGGGTCCCCGCCCGTGGCGCCATGGCGAGTCCACCTGACACCTGCGGCGTCGCGGTTGACGGCGACGACCGCTGATTCGCCGTCTGGTGTCGTCAACGATACGAGCAGCACCCGCGCCACCGACGCGTACGGGACCATCGCCTTCGCGCCCGAGATCGTGGTGCCGGCGTCGGTCTCAAACAGGACGCTCGACGAGGCAGATCGTTCGTCGCGCCCGACCGCGTCGATCAATGCGGGCGTGATCACTGCGCCGCTGGTCGCGAGCGTGCTCAACAGGTCGCGGGTCACCGCCGTCGGCTCGACGGCCTGAAGGAAGGTCGCCGCGAAGCCGGCCGTGGCGACGAGAGGCGTCGATGCGGCAGCCCGTCCGAGCTCCTCGGCCAGCACGCAGAGGTCGGCGAGTCCTGCACCGCCTCCGCCGATGTCGGTGGGGAGCGCGAGCGTGGTCCAGCCGAGCTCGGCCATCTGAGCCCAGATCTCGGCGTTGACGCCGTCGGCACTCGCCTCGACCTCTCGCACCGAATCGGGATCGAGCGAATCGGCCAGAAAGCGCCGGGCGCCGTCGCGGATCATTTCTTGGGTGTCGTTGAGCATGAGGTCCATGGCGGTCGCTCCTACCGGGGGAGGCCGAGGCCGCGCTGGCTGATGATGTTCCGCTGGATCTCGTTCGTGCCCATGGCGATCGGCTGCGGGATGCTGTGGACCCAGTGATCGTTCATGAGCCCGTCGAGCGGGGCGAGGCCGTCACCGGTGCGGAGCTGTCCCCTGGCGCCCACGATGTCGAGACCGATATTGCCGATCAGGATGTTGAGCTCGGACGAGAAGACCTTGCTCACTGCGGGGTCGACGTCGTTGGCGTCGCCCGCCGACATCGCCGAGACGACGCGGTAGCACAACAGCCGTGCTGCCCGGTAGCGGGCCTGAAGCCGCACCAACCCGGACCGCACCGACGGGCGCGTGGCCAGCGGCTGGCCGTTTTCGTCCTTCGTGGTTGTCGCGTATTCGATCAATGCGTCGAGCAGCACTTTCACCCGAGCGTGGAGCGCAGCCCCGACCCGCTCATGGGCCAGCGTCGACATCGCGACGCGCCAACCGTCACCACGCGGACCCAACAAGCAGTCATAGGGCACCTCGACATCGTCGAAGAAGACCTCGTTGAACTCCTGGGGGCCGCCCATCGAGTCGATCGGCCGAACCGTGATCCCCGGCGTGTTCATGTCGACCAGCAGCATCGACAAGCCCTGATGCTTCCGCTCACCCAAATCGGTGCGGCACAGCAACAAGCACCAGTCCGCAGCGGTCGCATAGCTGGTCCAGATCTTCTGACCGTTCACCAGGAAGCACCCGTCAGCGTCGGTCGCCCTCGTGGACAGCGCAGCCAGATCGGAGCCCGCCTCGGGCTCGGAGAACCCCTGACACCACATGACCTCGCCCGCAGCCATCGGCTTCAGGAACCGCTCCTGCTGGTCGGCAGTTCCGAACTCCATGAGCATCGGGCCGATGTAGTTGAGGCTCATGTACTGCGGGCCGCGGGGCTCACCGGCTGCCCACATCTCCTCGCGCACCACCATCTGGCTCCACACGTCGGCATCGACGCCGCCGTGTTCGACCGGCCACGACATCGTCAGCCAATCCCGCTCCGCCAGCTTCATGCAGAACTCTCGGGTGAACGGATAGATGCGGTCGTCGTCGTGAAACAGGCCTTTCCACCAGTCAGGCAGCTCTGCGTCCATGAAGGCGCGCAGCTCTTCCCGAAACTGCTCCGCCTCGGCCGGGAACTCGAACTCCATCCGCTGCCTCCTCAGTACCGTCCCGCGGCGGCTAGGAACTGCCGTACAACTGCTACAGCTTCGTTGCGCAGGCGAGCCTTGTGCTCGTGATCGTCCCGGTCGGCTAGGAAGTTCGCGTAGGCGACCGGGGCGTCGTTGTCTGGTGACCCGAACCGCTCCCGCAGTGATTCGAGCGCGTCGACGACCGATTGCTCGCAGCGCACTGGGCTCTGGGCAGCAGCCTCGCCTGCGGCCCTCGGCCCGCCTTCGTAGTTCTTCAACGTGTACACGAGGTCATAGGAGTCCTTGTTGTGATGGCGCTGCTGGAACGCCAGCGACTTGAGCACGACGAAGAGCAGCACGCCGACGACGCGAAGGGTGACAGTCGATAATCCACCTCCGTCGAAGCGTTCCGCAGTCACCGGCACTTCGACATAGTCCTGCGAAGTGAAGCCGGCGCAGGGTGCGTTGAATGCGGCGAAGTCCGAGCCGGTTCCTTGCTTCGGGCGGTAGATGGCGCCCGGGTCTGTTTGATCGGTTTCGCAGATGAACTCGACTTCCACCTTGATGCCGTCGACGCTGCGCTGCCATTGGTAGCTGCGGTCGCCGACGGTGAAGCCGGAACGCTTGAGGTTCCGGTAGAGAGTGGTGTAGGTCTCGCTGGAGTCGCCAACGGCGAGCGTGATGACGAGGTCCACATCGGTGGTCCCGACGTGTGGGCTCGTAGACAGGGAGTCCAATCCGACGATGTAGCGCGGCGCTAGCCCGCCGACCAGCACGACTCTGTCGCCCCAGGGCCCGATATCGCCGAGCAGCGTCACCAGCACCCGTTCGCAGCGATCCGTGGCGGCGGTGTCGTATTCGCTGCTGTGCTCTGGTGCCATCAGAAGCCGATCGCTTCGCGTCGCAGATGATCTGCCTGCTCTGATCCTCGTTGAGGATCTCGTCTCACATCGATATACAGACGACACACATTGACGAGCCAGACGCCATCTCTTTGAGTCCGGTAAGCCAAAGGAACGTCGTCGCGTTCCTGCTGAAGCACGACGTTAGGTCCCGACGTGACTTGGTCAGCTCCGATTTCTTCGCACACAGTTGCCGGGTCGGCGATCCCCTCGAGCCACACTTCGACGACGGGGATGCTGGTGAGGATCGGAGCGACGCGTGCGATCGCCGCAGCGCCTGTCAGGGCGTAGGTGACGCCAGCGGACTCGAGATTGCGACACACCGTCGCTGCCAAGTCGTCAGTGGTGGAGGCCAGCATGAACGCGGGGTATCGCCGGCTGCGGTCACGGTGCTCCTCGACCCACAGGTCGAACAGAGCGGAAGGCTCGACGAGACGTCGTCGTTTGGACGGTCCGGCACCCTGGGATGCCACGATCTCCAAGTCGCCAAGGCGCTGCAGCACTCGATGCGCGAGTGCCGGAGAGACGCCCGCGTGCTCAGCCAGATCGGCGACATGCCACGACCTCCCCGAGTCGAGGAGCATTGCCTGCGCAACGAGACTGGACTTGCCCGACAGCGTCGCCCGAGTCTTGGTGCGCGGTCGCGGCGCTGTGCCGTCAACTCGCACCAGCAGCCCGGGCAGCTCCAGGCGGATGTTGCCGAGTCCGTCGATCGTCCCGACGCCCTGCGCGGCGAGTGCCTCGCGTGCGCCTTCGGTCATCTCCCGCGCAATGACGACCACCGGCATCGAAGCGTCCTGTGCGTGATGGATGATCTGGTGAACATTGGCGGCGTTGACACGGGCCTTGACCTCGACCGCAATCGGGGTCTGCGTTCCCGCACCACGGATGACAGCATCGGCACCGCGAACTGCGGCTCGATCCGTTTGGACCCTTAGTTCTGGGATGTCGCGCAAGATCCGAAGAACTTCGGCTTCAAGCTCCATTCCTATATTTATGCTTATACCTTTATTTACAGACACCGTAAATAATATATCAAAGATAAATTATCTGAGCGTCACACAACGCGAGATGAACAGACTCGACGGCCTCGAGCTGGCGCTACCGTCGCCGACGTTCTGGCCGATCTCAACGTCAACGTCAACACCAAGCCGATGCGTCCCGAGCTGCTCTCACGCCTCATCCGGGAGGCCCGAGGTTGACCGCGCCCCGCCGCAATTCTGACTGCTGCGGCTAGAAGGTGTCGTAGTACTCGCGTTGTTCCCAGTCGGTCACGGCTGCGTTGAACCGTGCCCACTCGGACCGCTTGAGGGTGACGAGGTAGTCGACGATCTCGTCGCCGAGCGTGTCGCGGTAGAAGCTGCTGCGATCGAACGCGTCGATGGCATCGCCGAGGGTGCGAGGCAGCAGCGGCCCCGCCTCGGCCTCGTACGGCGTCTCGCTGGGGGGCGGCGCCTCGAGCTTCGCCTCCATGCCGTCGAGCCCCGAGAGGATCTGCGACGTGAGGTAGAGGTAGGGATTTGCAGCGGGGTCGCCGGCTCGGTTCTCGATCCTGGTCGCGGGACCCGGGGGCTCGTCGATGACTCGCAGCATGGCGCCGCGGTGCTGGCGGCTCCACACGATCCGGTCGGGGGCGATGCTGTGGGGCCGGTAGCGCTTGTAGCCGGTGACGGTCGGCGTGGTGAGCAGGCAGGACTCGGCAGCGTGGTCGAGGAGCCCGGCGAGATAGTGCCCCGCCGTCGCCGAGAGCGTGTCGCCGGGGACCGTCGGCGCGAACCGGTTACGGCCGTCGTCGATGCCGATAACCGACTGATGGAGGTGCCAGCCGCTCGGGAAGGCGTCGCCAAGTGCAGGCCTGGCCATGAACGTTGCATGCAGGCCGTGCCGCCTCGCGATCTGCTTGACGGCGGCGCGGATCAGGACCGCCTGATCTGCCAGTTCGATGCCGTCGGCGGGAGGGAAGGTGAGCTCGACCTGGCTGGGACCGTGCTCGACCTCCATGGTCCTCGGCGGCAGTCCCAGCGCCGAGAGGTTGCGCTGGATCGGCTCGAGCAGCGGCTCGATCTGATCGGAGAAGTTCTCAGCCAGCAGGTCCCAGCCCCGGTGGGTGAGCTGGTGGTCTCCGGAAGACTCGTCGACGCGGTAGAGGTGGAATTCCATCTCGAGGCCGGCCCGGAGCCGTAGCCCGCGATCGGCCAACCGCTGGTGCGCCTGAGCGCAGATGCGGCGCGTCGACAGCTCGACCGGAGCGCCCTCGACGCTGTACAGGTCGCTCAGCAGCCACCCCGTCCCGTCGAGCCACGGCAGCACGCGGAACGTGGTGGGGTCCGGCACCATGACCATGTCGCGCGCCCCCATCACCGAGGCAAGCGTCGGGCCGCCGTCGGGCTCCCAGATCTTGAATGCGTAGTGCTGGCCGGTGTCCTTGGTGAGCAACGAACCCGGGAACGAGACGCCGTCGCGCAGTGCGCCGGGGATCTGCGCCGCATCGAGCACCTTGCCGTGCAGGCGCCCGTGCTGGTCGGCGAACGAGACCCGAACGCTTCGCAGCCCCTTGTCGCGGACCTGGTCCTCGGCTGCCGCCGCGGCGTCGGCCCAGTCCCCATCCCAGCGGTCTTCGGGCTTCGAGGTGTCGGGCATCGGTCAGTCCGCCAGCGCGGGGGCCCACCCGGAGGCCTCGCGTCGCTTGGTCTCGAGATCGCGCCACGCGGCGTCGAAGTCGTCGCCGGTGGTGACGCCGTCGATGGCGCCGGGGCCTCGGAGCCCGCCGGGGTTGGCCGCACCGATGAGCGTGTCCGCGTCGGGCTGGCGGAGAGCGGCCAAGAACATGCGGCGATGGGTGCGGATGCCGGCATCGGTCGGGCTCAGGTGCTCGGCAGTGCGATCGAAGATCGGGCCGGGCGACTCGACCGCCCACTGGTCGTGGACATTGATGTCGGCGCCCATGCCCGTGTAGGTCCGCTCGCGCTGCTCGACCGGATCGAACCCCCACCTGTTCGACTTGTCGGCGATCGGGCGGTAGTCCGGCAGGGTGACCTGGCTGATGCGCTGGGCTCGCATCACCTCGGCATCGACGGGTTCGCCGTAGCTGACGAACATCGAATACCAGTAGCAGCGGTGATCATCGATGGGCACGTGCCACTGGAAGATGCTCATCTCCCGGCTCATCGCAATCGTGATCGCGTTGGGGAAGATGCAGTTCGAGATCCGGACATGGGTGAACTCGTCCCGGTACCGGCGCAGCGTCCGGAACCGGAATCCGAACGGGGTGGGCTCGATGGTGATGTCGGGCGCGGAGGCCTCCCGCATCAGCTCGGCGACGGTCACGTCGGTGTCCGCGATGGTGTCGCGGAACTGCAGCCCGTAGGTACCGTCCTCCGCGCCGAGGAAGCGATGCAGGAACGCGGCATGCGCCGGGTCGATGCCGACCTCGTGCGCCTGCAGCCAGTTGCACCCCCACATGCCCTTGAACGCGAACACCTGCGGGCCCGGCGCGACAAAACAGTCCAGGCCGGGTAGCTCCGGCGGATCGCCCTCGCCCAGGAACGCCCACACGATGCCGTTGCACTCGGTGACCTGGTAGTGGACCTGGCACACCCTGGTGTGAAACGTCGACGACGGCGGCTCTGCTGGGGTCTCGAGACATGCACCGGTCACATCGAAGAGCCACCCATGAAACGGGCAGCGCAGACCGCCGTCTTCCACCCGGCCATAGGACAGATCGACACCACGGTGGGGGCACCGGCGCCCGATCATGCCCAGGCGGCCTCGATCGTCGCGAAACAGCACGAGATCCTCGCCCAGCAAGCGAACCGGGACGACCGGGCGTTCGCTGTCGAGTTCCTCCGTGAGCGCCGCCGGCTGCCAGTACCGGCGAAGCACGTCACCGCCCGGGGTCCCCGGGCCGCTCTCAGTCAAGAGTCGGTTCTCATCGGCACTGATCATGCGAGCCTCCCCCCGGTCGTGCGATACGACGATGCACCATCATCTACCAGGCGATGCTGCACGGTGCACCCGGACCGGCAGCTCAGTCGTCAGAGCAGGCGACCCATGATCGCTGGGTCGTGGGTTCGATCCCCACCCGGTCCACCACCTGGATGCTGCGAGTGGGGGGACGGTCCTCGTTCGTCAGGTTTGAGCCGGCCTCTGCCGACTGCGTCGGACGAACGGCTCGTCTCGGGCGGCCGCTACGGCCGGACGCGGGAGGCCCCCGGCCGGGGAGCCGGGGGCCTCGTCGCTGTATAGGGGCGCTGGGGAGCGGCCTAGCCCTTGACGAGATCCTCCCATCCGTCGATGAAGCAATAGACCCGAATGCCCTTGATCTCGCAGTCAATCGAGCGCTTCTTGACGAGCAGGCTGTTGGCTCGGCCGATGCTCATGCCGCCGTTCTCGTCGCAGAGTCCGCCGTGGCCCGCAGTCGGCGAGCCGTCGCCCTTGATGAACGTTCCGGTGATGACGCCGGGCTTGGTCGGGTGCGGCTTGGTCTCGTAGCGGTCGCCGTTCTCGTAGTGGAGGCTGTTGCCGATTAGGTGAGTGTGTCTGGCCTGATATTTCTCGCCGTCTTGGGGCAGGTCGAACGTGTGGCCGCGGTAGGTGGTCGGCCCGCTGGGGTTCGTGCAGTAGTGCGTATGCCGCTGCCAGTACTTGTTCTCGTTGGCGGTGCCCATGTGCGGATTGAAGCCGGGCATGTTGACCCAGTGGCAGTGGGGCACCCATTTGCCAGCAGCGGAGTCATAGACCCAGCCATTGAACTTCGGATCGCCGGGATTCCCCTCGTCGAGGTAGTAGTTGTGCCTCGCCGGGCACGCCTCGGCGGTGGGCTTAGCGGGCCGGTTGCCCTGCGGGTCGGAGGCGCCGGAATCGGGCTCGACGGCGTGACGGTGGACGGCGATGGGCACGATCATGCGCGCCGGCTCGACCTTGCCTCGGCGGTGCGAGGCGGTGATCGTCACGCTCGTCGAGTCGCCGTCGAGGGCGGTCCCGTCGTAGCTGACCCTGCCGCCGCGCGGCGTGATGGCGAACCCTGCGGGACCGTCGAGGCTGTAGCGAATGTTCTTCGGGTTCTTGATCCCCGACGCCGACACCTTGCCGACGTTGCGATCCGGCTCGCCGTCGTGGACGGTCCACCCGGCCGGCGTGTCGCCGAAGCTGATCGTCTGCGCGGCGCTCGCCGGCGCCGCCACCACAGCCAGCAGCCCCGCCGCCAGCAGCATGCTCGCGACTGCTGCGAGCGTTCGCTTGGTTCTCATGATCGTCCTCCTCGGGCGCTTCGCCCTGTACCCCCCCCCGATCCGGAGAGGCAGAGGAAATTCTTCACATGCGAAGAGGTACCGTAGCGAGCTCGGTATATGGTCTGAGGGTGAAATGATCACAAGTTCATAGGAGTTGTCATATATTACTGCTCACGCATCCCCACCTCACGGAGGCACCGTGGCTCAATCCGACAAACAGAACCGGGAATCCCAAGCGCAGCAGCGGTTGCAGCAGATGAGCGAGGCCAGCCAGCGCATCAACGAGAGCCTCGATTTCGACACTGTGCTGCAGGAGATCATCGACAGCGCTCGCAGCTTGACGAATGCGCGCTACGGGGCGATCACCGTCCCGGGCAAGGCCGGAGAGCCGACTGCCGTCATCCTCTCGGAACTGGACTGGGACGAGCGGTGGGACGGGACGGAGGCGGCATCGCTCTTCGACTACCTCTCAGGCCTCGATGAGCCGCTGAGGATTTCCGACGTAGCTGGCTTCTTGGGATCGCTGGCGATACCCGACTTCCGGCCGGCCGTGGCGGCGACTTCCATGCTGGTGCTGCCGATCCGTCACGGCGGCGTCAGCGTGGGCACGATCTATGTCAGTCACTATGTCGGTCACGATGAGCAAGCGCGGGAGTTCACCTCCGAGGACGAAGAGATCCTTGCCATGTTCGCTGCGCAGGCAGCCTTGGTGATCGCCAACTCCCGCCAGTACCGCAGCGCGCAGCGGGCTCGGAACGACCTAGCGGCACTGGTCGACATTTCGCCGGTGGGCATCGTCGTCCTCGACGCCAAGACAGCCACACCGGTTTCGATCAACCGGGAAGCGATCAGGATGTTCGACAGCCTGCGAGACCCGGAGATGTCGCCCGAACAACTTCTCGATGTGCTGATCTGCCGTCGTGCCGACGGGCAGGAACTCCCACTTGAGAAGTCATCGCTGATCGAGCTTCTCGGCGCTAGCGGAACGGCGTACGCCGAGGAAGTGTCCCTGCTTGTCCCCGACGGCCGCAGCGTCACCGCTCTGGTCAATGCCGCACCGATCCGCTCAGAATCCGGTGACATCGAGTCCTTCGTGGCAACTCTGCAGGACACGGCACCGCTGGAGCAGATGGAGCGGATGCGCGCCGAGTTCCTGGGCATGGTGAGCCACGAGCTGCGGGCGCCGCTCGCCACCATCAAGGGCTCGGTGGCCACGCTGCTGGAGTCGGCGCCAGAGCTGGATCTCGCCGAGATGACCGGATTCTTCGGGATGATCCGTGACCAATGCGACAACATGCGCGAGCTGATCGGCGGTCTGCTCGACGTGGCTCGCATCGAGACGGGCTCGCTCCTCGTCGTACCGGAGCCGTGCGACCTGTACCTGCTGGTGGACGAGGCGAAGAGCAGGTTCCTGGGCAGCAACGGTCAGGGCGATCTGCACATCGAGCTGGAGTCGGATCTGCCGCTGGTCATCGCTGATCGGGGCCGCACGGTGCAGGTGCTCGCCAACCTGCTCTCCAACGCGGCCAAGCACTCGCCCGGAGGCTCGGTGATCGAGGTGCAAGCCATGCTCGGTGACAACCACGTTGCCGTCACCGTCCTCGACCAAGGACGGGGCATCGCAGCGGATCTGCTGCCGCACCTGTTCCGCAAGTTCTCCCGCACCGAGGGCAGCGGCGGCAAGGGCAGCATTCCCGGATCGGGCCTCGGCCTCGCCATTTGCAAGGGGATCGTGGAAGCTCAGGGCGGGCGGATCTGGGCCGAGAGCGATGGGCTGGGCAGGGGTGCGCGCTTCAGCTTCACGATTCCTACGATCGAGGAATCGGCCGCGTCATCGGTCTTCTCCTCCTCGTCTCGCGGCACCCGCCGGCCAGATGCGGCCCCAGAGTGCATCTTGGCCGTAGACGACGACCCCGATGCGCTCCGCTACATCCGCGACGCCTTGGTCAAGACGGGCTATTCGCCCGTCGTGACCGGCAACCCCAAAGACGTGCCCCACCTCTTGGATGCTGAGAATCCCGATCTGGTGCTGTTGGACCTGATGCTGCCGCAGACCGACGGGATCGAGCTGATGCAGGACATCCAGACGGCAGCCGACGTGCCGGTCATCTTCCTGTCGATCTACGGTCAGGACGACGTCATCGCCAATGCGCTCGACATGGGGGCGGCCGACTACATGGTCAAGCCGTTCTCCCAGACCGAGCTGGCCGCGAGAATCAGAGCGGCCCTGCGTCGGCGAGCCGGGCCAGCCGACACCGTCTCGGTCCGGGAGCTGAGCATCAATCACGCTGAGCGCCGCGTGAATCTGGCCGAGCAGCCGGTGGCGTTGACGCCGACGGAATACTCGCTGCTCTATGAGCTGGCCGTCAATGCCGGACGGGTGCTGACCCACGACGTGCTGCTGCGACGCGTCTGGGGCCCGGAACGGATCGGGGAGCCATGGCTGGTGCGCGAAGTGGTCAAACGGCTACGGCGCAAGCTGAGCGATGCTGCCGATGATCCCACCTACATCCTCACCGAGTCCGGGGTCGGCTACCGCATGGCCGCTGAAGCGCCTGAGAGCGATGACACGGACGGCGATCCAGACGACAGCGCGGACGGCGTCGCGGAGCGTGACGCCGACTGAGACGGATCGACCGTTCAGGTGCGGCGTTGTCCGAGATGAGCGCATACAGCAATTCCTACGCGCTGGGCACTGATCGACGGCCTGGTGTTCGACACGCTCGACATGCTGCACGTGCGTGCTTCTGGCACCCATCCGATCGTCGCCGTGATCGGGCTGCGCCAAAGTGAACCCGGTGCTCTCGATGCGGCTGAGCTCGCTGCATGGCTGCGGGCTTGCGCCGACGATGTCGAGCGGACCGCCTGACAAGCGAGCGCCTGTGAGCGACGAAGAACGCACCACTGCATCTTTGGGGGCATGGCTCATCGAGTATCAAGAACGCGACTTCTTCACCCATCTCGCCACGAGCAAAGAACGACTCGTCCCATAATTCCCCTTCCCCTTCGACAGGACCACACACAGGGGACAGGCCAAGGGGACCTGTAGTTTCGGC
>VYDH01000012.1 GCA_009843525.1 Acidimicrobiales bacterium | reverse complement strand
CAATGATGGCGCAACCGCCACAAAATCGCGACCAACTAACAACTCAGGACACTAGCGGCACACGATCGGTCGCGGGGCGCGCGTGACCGCTCGCCGCCAAGCACTCGGCAGGTACGGCGAAGGTCTCGTCGAGCGCTGGTATGCCGAGCGCGGCTACCGCGTGCTGGATCGCAATTGGCGATGCCAGCTCGGCGAGCTGGACCTAGTGGTGACCAATGGAACCCACTTGGTGATCTGCGAAGTGAAGACCCGCTCCAGTGATCGCTTCGGTACGGGTTTCGAGGCGATCACCGCTCGCAAGCAGCAGCAAGTCCGGCGGCTCGCAGCGCACTACGTGCGCCAGCGAGGCGGCTGGCGCGGTCCGATTCGCTGTGACGCCGCGTCCGTCATGGGCCGCAAAGTAGAGGTGCTCACCGGCGCCTTCTAGCCCGCGGCGCTGTTCACCCGACCGGTCGGCGCCGGTCGCGTGCCTGCCAGCAACCCCAGTGCCAGTGACGCCGGAGATCGGGAGCATGTACAGGAACGGCGACCACATGGCCAGTACCGGTTTCGATGGAGTTGGCGCAGCCGCCGCAGACGTATCGCTTGACCGCTTCGAAGGGCTGCACTCGGCGCACTTCGAAACCGGGCACCGGCTCGAGCTGACGCATCGACGCCATCAGGCCAGCACCGCCCACAGCACCAGGCCGAGCGCGACCAGCGAGGCGACGGCAACCAGCACGTAGTCGAGCCGGGTGATGCTGTGCTTGCGATACGGGTCGTATCCCACTGGTGCAGTATCGCTCGGCGCGGCTCGACCGCGTGGCGTCAGAAAATGGCGGCCTGCTGTGGGCAGACCCGGTGTACGGTCCTCCCTCGAGGCTGCAGCGATGGCACGTATGCCGTGATGCAGTCTCAGCAGGTCGGACGTCACCGACGCCGCTGTACCGATCGTTGCCCCCGGCGGGCTTCTTCGTCGAATCCGGACTGCGCCGCCTCGGCGTTGCGTCCGATCCGAGCTGCCGGAGGATGCCCATGCTGGCTACTGCAACGACCGCGACACTGGTCGGCGTCGACGGTCACGTCGTCACGGTTGAGGTGCACACCTCGAACGGACTGCCGTCATTCACCATTGTCGGGCTGCCCGATGCCGCCTGCCGCGAAGCGCGCGACCGGGTTCGGGCGGCGGTGCTGTCGTCGGGACTCGACTGGCCCGACAGTCGTGTCACCGTCAACCTGGCGCCGTCGGGCCTGCGCAAGGGTGGCGCGGTCCTCGACGTGGCCATGGCAGTGGCCGTGCTCGCTGTCACCGAGCAAGTGCCAGCCGAGTCGCTGCGCGGGAAGGCGTTCCTGGGCGAACTGGGCCTCGATGGAGCCGTCAGGGGCACGGCCGGCGTGCTGCCGCTCACCGACGCTCTTCGCGACGACGCGGTCGTCGTTGCGTCCGAGGCCTATCACGTTGCGCTCGCAGCAAGTCCGCGAGATGTTCACCCGGTTCGCACTCTGGGCGAGCTCGCGTCGGTGCTCGCCGGGCGCGCGCCGTGGCCCGATCCGCCGCCTGTTCCGCCACAGCCGTCCCCCGTACCGGTACCTGATCTCAGTGACGTGATCGGGCAGCCCTCCGCCCGAAGAGCGGTCGAGGTTGCCGCGGCAGGCGGTCACCACTTGCTGATGCTGGGTCCGCCGGGCGCTGGCAAGACGATGCTGGCCCGTCGGTTGGTGGGCCTGCTGCCTGCGCTCAGCCGGCAGTGCGCGATGGAGGCCACCCGGGTGCAGTCGGCAGCGGGTTTGCCGCTGCCCACCGGCTTGGCCACTCGGCCGCTTCTCCGCAGCCCCCATCACACCGCCACCGTGACCGCGCTGATCGGCGGTGGCACGAATGCGATTCGCCCTGGAGAGATCTCGCTTGCACACCGGGGTGTGCTGTTCCTCGACGAGCTCGGCGAGTTCGCGCCCAGCGTGCTCGATGCCATGCGCCAGCCGCTCGAAGAAGGTGTCGTTCGAGTGAGCCGAGCATTGGGAACGTGTTCGTTTCCGACTCGCTTCTTGCTTGTGGCGGCCATGAATCCTTGCCCGTGTGGCCAGGCCGGCCGGCCGAACTCGTGCCGTTGCTCGGACCTCGTCCGCCAGCGATACCTCCGGCGCCTCTCGGGGCCGCTGCTCGACCGCTTCGATCTCCGCATCCAGGTGCGGCCGCCCGATCCCGACCAATTGCTCGACGGCATCCGCGGCGAGCCGACCGTCGCAGTGGCCAGCCGGGTGGCGGCGGCTCGCGAGCGGGCCGCGTCTCGGGGTGTCGAGGCCAATGTCGAGCTGACCGGCGAGCAGCTCGAGCACTTCGCCCCGCTCACACCTGCTGCCCACGCCGCGCTACGTGAGCGACTGCGCGGCGGGCTGCTCAGCGGCCGCGGGCTGCATCGCGTGCGCTGCGTTGCACTCACGCTGTGCGATCTCGCCGGGGACGAACCGCTCGTCGATGCTGAACGCCTCGACGAAGCGCTCATGCTGCGCGCCAGCGTCGGCAACCTGCACGCGCCCGTGGCCGCAGGCGCCGCGCCATGACCGCTGGAGCGAGCGCATCGTCAAAGGAGCGAGCCGAGCTGGGCGCGCTGGCGGCGCTGTGTTCGCTGCCGCACATGGGCCCGGCGCGGGTGCGCGCCTTGCTGACCGGTCGTGACGCGCCCGAAGCCATCGATCAGCTGCGTGCCGGGCGGGCTGCGGCGCTGGCGGAGTTGCGGTCATGCCGCGGTGTCGACGAGACGCTGATCGCGACATGGCGGCGACAGATCGCATCGGCGTTCGAGCATGCGGCAATCGACGGGCATCCGGTCGGCGCCGACTTGCTCGCCGCGCATGCGCGAGAAGGCATCTGGCTGTCCGTGCCTGGTCGCAGCGATGCAGCTGAGATCTGGGAGTCAGACCCCGAGCCGCCTGCGCTGCTGTTCGGCCAAGGCTCTGTGATCGATCCGCAGGTCCGGCGCGTCGGTGTAGTGGGCACACGACGATGCACTGCCTACGGGCGCACAGTGGCGCAGCAGCTCGGGTCGGGCCTCGCAGCAGCCGGTGTAGCAGTGGTGTCGGGACTGGCGACCGGTATCGACGGCATCGCCCAGCGAGCAGCACTCGACGCGGGCGGATCGGTCATCGGCATCGTCGGCAGCGGGCTGGATCAGGTGTACCCGGCCTCGAACCGGACACTGTGGGCCGATGTGGCACGGCACGGGACGCTGCTGAGCGAGTACCCGCTCGGCCGGCGCGCTGCGCAGTGGCAGTTCCCGGCGCGCAATCGGATCGTGGCGGCCCTCTGCGAGGTGCTGGTGGTGGTCGAATCGGGTTCGGCAGGTGGCTCGATGTACACAGTGGATGCCGCCGCCGAGCGGGACCGGCCGGTCATGGCGGTGCCAGGGCCGATTACCAGCGCCGCCTCAGCCGGCACCAACCGGCTCCTCGCCGAAGGATGCGCTCCCGTTTGTGAAGTGGCCGACGTGTTGGCGGCGTTGGGCGAGCCTGGTCGCGGCGACGCTGTGCCCAACGGTCTCGGACTCCCGGCGGCGCCTGCGGAACCGCTCGACCAACGGGTTCTGGACGAGCTCAGTGCCGGACCGCGCACGCTCGATGAGATGGCGTTGCTCACCGGCACAAGTCTGGGCGAACTGGCGTCATCGCTCGGTCGCCTGCAGCTGTCGGGCTGGGCCAGCGAGGCCGGTGGTTGGTGGGAGAAGGCCCGATGAGGACCCGACGTCGCCGTGGCGGGGCTTGCGAACCAGTGGGGACCTCTCGGTACTGTGGTTCTGGTGACTGTGGGTCTGGCAACGTCGCGTCTGGAGATTGGGACGCCGCCGGTGTGGCGAGTCCCCGAGTTCGTTCTGTCACTGACTGCGGCATCGGATTCCACCAAGCGCGCCTACCGTTCGGATCTGCGCCAGTTCGCAGAGTGGGCGTCCCGGGCTGGGCTCAACGTGCCCAGCGACGTCGATCGGCGCTGGCTGCGCCGATACATCGCATTCCTGTCGGTGCGTGGGCTGTCGCGACGCTCGGTGGCTCGCAAAGCGTCCGCATTGAGGCGTTACTTCGGGTGGCTGGCGCGCCAAGGCACCATCGGGGTCGACCCGGCGCTCGGGCTAGTCGCGCCGGCTGGCTCGGGACGCTTGCCGCGCGTGCTGGGTGCGGCCGAAGTGTCCGAGATGCTGGGCGACGGCACCGTGCCGAACGATCCGACCGAGCTGCGCGACCGGCTCGTGCTCGAGCTGCTCTACGGCAGCGGCCTGCGCGTCGCCGAGCTCTGCCAGCTCGATCGCGGCGCCTTCCGGCCCGGCAGCGCTCACATCGAGGTGATCGGCAAGGGCGCCAAGCATCGCCGGGTGCCGCTCAGCGAGCCGGCCATGGCGCTGCTCGCCGCTTGGCGCGACGGCGGCAGCGACGAGTTCGACGGGCAGCGGCTGCGCGAGCCGGCCGAGCGCGACCCTGCGGCGCTGCTGGTGAACCTGCGCGGCAACCGGCTCGGCACCCGGGACGTGCAGCGGATCCTGGATCGCCACGCTGCCACGCCAACCCATCCGCATGCCCTGCGACACACCTATGCCACTCATCTGCTGGACGGCGGAGCCGACCTGCGCGTGGTGCAGGAACTGCTCGGCCACAGGCGACTCGCGACCACGCAGATCTACACCCGGGTCAGCAGGGAGCGTCTCCGGGAGGTGTACGAGTCGGCGCACCCGCGCGCCTGACAATTGCATTCGCTGTTGCGGGCGCGGCCGTACTGGCTGTCGCAAGCGGCCCGGCGTGGGCACAGGCGGTGCCAGCGCAATCCGTGCCCGCACAGTCTGGGCCGGCGCTCGGCTACATCTGGCCTGTGCACGGCACCGTCGTGGACCCCTTCCGGCCGCCGGACAACCCGTACGGACCCGGCAATCGCGGTCTCGAGTTCGCGACGCAGCCCGGCTCGGCGTTCTGGGCTGCGGCCGATGGAGTCGTCAGCTTCGCCGGGCCGGTAGGCGGCCGATTGCATGTCACGGTGAGCCATCCCGACGGTCTGCGAGTGTCGTACTCGGGGGTTGCGTCGATCGGCGTACGCAGAGGCGAACGGGTCCGGCAACGACAAGAACTCGGCGCCACGGGTGATCGGCTGCATATCGGCGTGCGCCGGGGCGAGACTTATCTCGACCCGGCACAGATTTTCGGCAGCCGTCGCAGCCCAAGTGGGCAGCCGTCGCTTGGCCGCCCGCATCTCGTCCCCTCGTCGCCCGCCGTGTATCGCCTGCAACTGCGCTGGTTACACTCCGGCGTCGGCAATGCGGTGCTCTGAGGCTCACGCCGACGGAGGCCTGGCATTCAGGAGGCCGAGTCTCCCGGAAGCCGGAGTCTGCGCCAGCGCGTCTCGCCGAGATCGCAATGCCACCGACCATTCACTGACCAGCCGGGGCGACCCCACGGTCGCCGCTGCCAAAGCGGCGTCGTCCTCGGTGCAGAGATTCGAACCGTGGGGAGGAGCATTCATGTCCGCTGTTGTGACCATGTCCGACCTGCTCGCCGCCGGCGTGCATTTCGGCCACCAAACCCGTCGCTGGAATCCGAAGATGGAACGGTTCCTGTGGGGCGAGCGCAACGGCATCTACATCATCGATCTCCGGCAGACGCTTCAACTTCTCGAAGACGCCTACGCCTATGTGCGCGACACCGTGGCCGGTGGCGGCACGATCCTGTTCGTCGGCACCAAGCGCCAGGCCCAGTATCCGATCCAGCGCCATGCCAATGCGTGCGGCATGCCGTATGTGAATCAGCGTTGGCTGGGCGGGATGCTCACCAACTTCCGCACGATCCGCGGCCGGGTCACCAAGATGCTCGAGTACGAGCGGATGCAGTCCGCCGGCGATTTCAACAACATGCCGAAGAAGGAAGCCCTGCTGCATACCCGTGAGCTCACCAAGCTGCAGCGCAACCTGAACGGCATCCGGAACATGGACAAGCTGCCAGACGCCGTCTTCGTGCTCGACACCCCGAAGGAGCACATCGCGGTGGCCGAGGCTGTTCGGCTGAAGCTTCCAGTGGTCGCCGTCGCCGACTCGAACTCCGATCCCGATCCGATCACCTACGTCATCCCCGGCAATGACGACGCCATCCGCTCGACCGAACTGCTGTGCCGTGTCATCGCCGACGCCGCGTTGGAAGGCCGATACATGGCCGAGCGCAGCGGCGTGGTGGTGGCGCCGGCAGGCGAGCGCTCGCCTGAGGAAGAGGCACGCATCGCTGCACAGCAGGCCGAGGCACAGCGGGCCGCCATGGCCGAGGCTGCGGCCCGGGAAGCCCGAATTGCCGCTGATCAGGCCAAGAAAGCCGCCGCAGCTGCCGCCGTTCCAGACATGCGGTCGGCTGAGGCCCCTGCCGCAGCGGCTGATGTCGGCGGTGACGCAGTCCCCGCTGCCGAGGCATCTGTGCCGGACGCATCCACCAGCGATGCGTCCGCGTCTGCCGAGCCTGCCACCGAGACCGGCGAGCCTGCGGGCGATGCCACCGAGGCTGAAGCCCTCGCCCCTTCATCTGCATCACAAGGAGCGTCCTGACATGGCGGCGTTCACAGCGAAGGACGTACAGGCCCTGCGACACGCCACCGGCGCCGGGATGATGGATGCAAAGAACGCGCTGACCCGATGCGATGGAAACGCCGATGCCGCGGCCCAGTGGCTGCGCGAGAACGGCATCGCCAAGTCCGCGGCACGATCAGATCGTGACAACAGCGACGGCGTCGTTGTGGCGCGCGTGATTGACAGTGGCAACGGCTCGGTCGGCGCCATCGTCGAGTTGCGCTGCGAGACAGACTTCGTCGCCAAGTCTGACGGGTTTCTGTCAATGGCGGACAAGATGCTGACCGATGTGATCGCAGTCGGTGCGTCTGCCGTCGCCGACGCGGCAGCCGTCATCGACGATCTGAAGATGACGCTCAAAGAGAACATCGCAGTCGGCACGGTCGAGCGCTTCGAGGCCCCCGCCGGCTCCTGCATCGACGCCTACGTCCACCAGCAGAATGGCCGTGGCGTCAATGCTGTGCTGGTGGAGATCCAGGGGGCCACGCCGGAGCTTGCTCACGATGTGGCGTTGCACATCGCGAGCAGCCGCCCCACCTACATCCGGCGCTCGGACGTGCCCACGGAGGTCCTTGACCGGGAGCGGGCGACCTTCGAGGCGATCAGCCGGAATGAGGGCAAGCCCGAGGCGGCGCTGCCGAAGATCGTCGAGGGCCGCCTGACGGGTTACCTGCGTGAGCACACGCTCATGGAGCAGAAGTTCGTGAAGGACGAGAAGCGAACAATTGCCGATCTCGTCGGAACGGCGAGCGTGACGCGGTTCGCCCAAGTCGAGATCGGCCGCTGAGCATCGCTGTGGCTGCGGCGGTGACCCCGGTGACGCAACCGGAAGATCCGCGAGAGAGCGCAGCCCGTGAGTGGAAGCGGGTGGTGCTGAAGCTGTCGGGCGAGGCGTTGGCTGACGCCGGAGGGAACAACGTCAGCGCCGCTGTGGTGGATTCGCTGGCGTCGGAGATTGCCGACGTCTGGACCTCGTTGAAGGTTGATATAGCGGTCGTCGTCGGCGGCGGCAACATCTGGCGCGGCATGGCGGGCTCGATCGGCGGCATGGATCGCGCCCAGTCCGACCACATGGGCATGCTCGCCACCGTCATCAATGCGCTGGCGTTGCAAGATGCGCTCGAACGCAGAGAAGTGCCCACCCGTGTGATGACCGCCATCGGCATGGCACAGATCGCAGAGCCCTATATCCGGCGCCGGGCTGTGCGCCACCTGGAGAAAGGCCGGGTAGTGATCTTTGCGGCGGGCACCGGCAACCCGTTCTTCACAACCGACACCGCGGCTGCGTTGCGCGCTGCGGAAGTCGACGCCGATGTCGTGCTGAAGGGCACTCATTCCGGTGTCAACGGCGTCTATACGGCCGATCCGCAGACCGATCCAGATGCTCAGCTCCTCAGCGAAGTCACGTTTCTGGAAGTGCTGTCCCGGGAGCTCGCGGTGATGGACTCCGCGGCGATCGCGGTGTGCAAGGACAATGCCACTCCGATCGTGGTGTTCGACCTGATGACGCAGGGCAATTTCCGCCGCGTCGTCGAAGGCGAAGCGCTTGGCACGCTGGTGCGCTGACAGGTGACGGCCACTCCCGACCGGTCATAGCTACGCTGGTCGGGTGAGCGAATTCGCCGCTGAGATCTGTGCGGATGCTCGCGAACGGATGCGCAGCGCTGTCGAACACGCCCGCGGCAACTTCGCCACCGTCCGGACAGGCCGCGCAACACCAGCGCTGGTCGAGAAGCTGCAAGTCGACTACTACGGCGCAGCCGTTCCGTTGCAGCAGCTCGCGGGATTCTCGGTGCCGGAGGCACGCATGCTGGTCATCCAGCCGTTCGACCGGGGGGCGCTCGACGCCATCTCCAAGGCGGTGATGGAGTCTGACCTTGGCATCAATCCATCGAGCGATGGCCATGTCCTGCGATTGCTCTTTCCTCCTTTGACCGAGGATCGGCGCAGGGATCTGGTACGCGTGGTGAAGCAGATGGCCGAGGACGGGCGCGTCGCGGTGCGCAATCTGCGTCGCAGCGCTCGTCACGATCTCGATACGCTCGAAAAGGAGAAGGAGATCTCCGCCGACCAGAAGCGAAGCTTCGAACAGGAGCTCGACGCCGACACCGCCAAATTCGTCGGAGACATTGACCGGGCGTTGGATGCCAAGGAGCAAGAACTCCTCGAGGTCTGACCGAGCAGGTGTGAAGGTAGATGTCCGAAAGCAGCGCGCATCCGCCGGCCCACTCCGGTTCCGATCCCAGCGATCCGGCGGGCGCCGACGATCCGCTGGGCTCGACCCGGCCGCTGGTGAACTTCGATTCCGACGACGCTCCCGCGCCGGATGAGCCGGCTGTGCAGCCCGCGGAACCCGAAGCGACGACCACGGAGCCAGAGCGCCGCGGCGGCTCGCGCCTGTTCCCCCAACTTCCCGACGACCCGCGCCTCGCCGGCGATACTCCAGCGACTCCCGACCCCGAGGCACCCGCGGCAGAGAACCTTGAACCGCTGTTCGATTCGCCCGATGAAACGACACCGCCGCCGATCCCGCCTGCTGAAGCCCCCTCAACGCCGGCCGAGATGCCAGAGGCGCCGCCCGCTGAGGCTGCCGCCACGTCCGCCGCCGATCTGGCGCATGTCGCTGCGGCCCCAACCGTCGCCGAAGTACCTTCGGAGACTGGTGCCGCGCCATCCGAAACCGACCGCTTCGCTCAATGGGCTCAGCTCGATGCGTCTGCATCACACTGGCGCGAGGGGAATCAGGACTATGAGGAGCGTGGGGTTGTGAGCGACGAAACCCGGACTGTCTTGCACAATGCCCCTTCGGACTCCGGCGGCACCGGTCGCAACCTGCCGGCCGCCATTGCGGTGGGCGCGGTGCTGGCCGCGTTGTTCTTCGGCGCGCTGCGGCTCGGCGAAGCAGCCACCGTCGCGCTCGTCGCGATTGTGCTGGTGCTGGCCGCCGCAGAGTTCTACCGGGCCGCCCGGCCGCTGGGCTACCGCCCGGCGACCCTGGCAGGTCTTGCGGGCGTTGCAGGCTTGACCGTCGCTGTGCACCTGCGCGGTGTCGAGGCCTACCCGATCGTGCTGGCCGTTTCAGCGGTCACCATCCTCTGCTGGTTCCTGTTCGGCGTCGAGCGAGACCATCCCACGGCGAACATGGCCATCACGGCACTCGGTCTGCTGTGGATTGGCGGCTTGGGATCGTTCGCCGCGCTGATCCTGCGCGAGCCGAACGGCGACTCGATGCTGATCGCCGCCGTGATCGGGACGGTGGTATACGACGTGGGTGGCTATGTCGTCGGTCGAACGACCGGCCAGAGCCGACTCGCAGCGCGGATCAGTCCGAGCAAGACGCACGAGGGTCTCATCGGGGGAATCGTGCTGTCGGTGGTGATCACCACGCTTGTGCTGAATCGCTTCCCTGGCGTGTTCCCGTGGACCGGCGGCCTGCTGGACGCCCTGTGGCTGAGCCTCGCCGTCGCACTTGCCGCACCATTGGGCGACCTGACGCAGTCGATGGTCAAGCGCGACGTGGCCATCAAGGACATGGGCAGCCTGCTGCCTGGTCACGGCGGTGTCTTCGATCGCTTCGACGCGCTGCTCTTTTCCTTGCCGGCGGCGTACTTCGTCGGCACATTCGTCGTCGGCTAGGCGCATGGGCGCGACGACCGTCGCGGTGCTCGGCTCGACGGGTTCGATTGGCACCCAGACGCTGGAGGTCATGCGCACCGAGCCGGACCGTTTCCGGGCCGTCGCTCTTGCTGCGCACAGCTCAGTGAGCGAACTCGCAGCCCAAGCCACCGAGTTTGCGCCCGCAGCAGTCGCCATCGGCGATGCTGGGTTGGAGTCGGAGCTGCGTGCCGCGTTGCCTGCCGGCGTCGAGGTTCTGGCCGGTGCCGACGCATTCGCTGATCTCGCTGGCACGGCCGATGTCGTGGTGAATGGCGTGGTGGGCTTCGCTGGCCTAGGTGTCACTCTGGCCGCGCTTCGGGCCGGGCGTCGCCTCGCGCTGGCGAACAAGGAAAGCCTCATCGCCGCGGGACCGCTGGTGCAGCCTTTGCGAGCAGTGGCCGGCGCCGAGCTCATCCCGGTTGACAGCGAGCACAGTGCCTTGCATCAGTGCCTCGCCGGCCAGTCGGCACCGCCGGAGCGGCTGATTCTCACCGGCAGCGGCGGACCCTTCCGCGGTCGCGCTGCCGCCGAACTGCGCGAGGTGACCATTGCGGACGCTTTGGCGCACCCCACGTGGTCGATGGGCCCGAAGATCACGGTCGACTCCTCGACACTCATGAACAAGGGCCTCGAGGTCATCGAGGCACACGAGCTGTTCGGGATCGATTACGACGGGATCGAGGTAGTCATCCAGCCGCAGTCGGTAGTTCACTCGATGGTGACGTTCGCCGACGGCAGCACCATCGCGCAGCTCTCCCTGCCGGACATGCGCCTGCCGATCGGCTACGCCCTGGCCTATCCCGAGCGCATCGGGACGCCGTTCGGCGCTGTCGACTGGTCGGCGATCGGTCGCCTCGACTTCGAATTGCCGGACACCGAGACCTTCGGCTGTCTGCGCCTGGCGTACGACGCGGGCCGAGCAGGCGGCACCGCACCCGCGTGGCTGAACGGCGCCAACGAGCATGCCGTCAGCGCATTCCTGGCCGGGCAGCTGCGCTGGCATGAAATCGAGCGCGTGATCTCGAATGCGATGCAGCATCACGATGGCGCCGCTGCGGACAGCGTCGACGCGGTCATCGCAGCGGATCGCGGGGGCCGCCGGTCTGCGGCAGCTGCGGTGATGGGCATCCGCGCATGAGGGGCCACACCGACGAACCGCAGACACCGACGCCCGGCTCTGCCGCCCGCACCGTCGGCGGCATCACAGCGATTGCGGTGTTGGCGTTGCTGGCGTGGCGCTACCCGTTCGCCGTCGGCGCTGCGGCGGTGCTCGCCGTTGTGTTGTTCATGCACGAGTTCGGCCACTACGTGACCGCACGTGCAGTGGGCATGAAGGTCACCGACTTCTTCTTGGGCTTCGGTCCGCGGCTGTGGAGCTTCCGCCGCGGCGAAACCACCTACGGTCTGCGCGCCCTGCCGCTCGGGGCCTATGTACGCGTGATCGGCATGTCGAGCAGCGACGCTGTGGAGCCCGGTGACGAGCACCGGGCCTACCGCGTCAAGAGCTATCCCCGCCGGCTGCTTGTCGTGTGTGCCGGTTCGCTCATGCACCTGGTGATGGCGCTGGTCGCGTACGTGGTGTTGCATGCAGCACTCGGTGCACCCGCTCTCGAGGAGAACCGCTGGCAGGTTGCCGAGGTGATGAGCCAGCGAGACGGCGTGACGCTTCCGGCCGGCACGGCAGGCATCGAGGTGGGCGACCGCATTGTGGGTGTGAACGGCGTCGTCACCGAGGATTGGAACGCCTTCGTGTCGCAGGTGCAGGCTCGGCCAGGCGAGTCGGTGCTGCTGGAGATCGAGCGGGACGGCGCGCGCCTTGCCACCGCGGCGACGCTGGCGGCAGATCCCGAGACAGGACGGGGCTTGCTGGGCGTTCGTGCCGCCCAGGCGGTCACATATGAGACGGCCGGACTGCCCACAGCGACGGCCCGCGCGTTCGCCGACCTCGGGCAGGCGATGGTCGATTCAGTGCGTGGTATCTGGTCGCTGTTCGTGAACTTCGGCGACGTGATCGACCGGATTGTGTCGCCGCCTGGTGATCCCTCGGCGAACGACGACCTGGGCACGCGGCCGTTGGGGGTCTTCGGCATCGTGGACTTGGCTTCGGACACCTCCTGGGGGTGGTCCGAGCGAGCGCTGATGTTCGCCATGGTCAACGTGTTCCTCGGCGTGTTCAACATGGTGCCGGTGCCGCCGTTCGACGGCGGCCATGTGGCGATAGCTACCTATGAGCGCTGGCGGGAGCGCGGCG
Organism: Acidimicrobiales bacterium; assembly: GCA_009843525.1. Lineage (GTDB taxonomy): Bacteria > Actinomycetota > Acidimicrobiia > Acidimicrobiales > Poriferisodalaceae > Poriferisodalis > Poriferisodalis multihospitum. The sequence goes on along the minus strand of VYDH01000012.1, from coordinate 37,881 downwards.
GGCGCGACCGGTACTTCAGCGATCCACGGGCGTTGGCTCCCGTTGTCGCCGTGGTGGTGACCGCGCTTGCCCTGCTGGCCATCGGCTTGCTCTACCTCGACATCGCCAACCCGATCGATCTGTGAAACCTTCCGCGCCATGAGTACCTCTGCCAGTTACGCCCGACGGCACACCCGCCAAGCGCATGTCGGCTCGGTCGCGGTCGGGGGCGGGGCACCCATATCGGTGCAGTCGATGACCACCACCAAGACGTCCGATGTCGATGGCACGCTGGCGCAGATCTACGCGCTGGCCGGTGCGGGTGCCGACATCGTGCGTTGCACAGCCAACGACATAGCGGCCGTCGAGGCGCTCGCGCAGATCGTTCCGCGCTCGCCCGTGCCCCTTGTGGCCGACGTTCACTTCCAGTACCGGCTCGCGCTAGCCGCGCTCGACGCCGGAGTGGCGTGCTTGCGGCTGAATCCGGGCAATATCCGCAAGCCCGACCAGATTCGCGCAGTCGCGACGGAGGCCCGCGATCGCGGCGTGCCGATCCGCATCGGCGTCAATGGCGGCTCCCTCGATCCCGACATCGAATCGCGCTTCGGCATGACGCCGGCCGCGCTGGTCGAGTCGGCCAAGCGGGAGCTGGGCTACTTCGACCAGGTGGGGTTCGACGACGTCAAGATCTCGGTCAAGGCCAGTGACGTGACCCTGATGGTGGAGTCGTACCGGATGCTCGCCGACGAGGTCGACTTCCCGCTGCATCTCGGTGTCACCGAAGCTGGCCCCCCGCCCGCCGGCTTGGTGAAGGCGACTGCGGGCATCGCGACGTTGCTCAACGAGGGCATCGGCGACACCATCCGCTACAGCCTCACCGCCGACCCCGTCCAGGAGGCCACCGCTGGCCAGCAGTTGCTCCAGGCGCTGGGTCTGCGGGAGCGTTCGGGCACCGATCTCATTGCCTGCCCGTCGTGCGGCCGCGCTGAAGTCGACGTGATCTCGGTGACCCAGGAGGCGCAAGAAGCGTTCCGTGACCTCGACCTGCCCGTGCAAGTTGCCGTGATGGGCTGCGTGGTGAATGGGCCGGGTGAGGCACGCAGTGCCGACCTGGGGATTGCCGCGGGCCGATCCCGCGGCCATTTGTTTGTGAAGGGCCAGGTCGTGTCTGTGGTGCCTGAGGACGAGATGGTCGCGGCGCTGGTGAGTTGGGCTGAGATCGTCGCGGCCGACGGCGTCGAGGCGGCGCTGTCGCGGGCAGAGGCCGGCGCAGCGGCAGCCGCCGAAGCCGACCGCGCCGCGCTCGTCAGCGAGCAGGGCGAGGACGTCAATCAGGCCGCCGAGCGCGTCGCCCTCATACGGCGCCGCTGAGAGCAGGGGGTTCGCCTGCTCGGAGGCGGGCACACCGATCTGCGCGCTGCCGTTTCGCATGCGCTGGTAGCGTCGTGCTTTCAGGACAGTTTCGGTCGGACCTGGGCTCTGCGCCATGTTCTTGTGGGTCGAGTCCTTGTGGCTCGGCCGCAAGGGCTGGTACCGCAGGCACAGCCCCGAGGGCGGCCGGGGCGACGCGGACAGGGAGGTTGCGATGACTGACACCGCTGCGGTTTCGCGCGCCCCATCTGCCGTCGACCCTTCGCAGCTCACCGCACTCGCCGAGCCGATCGCCGCCGAGATCGGCTGTGCCCTCTACGACGTGCAATGGCGAGGCGGCACGCTCGTGGTGCTGGCCACGGCATCGGAGGGTGGTGCCATCGGCGTTGAAGCGCTGAGCAAGCTCAGCCGCAGGCTGTCCGCCGCACTCGATGCCGCTGACCTGATCGACGGCCGCTACGTGCTCGAGGTGTCCAGCCCCGGACTCGAGCGCAGCCTGCGGCGTCCAGAGCACTTTGCAAGCGCGGTCGGCGAGCGAGCAGTCATTCGCACGAGCGGACCGCTGCGCCGGCGCATCGTCGGCGAGATCTTGGAAGCCGACCGATCCGCGGTTTCGATCCACATCGAGGAGATTTCCGGCAATGCCGCCGCGGGGCAACAGATCGAGCCGGGAGCTGGTCAGACGCTGTCGGTGCCGTTCGGCGACATCGCCAAAGCCCGCACGACATTCGAATGGGGCTCACCGCCGCACAAGGGCCGAGGGAGGCAGGGACGATGAACAGCCCCGAGATCATGGAAGCGCTCCAAGCACTCGCTGCCGAGAAGGGGATGACCACCGAGGTCTTGCTCGAGGCGGTCGCGAACGGCCTCGAATCGGCCTACAAGCGCCGCGAGGGTGCCGCCGAGCAGGCCTACGTCATCATCGATGAGTCGTTCAACATCACGGTGTACGCCCAGGAAGTCGATGAACTGGGCAACGTTGTGCGCGAATGGGACGACACGCCTCACGACTTGGGCAGGATCGTGGCTCAGACCGTCCGGCAGGTCCTGAACCAGCGCATCCGCGAAGTCGAGCGCGACATGAAATACGACGAGTACGCCGGGCGCGAGGGCGACATCGTCACCGGCATCATCCAGCAGAACGATGCCCGTTACACGTTGCTCGACTTGGGGCGTGTGGAGGCGTTGCTGCCCCAGTCCGAGCAGGTTCCCTACGAACGTCCCGAGCCCAACAGCCGCCTCAAGGCGTACATCGTGGAGGTGCGCAAGACCGCCAAGGGTCCGCAGATCGTCGTGTCGCGCACGCATCCAGGACTGATCCGCGAGCTGTTCAAGCTGGAGGTCCCCGAGATCTCCGATGGCGTTGTCGAACTAAAGGCCTGTGCACGCGAGCCCGGCCACCGCACCAAGATTGCCGTCTGGTCGAATGACCCCAACATCGATCCAGTTGGCGCGTGCGTGGGTGCCCGCGGCAGCCGGGTGCGTCAGGTCGTGAACGAGCTGCGAGGCGAGAAGATCGACATCGTCCCGTTCTCCGACGACCTCCATGACTTCGTGGCGAAGGCGCTGTCCCCGGCCCGGGTGCGGGAAGTCCGCTTTCATTCCGAAGAGGGTGTTGCCGAGGTTGTCGTACCCGATCACCAGCTGTCGCTGGCGATCGGCCGCGAGGGTCAGAACGCGCGCTTGGCGGCCCGGCTGACCGGCTGGCGCATTGACATCAAGAGCGAGACCCAGATTGCCGAGGAGGAAGCCGGCTACTCAGGCGAGGAGTGGGCAGAGGGGGAGTGGGTCACCAACCCCGACACCGGCGAGCAGACGTGGGTTCCCGCCGACGGCAGCGAAGCCATCACGGCAGGCCAGTGGTCCGAAGCCGTCACCGAGCATCAGGACGGCGACGAAGCAGGCGACGCTGCGCAAACCAGCAAGACTGTGCAGACCAACGAAGCTGTGCCGGCCGACGATGCTGTGGCCGCGGCCCCTGCAGAGGCTCACACCGACCCCAGTACGCTTCCATCGGACTCGACGGCGCCTTGAGGCCGATGGCCCGTCTCGTCGCGTCCCCGTTTCGTTTCCTGAGCCCCGCCGGGCGCCCCGTCAACTCTCGACAGAGATTCCGACAGAAAGACCGACCGCTTGCCGAAGAAAGTCCGCGTTCACGAGCTCTCCAAAGAGCTGGGCATGACGCTCACCGAGGTGCTCGACGTATGCGAGTCGTTGGGCATCGGTGTGAAGACGCACTCGTCCAGCATGGAGGACGCTCAGGCTGACCGCGTCCGGCGCAAGGCCACGCGTGAGGGACTGATTCGTGAGGAGCCGCCGCCCGAGGCACGCAAGGCTCGCAAGTCGCCGGCGAAGGCTGCCGCTGCTACCTCGCGCGCAACCCCGCGTGACGACTTGGCGGAGGCACAGCAGACGCCAGCGCCGACTCGCCCTGCTCGCAAGGCTCCGGCTGAGTCGAGGCCGGCTGCGCAGGCGGCACCGGCCTCCGAGGCCACGCCACCGGCGCCCGCAGCCGCGCCGGCCGTAGAAACGTCCCCGCAGACAGAAGCTCAACCTGCTGCTGCGGTCGAGTCGGCTCCGCCGACGGCACCGAGCGCTCCGCCGGACATGCCGCCGTCTGGCACCCCGCCGCCGAGCACGCTGCCGTCGGCGGGTGCCCCGCCGCCGGTACCGCCACCACGGCGGCTGGTCACCTCAAGCGGTCAGGAATCCGCGCGCCCGATTCTGCCGCCATCCGGGCGTCCAGCAGCGCGCTCGGAGGAACCAGCCGCAGCGTCGAGGCCAGCGCCGGACGAAGCGGCCGGCTCTGCGCTGCCGCCTCCCCCCTCTCGTCTGCCGGTGCCGCCGAAGTCTGCCGACGGCCGGCCGATCCCGCCCCCGCCTGCAGCACCTCGTTCGGGATCCGGCAAGCCGATTCCCCCGCCGCCGGGTCCTCCCCGCACATCAGCACGCAGTGGGGCCCCGTACCGCTCTGGTCCCCCGGGCGGATTCCGGCGTCCCGCGGGCGGCGGTGACCGTCCGCACGGAGGCGGGCCAGGTGGCGGGCGCGCTCACGCGGGAGCGCCGCCACCCCCCGGAGGCCGTCCGGGCGGACCCCCCGGCGGTGCTCGTCCGGGAGGGCCGCGGGGAGCGCCGCGTGGCGGTCCACGAGGCCGGCCTCGCCGCCGCCGTCGTCGCCAGCGCGAGGAACTGCAACCTCAGCAACTCACCGCCTATACGCCGGTCGATGCGCCCGTTCCCGAGGGCGAGATCGTCATTGAGCGGGGATCGACGGCCCAAGAAGTGGCCGCCCGGCTGAATCGCTCGGCCGCCGACATCGTGCGATTCCTGCTGCAGCAGGGCGAGATGGTGACGGCCACCCAGTCGCTCAGCGATGACATGATCGAGCTGTTCGCTGCCGAGCTCGGCGCCGATGTGCGCATCACCGAGCCCGGCGCAGAACAGGAAGAGGAGCTGCTGCGGGCGCTCGAAGTCGACCTCGCTGAAGACGGCGCTCAGATCCGGCCTCCGGTGGTCACGGTCATGGGCCACGTCGACCACGGAAAGACGTTGCTGCTGGACCGCATCCGCTCCTCGAACGTCGTTGAGGGCGAGGCGGGCGGCATCACGCAGCACATCGGCGCGTACCAGACCACGCGGAGCGATCACCGGATCACGTTCATCGACACACCCGGCCACGAGGCCTTTACCGCGATGCGAGCAAGGGGAGCGCAGGCCACCGATGTCGTGGTGCTGGTGGTGGCGGCCGACGATGGCGTCATGCCGCAGACGGCCGAAGCCATTGATCACGCGCAGGCGGCCGACGTGCCGATCATCGTCGCCATCAACAAGATGGACCGGCCCGGTGCCGACGCCGATCGGGTGCGAGCCCAGCTGGCCGAACGGGGCTTGGTGCCCGAGTCCTACGGCGGCGAAGTGATCACCGTGCCCATGTCGGCCATGACGGGTGAGGGCATCGATGAGCTGCTCGACCAGATCCTGCTCGTCGCAGAGCTCGAGGAGCTCACCGCCCCTGCGTCAGGACGTGCAGTTGGCATCGTGCTCGAGGCCCATCTCGATCGCGGCCGCGGACCGGTTGCGACGGTGCTGGTGGAGCGCGGCACGCTGCGCATCGGTGAGCCGATGGTTGCCGGCGCAGCGTGGGGCCGAGTGCGTGCCATGACTGACGATCGCGGCGCCCCGCTCAGCGAGGCGGGGCCGTCCATGCCTGTGGAGGTGCTCGGTCTCGGCGAGGTGGCACGCTCGGGTGACCTGTTCGTAGTGGCACCAGACGAGAAGACTGCGGGCAAGGTGGCAGAGACCCGTGAGCACTGGCAGCGCCAGGCCAGCTTGGCCGGCACTGCTGGCGGAAGCGGCGGCGGCGCCCGGCTGGAGGACATCTTCAAGCAGGTACAGGCCGGCGAGACGGCCACCCTCAATCTGGTCCTCAAGGCAGATGTCCACGGCTCGCTCGAGGCGGTCACCGACAGCCTGCGCAAGCTCGAGCGCGAAGACGTCAAGCTCTCCTTTGTGAGCCGTGGCGTCGGCGGCATCAACGAGAACGACGTGCAGCTTGCCGCCGCATCGGAAGCCACGATCATCGGCTTCAACGTGCGTCCCGACCGCAATGCGCGCCAGACGGCCGAAACCGAGGACGTCGAAGTCCGGCTTTACGAGATCATCTACGACCTCATATCCGATGTGCAGAACGCCATGGTCGGCTTGCTCGAGCCGGAATTCGAGGAGATCGTCGCAGGCGAGGCGCAGGTGCGCCAGGTCTTTCGCATCTCGGGCGTGGGACCCGTGGCCGGCTGCGTCGTGGAGCACGGAAACGTGCGCAGCGGCGCCAAGGTCAGGTTCTTGCGTGACGGCACGATCATCTGGAAAGGCTCGATCTCCTCGCTGCGGCACTTCCAGGACGACGTCGCTGAGGTGTCGGCGGGCATGGAGTGCGGCATCGGTCTCTCTGACTTCTCCGATCTGAAAGAGGGCGATGTGATCGAGACGTACACCGAGCGCGAGATCGCCCGCGTCGCCTGACGGAGCACCCGCCCGATGGCCCGTCGCTCCCGCCGCCGGCGGCGCACGATGCCGACTGCGCACCGATACGAGCGGACCGATCGGGTCGCCCAGCTCGTGCGCGGCATCGTGGCATCGGAGATGGAACGGCTCGACGAGTCGTTCGAGGGCATCGTGATCGCCGGTGTGGATGTCGATCGTGAGCTGAGCGTCGCCGTCGTGCACTACGACGTGCGCGACGACGATGCTGCAGACAGGGCGGCTGCGGCGTTCGACGAGCACCATCACCGACTCCAGCGGGCTCTTGGCGCGAGCACCAGCCTGAGACGCACTCCCACGCTTCGCTTCCGCCGCGACCGGGGCGCTGTTGCTGCCGAGCGGATTGAAGATCTGCTGGCCGGTCTGTCCGACCCGCGGGACGAGGAGTCCTGAACGGCATGGCGCGACGCCGTCCGGCCACCGTTCATGGCAGTGTCATCGTCGACAAGCCGCCGGGGCCCACGTCGCACGACGTAGTGGCCCTGCTGCGCCGCCGATTCGGCGAGCGGCGTATCGGCCACGCTGGCACGCTCGATCCGACCGCAACGGGCGTTTTGGTGGTCGGCATCGGCAGTGCGACGCGCCTGCTGCGATTCGCCACCGCAGGCCGCAAGAGCTATGAGTGCGAAATCGTGTTCGGGATCGAGACCAGCACACTCGATGCTGCTGGCGAGACCATCGCGACTTGGTGCATGGACCTCGATCCGACCGAGGTGGCCGACGCAGCCGCGGGTTTCGTCGGCTCCATCTCCCAGCTGCCGCCGATGGTGTCCGCCGTCCGTGTCGGCGGTCGCCGCCTGCACGAGATCGCCCGGTCCGGCGAAGCGGCAGAACGCGTGCCACGCCAGGTCGAGGTTTACCGATTCGATGTGGAGCCCACCGGTGATCCGCAGGTGTATCGGGCGTCGGTCGACTGTTCCGCGGGCACCTACGTCAGGACACTCGGCGCCGACTTGGGGAGCCGGCTCGGCGGCGGGGCTCACATTCAAGCGCTCCGGCGGACGCGCAACGGCTCGTTCTCGCTGGCCGAGGCCGAGCTCCCCGAACAGGCGGCGCTGCGACCGCCCGGCGAGCTGGTTCGTGACCTGGTCCAGATCCGTCTGTCCGAAGGCGACGCCGCCAACGCCCGCCAAGGCGCTCATTTGGCCGCTCATCGCTACGACGGCTCGGGCCCGTGGACGCTCTTCGATCCCGACGGTCGGCTCGTCGCGGTGCATGAGCGCGCTGACGGTCGCCTGCGGGCGACGGTCCTGCCCCCGTAGAGCGTGCGCGGACCGGCCTCTGAGTAGCGTTGCGCGCATGGAGGTCATCCGCGACTTGGATTGGTGCCCGGTGCTCGAGCACGGCAGCGTCGTGACCGTGGGGGAGTACGACGGCGTCCACCGCGGACACCGGACCGTGATCTCTGAGATGCATCGCCTCGCAGCGGAGCGAGGATGCGCGACGGCGGTCGTGACCTTCGACCGTCATCCCGCCACCGTGGTGCGACCGGAATCCGCCCCGCTGCTGCTGTGCGACCTCGACCACAAGCTCGAACTGCTGGCCGAGACCGGCGTCGACTTCACGCTGGTGGTCACCTTCGACGAAGCACAGGCGGCCGTGCCTGCCGAGCAGTTCGCACAGGAGATACTCGTCAGATGCCTGTCAGCACGCGCTGTTGTGGTCGGCGCCGACTTCCATTTCGGCAAGGGACGCCGGGGCAATATCGAGACGCTGCGCCAGGTCGGCGCCACTTACGGCTACGAAGTGGTCGGGCTCCCGCTGGTGAAGCAGATGACCGGCGACGGCGACGTGATCTCGTCCACGTCGATCCGCGAGGCGCTTGCTGCGGGTGATGTGGAGCGGGCCCACCGGCTGCTCGGGCGACCGTTCGAAGTCCGTGGCGTCGTCACGCTCGGTGACCGCCGCGGCCGCCAGATCGGTGTGCCCACTGCCAACCTGCCCACCACTCCCGATCTGCAGATACCGGCTGATGGCGTGTACGCGGCATGGTATGTGCGCCCCGATGGCGCCCAATACCCAGCGGCCGTCAACATCGGCCGTCGCCCGACGTTCTACGAGTTCGCCGAGCGCTCGCTCATCGAAGCGCACCTGATTGGCTTCCGCGGAGATCTTTACGACGAGACCGCCAAGGTCCGCTTCGTCCGCAGGCTGCGGCCCGAGCGCCGCTTCGACAGCGTCGACGAACTGAAGGCTCAGCTTCGCCGAGACATCGAAGACGCCGCAAAATGCCTGCACACCTGATTCGCCTGGCACAGCTGCCATAGCTGAGGGTCCTGCCGCCTCCCCAGCGGGCGCACCACAGTTCTGCTGGTAGCCTGCACGGCTGACAAGAGACAGAAGACCACGGCCGGGTTGTCCGGTCGGCTCGTCGCAGCAGGCCTCCCTTCGGCCCTGCGGCGGCAACACAGAGGGAATACAGCAACGGCATGAGTGCCAAGAGATCAAGTCCAGCGGCCTCGGTGATCGACGAACATCGCCATTCCGAGGCCGATACCGGATCGCCCGAGGTGCAGGTCGCTCAGTTGAGCGCCCGGATTGACCACCTCACCGAACACCTCCAGACCCACCACAAGGATCACCACAGCCGCCGAGGGCTGTTGAAGCTCGTCGGACGACGGCGCAGGTTGCTCGACTACCTGAACGCCAACGACGTCGAGCGGTACCGGGCTTTGATCGCAAAGCTCGGCCTTCGGCGCTGACCACCGATCCCCACCCCCACAACAGGAGCAGACATGGCTGAAGCCATTTCGGTCACCGGTCCCATCGCGGGCACCGACAAGACCATCACCTTCGAGACCGGCGTGCTTGCCGGGCTCGCAAACGGGGCGGTCACGTCCCGCATCGGCGACACGCAGGTGCTCGTCACCGCGACCGCGTCGAGCCGCCCACGCGACGGCGCATCGTTCTTCCCGCTCACCGTCGACATCGAGGAGCGCATGTACGCAGTGGGCCGGATTCCCGGCTCGTTCTTCCGGCGAGAGGGGCGTGCATCCGACGATGCGATCCTGGTGTGCCGGCTGATCGACCGCCCGCTGCGGCCGAACTTCCCGGGCGACTACCGCCACGACACCCACATCGTGGGCACGATTCTGGGCGCGGATCACGTGAATCCGTATGACCTCGTGGCACTGAACGGCGCGTCGGCGGCCCTGTGGCTGAGCGGCATACCGTTCGAGTGCCCGATTGCCGGTGTGCGCATCGCCTATTCCACCGACGGCGAGTGGATTCCCTTTGCCACCCACGAAGAGTCCGACGCGGCCACGTTCGAGATGGTCGTGGCCGGTCGCCAGCTCGACAGCGGCGACATTGCCGTGATGATGGTAGAGGCGGGCGGCACCGAGAAGGCGTTCGAGTACTACGCCGAGGGCGCGCCGAAGGTCACCGAAGACGTGCTTGCGAGCGGTCTCGAGGCCTCCAAGCAGTGGATCGACGACATCATCGAACTGCAGAAATCGCTGCGCCGGATGGTCGAGGAACAATCCGGCCCGATCTCGGTGATGGAGTACACGTCCAGCAAGGACTACTCCGACGAGGTGCTCGACCGCGTGCGCGAGGTCGCCGCCGATCGCATGCGTGAGGTCATGGCGATCGCTGACAAGGCTGACCGCGAGGCGGCGCAATCCGAGACCAGCAGCGCTGTGGTTGACGAGGTTGCCGCAGAATTCGCCGACCTTGATGGCGCCAAGGATCAGATTCGTGAGGCCGTCAGGTCGCTGTCGAAGGAGATCGTGCGGGAACGCATCGTGGCCGACGGCTTCCGTATTGATGGGCGCGCTACAGATGAGGTTCGGCCGCTCTCGTCAGTTGCGGGCTACCTCGGCCGTACCGCTCACGGCTCGGGACTGTTCCAGCGCGGCGAGACCCAGGTGCTGAACGTCACCACTTTGGCGATGTCCCGGATGGAGCAGATCGTCGACACCCTGAATCCTCAGGACCGGCGCCGGTTCATGCACCACTACAACTTCCCGCCGTTCTCGACCGGCGAAGCCGGTTTCATGCGGGGCCCGAAGCGGCGCGAGATCGGGCACGGCGCACTCGCCGAGCGAGCGATCTTTCCGGTCATCCCGTCCAAGGAAGACTTCCCGTACGCCATCCGGCTGGTGTCCGACGTGCTCACGTCCAACGGGTCCACCTCGATGGGGTCGGTGTGCGCATCGTCGCTGTCGCTCATGGATGCCGGCGTGCCGATCGTGGACCACGTCGCCGGCGTGGCGATGGGACTGGTGTATGCCGATGGCAAGTACGTGACGCTCACCGACATCCTGGGCGCCGAAGACGCCTTCGGCGACATGGATTTCAAGGTCGCCGGCACCGAAGATGCGATCACGGCGCTCCAGCTCGACACGAAGATCGAAGGCATTCCCGCCGAGGTACTGGCCCAGGCGCTGCAGCAGGCGCGGCAGGCTCGCCTGCAGATCCTTGAGGTCATGCGCGCAGCAATTGCCGAGCCGAGGCCCGACGTGGGTGAGACGGCGCCGAAGATCACCAGCTTCGAGATCCCGATCGACAAGATCGCCGAGGTCATCGGACCGCGGGGCAAGGTCATCAACTCCATCCAGGAAGAGACCGGTGCCGACATCAATGTCGACGACGATGGCACCGTGGGCACCGTCAGCATCGGCGCCACCGACCGTGAGGTCGTTGAAGAGGCCGAGCGGCAGATCCGGCTGATCGTCAACCCGCCGACACCCGACGTGGGTGCCACCTACGAGGGCCGCGTGGTCAACATCACCAAGTTCGGCGCGTTCGTGAACGTGCTGCCCGGCACCGACGGATTGCTGCACATCTCCAAGCTGGGCGGCAGGCGGCGGCTGAATTCGGTCGAGGAAGTGCTCGAGCTGGGCGACGTGGTCAGCGTGATTGTCGAGGAGATCGACCCCAACGGCAAGATCAGTCTCTCACCGGCCGATCCGACCCAGGTCGGCGGCTCCGAGGGCGATGCGGACGGGGCCGACGACGGCGCGCCACCGCGGCGTGAACGCGGCCGCGACCGGGACAGGGGCGGCAGCGGCAACGGCACACGCCGGTCCCGCACGCCGGTGGCCGCCGCAGTGCCGGCAGGCGATGGTGCAGATGCACCTGCTGCCGACGGCGACGACGAGGGCGGCGCCGCATCGGCACCGAGCGGCACTGCCCGTGAGGACGTCTCGTTCGGCGAGCACTTTGAGCAGATCGCCAAGGACGTCTACGGCGACCTCGGGCCTGAGCTCGAGCAGTCCGGGCGAGGATCAGGCCGCCGCCGCGGCCGCCGCTGAGCGGCTCGACCAGCGGGCGGGCCCGTACAGCGTCCTGCTCGCACACAACGAGGCGTTCTGACGCGCTACTAGCGTGACCGTCGTGAGAGTGCTGGTGTTCGGCGCATGCGGGCGTATGGGCGCAACCGTCTGTGAGGCGGTTGCCGCTGATGACGACCTGGAGTTGGCGGCCGGTGTGGATCCCGGTGCGCCGGGCCAGCGAGACGTCACCGACAGCATCGACATTGTCGCGTCGGTCGCGGACATCGACCCGGCTGCCGTCGACGTGGCTGTCGATTTCACGGTTGCCGCGGCAGCCCGCGAGAACTTGGCATGGTGCGCAGAGAACCGCGTGCATGCCGTTGTCGGCACGAGCGGCCTCGATCCCGACGATTACGAGAGGTGCCAGGCCGCGTTCACCGCCAGCAATTGCCTCATCGCCCCGAACTTCGCCATAGGGGCGGTGCTCATGATGCGCTTCGCCGAGCTGGCGGCGCCGTTCTTCCCGACGGCCGAAGTGATCGAGCTGCATCACGACAACAAGGTGGATGCGCCCTCTGGCACTGCCATGCAGACCGTGCGTGCGATGGCAGAGGCGTCCGATGACTGGGGGCCCGACCCCACCCGAGACGAGGTGGTGCCGGGCGCCCGCGGCGGCAAGGGTCCCGGCGGCATTCCCGTTCACTCGGTCCGGCTGCGGGGGCTGGTGGCGCACCAGCAGGTGCTGCTGGGCACAGCCGGCGAGACGCTCACCATCCGCCACGACAGTCTGGACCGGGTGTCGTTCATGCCGGGTGTGCTGCTCGCCTGCAAAGCGATAGCCGACTACCCCGGCGTCACGATCGGCCTCGATACGTACCTGCAGCTCTAGCCGGTGAGTGCAGCCGACCAGCGGCAGGGACTCTGGGAGCTGGCCCACGAACGCGGGATGAGCCGCCGCCGCTTCCTGTGGCTGCTGTCAGCGGGTGGGGCAACCGCCGTGCTGGCCGCCTGCACGGGGACCCGGGTTCCGGCTGAGACGCTGGCGCCGACGGCTCCGGCTGCCGAGATGTTGCCGTGGTTCAAGGATCCGGACCCGTTCATCGTGCGCGGCACTTCGGGCCTCGAAGCCCGTCTCGAGAACCTGGACGGGCTGATCACGCCCGAACGATTCTTCTTCGTGCGAAACAACTCGGTCAGCCTCGATGTCGCGGTCGACGACTGGTCACTGAGCATCACCGGCGACGCCGTGCCTGCTGCGGTCGAGATGTCCTACGACGACGTGCTCGCGATGGAGAGCCGAACGCTGGAGGCGTATCTCGAATGCGCCGGGAACCACCGTGCCATGTTCGACCTGGTCAATGGCCAGGCGGCTGAGGGGACGCAGTGGGGGACTGGCGCCGTCGGCAATGCCACCTGGACCGGGGTACCGCTCGCTGATGTCCTGCGGGCGGCGGGCATCAGCTACGACGCCGTCAGCGTGATGCTGATCGGCATGGACGTCGATTCGCCCGAGATGGGCTTCCGCCGCGTGATTCCTGCGGCCAAGGCAATGGACCCTGACACGCTGCTGGTGCACGGCATGAACGGCAGCGCGCTGCCGCGTGACCACGGCTACCCGCTGCGGGCGCTCGTTCCCGGCTGGGTGGGCAGCACCAGCATCAAGTGGCTCAGCCAAATCGTGGTCTCCGCGGATCAGCAGTGGGCCCGCAACAACACGACGTCGTATGTGCTGATCGGCGACGCGTACCCACCCGAGGGAGAGGCGCTCGGCGAGGTGGCGACCGCTCAGACCATCAAGAGTGCCCTGGCGCTGCCCTGGCCCGCTGAGCTCGATGCGGGCGTCCACCGCATCGGCGGCTATGCCCATTCGCCGGCAGGGAGGGTCGCCGCGGTGGAGTGGAGCGACGACTCGGGCCGATCGTGGCGCGAAGCACAACTCGTGGGACGCCAGGCGCGGCTGGGCTGGGCTCGATTCGAGTTCCGGTGGGATGCGCCGGCCGGCGAGCACACCGTGATGACCCGGGCCACCGATACCGCCGGCAACGCCCAACCCGAACAGGTGCCGTTCAACAAGAAGGGCTACCTCTTCAACCAGCCGGTGCCGCACCCCGTCAGGGTCGTGTGACATCAGCGAGGCGCGACGGTCACACCGTCAGATTGCGATTAATCGAGGGAGATGACGGCGGCGGAGATGGCGGGGCGGCGACGGGTGCGGTTGCCGACGAAGCGACCGGTGGCGCGGCGCACGACACGCTGTATCTCGTCTGGATCGGGGCTGGACCGTGATCCCTTGACGGCCTGTGCGACGGCCTGGGCGATGTCGGTGGCGAGGGCTTCGACGACGTCTGCGTGCTTGGTCACGTCGAGCCAGCCTCGTGAGGCGACGTCGGGTGTTGCCGCCAGACGGCCCTTCCGGTCGAGCACGACGGTCACGTGCACGAATCCTGCCGTCAGGGCCAAGCGCTCGTCGATGACTTCGGTGTCGGGATCGTCGAGCGTCCCGTCTACGTAGTGGTACGGCGCCGGAACCCCGCCACGCACTTGGAGCTCGTTGCCCTTGAGCGTGATCTGTGCTCCGTCGGTCAGCGTCAGCACTCGCTTGGCCTTCATCCCCACCTCACGGGCAAGTCCGGCATGGCGAGCCAGCATGTGGAACTCGCCCTCGATCGGAACGAACCAGCGCGGGCGGCACGCCTGGTGCAGCTCGCGCAGCTCGTCGCGCTGGGCGTGCCCGGACGTGTGCACCAACTCGTGCCCGTCGTGGATCATCTCGGCACCCTGGCGGGCCAGTCGCGACACCATGCGGAACACGGCTCGCTCGTTGCCCGGGATCGGATGGCTCGACAGGATCACCGTGTCGTCGGCTCCGGTCGTCACGTCGGAGTGCGCTCCACCGGCGATCTGCGACAGCGCTGCGCCAGGTTCGCCCTGACTGCCAGTGCAGACGATGCAGACCTCGTCGGGGTTGAAGCGGTCGAGCTGCTCGACGCCGAACAGCGCACGCTCCGGGACGTCCAGAACCCCCAGCTGGCGTGCGATGCGGACGTTGTTCACCATCGAGCGACCCACCGGTACCACCACGCGGCCTTCCGATATGGCGGCATCGCAGATCTGCTGGACCCGGTGCAGGTGACTGGCGAAGCAGCTCACGATCAGACGCCGATCCGGGCGCTCGCTGAACAGCCGGCGGAGCGTCGCGCCGATCTCGGTCTCTGACGCGCTGCGGCCCGGCCGGTCGGCGTTGGTGGAATCGGCCATGAGCAGGGCGATGCCTTCGTCGCCCAGCCCCCGCAGGCGCTCTAGGTCGGTCAGCCGACCATCCACCGGAGAGGGGTCGATCTTGAAGTCGCCCGTGTGCACCAGTGCTCCGACCGGCGTGTGCAGCACGATGCACAGGCTCTGGGGCACCGAGTGGGTGATCGGCAGCGCTTCGACATCGAACGGGCCGATCCTGCGGCGTTCGCCGTCGCCGATGACATGGAACGACGTGCGGTCTGCCAGGCGTGCCTCGGTCACCTTGTGCTCCGCCAGCGCCATGGACAGCGCCGACCCGTACAGGGGCACCTCGATGTTGCGCAGGAAGTGCGGCACGCCGCCGAGATGGTCCTCGTGACCGTGGGTGACCACCAGCCCGACGATGTCGCGGGCACGCGAATTGAGCCAGTCCATGTCGGGCAGCACATGCTGCACGCCGGGCATGATCGCCGGGTCAGGAAACATCACCCCGAAATCGATGACGAGCAGCTTGCCGCTCTGCTCGACCACGGTGCAGTTGCGCCCGACATCGCCCAGCCCGCCCAGGAAGGTGACGGTTACCGGCGACGTGTCGCGTTTCTTCCCGCTGCTCCTGTTGTCCCGCCGACGCGATCGACCGCTGTGCCGCGCGGACCCAGGCGAGCTCAAGTCTGCTTCAGTCGGGCGTAGACCTCTCGGGCGCGGTCCTCCAGACCGTCGGGTGTCGGGCCCATCGGCAGGCGCGGCTCGCCGACCGGGAGTCCCAGCGTGCGCAGCATCGCCTTGGTCGGCAGCGGGTTGGGCGCCGCGTCGCCGGTTTCGAAGTCGTAGCTCTCGAGCAGGGCGGCGTTGATCTCGCGGGCCTTGGTGGCGTCGCCTGCATCCCAGGCGTCGAACATGGCGACGTGCTCGGGAATGCTCCAGTGCGCCGCCACGCTGATCACACCCACTGCGCCGACGGCCAGCAGCGGCAGCGTGAATGTGTCGTCGCCGCTGTACACCTCGAAGCCTTCCGGAGCTTCGGCGATGACCTTCGCCGTCTCGCCGGGATTCCCGGCGGCGTCCTTCACCGCCACGATGTTCGGGATCTGCGCCAGCTCCAGCAGCGTGGGCGTGTTGATCTTGCGCCCCGTGCGCACTGGGATGTCGTACATGACGATCGGCAGGTCGGTGCACTCGGCAACTGCGGCGAAGTGCGCTGCGATGCCAGCCTGCGAGGGCCGGTTGTAGTACGGCGTGACAGCCAGGATGCCGTCGACACCCAGCTCGGCGGCCTTGCGGGTCTGGCTCACCGAATGAGCCGTGTCGTTGGTGGTGGTGCCGGCCACAACCGGCACCGTGACGGCCTCCGCCACGGCCCGCCAGAGTTCCCAATCTTCTTCATCGGTGATGGTGGGAGCCTCACCGGTCGTGCCGGTGATCACGAGGCCCTCGGCGCCCTCGCCTACGAGCCAGCGGGCCAGCGTCACCCCAGCATCCACGTCCAGCGATCCATCTGCCGCGAAGGGCGTGATCATCGCCGGAACCACTCGTCCGAATCGCGCGCTCATGGGTTGGAGACTACTGCTGTGCCCGCGACCGCCTGCAACTGATTAAGCGGGTTGCGGCGGCTTTTCGGGCCTCAGACGCTGCTCTCGTCGGCCCGGTTGATGCCGAGCGTGGCCAGCAGATCCTCGTGCAGCTCGAACCACACCGTGTGGTAGCTGGGCATCATCGGCTTGGTGAGGTAGTCCAGCTCGCCGTCGTGCAGCCGGTTGAGCGCCTCGGCGAACCTGGGCGCGTAGTTGTCGTAGCGGGCCATCACGCTGCAGAGCTGGTCGAGCACCCCGTCGAGCTCATCGTGCAGCGTCTGCAGCCGGCTGATGATGGCCGCGTCGTAGTCCGGATCACCGTGGTCATTGAGTCGCCCGCCGTCGCCGGGCCCCGCGTCAGCCACAGCCGGGTGATCTTCGGGAAGCACCTGCCAATCGGTGCACAGCTGGAGCATCTTGGGGTTCAGCGCCAGGAATTCCCGGTAGGCCGTCGTGACGGCGTCGCGGGCGCCGGCCGCATCCAGCTCAGCGGCCAGCGCGGTCTCGCCGTCGTCGCGGCCGGTTGGGGTGAGGATGAACTTCGGCACCCCGCCGACCTCGCGGAACATGCAGTGCCCGGCAGCGTCCAGTTCCGCCAGCAGCCACTCGGTGTCGTCAGGCTCGAGCCCGTGGATCGCAGCGACGTCGTCGATCTCGCCCAGGCCCTTCAAGCGCAGTGCCAGCCAGACGAGCAGGCGCGGTTCGGAGCGGTGCGGAGTGCTCACGCCGGGCTCACTCCACCACGAGATCTGCGAAGCGGTCTCGCAGCGTCTTCTTGGAGAACTTGCCCGTCGAGGTCTTCGGAACCTCGTCGATGATCTGGGTCGCGCTCGGCAACCACCACTTCGCCATCCGCGGCGTCAGGTACTCGATGAGTTCGTCGTGGGTAATCATTTCCCCCTCGACCGGCACCACGCAGGCCATGGGCCGTTCCATCCAGCGGTCAGAGGCAACGGCGACCACCGCGGCCTCTGCAACCTTGGGGTGGCTCATGATCTCGTTCTCCACCTCGGCCGAGCTGATCCACTCGCCGCCGGACTTGATGAGATCCTTGGTGCGGTCCACGAGACGGATGTAGCCGTTCGGATCGCAGGTGGCCACGTCGCCGGTGCGAAGCCAGCCGTCGGCCGTGAACGAGTCGGCGGCGTCGGGCCGGTTGTAGTACGAGCCGGTCACATAGGGGCCGCGAACGTGCAGCTCGCCGGACGACTCGCCGTCGCGGGGCAGCTCATTGGTGGTGTCGGGCTCGCAGATGCGGAACTCCACGGTCGGCAGGATCGTGCCGACGGTGGTGCGCAGGTCGGCCTTGGCATCGTCGTCCAGACTCTGCTGGCCGGAGCGGATGTGAGCGATCGAGCACAGCGGGCTGGTCTCGGTCATGCCCCACGCCTGCAGGATCGGCAGCCCCACCGCCTCCCGGTACCCCTCAGACAGCGCCTTGGGCACCGCCGAGCCGCCGCAGGGAATGGCACGCAGGCTCGACACGTCGCGCCCTTCCAGCTCACCCAGCACGCCCATCCAGATTGTGGGAACCCCCGCAGCGAGCGTGACCCGCTCGGTCTCGATCAGCTCCGCCAGCGGTTTGGGCGCCAGGTTCGGGCCGGGGTTGACGAGCTTGGCCCCGGCGGCCACCGCCGCATGGCTCAGACCCCAGCTGTTGGCGTGGAACATCGGTACGACCGGCATGACCACATCGCTCTCGCACACTCCGGCCGAGTCGACCAGCATCGCTGCGAGGGTGTGGAGGTAGGTGGAGCGGTGGCTGTACACCACGCCCTTGGGCTCGCCGGTGGTGCCGCTCGTGTAGCACATGGATGCTGCCTGGCGTTCGTCGGCGACGCGGAACGCCGCTGGCGAGGCCGCCGCCAGCAGCTCCTCGTAGTCGATGATGCGCGGGTCGTCGGGAATCTCGGGTCCGGCGCCGCTGCCCGAGTCGTCCATCACTACGACGTGGCGGACGGTGGCCATCTCGTCCACCAGCGGCCACAGCAGCGGCAGCAGCGACCGGTCGGTGAATATCACCTCGTCTTCTGCGTGATTCGCGATGTAGGTGACCTGCTCGGCGAACAGCCGGATGTTGAGCGTGTGCAGCACCCGACCCGAGCAGGGAGCGGCGAAGTACAGCTCGAGGTGACGGTCGGTGTTCCACGCAAATGTGGCCACGCGGCCATCCGCGGAAACGCCGAGATCGTCGAGTGCGCCGCCGAGCAGCCGAGTCCGTTCGGCCCAGCGCCCGTAGTACGTGCGCTCGATACCGGTCGCGGTGGCAGTCACCAGCTCCTTGTCCGCGAACAGCGTCTCGGCGCGTTCGAACAGCGGGTCCAAGGTGAGGGGCACATCCATCATCGTCGAATCCATGACGCCGCAGGCTAGAGGGCATGGGGCGCCGCCTCGAAGGGGTGTGCCGGTGCATTCGAACACCGGCGCTAGGGGTGCGCCGGTGCGTAGCCTCGGCCGCAGTGGCTGACGACGGCGGGGACGAATCAACGGCGGATGGAGGCGCCGCTGCCGAGGGGCCATCGTCGGGCCCGGTGATCACCGACGCAGACCGACGGCGGATGCAGCTGCTGGCTGCGGTGCCGGTGGGCTTCGCCTTGGCGGCCTATGCAGGGCAGATCTTCTTCGCTGCGCTCATCGCGCGGGCGCCGCTGCTGTTGCTGTCGCTGAACGCAACCGACCCCATCCTGCTCGGCGTGGCGCACCAGGCTCCCCTGTGGGCCTTCATGGCGATCGGGCTCACTCGCCTGTTCATCACCGACCCGTTCCTGTACCGGCTCGGCTACGACTACGGCCCCAATGCAAAGGCCTATCTGGCCGGCGAGTTCGGCGCCCGCAGCCGCATCATCCGCACCATGGACTGGCTGGAGCGCTGGTTCCCGCGGGCGGGCTGGTTGCTGCTGTTCGCCGTTCCCGGCTACCCGATGTGCTTGCTGTCGGGCATCGCACGGATGCGTCAAGTGCCATTTGTGGTGGTGAACCTCGCTGGCACCTTCACTCGCCTGGCGCTGGTGTGGTGGGTTGCCGATCTGTTCGCTGGACCCCTCGGAGCGGTCATCAGGTTCATCAATCGCTACTCGATCCCCTTCACCGTGGCGATGTTCGTGCTGGTTGCGGTGCAGACTGCCCGCAATCAGCGCCGGAACGCGGCCGCAGAGCAGCGTTCCTTCGAGGCAGGAACAGACGACGCATAGTCGGCGGGGTCTCCAACGGTCCAGCCCTGCCTCGGTACTCTCGCTGAGGTGAGTGCGCGTGGCACCGCCGGGGCCAATGGCTCAAAGGACGCGTCCAAATCGTCGTCCGCACACGACGGCCGCAGCGGGTTTTCGCGCGTAGTTCGCAATGCCCTGAGCGGCCGATCTCGCGAGATCGTGGCGCTGTCGCTGTTCGCGCTCGCTGTGATCTGCGCGTTGGGGCTGCTGGGCGACCGAGCGGGCGTCGTGGGCCGAGTCTTGGAGAGCGCGCTCGCAGTTCTGCTGGGCGTATTCCGGTACGTCGTGCCGATCCTGCTCATCTGGATCGGCGTCGCGCTCGCCCGCATGACCGCTTCGGAGCGGAGCGGCCGTGCGGCGTTCGGGCTGAGCATGCTCACGGTTGCATTCGCTGCGGCCGCACACCTGTCCGGATCCGCCGACGGCTTGGGATCGCTGGAGGACCTGCGAGGCAGCGGGGGGGTGCTGGGTGCCGTCGTTGCCGAGCCCCTGCGACGCCTGATCGACGATCCCGCGACATGGGTGCTGCTGCTGCTGGTGATGCTGTTCGCAGTCATGATCGTCGCCAACATCGGCCTCGGCCAGGTGTTGCGATGGATGTGGACCGGTCTGTCTGCGCTCGGTCAGAAGCTGAGCGGCTCGCTGTCGAAGGGCGCCCGGAGCCTGCAGCGCGTCGGCGAGGATCCCGAACCTCCGTCGTTCGGGGAAGAGCAGTACGACCTGGAGACTGAGCCGGCTGGCCAGACTCCGGGTCTGGACCTGGGCACCTCGGAGGCCAGCGAGGCGGCATCCGACGAGGCTGTCTTCGAGCCATCGCCCCCGCAGTTCGTAGAGCCTCCCTCCGACCAAGCCGTCCCGACACCTGTGCCGGCGGCCCTCGCGGCCAGCAAGGGCACGGGAGGGAGTAGCCAGCGTCCGCGCTGGAAGCTGCCGAAGAAATCGATGCTGAAGCGCAGCGGCACCCAGCAGTTCGACCGGGCCCAGCTGTCGGCGGGCGCTGCGGCACTGGTGGCGGCACTGGCCAGTCACGGCGTCGAAACTCAGGTCACCGGCTGGGAGCCTGGCCCGACGGTCACGCGCTACGAGCTGAAGCTGGGTCCGGGCGTGAAGGTGTCGCGGGTCACAGCCCTGCACAAGGACATCGCCTACGCCATGGCCGCCGCCGATGTCCGGATCCTCGCGCCGATCCCCGGCCGGTCGGCGATCGGCATCGAGGTACCCAACTCCGACCGTCACCTGGTCGCGCTCGGCGACATCCTGTCCGCCAAGGCCGCAACCGAAGCCATGCATCCGCTCGAAGTGGCGATGGGCAAGGACATCTCGGGTCGTGAGGTCATGCTCAACCTGGCCACGATGCCCCATGTGCTCATTGCCGGCGCGACCGGCTCGGGCAAGTCGTCGTGCATCAACTCGATCATCGCGTCGCTGCTCATGCGGTCCACGCCCGATGAGGTCCGAATGATCCTCGTCGACCCCAAACGGGTGGAGCTCGGGCAGTATGACGGCCTGCCGCACCTGTTGACAGCCGTGGTGACCGAGCCGCGCAAGGCGGCAAATGCCCTGGCGTGGGCTGTGACGGAGATGGAGCGCCGCTACGACGTGCTGTCCGAGGCGGGCTTTCGCGACATCACCGGGTACAACGCGGCCGTGCTCGACGGTGCGCTGCACAGCGACGAGAGCGAGCTGCTGGGCAACGACCAGCCGCACGAGTCGATGCCCTTCATCGTCGTGGTCGTCGACGAGCTGAACGACCTCATGATGGTGGCGGCCCGCGACGTCGAGGAGTCCATCACCCGCCTGGCTCAGATGGCCCGTGCCGTCGGCGTCCACCTCGTCGTTGCCACCCAGCGCCCGAGCGTGAACGTCATCACCGGGGTGATCAAGGCCAACATTCCAAGCCGGCTGGCATTTGCCGTGTCCAGCCTGGCTGACAGCCGGGTCATCCTGGACCAGCCCGGCGCCGAACGGCTGGTGGGCCAGGGCGACATGCTGCTGCTGTCGGCGAACTCCAGCACGCCGCGCCGCATCCAAGGCGCGTGGGTGAGCGAGTCGGAGGTTGCCCATGTGGTGGCTCACTGGCGCCGCCAGGCACCCGATGTCGAATACGTGGAAGGCGTGGAGGGCACTGACGATTCGGATGGCAGCAGCATCCTGCCAGGCGGCACCACCGGCGATGCCGACGACGACGAGCTGCTGCGCCAGGCAATGGCGATCGTGGTGGAGACCCAGCTCGGCTCGACATCCATGCTGCAGCGGAAGCTGAAAGTCGGCTTCGCCCGCGCCGGACGGCTGATGGACTTGCTCGAGCAGCGAGGCGTGGTGGGTCCGTCGCAGGGCTCCAAGGCCCGCGACGTGCTGATGACGCCCGAGGAACTGGCGAACGCGCTGGGAGAGTGACGGCGAGCGGCGCCGCTCACCGCTGGATCAGAGGCCGACGCGGATCTGCAGGTTGCGGGGGCCGCGCACCTGCACGCCGCCCCATTCCACGCCTCCGCGCCCGACATCGGTGGCGAGCTCGAAGTTCGGGAACCGCGCCAGCCACTCCTCGATGGCGACCTTCAGCTCCATGCGGGCCAGGTTGGAGCCCAAGCAGCGGTGGATGCCCAAGCCGAAAGCGAAGTGACGGTTCTCGGCCCGGTCGATGACGACCTCGTCAGGACGGTCGAACTTGGACGGATCGCGATTTCCCGCACCGAAGGGGAGCAGCACCTTGTCGCCCTTGGCGACGGGGCAGCCACCGATCTCGGCGTCGTCAGCAGCGGTGACGCGGGCCATGGTGACCGGGGAGTAGGCACGCAGGAATTCCTCGATGGCGGTGGGGATGAGCTCGGGTTCGGCCACGAGCCGCTCGCGGTCGGCAGGGTTCATGGCCAAGTGCATCAAGCTGGCCGAGATCGAGCTCCACGTGGTGTCGATGCCCGCCAGCAGCAGCAGGAAGCTGGCGCCGGTGATGTGGTGGTTGGCCAGCGGATCGCCGTTGGGCAGCTTCATGTCGAGCAGCTTCGACGGCAGGTCGTCTGCGCGTTCCTGGCGCCGCTGGTCGGTGAGCTCGCCGAAGTAGTGGAGCACCTCGCGGGTCGCGTTGGCCCGCCGGTCGAACTCGTCGCCCTTGGACTGCAGTACGTCCACCGCCCAGCGGGTGAACTTGGGCTCGTCCGACTCAGGCAGTCCCAGGATGCGGGCGATGACGCGCACGGGAATGTGCTTGGAATAGGTGTCGGCGGCATCCGTGACGCCGATGCGACCTTCGTCTGTCCCCGTCTCGGCGGCGATGGCGTCGAGGCGCTCGCGGGCGATGCTGCGAGTGACCTCGACCATTTCCTCCACGGCTGTAGGGCCGAAGAACGGCAGCAGCAGTCGGCGCGCGTCGGTGTGGAATGGCGGGTCCGAGGTGATCGGCGGGGCGGTGAGCAGCCCGACGCCTTCAGGCGTGGGTGCCACGGCGATGTCGCGGGAGCTGAAGTTCTCGGTGTCGTAGGCGACCGCTGCTATGTCGTCCCACGTCGTGGGCATCCAGTGCCCGTCATTGTGGGGGCTGTGGGCGACGGGACATTCGGCGCGCAGCTCGTCCCACACGTCTGCGGCGCCCTGTATGTACTCGTCGCTGTAGACGTCGAAGTCCCGCTCTGCAGATGCGCTGTCGGTGTCAGCAGTCGTGCTCATGGCGGCTCCTTTGAGTCCCCGCGGGCGCGGTCCAAGGCGCTTCCCAGCGTAGGCGACGGGTTCTACGCTGCGCCGTAGTACTGACCAGGCACGAGCGGCCGCTTCGGCCGGCTCGAGGGGGGCACATGTCGGCACAGGCAGGTCATGGAGCACACGCGTCGGTCGAGGCGGCGCAGCTCAACGAGGTGGCCCCGGGCGTGTACAGCTACGTGCAGCCCGATGGCACCTGGTTCATCAACAACATGGGATTCATCGCCGGATCCAACGCTGTCGTGTCGATCGACACCACCTCCACGGAGCGCCGCAACAGGGCCTATCTCGACGCCATTGCGTCGGTGACGTCCAACCCGGTGAAGGTTGTGGTCAACACCCATCATCACGCCGACCACACCCACGGCAACTACCAGTTCACTGACGCCACGATCATCTCGCATGCCAGGTGCCGTGACGTGATGGTGGCCGCCGGCATCCCCGACTACAGCGCCGTGTTCCCCGGCGTCGAGTGGGGGGACCTGCAGTTCCGGGCGCCTGACGTGACCTTCGAAGGCTCGATGGTGCTGCATCTCGACGACCGTCGCATCGAGCTGTCGGACCTGGGCTTCGTAGCCCACACCGACGGCGACATCGTGGCGTGGCTGCCCGATTGCCGGGTGCTGTTCTGCGGCGACCTGATCTTCCACGGCGGCACGCCCTTCGCGCTGTTCGGGTCGGTGTCCGGGACGATCCAGGCGATGGATGTCATCGAGAGCTTCGGAGCAGATGTGATCGTGCCGGGCCACGGCCCGCACTTCGGAGGCGACGACATCGCTCGCGTCCTCGACGAGCAGCGCTCCTACCTGCGCTTTGTGCAGGAAGCGGCCGCCGAGGGGATCACTGCAGGCAGGACGCCGCTTGAGCAGGCCCAGGCCACCGACCTCGGCCCGCACGGTCGCTACACCGACCCCGAGCGTCTCGCCGGCAACCTTCACGTCGCCTACCGCGAAGCTCAGTCCACCGACTACGAGTTCCCCGGCGTCCCCCAAGCGATCATGGACATGGTCGCCTACAACGGCGGCGCGTTGCCGCGTTGTGTGGCCTGAGTTCGGGCGCTGCCGGCAGGAGGCGACCCATCAAGATCAGCGCCTACAACGGCGGCGCCATGCCGCGCCGTCTGGCCTGAGTACCTGCGCCACTGCGCGGCGCGCGCACAATGGTTCCTTGGCTGCGGCGGTTCGTGGAACGGTTGACGGATTCGTGCCACTATCAGCCGGATTTGGGAGGCGTCGATGGGTAGATCACTGCGTGAGCGCCTGGCTGCTGCCCCGATCACATGGGGCGTATGCGAGGTGCCGGGATGGGGATACCAGCTCAGCCCCGACGAAGTCCTCTCCGACATGGCTGCCCTGGGCTTCACGCGCACGGAATTCGGTTCAGTGGGCTTCTTGCCGGCTGACGGCCACGAGCTCGCCGCAGTGCTGGGGCGCCACGGGCTGTCGCTGCTCGGCGGTTTCGTCGCCGTGGTGCTGCACGATCCCGAGCGCCTCGAGGCGGAGATGGCGCGCGTGGCTTCGGTCGTCGACCAGATGGCCTCCGCGGGCGGAACCTGGTTCGTCAGCTGCCCGGTCTTCGACCACGATGACTGGCAGCGACCCGGACTTGAGGACACGCAGTGGAACCGTGTGTTTGAGGGCCTGGCGGCGATTGACGACGTGACGGCCGAAGCGGGGATGAGACATGCGTTCCATCCCCATGTCGATTCGCTGATCCAAGACGATGTCGAGACACGAGCGGTGCTCGAGCACACCGACACGCAGATTGTGCTCGACACGGCACATCTCACCTTGGGCGGCACCGATCCCGCAGCATTGGTGGACAGCCACGGCCATCGCGTCGGGCTGGTGCACCTCAAGGACGTCGACGCCGCGGTGGCCGAGCGCCTGCGCCGTGGCGAGGACAGCCTGATGAGTGCGGTCCAACGGGGGCTCTTCCCCCCGCTGGGTCAGGGTGTGGTTCCGCTGACCGAGATCATCCGCGCGTTGGAGCAGGCGCGGCCCGACCTGTGGTACGTGCTCGAGCAGGACGCCGCGCTCAGAGGACCCGACGCCGATGATGTGGAACGGTTGCGGAGCGGCGTCGTTCAGAGCTTGCAGTTTGTGCAAGACTTCGATCTCGCGCGCTAGCGCCCTAGGGGAATCGGGTGTGGGCGTCGTGCTATTTCACGTACCCGGGAGGACGTACAGAATGAAGCGCATCTACAAACTGATCTCGCTGTTGGCAGTCGTCACACTGCTGGCCGCAGCGTGCTCGAGTGACGACGGCGACACCGCTGACGCACCGGCGCCTGCCGAGACGACGGAGGCCGCATCGGATGCGACCGAGGTCACGCTCACCCAGAGCGACTGCGACAAGACCTATCACGTGATCACACACGGCGACTCGGGCACGTTCTGGTCGGTCGTAGAGGTAGCGGTAGCGGACGCCGCCGAAGCCGTCGGCTGCGACGTCGTCTACTTCGGAGCGAACAACGATGCACAGGCGCAGTCGCAGGCCATTGAGGGTGCGATCGCCGACGGTTCCGACGGCATCGCCATCTCCCTGGCGGACCCGGCAGGTCTCGAAGCGGCCGCCCGTGCGGTCGTGGCGGCGGGCATCCCGCTCTACACGCTGAACTCCGGCGTCAACAACTACAAGGACCTCGGCGCGGTGACCCACATCGGCCAGACCGAGATCGTGGCCGGCAACGGCGCCGGCGAGCGCTTCAACGCCCTGGGCGCAACCCATGTGCTGTGCGCTCGCCAGGAGCAGGCCAACATCGGCCTCGAAGAGCGCTGCCAGGGCCTTGCGGAGACCTTCGACGGCCAGGTGACCTCGGAGTTCGTCGGTCTTGACGCGAACCCCGATGAGCAGGAGCAGACCATCGCCTCGATCCTCACCGCGGACTCCAGCATCGACGCCGTGCTCGGCGTGGGCCCGAACCTGCCGCTGCGTGCGCTCGACGCCGCCGAGTCGGCAGGGCGCACGCTGCACATCGGCGGCTTCGACCTGTCATCCGACCTGATTTCGGCCATCGAAGCGGGTGACATCGCCTTCACCGTCGACCAGCAGCAGTACCTGCAGGGCTACATTCCGGTCATCCTCATGCACCTGCAAGCGACAAACCAGAACACCGCGGGCGGTGGCTTGCCGATCCTCACCGGTCCTGGCTTCGTCACGCCTGACAACGCCGCCGAGGTCGCCGCGCTCGTCAGCGAAGGCACGAGGTAACCCTCCCCGTGGCGGCCTTCACCGCCGGCGGGGCCGATGAACGGCTCGCGTATCGCGGGCCCATCCAACAGCTGCTCACCCGTCCTGAGATAGGTGCGCTGCTGGGCCTCGCCGGCGTGTGGCTGCTGTTCTGGCTGACATCGGAGGCCTTCGGCACCGCCGGGGGCACAGCCAACTTCCTCGACGTCGCAGCGCTGCTCGGCATCATGGCGGTGCCGGTGGCGTTGCTGATGATCGGCGGCGAGTTCGACCTGTCGTCGGGCGCGATGACCGGCGCCACCGCCATATTCGTCATTTTGATGAGCCGCGAGGTGGGCGAGCTCGGCGGTGCGGGATTCAGCCTGCACCTGGCCGTGCCGCTGTCGCTGTGCTTCGCACTGGCGATCGGCTGGTTCAACGGCACGCTGGTCGAACGCACGTCGTTGCCCAGCTTCATCGTGACGCTGGGCACGTTCTTCATCCTCATCGGCGCCAAGCTCGGCTTCGGCAAGCTGTTCACCAACAAGGTCATCGTCGAGGGTCTCGATGAGGCGCAGGGTTACGCCTTCTGGGACGACATCTTCGGCGCCGAGTGGATCCGCAACCAGCACATCTGGGACGGCCGCGACTGGGCGTGGGCGGGGCTGCTCGTACTGGCCGGCGTCGCATTGCTGCTGGGGCTGCTGGAGATGAGCTACACGCGACGGGCCGAGCCGCCGTCGTGGGCGTCGCCCGGTGCGTTCGCCGGTGCTGTTGCGGCGCCGCTGTTCGGCTTCGTCATGCTCTTGACGACCGACGGCACGGCATCGAATTGGTTGTGGGGGGCAGTCATCACCATCGGGACGCTGGCAGGCGTCGCGACATGGTGCAGATCCCGCTACGAACCGGTGAAGCGCCACGGCGGTGCTCTCGACAGCCGCGCTCTGCGGATGGTCGGCATCGGCATCGGTGCCGTGGTGGTCGCTGTCGTGCTGGCACTCGTCATGGATGCGACCAACGCCGATCAGCTCGGCTTCCTTGGCGGCGGCCTCGGGCGTGTGATCTTCGCCATCGGCATCGCCGCCACCGGCGTGCTGGCCGCGCTGGCCGCAACCGGCCACGTCCGCTCGAGCGCTCCGGTCATCGGCGTCGTCGTGGCCCTGCTGCCCGCCATCAGCTTCATGATGACCATCCAGGCTGCTCGGGCATTGCTGTTCGTCGGTCTCGCACTGGCCGGCGTCATCGCTTTGATGCTGGTGACGGCGCGAGCTGACGTGTCGTTGTGGCTGCCGATGGCCACCGCAGTCATCGTCGCCGTTGCCGCATTCGTGGTGCAGGCCGAGTCTGCGTCGCGCAAGTTGCGTGTCGAGCTGTTCTCGGTGTTGCTGCTGATCGCGCTCGCGCTTGCGGCAACCGCGGTGGCCCGGGCTCTTGCGCAGCGTCGCACCACGGCGGTGCCGGTGCCGCAGATGGGGATGTGGCCTCGCGTCGCGCTGACTGCCGGCGGGGCTGCTGCGGTCGTGTTCGCAGTGATCGAGCTGATCGACGGCGACGGCCTGCTCTACGCGCTCTCGACCGGTGCTGCCAAGGGCGGCGCGATAGCGCTGGGCATCTTCGCGGTCGGCACCTTCTACCGGTTGCTGTTCAGCAGCGACGAAGGGATGGGCCGGCCCCTCGTGACGGTCGGCCTGACGGCCGCAGGCTTGGCGCTCGCGGTCAAGCTGATGTTCATCACCACCCTGGAGGAAGAGGCGACCCAGGCGGTCACCCGGTTCCGGGTCTCGGTGCTCTTCTACCTGCTGTTCGCCGCAGCCGGAGCGTGGGTGCTGGCAAAAACACGCTTCGGCAGCTGGACTTTCGCCGTCGGCGGCAACAAGGACGCCGCCCGGTCGGTGGGCGTCCCGGCCGCCCGCACCAAGACGACGCTGTTCATGCTGGTGTCGGTCTGTGCCTGGGTCGCGGGAATGCTCATCGCATTCCGCCTCAACTCGGTGCAGGCCAACGTCGGCGACGGCAACGAATTCCGCTACATCATCGTGGCGGTCGTGGGCGGCAACCTGCTGACCGGCGGCTACGGCTCGGCGATCGGCGCGGGGATCGGCGCACTCATCTGGGGGATGATCAGCCAGGGCATCGGCTTCGCACGCTGGAACACCGACTGGCGCTTCCTCGTGCTCGGCGGCCTGCTGGTGGTTGCCGTCATCGTGAACAACTATGTCCGCCAGCGGGCGGAGCGGTCGCAGTCGGCGCGCGGCGACCCCGACGACGAAGACGCAGACGGGCCTGACCCGCCCGTGCCGGCGGAGTCGGCCGACGATGCAGCGCCGGTCGGAGGCGAGTCATGAGCGACTCACTGATCGAGCTCCGCGGCATCTCGAAGTTCTACGGCAACATCATCGCTCTCACCGGGGTGTCCACCACGGTCAACCCCGGCGAGGTGACGTGCGTGCTCGGCGACAACGGCGCCGGCAAGTCGACCTTCATCAAGATCCTCGCCGGCGTGCATCAGCACGACGAGGGCCAGCTGTTGCTCGAAGGCGAGGAGGTCACGTTCTCCTCGCCCCGCGCCGCCCTCGCAGCCGGCATCGCCACCGTTTACCAAGACTTGGCCATGGTGCCGCTGATGTCGGTGTGGCGGAATTTCTTCCTCGGTGCCGAACCCACTAGGGGCTTCGGGCCGTTTCGCCAGATCGACATCGAGAAGGCCAAGCAGATCGCCAAAGAGCAGCTCGCCGAGATGGGCATCGACATCCGCGACACCGAGCAGCCGGTCGGCACGCTGTCCGGCGGCGAGCGCCAATCGGTGGCGATCGCACGAGCCAGCTACTTCGGCGCCCGTGTGCTGATCCTCGACGAGCCCACCTCAGCGCTCGGCGTGAAGCAGTCCGGAGTCGTCCTGCGCCGCATCGTGGAAGCGCGAGATCGCGGGCTCGCAGTCATATTCATCACGCACAATCCCAACCACGCCTACCCGGTCGGCGATCGCTTCGTGATCCTCAATCGCGGTCATTCCATGGGCAACTTCGCCAAGGAAGACATCTCGCAGGCCGAGCTCACCCAGATGATGGCCGGCGGAGCGGAGCTCGAAGCGCTGCAGCACGAGCTGGCGACGCACTGAGCCTGTCGATGAGACGGCGCTTGGGCATAGCTGTAGTGGGCTTCGGCTGGATGGGCCAGGCGCATGCACGCTCGGTCATGCGCATTCCGAGCCTGTTCGATGAGCGCAGCTACACGCCTGAACTCGTCGTATGTGCCGACACGGTGGAGGAGCGGCGCACGATGGCCCGCGAGGGCTTCGGCTTCGGCGACACAACCGACGACTGGCGTACAGCCGTGGATCGTGCCGATGTGGATGTCGTTTACGTCACTGCGCCAAACATGCTGCATGAACAGATCGTCACGGCAGCGGCCGCTGCAGGCAAGCACGTCTTCTGTGAGAAACCCGTCGGCGGCACGCCAGCGCAGACGGTGCGCTGCTTGGAGGCTGCCAAGACGGCCGGCAGCATCACCGGTGTCGGTTACAACTACCGCTACGCGCCGCTGGTGCAGCACGCCAAGTCCCTCATCGACAGCGGCGCGCTCGGGTCGGTCACCAACTACCGGGGTCGCTTCTTCTCCATGTTCGGCGCCGATCCGCTGGGTCTGCTGTCGTGGCGTTTCGAATTGGATCAAGCAGGTCACGGTGTCAGCAGCGACATCCTGAGCCACGCCATCGACTTGGCCATGATGCTGAATGGGCCGATCACCAAGGTGATCGGAAGCGGCGCCACATTCATCGCGGAGCGGCCGATCGCCGCGGCGGGCGCAAGCCACTATGCCCGCGGGCGACCGGGCGATCCGACCGGCCCGGTCACCAATGAGGACTACTTCGGAGCTCT
This sequence comes from Acidimicrobiales bacterium, assembly GCA_009843525.1. Taxonomy (GTDB): domain Bacteria; phylum Actinomycetota; class Acidimicrobiia; order Acidimicrobiales; family Poriferisodalaceae; genus Poriferisodalis; species Poriferisodalis multihospitum. The sequence goes on along the minus strand of VYDH01000012.1, from coordinate 7,519 downwards.
TGCCGTTTTCGCCAACGGCTCGCGGGGCACGTTCGAGGTCAGTCGCACGATGGCGGGGCCCGAGAGCCAGATGGCGTTCGACATCTACGGCACCGAAGGTGCGGCGAGCTGGAACCTGGAGACGATGAACGAGCTCCAGCTGTATATAGCCCCGAAGGCCGGGAGCACATCTGAACGCGGCTACACGACAGTCCGGGCAGGCGAGCGGCATCCCGGACATAGCGCCTTCGTCCCGGGAGATGCCAACGCGATCGGGTTCGAGGATCTTGTTGCCCTCGAGGATCACGAGTACCTCTCCGCCGTCAGCGACGAACGCCCCCATTCCGCAGGTTTCGCCGAGGCCGTGGCTTATGTCAGCGTCCAGGCCGCGCTGTTGCGCAGCTGGGTGAGCGGCGCCTGGGAGGATGTGATTTCGCTCACCAGCGCCAACGTCGACGAGTTGACGCCCAGCTGTCCCGCCGGTCCCGCTAGCGGCTGAAACGCGCGCCCGAATCGAGTTCCGAACCCAGCACCGTCAACTCACACTCAGGGAGTCCCGCGATGGCAGACATCAAGCTGACGACCGCCGGCGCCGTTGTCCGTTGTCTCGCAGCGCAGCGCATCGCACTGGACGATCTCGACCGTGACGCCGCCGCCCAGTTGGCAGCAGTCTCCGACGGCGAGTCAGTGCCGCTGTTCGGGGGCGTGTATGCGATCTTCGGCCATGGCAATGTGACGTGCCTGGGACCCGAGCTGCGCCGGGCTCGCCACGAGCTGCCCACGTGGCGCGGGCAGAACGAGCAGGGTATGGCGCTGGCGGGTGTCGGCTATGCACGGGCCATGCGCCGCCGCCGGATCATGGCGGCCACCAGCTCGATCGGTCCCGGCGCCACCAACATGGTCACTGCCGCTGCAGTTGCGCATGCCAATCGCATGCCGCTTCTGCTGTTGTCGGGGGATACCTTCAGCCATCGACTGCCCGACCCGGTGCTGCAGCAGGTGGAGCACTTCGGCGATCCGTCGACGACGGTCAATGACGCGTTCCGATCCGTGGTCCGCTTCTGGGACCGGCTCACGACACCCGAACAGGTCCTGTCCAGCCTGCCGAACGCGGTGGCGACGATGCTGGATCCTGCTGACTGCGGTCCGGCCTTCATCGGGCTGCCACAGGACGTCCAGGCACAGACGTATTCCTTCCCGCACGGCTTCTTCGAGCCGGTGGTGCATCGGATGAGACGCCCGCGCCCCGACCGTCGCGAGCTGGCAGCCGCGGCGGCTGCGCTGGCGGCTGCGAAGCGCCCGCTGCTCATCAGCGGCGGTGGCGTGCGCTGGTCGATGGCCGAGGCCGAGCTGCGCAGTTTTGCCGAGCGCCATGGCATCCCGGTCGTCGAGACCGTGGCCGGCCGCACCAGCTTCCCGTCCAGCCACGCGCTCGCCTGCGGCCCGATCGGCGTGACGGGCTGTGTCTCTGCGAACGCGATGGCCGGTGCCGCTGACGTGATCGTGGCGGTCGGCACTCGGCTGGGCGACTTCGCAACCGGCTCGTGGACCGTGTTCGACCACGCCACGACGTTTGTCGGGCTCAATACAGCGAGGTTCGACGCGACCAAGCACGGCAGCCTGCCGCTGGTCGCCGACGCTCGCGAGGGACTCGTTGAGCTGGACTCGGCCGTCGGCGACTACCGGGCGCCCGCCGACTGGACGGCGCGTGCTGAGACCGAGACAGCCCAGTACCACGCCTACATCGACAAGCTCGCCGCACCGGAAGCCGGCGGATCGCGGACAACGTTGCCGACCTATGCCCAGGTGGTGGGAGCGGTATCGCGAGCGGCCGATGAGCGGACCTACGTGGTCACTGCGGCCGGCGGCCTGCCGGGCGAGACCGTGAACGGCTGGCGCAGCGACGTCGAGCATTCCTTCGACTGCGAGTACGGCTACTCGACAATGGGATACGAGATCTCCGGTGCGTGGGGTGCGAAGCAGGCGCTGCCCGAGCGAGACGTCATCGCTCTCATCGGCGACGGCTCGTACCTGATGATGAACTCCGACCTGTACAGCTCGCTGCTGAGCGGTCACCCGATCACGGTGGTGGTCTGCGACAACGGCGGCTTTGCGGTCATCAATCGGCTGCAGCGAGCTCAAGGCGGCGAGTCATTCAACAACTTCCTCGTCGACACCATGACCCAGACCCCATCGGGGACGGTCGATCGATCAGGTGCAGCACCCCTCCATGTCGACTTCGCTGCGCACGCTGCGTCCATGGGCTGCGCGTCGGAAACCGTCGCCACCACCGCAGAGCTGGAGGCAGCCCTAGAGCGGGCGAGCGCTTCCGAGCGCACCTGTGTGATCGTGCTGGCCACGCACCCCACATCCTGGACCGAGGGCGGCGCGGCATGGCAAGTGGGCGTGCCCGAAACCAGTGACCGGCCCGAGATCGCCACGGCTGCCGCAGAGATGGCCGAGGCAATGGCTGCTCAACGGCGAGGCCTGTGACCGCGGGCATCGGGCTCATCGGCTGCGGCCGTATCGGCCAGCTGCATGCGCGCCATCTGGCCGGCATCGAGGGCCTACGCCTGGCTGCCGTGTGCGACGCCGTTCCGACGGCATCGGCGTCGCTCGCAGCGGAGCTGGACGTGCCTGTGGCCGACGACCCGTCAGCGCTCATGGCCCGATCCGATGTCGATGCCGTGGCCATCTGCTCGCCCACGGAATCGCATGTCGACCTGGTGGTAGCCGCGGCGGAAGCCGGGCTGCCTGCCTTCTGCGAGAAGCCCATCTCGCTGGATCTGGCCGAGGCCGAACGCGCCGTCTCGGCCGTCGTCGCCGCAGGCACGGCGGTGCAATTGGGCTTCAACCGACGTTTCGACCCGTCGCACCGCGCCGTTGCCACGGCTGCCCGCGACGGCGAACTCGGCGAGCTCCACATCGTGCGTATCACGAGCCGTGATCCGGCGCCCCCGCCTCAGGACTACGTCGCCGGCTCGGGCGGCATCTTCGCCGACATGATGATTCACGACTTCGATATGGCGCGCTTCGTGACCGGCGCTGAGGTCGCGGAGGTGTACGCCGCCGGCGCGGTGCGCATCGATCCCGCGATCGGCGAACTGGGCGATTGGGACACTGCTGCGGCGCTGCTGACTCACGCCGACGGAACCATCACGACCATCGACAACAGCCGGCAGGCGGTCTACGGCTACGACCAGCGGGTTGAGGCCTTCGGCAGCGCCGGTGCGATGGCATCGCAGAACCCGACCGTCCACGCCGCCGTTCGTTCCGGCCCAGCAGGAACAGCCTCTGCGCCGATGCCGTGGTTCTTCACTGAGCGGTATGCTCAGTCGTACCGTGCGGAGTGGGCCGCCTTCGTCGAGGTGCTGGCGGGCGGGCAGCCGCCCGTGACGCTGGAAGACGGCCGGGCATGCTTGGCTATCGCGCTGGCGGCCACCCGTTCCGCCCGCGAGGGACGTCCGGTCAGCGTGGCGGAGACCTCTTCGTGAGCGGCCAAAGGCGATGCAGCTCGGTCGCTTTGCGAAGCCCCTAGCGAACCGGACCGGTCGAGTCTCGCACCACTAACTCGGCGTGCAGCACCGACACGAGCGCGGTGTCGCGCCCGTTCATGCGGTCGGCGAGCATGCTGACCGCTGTCTGCCCGATATCGGATCGGGGCAGCCTCACGGTGGTCAATCGGGGCACGCCTGCGACGGCATACAGCGAGTCATCGAAGCCCGTGATGCTGATGTCGCCAGGCACGTCCAGGCCGGCGTCGACCGCAGCGAGTACGGCGCCTCGCGCCTGAGCATCGTTGACGCAGGCGATGGCCGTCGGCCGCCTCGAACGGCGCAACAGCTTGTCCGCGGCGTCGTATCCGTCCGATTGCAGGAAGCCGGCCGGCTCGAACGAGACGTGCTGGGAGCATCCCCGCCGCTCCATCTCAGTCGTGTAGCCGCGCGTGCGCGCAGCCACGTTCGGCATCTCGGCATCGCCGATGAGCGCGATGTCGCTGTGACCCAGCTCGGCCAGGTGACGGACCACCGACGCCATGGCCGCTTCATCATCGGTGACGAGCGTGTCGAATCGATCGGATCGAAGGTCGTACATCAGCGCCAAGACCGGCAGGACATCCGCGTATTCCTCGAGTTCCGCCGCATCACGCTGACCGAGCAGACCCAATGCGAGGCCGTCCACCCGGTACTCGAGCATCCGTTCGATCACGTCGCGCTCGCCGCGCACGTCGGGCGGGCTCGACAGGTACAGCGTTCGCATGCCGCGCCGGCTGACTTCTTGGTCCACGGCGAACATGACCTCGCCCCAGAACGCATCGAAGAGCCCGGTGATGACAAACCCGATGGTTCCGCTGCTCAAGCCCGCGAGCGACCGGGCGCCGGCGTGCGCCCGGTAGCCCAGTTCAGCGGCCGACTCCAGAATGCGCTGGCGTGTGCTGTCGCGAACGTGACCCTCGCCGCGCAGGGCGCGTGACACCAGCGATTTCGAGACACCGGCGTGCTCCGAGATGTCCTTGATGGTGGGGTAGCCACCCTGTCGTTTGCCGCTCTGCTTATTGACGGGCATGAGTCCCTTCGAGGGCTGCTGCGAAGGCTGTCAATTCGATGGTACTGAACGGCCAATTCGGGACGATCAGCGGGGATGTCCTGCTTGGATGAACCGCATTCAGCCAGGGACAGGCTCGGCGCTAGAAGGGCAGCCTCAGGCCGGGGCGAGGCCAGTCGCCGACGGCGAGGCGGCCGGTTCCCGACAGCGTGACGTAGGCCGTGCGCATGTCGTCGCCGCCGAAGCAGATGTTGGTGGTGGCCGAGTCGTCAGTGGGAGCGAACTCCAGCTCTTCGCCGTCGCGGGTGAACGTGCTGATGCCGCCGGTGAGAATGGTGGCCACGCTCACGTTGCCCTCGGCGTCCATCGCCAGCGAGTCGAAGTACTTGCGACCGGCCGGACGGGCCAGGAACCAGCCCCGGGCCGGCACCCCGGCGGCCACCTTGCCGGGCGCTTCGAGGTCGAAGGCGAACATGGCGCCTTGGAACGTCTCGGCCACGTAGACCCGGTCTTCCTCGGGAGAGATGCCCACGCCATTCGGGCCGTCCATCGGGAATGCGATCTCCTCGATGTGGCTGCCGTCGGCCTTGGCGTAGTAGAGCCCGCCGCGGTCCCGGTCGCGAGTACGTGTCTTGCCGTGGTCGGTGAACCAGAAGCCACCGGTGGAGTCGAACATGATGTCGTTCGGCCCCTTGAGCGACACGCCGTTCACATCGGCGTACAAGATGTCCACCTCGCCGGTCTCAAGATCGATGCGCTCGATGCGGCCGGTGGTGTAGTCGGATGCCACCTCGCCGGGCACGGTGCGACCCCTCACGGTGATCCACTCGAAGCCGCCGTTGTTGCACACGTACAGCGCCCCGTCGGGCCCCAGCGCGGCGCCGTTGGGTCCGCCGCCTGGCGTGGCCAGGATGTCCTTGCGGCCGTCGGAGACATCGACGCGGGTGATGGTGCCCCGCCCGATCTCGACAACGGCCACCGAACCGTCGGGCAGCACCACCGGGCCCTCGGGGAAGATCAGGCCGTCGGTGATGGTCTCGAAGTGATCAGGTCCGAAAAAGCTCATGGCCGCCGACGCTACTTCGCGACCGTGCCCGCCTTCCTGCCAAGCCAAATCCTGCTGAGCTGTCAGCTCAGCGCGTCGCGCCAAGGGGTTGCGTCGATGCCGCGGTAGCGGTCTTCGAGAGCGTCGACCAGTTCGGAGGTCCAATACGGGTGGCCCGGCAGCGGGGCGCCGAAGAGCGACAGCTCATCGGGTGTGCAGCTGGCGGCGAACTTGGACCACAGGGGCCCATTGGAGACCGGCTGCACGTTGTCGTAGCCGATCCAGTCGGCACCGCCTGGCTTGAACGAGGCGCTCATCAGGAATCGGCTGCCGCCGGGCCGGGTGAGGTCGACGCCGCGGTGCCACACGTCTGGCCGATATGCCAGGAACGAACCGCGCACGCCTGCGGCAGAAATCCGGTCGCCGTCGGGCGGTCCGTCGTAGGGCCGAACGCGATCGGCAGGGCTTCCCGCGAGCTCGGTGGGCGCCACGCCGCCGTCCACGTCGCTCAGGTACAGGAAGCCTTCCAGATTCCACCAGCCGGCTTCGAGACGGTCGGGCACCACGTTGTGGTTGCGGTCCTGATGGAACGGCTGCTCGTAGTTGGCGACCCCGGTGTACTTGCCCCAGATACGGGCCTGGTAGATGCGGATGTCGTCGATGCCCATGGCCGTGCGGGCGAACCGCACCACGTCGGCGTGTACCTGCAGCCGATTCAGCCGGTGCGAGGTGTACGGGAACAGGATGTGGCCCAGGAACTGCTCAGGGCGGAACGCCGCCCCCTCGGGCTTAGTTTCGGGGAACTTGTGGCCCTGGTCGTAGCTGCGTCCGATGAAGCGTTCCCGAAGTGCAGGATCGCCCGAGTGGAACTCTTCGGGCCGCGGGTACAGGTCCCAGAGCTCTTCGACGGCATGATCGATGTCGGCGGTCGGCACGAGGCCGTCCACGAGCACCCAGCCGTGTTCGCGCCAGTGCTGCGCCGCCTCGTCGAGATCGGCAATGCCGACGCTCGTGCGCATCGGCTTAGTCGGCGCCTTGTGCGTCGTCGACCGTGATGCAGGTGCCGGAGACGAAATCAGACAGCGGTGACACGAGGTACAGCAGCGTCGAGTCGAGCTGCGAGGGCTTGCCGAGGCGCCGACGGGGGAACATCTGGGTGAAGTCGCCCATGCGCTCGAGCATCCCATCCATCATCTCGCTGTCGAACGCGCCTGGGGCGATGGTGTTGACGTTGATGTGGTAGCGGGCGAACTCTTGGGCCAGCACTTCGGTCATTCGCACCACCGCGCTCTTGGTGATCGCGTACATCGAGGTCCCGAGCGGTGCCCTGAATGCGGCCCCCGAGGAGATGTTGACGATCCGGCCCGGCAGCTCGGCAGCGATCAGCCGCCGTGCGACCTCGCAGGACAGGTGGAACAGCGACGTGAGATTGGTGGCGATCATCTCGTCCACGAACGCCGGATCCATCTTGAGTGCCAGCCGGGCGTCGGGCTTGCCGGCGTTGTTCACCAGGATCTGCACGGTGCCGAGCTGATCTTCGGCGGTGGCCACAGCCTCGAACAGCGCCTCGGTGTCGGTCACATCGAGCGGAATGGGCAGCACCGTGGCCCCGTCGGCCTCCAGCTCGGCCGCGAGCGAGTTGAGCCGCTCGACGCGCCGGCCGCAGATGGCCACGCTGGCGCCGCACGCAGCCAGCACCGCGGCAAATCGGCGACCCAGACCAGACGTCGTGCCGGTCACGAATGCCGTCTGCCCACTGAGATCTGATGACCACTGGGGCGGCAGGCTGACCTCGGCTCCGGCGCTGCTGTCGTCGTTCATGGTTTCTCCCTCCGCCCGAGCGGGGCGTTCTCAGGCTGGCAGGGTATTGCCCCGCCCGATCGTCGTAGCCTCGCTCTAGTGTCCTGAGTTGTTAGTTGGTCGCGATTTTGTGGCGGTTGCGCCATCATT
>VYDH01000020.1 GCA_009843525.1 Acidimicrobiales bacterium | reverse complement strand
TCCTTCAGATCAAGGACAAACAAAACCCTGTCCCAAGAACCCTGACACGGAACAGCACTACCACAGTGACCGTCACCTGCACCCACACCGGCTACCGCACCGCCACCGCCACCTCCACCCTCAGAGCACTGAAGCCGGTCAGCGACGTGACCGTGGATGCCGATGCCGAGGGGTCGTGCGTTAGGTTCACCGACCCGCTGGATGCGGGCGTGGACAAGAAATACACCTGCACGATGACCCGCGGCGACGAGATGATTCTCGGGGCCGAAGCGACGGGCCCCTCCAGCCAGATGACCCTCGGCTGGGCCGCCGCGATCGGCGTGAGGGCGATCCCCGCATTGGGGGATCTGGACGTGTCAGTGGTGGGAGGCGCCGTGGTGTTCACCCAGGCCGGCACCGCCACGGTGCGCTGCACCGCTGACGGCGACATCACCCTCACGGTCAGCATCGGCGGGGTGGCTCAGCACACCACCAAGATCGCCGTGGACTGCGATCCGCCTGTGGTGATCACGAACTACACCGCCGGGACGCGTAATGGGCCGGGCGCGATGTCGGGCACCTTCGATGTCGCGCCAGCTACAGCGAGGTGCACTGCGCGTCGAGTCGGAGGCTTCACCGCCGCGGGCGATCCTGTTCCTGGGGGGACGGGCACGAACCGCACCGTCAGCGTCACAACGACAGCGACAGGGTGGCTTGATGTCGAGGTCGAGTGCTCCAATGCGGGGCACGCGACGAGCACTGCGACAGCGCGGTTCCGGGCCGACGATGATGCGGCATGTGCGACCGAGTTGGGCACTCTTGGTCATGGGACGCGGGTTGAGTCCGGCACACTCGCACAGGGCACCCCTCGCCTGAGATGCACGTCGTTCCGTCGTGACGCCGAGAATGCCGACCTCACGTATTACGCGCACCGCTACACGTTCACGATGGCCACCGCGGGCTGGGTGAGTGTCGATCTCGATGCCACTGGCAGCCTGCTCAGCGCGATCGATCCATATCTGGTGGTGCTGTATGGGCACGGCTCGGGCGGTGTGGAACGCGCACGCGACGACAACAGCGGCGTCAGCGACAACGCGCAGCTCACCAGCCTGTTTCTGGCACCTGGTAAGTACACCATCGAGGCCACCACCGCCAGCGCAATCGACACCGGCCCATATCGGCTGAGCATCGACGCCGACTTCGACGTTCGGGCTCCCGAGCAACCTTCCCGCGTAGACGCTCGCGTCGGCCAGTCCATCGCCCGCACATGGGCCTACCTCCCAACAGGCGCTACCGCGACGGTGCAGTCGGTCACCCCCACTGGGCTCACCGCCGCCGTCACCTCCGACCGAGGCAACGCGGCTCTCACTGCGACCTCTACCCATGCCGGCGACTACACCGTCACTGTCGCCTACACTGCTTCTGGGCACACCAGCACGGTCTCCACGATGGTCAAGATCCTCTGCCCGCCGAGGCACGTCACCACCACCAGCCGCACCTGCACCCCCCTCGCCAGCACGTTGCCGTCCGGGTGCGCGGTGACGCCGCTCAACACCGACGGTTACTGGGGCGCCAACTCCGTCGTCGAGCGCTACTCGGCTTACAGCACCAAGGCTCCCGCAGCGTGCCGTTCGCTGTCCGAGCTCGGTGCCGCCTCGTACTTCAGCTTCACGGTGCCGGACCGGCCCGGACGCTTGCCGGTGCGAGTGGCCGTCGACTCAGCGGAGCCTCGCAACGCCCCGACTGCTGTTCACTTCGACGGCGGGCAGCCTTCGCTCACCATCTGGAAGAAGAACCCGAGTTCGCTGTCGTTCAAGGCACATGCGACGACACACGGACCGGACGGGCTCTTCGCCGAGACGACTCTCGGCCCCGGCCAGTACATAGTCGAGTTGGCGCCGTCGCAACGGGTTTCGCGGCCGAACGACCGCTACAGCGTCACCGCGATCATCCCCACAGGCCGGCGACAATACGACGAGACTCAGCGTCTCGGACATATAGGCAGCGTCTCAAGCCAGTTGACTCTGGCTGAATTCGTGAGAACTCGCGCTCAAGACCATGCCGACTACCCGTATCTCACCTGGACCTCGGACCAATGCTCCTCGTCGCCGGATGAAGCGACGTACAACACACTGGGGCTGGCGTGGATTGACGTAGGACTGCCACGCAGGAAGGTGCCGATCTATCACGCTTGTTGGCGCCACGATTTCAACTGGCGAAACCTCACACGCATTCAGCATCACGTAAACCCGAGAATCGAGAGTTGGACTGAAGATACGAAGGAGCAAGCGGACGAGAGAATTGAACTCGACATACGCGAGCTTTGCGAACGGATCCTGCACGGCTCTGACTGGGTCGTTGCACGATTCTCTTGCTACCTCGACGCAGCAACCTATCGGCTCGTGGTCGGGAAGGCAGTTTTGTACTCAGTAGCGCCAATCAATTCAGACATCGGCGCGCCGGAGCGCGTTGAATGAGTGCAAGACAAAGCAGAGGGTCTGGTGGGCAGATGGTGGTACATCAGGTTGAGTCACACACAGCGTCCGGTAGCTGTCGTGGGTGCCTTATGTGCATGTTGCGGTGCATTCTGATCGGTAGCCTGTTGGGGGCTTGCACTGGAAACACATCACTCTCAGATTCTGTCGACACATTGTGGACCCAGTCACTGCGGGATGAGTTAGAGCAGCATGTAGGCATCAGCATCAGTTCAGTTACTTCGTTCCACAGCGATAACAGAACTCGTGCGGAGACGGAGACATTGGATGTCAGTGACTTCGTGGGTTCGCTGAAAGAAATAGTACGATACACCGTGGTTGAGGCGATTCCGGAGATAACTCGCTCGGGCGAGTTCGACGGTGCCAGTTTCGACACGGACCATGCAGAGTTGCTCAGCAAATTAGACAGATGGACGGCCAACAGTTTCGTATATCGAGAGCCGACTCATCAGAAATATGTTTCAAGCTTACTTACAGTGGTTCTACGTCCGCCGGAGACTTTCAATTCTGTATTGAGAGAGCGATTCGGTGAGAACTGGATGCAGCATCGATTTGACGAAATATACGACAAGTACTATGTCGAGTTGGCGTATGAATGGCTTAGGTTGACGTCGGCGAGCAAGCCTTCAAGCTTAGAGATCAACTGACGCAGATCCGACTCTAGTCTTGGTCAGAAGATGAGTCTAAGACTACCAGCGTGCGGGCGGACTTATCGTGACAACCCTGCCGGAATCGACTCCGGTATATTGTGGCGAGAGTCGCTACTGAAACAACCGCCAAAGGTATGGAAGCGAAAGCAAATACCGACAAATCGAACAGCTCTGCCGCTACTGGGACAAGTATCGCTATCTGTGCAACGACTAACATCAGCATCAGTGCGATCGCGCGCACGAATGCGTCGGGAAATCTTGGCTTGCGTCCTGTCACGGAGTCGACCACGCAGATTCTCATGATCCATTTTCCGAACTGTCTACCGCACCCCGCTACGGACACAAAATCGTAAGCAAGCGTCAGCGCTATCCAAACAATCCCGAACCAGGCGAGGTGCAAGAACCCCAAGACCGAGATCGTGACCAAAGCAGCGGCGGCACAGACAAGAACGCCGTCGATCAATCGCGCCACAATGCGCCGCCCCACGCTGGCCAGCGCCACAGCGTGAACAGGGCCGACGCGAATGGTTCCGGATGCATCAACCTGCATCAGTGTCAGAGCGTACTAGCTGGATTCAGAGCATTCGGTTTCCTGGAGGGACGGGCACGAACCGCACCGTCAGCGTCACCACGACGGCGACGGGGGAGCTCGACGTGGACGTACTGCCCAATGCACCGCCCGCCATACCGCGGGCATCACCGGACAGCACGCGGCGGCAGCGGGAACCGGCACGTCCCGCACCGTGTCAGTCACGACCACCGCGACGGGCGCCCTCGACGTCGAAGTGAAATGCTCCAACGACGGCTATGCCGCCTCGACGGCGACAGCGACGTTCTCAGCGCGCGACGAAGCAGCGTGCAGCACCGCTCTGGGCACCCTGTGGCACGGCAGCACCAGCCGCACCGGCACCCTCAGCGCCGCCAGCTGCACCTCGGCCAAGCGGACGCCGGCGTCGGCGACCTTTTACGCGCACCGCTACACATTCACCATGGCCACCGCAGGATGGGCGACAATCGATCTTGAGCCCACCGGCACTGGCCAGGGTGCCCTGGACACCTACTTGCTGCTGCTCAAGGGTCACGGCTCAGGCGGGACGGCGCTCCACAGCCACAACAACCTGCGCGGCGACGCCACCAAACTCGATGACGTAATCCTTACCGCAGGCGACTACACCATCGAAGTCACCACCGCGCTTCCCGACGCCGCTGGCGGCTACCGGCTGCGCGCCGAAGCCGACTTCGCCGTTCAATCAGACGAGTTGCCGGACACGGTCACCGCGACCGTAGGACAGACCGCGAAGCACCGCTTCGACTATCTGCCCTACGACGCCACTGTCACGGTGCAGAGCATCAACCCCGTCGGGCTCACCGCGAGCGTCACTGCCCTGCATGGCTCAGCAGCAGTCGACCTCAAACCTGACAAAGCCCGCACCACCGCCATCACGCTTGCGTTCACCGCGTCCGGGCACACCAGCACCCAGCAAATTGTTGTCAACGCCACCTGCGCGCCCGGATACCGGCCGCTTCAAGACGGCACCTGCCAGCCCCTCACACCCACACTTGACGAAAGCTGCTTCGCCTCTCTCCCGAACGGTCGTGGCTTCGGGAGGCGCTGGGGAGAGACGGTCGTCGCACACATCTACCAGAACCAGTGCGATTCCGCATCCAAGGCAGGGCGCTTGGCTGAGTACTACAGGTTCAGCGTGTCCTCCGATGTGACATCGCGCTCAACCTATGAGATCGAGTTCGATTTGTACGTCCGCGTCGACGAGCCTCCGATCGATCCTTTCGCACCGGTTCACTGGTACAAGTCGCTTCCGAACATTGACGTCATCCTTTGGTCGATAGACGGTGACGGCCAAGCTGCTTCTCCGGTTCCATTGAGGGCGTCTGCAGAGCCGACGAGTCGCCGGAAGCGGCTAGTTGCTGATGTGATGGCTGGCGACTATGTCGTGGAACTGGTCCCTCGATATGCGAAGGCACCGACGGTCCAGATGTTTCCTGAGCTCGCGCACAAATTCACACTCGCTATCCTGACACCGTCGATGAGCCAACATCTAGAGGATGTATTCCAGTTAGGAAATGTGCGGCGTAGTGGTGACGGCGCAACGTTGGAGGAATTCCTCGATGCGCGGGGCACGTTGCGCTATGGAGCGTCCCCAGTCAACCCTACTAACGATGACGATCTGTTCGACCCCGAAAGCCCTCTGTATCCGTGGTTGCAGTTTGGCGTTGACCGCTGCAGCATTCCCGCGGAACTTATTGGCTGGGTCGAAGCTCGTATCGTAGATCTAGCGCACAATTACCATCTCTACATCGTTCGAGACCTAGTAAATGAGGAGTATCTCGTCGATTATACAGACTTCTATGGCATGGAAGTGCCGATTGTCTATGCATGTATGAGACATGACTTCAACTGGAAGAGCCCATATCGCATCAAGGTCCACTTCGATCACGATACTGAGACGGGTATCTGGAACCGTCAATTCATCGATGAAACCAACAAACGGATCGAGGAGGATATACTCGTCCTGTGCCACGCAAATCAGAAGACCCAAATCGAGTTTTCGGCTCGATACACATGGACCTTGAGTAACCAAGGATTGGAAGACTGCGTGGGCATAGCCTCGCTGATTAGGCTTGGTCTAGATCTGGTCCCAGTAGGCTATTCGAAGTACGAGAATCAAGGCTGACCCGATGTGCTATAGATGGCAACACATGAAATATAATAAAAGTCAAGCCACGAGCCGAGCTGAAAGTGGCTCAGTTGCTAGGCACTCTCGAGCGCTGCTGCTGGCGACCGTCGCCGTGGTGCTGGCGACTGCGATGTCCTGTTCGGTTTCGTACACTGATGTCGAGGTCGGCGTTGAGGAGATCGTGGAAGAGTACATCGAGTCACGGAACACCTATACCCGCTACAGGACCTTTGACGAAGCCAAGAAGGCGCGTGATATTGAGTATGAGTGGTTCCAGAATGAGGCGAGCGAACAAGAACGCGAGCGGTATGTATTCGAGCAGCTCATTAGAGGGAGAATGATTGGTGCTCGCGACGCACTGCCAGAGGAGTTGAAGCCAGGTGGAGCACTTGAGCTTGCGTACAACGATTCGCTGGACGAATGCGTTTCTTCGGCGGGATACCAGGGTCTTCGGCTCCACGACAATTCGCTCGAATATTTCAACGCGGCGTTAGTGGATTATCAGTTGACGGAGGATGAGTACTTCGATCTGAACCACGAGTGCGCCAAATACGCAGCCGAGTACCCGACATTGTCAGAATCTGAGCGCGGTCGTTTGCTCGATATGCAGCGAGACTTTTATCGCAACATAGTGCGTGATTTCTTGGAGGATAACCCCGAGGCGGTCGTACCGCTCCAATAAGGCATCGCTGATGATGGCAATAGTCGCGGCACCAGCCACAGCTAGTTGTAGTGCCCATGGAGGTTGTTGACGGTTGGGACTGTCGGACGCTCCCTTGTCAAGTGTTTTCTCAGGCAGCGGTTTTGGATGTTGAGTTTCGGGTGTTTTCGTCTCGCCACATTCGTCGGATGACGCGGTTGGCGAGGTGGCGTTTGTGGGCTCGGCGGGCTTCGCGCCGGGTTTTGCCCTCGGACGTCTTCTTGGCGAGGTAGGCGGCGGCGTCGGGCTGCCGGCGGGCTTGGGTGACCGACGCGATGTGCAGCACCGAGTTGACGCGCCGGTTGCCTCTGAAGTCGAGCCGGTGCTTGACGGTGACAGGGACCCGTTAGCCCGTCCAGTCCTGCAAGAAGCCTCGCCACCACATGGTCATGGGCGAAGACGTCCCGATGTCTCGCATGCAATGCCGGGCCGGGTGGTCCCCGTGGCCCGGCCAGCAGGAGGATTGGCCGGTAGCGTCTCGCGCAGTGGCGGTTCACAAGGTCGTTGGCATCGAGACCGAGTTCGGCATCATCCATCGCTGCACGGGCGACTCCAATCCCGTGGCGGCGTCGTCGATGATCATCAATGCCTACGTCAACGGCTTCCTGTGCCAGCGCGTCAGTTGGGACTTCGAAGACGAGCAGCCGGGGGCTGATGCGAGGGGTTTCAACGAGTTCGACGCGCTCGCCCCCGAGATCGAAACGCACCTGGTCAACGCCGTGCTGACCAACGGCGCCCGCTATTACGTCGACCACGCGCATCCCGAACTGTCGACTCCGGAGTGCTCGGACGCGCGCCAATGCGTGGTGTACGACCGGGCGGCGGAGGAGATCCTGATCCGATCCATGCAGGCTGCCAACAACCTCCTGCCGGACGACGAAGAGCTGGTCATCCACAAGAACAACAGCGACGGCAAGGGCAACAGCTACGGCTGCCACGAGAACTACCTGCTGGACCGAGATGTGCCCTTTGGCCGGGTGGTGACGCACATCCTGCCGTTCTTCGTGACCCGCCAGATCTTCTGCGGCGCCGGCAAGCTGGGCGTCGAGGTCCCGATGGATGACCGCTCGCCGGCACCGTTCGGTGACCGGCCGTTCCAGATCAGCCAGCGCGCCGACTTCTTCGAGGAGGAAGTCGGGCTCGAGACGACGCTCAAGCGGCCCATCGTCAACACCCGCGACGAGCCGCACGCCGATACGCGCAAGTACCGGCGCCTGCACGTCATCATCGGCGACGCCAACATGAGCGAGCTCCAGACGTATCTCAAGCTGGGCACGACTTCGCTGGTGCTGGCGATGATCGACGATGACTTCGTGCCTGAGCCCCTGACGCCTCTCGTGCCGGTTGCGGCGCTGCGCCAGGTGAGCTTCGACACTGCCCTGTCGGGGCTGATCGAACTGGCAGACGGCCGTCATATGCGAGCCATCGAGATCCAATGGGAATACCTGGACCTGGCCCGGAAGTATGCGCAGAGCCATGGTCTGGACCCCGTCGGCGGCGACGACGTCGGCAATGACATCCTGGACCGCTGGGAAGCTGTCCTTGCCATGCTGGAATCGGATCCGATGGGGCTCGCGACGCAGTTGGACTGGGTGGCGAAGCTGCGCTTGTACGAGGCCTTCGCCGAGCGACACGACCTCGACTGGGATGATCCGAAGCTCGCCGCTCTGGATCTGCAGTATCACGACCTGCGGCCGTCCAAGTCGCTGGCCCGGCGTGTCGGTCTTGAACGGATCACGACCGACGATGAAGTGGATGAAGCGGTCTCGGTGCCACCGCCGACGACGCGTGCATATTTCCGGGGTCGTTGCCTCGACAAGTTCGGGGACGAGATCGTGGCCGCCAACTGGGACTCGATGGTGTTCGACATCGGAACCGATCCGCTGCGCCGCGTGCCGATGCTCGAGCCGCTGCGAGGAACCCGCGCGCACGTGGGTAGCTTGTTGGACGAGTGCCGGGACGCAGCCGAGCTGCTGCGCCGGCTGGGCAATTAGCCGCAGGTTCAGCCTCGAACGCAGGCGGCAATCGGAACTCTCACGCATTCGAGACCCAAGCAATCGACACCGGAGGAGGCCCGAGATGGCAGAACGCGAGCAGATGCGACGGTCGGCTCCCAGGGAAACCGAGAGTCCCGCACAGCAGGACACCTCGTCTGAGGGGGCGACCGAACTGAAAGCCGAACTCGACGACCTGCTCGACGAGATCGACGATGTGCTCGAGACCAATGCCGAGGAGTTCGTGAAGAACTACGTGCAGAAGGGCGGCGAGTGACCCCCATGCCCTTCTTCGCCCCAGGCGACGACCCGGGGGCGAGCTTCCTCGAACTGCTGCGGCGCACGGGCAGCGAGCCATTTGCCGGGTTCGCGCAGGTTCCTGCCGCTGAGGGGGCTTTCGGCTCCCTTGAGAGTTCTCACGCCACCACTGTTCTGGCCGTGCGCAGCTCTGACGGAGTGGTTGTCGCGGGTGATCGGCGGGCCACCAGCGGGAACCTCATCAGTCACCGAGACATGCGCAAGGTCTTCCCTGCCGACTCCTATTCGGCGGTGGCCATTGCCGGTGCCGCAGGCCCGGCCGTGCAGATGGTCCGCCTCTTCCAGCTGCAGCTCGAGTACTACGAGAAGATCGAAGGCAAGCCGCTGAGCCTGGAGGGCAAGGCGAACCAGCTGGCCGAGATGCTGCGGGCACACCTGCCCCAGGCGATGCGCGGCCTTCCGGTGGTGCCCATCTTCGCCGGATTCGACCCCGCCGACGGGAGAGGCAGGCTCTTCCAGTACGACGTAACAGGCGGCCGCTACGAAGAGCAGGACTACGCCACGGCCGGCTCGGGCAGCCTGCACGCAGGGACGGTCTTGAAACTCGGCTTCCGCGACGATTTGATCGAGTCGGAGGCACTCGCGCTCGGTGTGCAGGCGTTGTGGCATGCCGCCGACGAGGACAGCGCCACCGGCGGTCCCGATCCAGTACGAGGCATCTACCCGGTGCTCGCAGCCATTGGCAGCGACGGCTTCCGGCAGCTCAGCGACACCGAGTCAGGGGAAGTCTTCGCTGCGCTGCAAGCCGAACTCTCGGGCGGCAGCAGCGGGGGTGCGGCCCGCTCCGACTCAGCCAGCGGCGATCCCAGTTCCGCCGGAGGCAGCCGCAGCGAGGTGCTGTCATGAGCATGCCCGGGATGTACGTCAGTCCCGAGCAGCTCATGCAGGACCGGGCCGACTACGCCCGCAAGGGAATCGCCCGGGGGCGCTCGCTGGTGACGCTGGAATACGGCGACGGCATCGCCCTGGTGGCGGAGAACGCCAGCGCAACGCTGCGCAAGGTGTCAGAGATTTATGACCGGATCGCCTTCGGCGGCGTGGGCCGTTACATCGAGTTCGACCAGCTGCGCATCGCGGGTGTCCGCCACGCTGAGCTGAAGGGATACCAGTATTCGCGTTCAGACGTGGAAGCTCGGAGTCTCGCCAACCAGTACGCGCAGATGCTCGGGCAGTTCTTCACCCATGAGCTCAAGCCGCTCGAGGTCGAGATCGTGGTGGTGGAGGTGGGAAGCGGCGACGAGGCCAACCAGCTCTACCGGATCCAGTACGACGGAACCGTCATGGACGAGGAGGCGTACTGCTGCATCGGAGGCGATGCCGACGCGGTGCGCGAGCGAGTGGCCGAGGGCTACGACCCCGAACTCGATGCCGACGCTGCCATCCGGCTGGCTCGCGCAGCGCTCGCCGGGCCCGAGCGTGAGATCGCTGCACCGGATCTCGAGGTGGCCTTGCTCGAGTCGAACTTCGAAGACGCAACCCACCGCCGCCGGTGCTTCCGGCGTCTCGAGGACGACGAGGTGGCGGCCGCCCTCGGCGACGACGACTCCGATCAGGAAGATTCCTAGATCGGAACTACGGTGAGCGCCGTGCAGCGGCGCATCATGGGTGTCGAGAACGAGTACGGCGTCACGTGCACACTGCGGGGACAACGGCGCCTCAGCCCCGATGAGGTGGCGCGCTACCTGTTCCGTCGGGTGGTGTCGTGGGGGCGATCCAGCAATGTGTTCCTGGCAAACGGGGCGCGCCTGTATCTCGACGTCGGCAGCCATCCCGAGTACGCCACGCCCGAGTGCGATTCCGTCTATGACGTGGTGTGCCACGACCGTGCAGGCGAGCGGATTCTCGAACAGCTCGTCGCCAGCGCCACCGAGCGACTGGCCGAGGAGGCGTTCAACGGCACGATCTTCCTGTTCAAGAACAACACCGACTCTGCCGGCAACAGCTACGGGTGCCACGAGAACTACCTGACCAGTCGTGCAGACGACTTCTCGAATTACGCCGAGGTGCTGATCCCGTTCCTGGTGACTCGGCAGATCTACGCCGGCGCAGGCAAGGTGCTCAACACGGCCAAGGGCGCACGGTATTGCATTACCCAGCGGGCGGAGCACATCTGGGAGAGCGTGTCGAGCGCGACCACCCGCAGCCGTCCGATCATCAACACCCGCGACGAGCCGCACGCCGATGCGGAGCGCTTCCGGCGTCTGCACGTCATCGTCGGGGACTCGAACATGAGCGAATACACGTCATTCCTCAAGATCGGCGCGGCCGCGCTCATGCTGCGCATGCTTGAGGATCCCGCCGTGGTGCTGCGGGACATGACGCTGGAGAACCCGATCCGGGCGATTCGCGAGATCAGTCACGACATCACCTGCAGACGCAAGGTGCGCTTGGCCAATGGGCGTGAAGTGAGCGCATTCGACATCCAGTCGGAGTACCTGGAACGAGCCCTGCGCTTTGCCGAGACGAACGATCTCACCGAGGAGGAGTCGCGTGCTCTGCAGATGTGGGAGCACGTGATGACGGTCATCGCTGACGACCCGCTGCAGCTCGACCGCGAGGTGGACTGGGTCATCAAGCACAAGCTGCTCACGAGTTATGCCGACCGCGCTGAAGTCGGCTTCGACGACCCTCACATTGCACTGCTGGACCTCCAGTATCACCACGTCCACTCGACGCGAGGCGTCTTCTATGTGATGCAGCGGCGCGGCCTGGTGGAGCGAGTGCTGGATGACGCAGATGTGCGTCGGGCCACGGAGGAAGCGCCCCAGACGACGAGAGCCCGGCTGCGCGGGGCGTTCGTGCGCGAGGCCAAGGCTCGGCGCCGTGACTACACCGTCGACTGGGTGCATCTGAAGCTCAACGACCAGGCTCAGCGGACCGTGTTGTGCAAGGACCCGTTCCGTTCCCACGACGAGCGTGTCGACAAGCTGATCGAGTCGCTGTGATGCGCACCGCGGTCCGTGTGCGCCGGCGCTCAGCTGGCTGAAAGCAGCAGATGCCGCGCTTTGCGCGCCTGCGAGCGGCCGAGGTGGGTGACGTGCGGCCCGGGCTAGCTCGGATGACCTTGTCCGACGGCAGCGAGGCATACGCGCTCACGGAGCTGTGCGGCCCGATCAGGGTCGGCGACGAGCTGCTCGTGAATACATCGGCAGTGGATCTCGGCCTTGGCACTGGCGGGGCACATGTCGTGCACACGAACCTCACGTTGCCGTTCGCAGGCAGACCAGAGCTGCGGGGCCGGGTCATGAAGGCTCGTTATCTCGGCGAGCAGTTGCCCGTCGAAGCATTCGAGGAAGCAGGCGGTTCACCGGCGGCGATCTCGCCAACCTCGGGGGACGCCGCGTTCGATGGTGCCGAGGCCGATCCAGCCGAGATCAGCGACCCCGGAACCTCGGTGCCATCACCGCCATCGCTGCGCGGAGTGCGGGTGGTGTTCAGCGTGCTTCACAGCCATGCCTTGGCGCTGGCGGCCACGGTTCGCGCTGCCGTGGGCGAAGCGCCGGGCTATGTCATGACCGACGGGGGAGCACTGCCGTTTGTGCTGAGCGATCTCGCGGCAGCGTGCCTGGAGCGAGGAGTGATTGTCACGGCCGTCAGCGCCGGACAGGCATTCGGCGCACCGATCGAGGCGGTGACTGTCGCCTCTGGCGTTACGGCCCTGGTGGAACAGGGCATCGACCGCATCGTGGTGTCTCCGGGCCTGGGGCACATCGGTACGGCGAGTCCACTGGGTTTTTCAGCCCTGGATCTCGTCGGCCACGCAGCCGTGCTGGACGCACTCGGGGCGGCGACAGCGCTGGCTGCACGTGCATCGTCGGTCGATGAGCGCGCGCGACACCGCGGCGTGAGCCATCACACTCGGGCGATGGCAGCGCTGGCACCCGTCCGGACGGTCGTGCCGACGCCGACGGCTCCGACGGCTGACGAAGCGGCGGGCGATGTCGTATGGATCGAGGCCTTGGGGCAGCAAGCTGTCGGCATGACGCCGCTCCCGGTTGCCGATGCTCTTGCCCGCAGTGGCCTCAGCGTCACGACCATGGGCCGCTCGCTGGCGGATGACCGGTATGCATGTTCATGGCTGGGTGCCGCAGCGGCCTGGTTGGCGGCAGCGGCATGAGCCGTCCTGACGACGCCGGGCGCGAACCCGAGGATCTGCCGCCGCCTCGGCCGCCTCGCGTTCGGCGGGTTATGAGCCGGCGCACGCGCAGCCTGCTGTCGTGGACCTGGGTGCTGCTGGCCGCGGTGACGCTCGCGCTGCTGATGCGGACGTTTCTCATCGCCGCCTTCTACATTCCATCTGAGTCGATGGAACCCGTGCTCGAGATCGGGGATCGGCTGCTGGTTTCCAAGCTCAGCTACCGCATCGGGGATCCCGAACCCGGTGACGTGGTCGTCTTCCGGACCCCGCCCTCGATGCAGCCGGCGCAGACAGCGGAGCTCATCAAGCGCGTCGTCGCCGTGGGCGGCCAGCAGGTCGAAGCAGTGAATGGCCGGCTCATCATCGACGGATCGCCAGTGGATGAGCATTACTTGTCTACCGAGGTGTACACGCGCGACTTCGGCCCAGTGCTGGTGCCTGCCGGATACGTGTTCGTCATGGGCGACAACCGCCGCTCGAGCCAGGACAGCCGCGTCTTCGGCGCGATCCCTGAGAACGAAATCGTCGGCAGAGCATTCGCGCGTTTCTGGCCCCCCACGCGGCTCGGCGGCTTGTAGATCTCCGGCGCCGTGATCAGCGCCGGGCACAGTCAGGCGGGCTGTGTCTCGCACAAGTCGTCCGCAGGGGCGGAGCCGCTTGGTGTCTTCGATGAGTCGAGGCCGGCAAGCAAGCGGTCGACGTGATCGCCGTACAGGCCGTCGAGGCCCATGTCCCGCAGCGCCGCCGTCAAGCGGGTGTGCTGCACATCCCAGCCGAAGCAGAGCCGCTCGAATCGGTGGAACAGCGCCGCGAGGCCGCCCGTCCAGTCCTTTGCGGGAAGGTTGACGGCATCGATGCCGGCATCGGCCATCGCCGCAGCCCGACGCTCCGGGCCCTCCTTCATGCGCCGCACCCGCGTCGAATCGACGATGCGGGCAGAAGTGCGTCCGCGCAGGTCGACCAGCAGATCCCAGTCGCCGTGGCACAGCCATAGGCGGTCCTCCGCGCCCGCGGCACGGGCAGCGGAGATCACCGCGTCTGCTGCTGTCGGGTCCTTGAGATCGACTGACAGTTCGAAGTCGGTGCCGCACGTCTGGTACATGTCCGCGAGCGTGGGAATGTCGTCACCGATGCGCTCCCGTTGCAACGAGCTGAAGGCACGGCGCACGCCCCGGTGCCAAGCGACGCCGTCATGGTCCAGCATGGGGTGACCGTCTTGGCTCAGCCAGACATCGGTCTCGAGGCCGGTTGCGCCCATGTCGAGGGCCAGGGCGAATGTGTCGAGAGCATTGTCGGCGCCGTGGGCTCGCCCGCCACGGTGCGCGAACGCGATCGGAGGCGTGCGCAGTGACGGCAACGGCGAAGGGCACACACCTCTATCGTGCCACTTGTGCCGGCGATATGGCTGTTGCCCATCGTTGCCTTCGGTGTGCTCACCGTGGTCAGCATCGTCATGATCCGACGGCTGGCGATGGAGCTGCGGGCGACGGCCCAGAGCCTGGCGTCCATTGCAGACGTCGCAGCGGCTGTGCGCGGCGACGTGATGCGAGCGCGCGCTGCAATCGACAGCCTTGACGTGCCGTCGCTGCGCCAGGCCACTGCCGAGCGGGCGCTCGGCATGGCGGTACGGTGGGTCACGCGTCGGGCGCTGCCCTTCTGATGCGTTAGCAGTCGCTGCACACGGGCGCGCGTGCGCGGCACAGAACCGCCGCGCGGGGCTGGGGTTCTACCATCGAGCCGTGAGCCTGCAGCCCAACGAGGTGCTGATCATCGTGCTCGTGGCGTTGATCGTGCTCGGCCCTAAGCGGCTGCCGGGCGCAATCCGGGGCATCGGCCGCGCCTTCCGACAGGTGCGCGACTTCTCGACCACCGTCCGCCAGGAAATGGATGCCACGATCTCACCGCCGATAGTCGAACCCGCATCGCCGCCCGCCCGGCCCCCTGCGCCAGAAGACCCAGAGGCAGAGCCGGAGGGTGACCAGGCCGACAACGAGCAGCCTGATGCTGCGGGGCCGGCCGGCGATGGCGTGACCAGAGACGGCGCTGCGTGAGGCTTCGATGGCGCCGCCGGCCCCGGCCGGAGGTGATGGGTTTCTGGGATCACGTCGCCGAGCTGCGGAACCGGCTCATCTGGAGCATCGTGGCCATCGGGCTCGGCATGGTCGTGGGGCTGATCGTCTATGACTGGCTGCTCCGCGAGGTCTTCCTGCCGCCGTACTGCAATGTGCTGGAAGCCCAGGAGATCAACCGCCCGTGCAGCTTGGTGATCACCGCGCCCTTGGAGGGATTCCGCACTCGCATCAAGGTGTCGGCGTACCTAGGCGTAGTGCTGGCCATGCCGGTGCTGCTGTGGCACCTGTGGAGGTTCATCACACCGGCGCTCGATCGCCGGGAGAAGCGGTGGGCGATCCCGTTCGTGATTGCGGGGTTTGTGCTGTTCTCGGCTGGTGCGGTCCTGGCGTACTTCACCTTCGAACGAGCCCTGGACTTCCTGATCGCCGTCAGCGGCGACGCGGTCGACCCGCTTCTCGGACCCGGTGCCTACCTCGGATTGGTGACGTTCATGATGCTGGCCTTCGGCATCGGGTTCGAGTTCCCGATCGTGCTGATCTTCGCCCAGCTCGCCGGCATCGTCGAGCCGCGGCAGCTGAATCGAGCCCGCCGCTACGCCATCGTCGGCATCGTGGCTGGCGCAGCGATCATCACGCCCTCCGGCGACCCGATCACGCTAGCGGCGTTGTCGGTGCCGCTGTATGTGTTCTACGAGCTTTCGATCCTGGTCGGCTACCTGATACTCCGCCGCCGCAGCGGTGAACCCCCGCTGCGGCGCCGATTCCGCCGATCGCCGGAGGAAAGCGACCAGGGTGCCGCTGCGTCCGGACACACGTCGTGACCTCGAACGGGCCCCTAGTGCCACCGCTGTTCGCGGATCTCCTGATTGCGCGGGGCATCTCGCCAGACGGTTTTCAGGCCGAGGCGTTCGCGGCGCTGGATCGGGGCGACTCGGTGCTCGTCGCTGCGCCGACATCGTCGGGCAAGACCCTCGTTGCAGAGTATGGGATCGCGGCGACACTCGAAGCCGGCAAGCGAGTGGCCTACACCGCGCCGACCAAGGCGTTGTCGAACCAGAAGCTGCGCGAGCTGCGCTCCTGGCTGGGATCCGAACGGGTGGGCCTGCTCACTGGCGACAACGTCATCTGTCCCGATGCCGACGTGGTGGTCATGACCACCGAAGTGCTGCGCAACATGATGTACGCCGGTTCGCCGCACATCGCCCAGTTCGGCATGGCCGTGCTGGATGAGGTCCACTACTTGCAGGATCCCTACCGGGGCGCGGTTTGGGAGGAAGTCATCATCAGCACGCCGCGGCATATGCGACTGGTGTGCCTGTCGGCCACAGTCAGCAATGCCCACGAGCTCGCATCATGGGTCGAAGCCACCGCCGGCGGGTGCACCGCAGTGGTGTGCTCGCAGCGGCCGGTTCCTCTGGAGGACCGATTCCTGCTCTACGAACGGCAGAGCCGCCACTTGGTGGATCTGCCGACGCTGCGGGACGGCCGCCCGAATCCCGAGATCGAACGGATAGTCGAGCAGGCACGTTCCCGGTCCGGCGGCCAGCGCCGGCATCGCCGGGCAGGTGCGCGACCGGCTCGGCCGCGCCGTTCGGAGATCATTGAGCATCTGGCAGCCAGCGCCCGGTTGCCCGCAATCGTGTTTGTGTTCTCCCGCCAGGGCTGCGACGACGCTGCTGGGGCACTCATCGCAGACGGGGCGTCGTTTCTGGATGCCGCCCAGCAGCGTCGCGTCCGGCAGATCGCGTCGGCGCACACGGCAGATCTCGACGGGAGCGACCTCGACGCGCTCCGCTACGACGAGTGGCTGGAGCAGCTCACGGCCGGTGTCGCGGCTCATCACGCAGGCCTGATACCGGTCTTCAAGGAGGCCATCGAGGAGTGCTTCTCCGCCGGACTGCTGGCGGTGGTGTTCGCAACGGAAACGCTGGCGGTAGGCGTGAACATGCCTGCCCGCTCGGTGGTGATCGAGCAGCTCAGCCGCTTCCGGGGAGAGGGCTTCGCGTTGCTGACACCGGGCGAGTACACCCAGCTCACCGGTCGTGCAGGTCGTCGCGGCATCGATGAGACGGGTTACGCGTACACGCTGTGGCATCCGCAGACGGCGTTCGGCGAGACGGCGCGCCTGGTTGCGAGCGGTGATTTCGAGCTGGAGTCGTCATTCCGGCCGACGTACAACATGGTTGCCAACCTCATCGCCGGTCGCACGCACGACGAGGCAGTCGAGCTGTTGCAGCGGTCGTTCGCCCAATGGCGGGCTGATCGCCGGGTCGGCCAGTGGACCGCGGAGCTCGAGGAGGAGCGCAGGGCATTGCGCGAGGCCCGCGCTCGGCTGCGGTCGATGGGCGGCGGCCGTGGCCGTTCGCAGTCGCATGCACCGGCACGCGGGAGGTCATCGGGCTCGGGTCGGCACCGGCGAGGCAAACCGGCCGACCGCCGGACGGACCGGGCTCTCGTCGACGCGGAGCGCCACGCCGAGCGCGTGGGAGCACGGGTGAGCCGTCTGAAGGATCGGATCAAGCTCGCCAAGGGAGGGCTGTCCCGTCAGCTCGACGCCACCAATGAGGTGCTGAGCATCTTCGGCTGCGCCGACGGCTGGTCGCTGACCGCAACCGGCGACTGCCTGAAGGCTGTGTTCCATGAGTGTGATCTGCTGACCGTGCTGTGCTTGCGCGACGGCGTTTTCGACGGCGTGGCCCCCGCTCAACTGGCCGGCTTGGTGTCGGTGCTGACCTACGAACATCGCAGCAGCCAACCGCCGCCGCCGCCCCGCTATCCCGACAACGACTCCCGTGAGCGGGCAGCCCACATGTTCGAATTGGCGTCGCAGATCAACACGACTGAGCGACAGCACAGCGTGGTGCCGTCGCGTCCGCCCGATGCGTCGTTCTTCGCAGTTGCCCACGCTTGGGCCGGCGGGACGGCATACACCGACCTGTGGCACGGCGAAGCAGCGGGCGACCAGATGCCCTCCGGCGGAGACTTCGTCCGGCAGATGCGGCAGCTCATCGATCTCGTCGACCGGATCGCAGGCGTGGCCCCCCAGCAGCGCACGCGGCGCACAGCAACGGATGCCTGTTCGGCACTCGACCGCGGTGTGGTCGCTGCGGCGGCCCGAGTCTCCGATAGCCGGGTGGGAGGTTCCGTCACCGCAGCGGCTGGAGACGGTTTCGTGTCGTCGCCGGTGGTGACACGCACTCGCAGGCTCACGTGACCGTACGGCGCAGCCAGCCGTGGGGGTCTGCTGCGACGTTGCCCGATGGTGCGCCGATCGCCAGCAGCAATGCCGAGTTGCGCCGGCTGATCAGCTCCCAGTGCGCCGGTGACGCTCCAACGACCCCGGTCGGTGTGGTCGGCGGTGACCTCTGGTCGGTGGTCGGCCGGCCAGCAGGCGGTGCGGATCGCTTGCGTTCCGCAATCGCTCGAACAGCTCCGATCGACGTCATCGAGGTAACTGCTGACGGCGAGACGCACTGGGCTTGCGTCGGGTCGGTCGCGCGCAACTCATGGTGGCGCGGCCCCGTCGTGGCGGCCATGAGTGCCGAATCGCTCGGGATGTGGCGACTGGCACCCGCAGCCCATCCCAACGACGGACGGCTGCACGTGTTCAGCACTGGTCTGGATCAACCCACGCTCAGCGCAGCCCAACGGGTGCTGGCCCGACGGCGGCTGAGGTCGGGCGCTCACGTGCCGCATCCGGCCATCGCCATGCGGCGTGTGCAGAGCTGGGAGCATCGGTTCGATCGGCCGCTCGGACTGTGGCTCGACGGCGAGATGGTCGGCAGATGCCGTGAGCTGTCTCTCGCAATCCGACCGGACGCCGCAGTGATCGTGTTCTGAGCTGACAGTGCTCTGTTCGGCCGCTGACATCCCCTTGCCGCTGGTCCAAGGGCCATACCATCGGCGCAGTGTCTCCGCCCACCCGACCCGCCGGTGATCCGGTGATCCACTACACCGCCGAGACGTTCACGCCTGCCGAGCAGGACATCCTGCGGCGCTATGTCACGAACCTGCGCCAGCCGGTCTTTGCACTCGTGAACTTGCCTGAAGTGGTGAAAGGAGCACTGTTCGCCCGCTACTCCCGGACGCACAAGAGCCTGCGTCGTCTGCTGCTGGACGAATTCGTGGACGATCTCGACATCTCCGGCGATGAGACCATCGACGCCACGGTGGGCGTCGCCCGCGCCGAGCAGCTGTACCAGCGCGTGTTCGTGGAATACGGCGACGACTCGGTGGCACAGCTCGGAGCCGTGCACCTTGCATGCGAGCAGGCTTCCAATTTGCTCACCAAGATCCTCGAACGAGGGCGGCTGATGTCGTACCTCGAACAGTCCACCCGCTACCTCGCCTACGACGAGCGCGTCCAGGGTCGCTACCGGTACCACAGGCCGCCCGAGGTGATGGGCTCGCGTGCAGGAACGCGATTCGTCGGCGACGCAGACCGCATGTTCGATGCGTACGGCGACATGGTCCGCCGCATGACCGGTTGGCTGACTGAGCATCCCGACGCGGCCACCAGCGCCGCAGGCGGCAGCGACCTCGCCCGACGGCGGGCCATCCGGGCGCAGGCATTCGACGCCTCCAGGGGACTGTTGCCGGCGGCCAGCCTGTCCAACGTCGGCATATTCGGCAGCGGGCAGGCCTACGAAGCGCTTCTGCTGCGGATGCGGGCACACCCGCTGCCCGAGGCCCGCAGCTACGCCCAGTTGATGCTGACCGAGCTGCGCAAAGTCATCCCCTCGTTCCTGCGGCGTGTGGACCAGCTCGACCGGGGCGTTGTGTGGTCGGAATACCTCGAGGCCAACCGGATCGCGATGTCGGAGTTCGCCGCAGATCTGTTTGCCGAGGACGAACCTGAACCGGTGCCCGAGGTCCAGCTGACCGACTGGGATCCCTCCGGCGAGGCCAAGATGCTCGCGGCCATGCTGTACCCGTACACGTCGCTGGGAGAATCGCAGATCGCCGCTCGCGTGGCCCAGATGACCGAGGCCGAGCGCATGGAGCTGGTGCAGCGATACAGCGGCGAACGGACGAACCGTCGCCACCGACCAGGCCGGGCACTGGAACGCCTCGACTACCGCTTCGACGTGCTCGCCGACTACGGCAGCTTCCGCGACTTGCAGCGTCACCGCCTGCTCACCATCGAATGGCAACCGCTGAGCCCGCAGCACGGGTACTCCGTGCCTGCACTCGTGGATGCGGCCGGTGGGGGAGAGGCTTACGACGAGGTGATGGAGCTGTCAGCCGAGTTGTACGACACGCTTGCCGAGGCCGTCGGAACGCTCGAGGCGTCGTACGCCGTGTCGATGGCCTATCGCGTGCGCTACAGCATGCAGTTCAACGCTCGCGAGGCCATGCACATGATCGAGCTGCGATCACAACCGCAAGGGCACGAGGACTACCGGCGGGTTGTGGCAGAGATGTATCGCCAGATTGCCGAGACCGCAGGGCACCGAGCGGTGGCTGCGATGCTGACGCACGTGGATCTGTCTGAGGGCGTCTTGGGACGCCTGGGTGCCGAGGAAGCCACGGCTCGACGGCAATCGGCCGAGCCGGCCTGACGGTCGAGTCCGGGTGTCTCGGCTGATGGAATGCTCGGCATGGACGTAGTGGCCCGCCCCGCCGACGGTGAGCATGTGGGAGTGCTCGCGCGGATGGCTGCCGACGCCGTGGCCGAGCAGGTTGACGCGCGCGGCGGCTGGGTCTGGTCGCGCCGGGAGGTGCGAACGAGGCCGTTCGAGGAGAGCCTCACCGAGGCTCTCGAGCATCCCGACAGCGCCGTGTGGATCGGAGAGATCGATGGCACGCCGGTCGGCTATGCCGTTGCCGCCGTCGAACCCTTGCAGACCGGAGAGATGCTGGGGCGCGTCGCCGACCTGTATGTCGCTCCCGGTGCCCGCGAGGTCAGCGTCGGGGAGGCGCTGATCGGTGAGGTACTGCAGTGGTGCGTCGAGCGGGGCTGCGTGGGCGTCGACTCGCTGGCGCTGCCGGGCAACCGTGCCACGAAGAACTTCTTCGAGACGTTCGGTTTCACCGCACGGCTGCTGGTGCTGCACCGCAAGCTGGCGCCTGACGCCGAGTCTCCAAGCGAGCCGGCTCCCCATCGCCGTGAGTGAGCCGGTTCCTGAGGTTTGTGTCGGCGGAGTTGCGGTGCGCGGCAGCTCCGTGCTGCTGGTGCGCCGTGGCCGCCCGCCGGCGGAAGGACTCTGGGCGTTCCCGGGGGGACGTGTCGAGCCCGGGGAACGACTCAGCGATGCGGTGGAGCGCGAGCTGGCCGAGGAGACCGGGCTGGCGGTGCGGTGCGGCGAACTTGTCGGTGTCACCGAGCACATCAGCGAGCAGCTGCACTTCGTGATCCTGGATTACGCGGTGGAGTGCCCGGCCGATGCGACGCCGGTCGCCGGTGACGACGCGGCCGACGCTCGTTTCGTGGGCTTCGACGAGATCAGGGAAGGTGCAGTCCCGCTGTCAGGCGGGATGCGTGAATTCCTAGACCGTCATGTCTTCGTCGGCTGAGTCTTCGGCAACGTCTTCGCCGTCGTTCGACGTGTCAGCTGGGTCGGCCGCGCCCTCGGCCACAGGTTCGTTCGGCGCTTCGGCGTCGTCCGTTGCATTCTCGGCTTGTGCTCCGGCAGCGTCCTGGCCGACAGCGTCTTCGACCGAGGCTTCGGTGTCGTTGCTCTCCTCGGATGGATCAGCTGGCCCAGCCTTGGATCTGCGAGAGCGGCCTCGCCGTGACTGGTTGCGCGGGCGCGCCTCGGTCGGGTCGATGCCGAGGGCAGTCGCTACCTCGGGCAGGCGAGACGCCACCTTGCGCACGGCTTCGAGCAGCTCGTCGCTCGGCTCGGCTGGAATGGCAGGCAGCACCACGTAGGGCCGTACCGGGGAGTAGGCCACCGCTTCGAGCACGACGGCGATCCGGTGCTGGGAAGCTCCCGTGCCCAGCGCGGCGTTGGCCTGGGACGTCAGTTCCTGAGCGATCTCGGGCGGAAGCGGTGCTCCCGCCTTGGGCGGGCGGGAGCTGAGGCGCAGCGCTCGCACGACGCGTCCTTCGGTCAGCGTGGTCCGCAGCTCGTCGTGCCATTCACGCTGACTGCGCTCGACGCGTTCGTTGAGCCCTTCCCTGATCTTCTCGGTCAGCTCGCGGGCGTCTGCGTCGCGGGCGAAGTCTTCGGCGGCCACGAGCACGGAGCGAAGGTCGCGCAGGTCGACCCGTTCGATGCCGGCGATGGCGGCATCGGCACGGTCGCGCCACTCCGCGATCTGCACTGGCCTGATCAGCGATTCGGCGAGCTGCAGCACACCCTCGGCCGGCACTTCGGGCGCACCTTCGGCAGCCGCCTTGCGGTTCTGCTCGGTGATCTCGGTACGCACGGCAGCGAGGCCGCCGCGCACCACTTGTTCCGCCACGACCTGCTGCTCGGCCGGCAGCGAGGCGATAAGCGCATCCCGGTGCTTGCGCCCTGGGCGGAGCTTGCGCGCCTTGGGGCGCGGGGGGCGTTCGGGCGTGTCGGGCTTTTTCTCGGCCTTTGCATCTTGCGCCGGTCGTTTGCTGCCGCTGTCACGTCTACGACGGCCGTCGCCCTCGCGCCGCTTGCGATGCTGTGGCTTGTCCCCGCTTGAGTCAGCGGCACCATCGCGATTCCGGCGTTCTCCCTGGCGTTTCCGCCGGGATCCTCGTGAATCTCGTTCACCGCTGCGGCCACGACCCCGCTCACCGCCGCCGCTGCTCTTGCGGCCGTCACGACCGCGGCTCACCCTGGTCGTTGTCGTTCCAGCACCTCGATCCGGCGGGCCGATCAGCTCGATGCGCTCGGCAGGGGGTTTACCGCTGCGGGCTTTGGGCGGGAGCACCTCTGTGACGAAGATGCCGTCGACCTCGAACTCGGCGTCGACGCGCAGCACGTCGCCTTCGCCGGCGCCTGCCGGCAGCAAGTCGCCATCGAGCACACCCTTCGGCTGTTTTGCGCCTGCAGCGCGCCATGTCCACGAGCCGTCGTCACGCCGGCTGGTCAACTCGACTTCGAGGCGACGGCTCACGGCGCCTTCACCAACACTCGCGGCAGGCTAGTGGCGTGCCTTCACTTTGGCGGCACCACGACGGCGCGCACCGAGACATCCGCGAGCGCCCGATCATTGGGGCAACCGGAAAGTTCCCTGAGGCGGGTTGACCGGCGTCGTACTCTCGAAAGCAGCCGCTGGGATGCGCCAAGACGACTGCTGCAACCCGGCATTGCTGGCGCGCGCACACCCGCTCTCGCCCTGCAACTCCTCCAGTCCCTGAAAGGGCCTCCGACCATGGCCGGACCGACCGCACCGACGACGATCGCACGCGAGATCCACGAGATCGACGTCGCAGACGAGATGCGTGACTCGTTCATGCCGTACGCGCTGTCGGTCACGACGGCGCGGGCCATCCCCGACGTCCGCGACGGCCTCAAGCCGGTGCAGCGGCGGATCCTCTACGTGATGGACGATCTGGGGTTGCGGCCAGGCACGCCGTTCCGCAAATCGGCTGGGGTCGTGGGCGAGGTGATGGGCAAGTACCACCCCCACGGTGACAGCGCGATCTACGAGGCGATGGTGCGCATGGGCCAGGATTTCGCCATGTCGGTGCCGCTGGTCGAGCCGAAGGGCAACTTCGGCAGCCTCGACGACCCGCCTGCTGCCTACCGGTACACCGAGGCACGGCTGCGCGGCACGGCAATGACAATGGCTGCAGGCATCGACGAGAACACCGTGGAGTTCGCCCCGAACTTCGACGGCGAGCGCACCGAACCCACCTGCCTGCCCGCGCTGCTGCCGAACCTGCTGGTGAACGGTGCCAGCGGCATAGCCGTGGGTATGGCGACGAATATGGCGCCCCACAACCTGGCCGAGGTTGCCGAGGCCATCAAGCTGGTGCTGCGCCGCCCCCAGCGCCGCCCTGGCATCCAGACGCTCATGGAGGTGTTGCCGGGGCCCGATTTCCCCACGGGCGGCAGGGTGGTGTGGGACGAGCAGCTTGCCGAGGCCTACGAGACCGGACGTGGCGCGGTGCGAATCCGAGCCACGGTGCACTTTGAACGGTTGACAGCGACCAGGCAGGCCATTGTGGTGACTGAACTGCCGTACATGGTGGGACCCGAGCGGGTGCTCGCCAAGATCCGGGAGCTCGCCAAGGCTGGCCAGCTCGACCAGGTCAGCGACGTGAACGATCTGTCGGGCCGTACCAGCGGGCTGCGGCTGGTGATCGAATGCAAACCGCACGCCGACCCCCAGCAGGTGCTGGCCGAGCTGTGGCGCCGAACGCCGTTGGAGGAGTCGTTCGGCATCAACAACGTGGCCTTGGTTGGTGGAGTGCCGCAAACGCTGGGCATCCGGGAGCTGTGCGAGCACTACATCGCCCACCGGCTCGACGTCATCGTGCGCCGAACACAGCATCGGCTGGATCGGGCGCGCGAACGCGAGCACATCGTGGAGGGCCTGCTCATCGCGCTCGACGCCATCGACACGGTGATTGCCATCATCCGGGGTTCGGCCGACGTGGGAGATGCCCGGGTCGGGCTGATCGAGCGGCTGAGCCTGACCGAGGTGCAGGCCAACCACATTCTCGACATGCAACTGCGGCGGCTGACTGCCTTGGAGACGCAGAAGCTGCGAGACGAGCTAGACGAGCTGCGTGCAGCCATCGCGTCGTATCTCGCCATTCTGGAATCTGACGAACGTCGTCGCCAGATCGTCGCCACTGAGCTGGACGAACTGGTCGAGCAGTTCGGGGTGCCCCGCCGCAGCAAGCTGGTGGAACGTGCGGAGGTCGACGCCGAAGCAGCACGGCTGACTGAAGAGGCCGCCCAGGCAGCCAACGGCGGCTCATCCAGCGGGGGAGCGCTGGCAGGAGTGGCTGGTGGGGGAGTGGCAGTCGCTGGTGTGAGCACGGTGACGCTGTCGACTTCGGGCTTGCTCGGGCGTCGTCACGCCGAAGACCCCCTCGCAGCCAAGCCCGGCCGCCACGATGTGTTGGCGACCGAAGTCACCGTGTCCGACCTCGAAACGGTGACTGCTCTCACCGATCGGGCGCGACTGCTCACGGTGGATGTGCGGATGATTCCCGAGATGGCGCGCGGCAGCAGGGGAGCGCCTCAGAGCGAGATGTTCGACATGTCGAGGGGCGAACGGATTGTGGCGTTGCTTGCCGCAGAGACCAGTGCGGGTCCCGTCGCGCTGGTGACTCGCAGCGGTACCGGCAAGCGCGTCGATGCAGCCGAGCTGCTGGCGCGCCGCGGCGGAGCTTCAGCCATGACGCTGCGCGACCGCGACCGGCTCGTGGCCGCGTTCGAGGCACCTGACGGGTCCGAGCTGGCGGTGGTGTCCTCCACCGGTCACGTGCTGCGCACAGCGTGCGACGCGTTCGCTCCCAAGGGACCGAACGCCGGGGGAGTGAACGCCATGAAGCTCGCTGCAGGAGCCACGGTGCTGACCGCGGTGCAGGTCGCGTTCGGTTCGCTGGTGGCTGCGGTCACTGATGAAGGCACGCTCAAAGTGACCGACATGTCCGAGGTGCCCGCTCAGGGCCGAGGCACGGCAGGTTCGCCAACCGTGCGCTTCGGCGGCTTCGAGACATGCGTTGCCTACGCGTGGGTCGGCGTGGATCGCCAGATCGCCGCCATCGTGGCTGCCGACGGCGATCCGAAGCGGCCCGACCCCACGCCAGTGCGCCCAGAGTTGGTGCCCACCAAGCGGAACCTGCGGGCCCGGCGGGCAGGCCCCAGAATCGTCGCTCTCGGTCAGGATCGGTTCGCATGAGCATGACCACCATCGATCCCACAGCCGACGACGGGCCCAGCCGACCGAGAGCGCCGTCCGTAGCGGCGGGAACGGGCGTGTACGACGCAGACGCCATCGAGGTGCTGGAAGGTCTCGAAGCGGTCCGCAAGCGACCCGGCATGTACATCGGCGGTACCGGTTCTGGCGGGCTCACCCATCTGCTGTGGGAGATCATCGACAACGCCGTGGACGAGGCGGCTGCGGGGCACGGCAAGCTGATCGAGGTCACCTTCCACGGTGATGGTTCCTACGAGGTCGCCGACCGGGGCCGCGGCATTCCCGTCGACGTCAAAGAAGGCGACGTGACGGCGCTGGAAGTGGTGTTCACCGAGCTGCATGCCGGGGGCAAGTTCGGCAACGGCGCGTACGGCGCGTCGGGAGGTTTGCACGGCGTGGGCGCTTCGGTGGTCAACGCGCTGTCATCGCGCATGGAGGTCGAAGTCGACCGCAATGGACGCACCCACCGGCTGGAGTTTCGGGACCGTGAGGCAGGCAACACCGACGCTGCTGGGCGCTTCCGGCGAGGTCACTCGCTCAAGGTCGTGGGCAAGGTGTCACCGAAGCGAACCGGCACGAGAGTGCGCTTCTGGCCCGATGCCAATGTGTTCGACGCTGACGCATCGATCAGCTACGCCGAGGTGCGCGAGCGCGTGAAGCAGACGTGCTTTCTCGTGCCCAAGGTCAAGTTCTCCCTGACCGACCGCCGTCGCGAGCCGATCGAGTCCGAGGAGTTGATGTCGTCGGGTGGCTTGGGCGATTTCGTCGAGCAGTTGCGGGACGATGCCGAGCCGGTTGGCGGCCTCATCGATTTACGCGGCACCGATGAGTTCACCGAGCAGGTGCCGGTGGACGGTCAGCTCACCGAGGTCACCCGTCATTGCGAAGTGGATGTGGCGATGCGCTGGTGTGCTTCGTTCGACGCCCGCATCGTGAGCTTCGTCAACACCATTCCCACGCCCGACGGAGGCACTCATGTGGCGGGTTTCGAACGGGCGCTCACGACTGCTGTGAACGGGGCGCTCGCTGACGCCGATCTGCGCAAACTGCGGCGCCTGCGAGATGACGCCCGCGCCCAACGCGAGGATACGCAGGAGGGCCTCGTGGCGGTGGTCCGGGTGACGTTCCCCGAACCCCAGTTTCGGGGTCAGACCAAGCGCGAGCTCGGGACGCCCCCGGTGCAGCGCATCGTCAACAACATCGTTCGCGACGGCTTGCGCGACTGGTTCTCCGGCACTTCGGCATCGAGCAAGCGGATCCACGTGAAGGCGGTGCTCGACAAGATCTCCAACGCCGTGGTGAACCGGGTGACCACTCGCCGCGCTCTTGACGAACGGCGCAAGGCAGCAGCGCTGGGATCGGGAGGCATGCCGGCCAAGCTGGCCGATTGCCGGCTGCATCCTGGGGGCGAATTGTTGATCGTGGAGGGTGATTCTGCGGCCGGGCCGGCCAAGCGGGCGCGTGACAGCGCATGGCAGGCGGTGCTGCCATTGCGCGGCAAGGTGGTCAACGCGGGCAAGGGAACAGCGAAGGCGGTGCTGGACAACGCTGAGGCAGCGGCGCTGTTCACTGCAGTGGGCGGGGGCTCCGGGCTCGAGTTCGATGCGGATCAGACCCGCTACAGCCGCGTCGTGCTGCTGGCCGACGCCGATGTCGACGGCAGCCACATTCGCTGCTTGGTGCTCACGCTCGTGTACCACTACATGCGCCCGCTGCTCGATGCAGGACGAGTATTCGCAGCCCAGCCGCCGACACACGCCTTCACGATCGGGCAGGAGAAGCGATTCGTGTACTCAGAGGCAGAGCGGGACGCGCTCATCGCCGAGTTGGACAGCGCCGGTCGGCGTTACCGGCTGACTCGATTCAAGGGCCTCGGCGAGATGGACGACGACGAGCTGTTCGAGACCACGCTCAACCCCGAGACGCGAGTACTGCGCCAGATCACCGTCGGTGATGCGCGAGCAGCGCAGGAGGCATTCGAAGTGATGATGGGCGCGGCGGTCGACCCACGCAGGACCTTCATCGTCGCACACAGCAGCAGCTACGGCCACGCCCTCGACATCTAAAGCACCCTGCCGTGGCCGTCGCCGAAGGCTGAATCATTATCGGCGCCAAGAACGCCGATAATAGACATTATGTCAAGTCAAATCGATTCGACGGTATTGCGTACCGTGCGGCCCGGCTCCGACCCGTTGTCTGGATGCCTGCTGCGGCTAGCCCGTGATCGGTGGCGGACCAGGTGCATCGGCGGCGGCTTCGCAGGCTGGTGTGGCCCGGCTCCTGTCATCGAAGCACCAGGGCTGCCATCCTCGGATGAGCCACATGTCGTACGCAACCTGGAGGTTGGTGTCCGGTTGCAGCCATGGGTCGCATGGAGAAGACGGTCGACGTCCTGTGCGTCTTCCTTCTTCCTTGGCATGAAAGCACCATTGTGCCGCCGGGGTGGCTGTTGTGATCCCGTCGCAGCGCAGTTCTGGCGCAGTGATGTTGTCGGGCAAACGGCCGATGTCGGGAAGCCGGTCGATGCCCTTGCCCGCCCAGCAGGTTGCGTTGAGTTGCAGGAGCCCCCAGTCGTTGGTCACCGACACCAGGTGTTCAGTACAGCGTGACTCTCGCCACATCAACGCGAGGACGACGTCGGGATCCCAGTCCCCTACCTTCTGCACTTGAGATCTATAGCGATCGCAGGCCAATGACACTCCCGGAGCCACCGTGCGACGGAACTGCTGACCCGGTTCGACGAGTTTGTCGGCGGTCGCAACGGGCGAGGTCGGCAGGTTGGGATGCTCGCCGACCACATTGGTTTCGACTCCCTCCCTGCGAGGTGACGCCCGCTCGGATCCGGTGGTGATGATGACCGGCGGGGCTGTCAGCGGGCTGCGGAGAGCAGTCGGGCTTCCGGTCGTCGACGACTGGGCGGCGTCGGGCGCGGATGGGCTCATCTGGGGCGGCCAGGTGCCGGCGTCGGGCGCGCGGCCGAGGCCCAGCATCAGCGCGAGAAGGAGACCCGTGACGGCGCACGCCGTGACGAGAGTGACGAGCTTGAGATGTCTGGAGAGAAGTCGCATTGCCTTGGGGGGGGTCGGCAAACGAGGCGGGAGCCTATGGCTTGGCACACGCTGAGAGCTGTCAGCGTCCCGGCAGGCCTGGAGCGGGACGGGTAGCGTGAAGAGACGGTTGCACGGGCGCTGGGCTCAGTTGCAACCGGCGCGGTCAGATCACGCCGAGCAGTACGGGGGCATGCCATGAGCGCCGAGTTCGACATTCACATCAAGGACGGGACGGTCGTCGACGGCACCCGGGTGCCTCGCTACAAGGGCGACGTCTGGATCCGCGACGGCAAGGTGGCCCAGCTCGGCGGCCGGCCGCAGGGAGCCTCGAAACGGGTGATCGACGCCGCCGGCAAGATCGTGGCGCCCGGCTTTGTCGACCTGCACACCCACTACGACGCCCAGATTCGCTGGGATCCGTGGTGCACCATCTCGGGCTACCACGGGGTGACCTCGGTGGTGCTCGGCAATTGCGGGTTCGGCTTCGCCCCGGTCAAGCCCGAGTTTCGCGATCGTTCCATGCTCACCATGACTCGTACCGAGGCGATCCCCTATGAGTCGATGAGACTGGGTATGGACTGGGACTGGGAGACCATCCCCGAGTACTTGGACTCGCTGGACCGTGCCCCCAAAGGCGTCAACGTCATCCAGTACATGCCCACGGCATCGCTGATGACCTACGTCATGGGCCTCGACAAGGCCAAGGCGGGCGAGCCGGCTTCCGAAGCCGAGCGCAAGGAGATGGCCCGCCTCCTGCACGAGGGCATGGATGCGGGGCTCTGCGGCTTCTCCATCCAGCGCCTCGGCCCAGACAGCGTGCAGGCCGACTTCGACGGCTCCCCCATGGTCACCGACATCATGTGCGACGAGGACATCCTGAACCTGGCGCGCGTGCTGGCCGAGCGGGACGAGGGCTTCATCCAGATCACCCAGGGCACCGGCGATATCCGGGCCGACATCAAGTTCCTCGAGGTGCTCGCGGGCGCCGCCCAGCGGCCGATCCTGCACAACGTGGTAGCGCCCGCCCGCAAGGATCCCGAGGTGCATCGCCGGCCGCTGCGCTGGATCGACAAGTGCTGGAACCAAGACCTGCCGATCTACGCACAGTGCGGCACCGGGCGCGCAGGTTTCGCCTTCACGCTCGAGCACTGGAACCTCTACGACGCCTCCCCCGCCTGGCGAGCGGTCACCACGGGCTCCAAGGAGGAGAAGATCGAAAAGATGTCCGATCCGGAGCTGCGCAAGGCGCTGGTGGACGAGGCTGAGGAAGCCGACCGCCGGCTGCAGGTGATCCAGGCAGGCGTGGGCGGCAACCCCAAGGGCCTAGTCGTCCAGGGCGTCAATCGCCAGGCTGATATGCAGCAGTACGTGGGCCGCTCCGTCGGTGATCTCGCCGAAGAACAAGGCAAGCACCCCGTCGAGGTCATGCTGGACCTGTCCCTGCAGGGCGATCTCAACGTGGAGTTCCTGGGGCCCGACAAGGGCTCGAACGCTGAGTTCATGGGCGAGATGATGCAGTCGCCGTATGCCATCCCCGGTGTCTCCGATGGCGGCGCACACACCAAGTTCTTCAGCGGCGGCTCCTATACCACCGACTTCCTGACGTGGCTGGTGCGCGACGAAGGCACCGTGACACTGGAGGAAGCGCACTACCGTCTCTCGGCGCTGGCCGCCCATGCTGCCGGCTTCAAGGATCGGGGCACGCTGCGCGAGGGCGCCGCCGCCGACGTGGTGGTCTACGACATGGAAGAGCTCGAGATCGACCCGCCGTGGATCGGCAACGTCGAGCACGACCTGCCGGGCGGCGAATGGCGCCGGGTGCAACGTGCCAAGGGCTACGACCAGATCATCGTCAACGGCGAGGTCACCTTCGAATCCGGCGAATGCACCGGCGCAACCCCGGGCCGCCTGCTGCGCCACGGCCGCGGCTGAGCGGTGATCTCATGACCATCACTCCTGAGACCTACGACGGCCCCACCGAGGTCGACTTTCACTTCGACGTGATGTGCCCGTGGGCGTACCAGACCTCCATCTGGATGCGTGACGTGCGCGACCAGCTCGGGCTGACCGTGAACTGGAAGTTCTTCAGTCTCGAAGAGGTGAACCTGCGCGAGGGCAAGAAACATCCCTGGGAGCGCGACTGGAGCTACGGCTGGTCGATGATGCGCATCGGCGCGATCCTGCGGCGCGAATCGATGGACCTGCTCGACCAGTGGTACGCGGTGTCGGGCGAGGCCCTCCATGTGGACGGCAACCGTCCCCACAATCCCGACGTGGCCCGGCACCTGCTCGAACAGATCGGTGCCGATCCTGGCATCGTCGAGCTTTCCATCGACGACCAGAGCACCCACGACGAGATCAAGGCCGAGCATCAACGGGTTGTCGACTCGGGCGGTTTCGGGGTGCCGACGCTGTACTTCGGCGACACGGCGATCTTCGGACCCGTGCTGCTCGACCCGCCAGTTGGCGAAGCAGCGCTGCGCATGTGGGAACTCGTCATCGGCTGGCTGGAATTCCCGCACCTGTACGAGATCCAGCACATGCCGCGCGACGAGAAGAAGATCTTCGACACCTTCAGGCCGTACCTCGAGGCACGCGATTGGGTGAGCATCAACCGCGGCAAGGAAGTCGGCTTCGAGCCTGCGGCAGCGGACTGATCAATGAACCGTGCGCGGCACAGCGATGTCGTGGTGCTGGGCGCCGGCGTGTCCGGCATCTACCAGATCAAGCGGCTGGTCGATCTCGGCATCGACGCTGTCGTCCTCGAGGGCGAAGATGACCTCGGCGGCACGTGGTACCGCAATCGCTACCCGGGCTGCCGGTTCGACTCCGAGAGCTACACGTACGGGTACTCCTTCTCGAAGGAGGTGCTCGACGAGTGGCACTGGAAGGAGCGCTTCTCGTCTCAGCCGGAGAATCTGCGCTATCTGAATTTCGTGGTCGACAAGTTCGACCTTCGTCGCCATATGCGCTTCGGTTCGAGGGTCGAGCGGATGGCGTGGGACGACAGCGCCCGGCACTGGCATCTGCGGCTCAGCGACGGCAGTTCGCATACGGCGCGCTTCGTCATCACCAGCCTCGGCCCCCTGTCGGCACCGACGCTGCCGAGCTACGAAGGCATGGACGCATTCGAGGGCGACGCATTCCACACCTTCTTCTGGCCTGCCGAGCCGGTCGCGCTCGAGGGGCGGCGGGTCGGCGTCATCGGCACCGGGGCGACGGGCATCCAGGTGATCGCCGAGATCGCTGAGGTGGTTGCGGAGCTCAAGGTGTTCCAGCGCCGGCCCAACTGGAGCACCCCGCTCAACAACTCGCCGATCAGCGACGACGAGATGGACGAGATCCGGGGGCGCTACGACGAGATCTTCGCCAACTGCGCAGCCTCGCCCGGCGGCTTCGAGCATGTGCCACGGTGGGGATTCTGGGACATGAGCGCGGCCGAGCGCCGCGCCTTCTGGGATGAGCTCTACTCGCAGTCTGGCTTCGCCATCCTGGCCGCGAACTTCGCGGAGATCTTCTTCGATGAGACTGCAAATCGGGAATTGTCCGACTACATCGCCGACCGTATTCGCGGCCGGGTCGACGATCCCGCCGTGGCTGAGAAGCTGATCCCGACAGACCATGGCTTCGGGCTCCAGCGCCTGCCGTTGGAAACCCACTACTTCGAGGCCTACAACCGTCCCAACGTGGAGTTGGTCGATCTGCGCGAGACGCCGATCGAGCACTTCACACGGTCTGGCATCCAGACCAGCGGCGCTCACTACGACCTCGATCTGATCGTCTATGCCACCGGGTTCGACGCCATCACCGGAGCGTATGACCGCGTGGAGATTCTCGGGGTCGACGGTGCCTCGCTCGGCGAGCGCTGGCGGGACGGACCCAGCACGTACCTCGGCGTGCTGTCGCACGGGTTCCCCAACCTGTTCATGGTGGCCGGACCCCAGAGCGTGTCCGGGTCGACGAACTTCCCCAGGGCGATCGAGACCGGAGTGGATTGGGTCACCGACTTGGTGACCTATGCACTCGAGAACGGCTACAGCAGGGTCGAGGCGAAACTCGAGGCCGAGCAGGAGTGGGTGAACGAGGTCATCCGTGCCCATGAGCGAATGCTGTTCCGACGCAGCAAGGGCTGGTTCACCGGCTACAACTCCAACGTTGCCGGCCACCAAGAGGGCAGCGTGCGCTACCAGGCCTATTTCGGCGGAGCGCCCCGCTACCGGGCCAAGGTCGACGCGATCGCCGCTGGCGGCTACGAGGGCATCAAGCTCGGGTGACGTCGACTGGGTCCGTGCATGTCGAGGCACAGCGGACCGGCTGTCTGAACAGCGCTCAGGACGTTGTGAACTCCTCGTCGTCTGAAGCGAACAGGTCCCCTGCTGCCGCCAGTGCGCCGGCCATTGCGACGGCACGCTGGTAGACGGCTTCGAAGTAGTGCTCGGCGGCTGCCTCGCGTCCCGCCAGAGGCGGTTTGCCGAGCGAGCGCACGGTCGACGTCGGATCGGTCGTGACCGAGATGCGGCGCGCCTCAGTGAGAATGTCGGGCAGTTGTCCCGGTCCAGCGTCGGCGATCGCCGATCCGTCTGCCGTTCCATTGGCGGCGGCATCAGGCTGTTCTGGCGACGGCGTCACGCCAGCGGCTCCATGCCAGAACGCTGCACTCGCCTCAGCGGCCTGCCGTTGCTGGACCTCGGCACCGTCGATGCGGCGGGTACGCGACGTCTTGCGTCGACGGCGATTGCTCATGACCCACCTGCGCTTGTCGGAACCGGCTCTGCCACCGGGGGCGTGCTGGTGTCAATCCCGTTGGAATCGTCGGCGAGGAGGGCATCAGGATCGATGCCCAAGGCGTGCCGGAGTTGCTCAGTGTCGAGATCGCCGATCGAGCTGGACTTCGGCAGCACCATGTCGGCGATGCGCCGTTTGCCGGCCACGACCTCCTCCACCCGCTCGTCCACCGTGCCTGGACAGACCAGGCGGTGGCAGATGACCGTGCGTGTCTGACCGATGCGCCATGCCCGGTCGCGAGCCTGGTCCTCGACAGCGGGGTTCCACCAGCGGTCGTAGAGCACCACATGACTCGCCGCGGTCAGGTTCAAGCCCGTGCCGCCTGCCTTGAGCGAGAGCACCATCGCCCCGGGCCCGTCCTCGGACTGGAAGCGTCGCACCATGCGATCGCGGGCAGAGCGACCGAGCCCGCCGTGGTAGCAGTCGATTTGCAGGCCGGTCCGCCGTGTCAGATGAGCGGCCAGCCGCTCGCCCCAGGTGGCGAAGTGCGTGAACACCAGCGCCCGCTCCCCCGCTGCGAAGACCGCCTCGAGAATCTCGTGCAGCCGGTCGAGTTTGCCGCTGCGCCCCTCGATCTGCTCGTCGATGTCGTCGGGCCGGTAGTTGAGCGGATGGTTACAGATCTGCTTGAGGGCCGTAATGGCGGCCAGCACCGCCCCCTTGCGCCTCTCGCCCGCTTGCTCGCTCTCCGCCGTGTCGACGATCAGCTGGTCGAGCACTGCTTGGTACAGGCCGATCTGCTCTGGTGTCATTGCGCAGTGCGCGAGCTCGTCAATGCGGTCGGGCAGCTCGGCCGCGATCTGCGGCTCTGCCTTGGTCCGACGGAAAACCAGCACGCCATTGAGCGCATGCAAGGCCGATTCGGCGGCGCCGCGTGCGTCGCCGGGACGCTGCAACTGTGCGATGAAGGGTGTTCTGGAGCCGACCAGGCCTGGATTGCAGAAGTCCATGATCGCCCAGAGGTCGCCGAGGCCGTTCTCGATGGGGGTCCCGGTCAAGGCAAGGCGGATCCGGGCTGACAGCCGGCGCAGCTGCTTGGCGGTCTCGCTGGTGTGGTTCTTGATGACCTGCGCCTCATCAACCACGATCCGGTCCCAGTGCACCTCCTGGAGGGCGTCGATGTCGCGCACGGCAGTGCCATATGTGGTGATCACCACATCGATCTGCCCGTTCTCGGCCGCATCATGGTCATCAGTGCCGGCGCTCTCGCGCAGCGCCTCGACCAGCTCTGCGGGCTCACGCCGGGCGGGGCCGTGATGAATGATCGTCGACAGCCCCGGTGTGAAGCGCGCCGCTTCGGCTGCCCAGTTGCTGACGACGGCCGGCGGCGCGATGACCAGAGCCGGGCCCTGTTGCTGGTCTGCAGCAATACGAGCGAGCACCGTGGGGGTTTTCCCCAGGCCCATGTCCAAGGCGAGACAGCCCCCGAGGCCGGCTCCGTCCAGGAATTCCAGCCAGGCAACCGCCTCGGCCTGGTAGTTGCGCAGCTCGCCTACGAAACCCTCGGGGCTGGCCCGGGGCGCGGACGAGATCTCCGACGCGGAGCGCAGCAGATCGGCCGCCCAGCCGCTGCCGGAGATGGTGATGCCGCCGCGCACCGACGGGCCCTCGAGGCCCAGTACCTGGCGCAGCATCTGCGATCCGGTGAGGGCAGTGACCTCTGCGCGCTCGGCGAGCGCGGCGGCCGCCTCGGCGAGGTCGGCGTGATCCAGCGCGATCCACTGGCCCCGGTCGCGTACAAGCGGCCGTGCTTGGGAGGCCAGTTCATGAATCTGATCTGCGGTCAGCTCCACGTCTCCGAAGACCGCTGTCCAGCTCACGGCGGTGAGCTGCTGTGCCCCCAGGGCGCTGTCGGCGTCCTCGGCGGCGGTGAGTCGGAGCGAAGGGGCCGGGCGCTCGCGGGAGAGGTTCGGCACCTCGACCTTGAAGCCCGCGGACTGCAGCGCCGGCCCCGTCACCGACATCAGCTCCCACGCCTCGTCCTGGCTGAGGATCACTTCGCCGCGCCGTTTGCCGCCGGGCCGCATCAGCACCGGCAGCAGCCGTTCGAGGCGGGTGAGCTGATCGCGCACTTCGGTGCGATGCGAGCTGACGCCGCTCACCATCGCGACCTCGACGGGCTCGGTCACTCCTTCTGGGCTGGTGGCGAGCACCTCCATGTGCCACGCCCCGGCGTCGTCGGGCTCGTCCAACCGGACGACCAGCGATTGCCGGGCGGCACCAGTCACCGGCCTGGCCCACAGCTCGATGCGCCGGGCCAGATCGGAACCCTGAGTTGCCGAGCCGACAAAGCGGGTGCCGTCGAGATACGCCAGGAAGGCCTCGGCCATCTCCGCCCGGCTCCGAGGCTCGGGCGATGCCGCAGGAACATCGAGCCGCTTCGCGGCACTTGTCACAATCGCGTCGACCATGCCGGACAGGGCCGACTGCACCGTGGTGCGCGCCTCTGACTTGGGTTCGGGTGCGGCCACTGCACCTGGCAGGCAGTCGATGAGCGCCGCCAGTCGATCTGCTGGCGGCGAGGCCGGCTGCCACTGCACTGAGAATTCCGCGGTGTCGGGCCGCTTGCGGTTGCGGCGCTTGCGGACTCGGTGGAGCCGGGGCACCGTTCGCCCTCCCGCCACCAGTTCCACCGCCGTCCTGGCCGCGGTTCGCAGCCAGAGTGCGCTGGCACCGAGCAGAAGGTCGCCGTTCGGGCTGCTCTCGGCAGCATCGATCTGCTCGTTGCCGTGCAGGGATTCGTCGTCGCTGGCTGGATCGCTGCCGGCCAGCTCAGCGGGAGAGCTCCCGGATGTGGGCGATGAGCCGGCCGAGCTGCTGGCCGCCGGACCGTTGAGGCCGACCAGCCAGCCCAGGACGTCGCCGACATCAGCCACCAGTGCCTCGGCGCTCATCCCGCCCGGCAGCTTGATGTTCGGATGGGGGCGCCAGACGCTGTCTGGGGCTCCGGTGGCCACCAGGCGGTCCATGATCCGATCTGTGGGGTCGGGCTCGGTGCCGGCGCCTGCGGCCCACGCAACGATCCGGCCCGGTTGCCACGACAGCTGCAGTGCGGCCGGTTCGGGCAGCGGACCTGCTGCGGCATCGCCGGTGCCTGGATCCGAGGCTGCGTCATCGGGCGACTCGGTGGCATCGAGGCCCGTCAGGCGCTCGTAGGCAGCGGCAAGCTCGGAGAAATCGGTTTCGAAGTCTCGCACGACTTGCCGGCGGATCGGCCGGGGCAGCCGTCGGGCCCCCGACAGCGAGGATTCCGTCTGGTCGAGCAGATCCAGAAGAACTCGTTCCCAGCGCAGCCGGTCGGTCTCCAGCGCGGCGACGTCGTCGTTCCCGGCGGTGCCTTGCGCCTCGGCCCAGACAAGACGCGCTATCTGGGACCAGCGCATCGTTGCGAGCGCAGAGACCCCTGTGCCGATGAGCCCGGGGCCATTGCGCCCTGTGCCGTTGGACCCTGTGGCGGAATCCGAGATGTCGCCGTTGCGAGCGATGTCATCGACAGGCGCGAGCTGCTGAAGCGCCGGCGCGCCCCGGTTCGGAGTATGGGTCGGTGAGTCTTCGTCGCTCATCGCGTCATGCAGGGGCACGGGCAGGTGCGCTGCAGCGCCTGTCCGGACTGCGCTTGGGGCATGGCCCGAACTGTTGATGCAGGACCTGTTGCGGACACAGTCACCGTGGTCGGCACTGTGGCCCTGGTCCGCTGCCGAGACCGCACGACCGATGCATGGTCGCCGGTGTGCAG
This sequence comes from Acidimicrobiales bacterium, assembly GCA_009843525.1. Classification (GTDB taxonomy): domain Bacteria; phylum Actinomycetota; class Acidimicrobiia; order Acidimicrobiales; family Poriferisodalaceae; genus Poriferisodalis; species Poriferisodalis multihospitum. The sequence continues at coordinate 170,325 of VYDH01000020.1, read as the reverse complement.
TCGCCGGCTACGCAGATTGAGGGTACTGGACACGCATTGCATCGCAACGCGGTTGCTCGCTTACGCTGCGTCGGATGCGATGGTCTGATTCGTTCATCCCGACGCTGCGTGATGCGCCTGGCGACGCCACCGCCGTGAGTCATCAGCTGCTCGTGCGGGCTGGGTTCATCCGGCAGCTGCATTCGGGGCACTACAGCTTGCTGCCGCTCGGGCTGCGGGTGCACAACAAAGTGGCCGATGTCGTCAGAGCAGAAATGGATGCCATCGGCGCGCAGGAGTTCCTGCTGCCTGCGATGCACCCGGCTGATCTGTGGCATCGCAGCGGTCGGTGGAACGTGATGGGTTCAGAGATGTTCCGCCTGCGCGACCGCAACGATGCAGACGTCGTGCTGGGCATGACGCACGAAGAGGTCTTCGCGGCGCTGGCGGCGGAGATGAGTTCGTACCGGGAGCTGCCTCAAACCTGGTACCAGATCCAGACCAAATTCCGTGACGAGCCCCGCCCGCGCAGCGGCCTGCTGAGGGTGCGCGAGTTCATGATGAAGGACTCGTACAGCTTCGACATGGACGAAGCAGGTCTCGATGTGTCCTTCGAGGCGCACCGCGAGGCATACGAGAAGATCTTCAAGCGGCTCGACCTCGATGCCATGGCCGTACAGGCTTCTTCGGGCGCCATGGGCGGCGATGCCAGCGTCGAGTTCATGGTGGAGTCGCCGGCAGGTGAGGACGACGTGGCGCGGTGTGCGGGCTGCGGGTACCGGGCCAACATCGAGCGGGCCCGTGCGTCAGTGCCACCCATCGATGATCCGTCCTCCGGCGACGCACCTGAGCGCTTCGCGACACCAGGCGTCCGCACCATCGATGCGCTCGCTTCCTTCGAAGGCGGCGCACCGGCCGACCGGCAGCTCAAGACGATGGTCATGGTTCTCGACGATCAGCTCACGTTGGTGGTTCTGCGAGGCGACCACCAGCTCAACCTGCAGAAGTTGGCCGATTTCAGCGGCGCGACCGATGTGCGTCCTGCCACCGAGTCCGAGACGGTGGCTCAGCTCGGAGCCAGTCCCGGAAGCCTGGGGGCGGTCGGCGTCGAGGGCCTGCCGATCTGCATAGATGAGGCCTTGCGGGGCCGCAGATCTATGACCACCGGCGCCAATGAGGACGACTGGCACCTGCGTCACGTGGACGTGGAGCGCGACATCATCGATCCGCAGTGGGCTGATCTGCGCGAGGTCACAGCAGGCGAGGCCTGCATCGTGTGCGGCAAGCCGCTGGAGATCGCGCGCTGCATTGAGGCGGGCCACATCTTCAAGCTGGGCCGCAAGTACTGCGAGGCGATGGGCGTGTCGGTGCTGGATGCGGACGGCATTGCCCAGACTCCGATCATGGGTAGCTACGGCATCGGCATCGGGCGGGCGATGGCTGCGGTGGCCGAGACCCATTACGACGAGCGGGGCCTGTGCTGGCCGGTCGGTGTCGCGCCGTTCGAGGCGGTCATCACCGTGCTCGATCCTGCCGATGAAGACCAATCGGCAGCAGGCGAGAGGCTCGAGCGCGAACTGGCTGCGCTCGGTGTCGACTGCCTCTACGACGATCGTCCGCTGCGGCCCGGTGTAAAGCTGGCAGATGCGGAGCTCGTCGGCGTGCCTTACCGGCTCACGGTCGGCGCGCGCAGCCTGGCGGAGGGCAACGTGGAGCTGACCGAACGCTCAACCCGCGAGACGCGCCTGCTCACAGTGGCCGAGGCGGCGGCCGTGACAGCCGGAGAGATCGACGCGCATCGCCGCTGAAACACGCCGGCAGGCGCCGGCATGTCGCCTTGAATTCACGTGCTCCTATGTCGCTGTTCCGGAAGGGTTCGTGGTACCGTACTGCTGTACCGTTCTGCGGCACAGTTCCACTATGCGGAACAGCAAGATGCTGAACAGCACAGCGGAACGACTTGGCCGCAGGACCCATGCTGAATCTTGGACAGTTGACCGGGACGGGGGTGCCCGGCACACGTCATGACCATGGCGAGGGGGCAAAGCATGGCCGATGCGGCAACCGTCGACAGCGCCGATGCTGATGAGGACATCGACCTCTCAGCCCTCGACGATGACGATCTCATCGCTCAGATGCATGACGATCTCTATGACGGGCTCGGCCCCGAGATCGTCGAAGGCACCGAGCTGTTGCTCGGGCGCGGCTGGGGGGCCGACAAGGTCCTCAATGAGGCGCTGGTCGAGGCCATGCGCATCGTCGGGATCGATTTTCGCGACGGGATCCTGTTCGTTCCCGAAGTGCTGCTCGCGGCCAACGCCATGAAGGCCGGCATGGCGGTGCTGCGGCCACTGCTTGCGGAGACCGGCGCGGAACCGATCGGCAAGATCGTGATCGGCACCGTCAAGGGCGACATCCATGACATCGGCAAGAACCTGGTGGGAATGATGCTCGAGGGTGCGGGCTTCGAGGTAGTGGACTTGGGGATCAACACTGACGTCGATGAGTTCCTCGGCGCCCTGGCTGAGCATCGGCCCGACATCCTGGGCATGTCAGCGCTGCTGACCACGACCATGCCGTACATGAAGGTGGTGGTCGACACGCTGATCGAGCAGGGCCTGCGCGACGACTACCTCGTCATCGTCGGCGGCGCCCCGCTGAACCAGGAGTTCGGCGAAGCTGTGGGCGCCGATGCCTACTGCCGCGATGCTGCCGTCGCGGCGGAGACCGCCACAGACCTCATCAAAGCCCGGCGCGCAGCCGCTGCATGAGATGACGGCCACCTCGTCCCCGGAATCGACCGCTCGCCGCCGGCGGCGCTCGCGTGCGCGCCGGACAGCCGAGGCTGCAGCGAAACCGGCGGCCGCACGGCGCGCACCGCGGCCGTCTGCCCGGGCCTCAGCCGAAGGCCCGTCGCGCCGCGTGCTGGTGCTCGGCTGCGGCGCACTCGCCAACGAGCTGCAGGCGATCGTCGGCACCGGAGGCCTGGAGCACATCGACGTGGAGTGCCTGCCGGCGAAGCTGCACAACCGTCCTGCGCTCATCGCGCCGGAAGTGCGCGCGCGGCTGGACCGGCTCGCGCGGCAGGGTCGAACCTACGAACAGATACTCCTCGGCTATGGAGACTGCGGCAGTGCCGGCGCCATCGACGACCTGTGCGCCGAGTTCGAGCGCGCTCATGCGGCGGGCAACGGGCCCTCGATGACTCGGGTGCCGGGAGCTCATTGCTACGAGTTCTTCGCCACCGCCCCGCGATTCGACGAGATGTCCGAGGCCGAACCGGCGACCTTCTACCTGACCGACTATCTCGCCCGTCACTTCGATCTGCTGGTCTGGAAAGGCCTCGGCATTGCCGATCATCCCGAGCTTGCAGAGCTCTATTTCGGCAACTACCGCCGCGTGGTGCTGCTGACCCAGACGCCGGATGGCTCGCAGCGCGCACGCGTCGAGGCCTGTGCACGCGCCGGGGCCGAACGCCTCGGCCTGCCACTAGAGATCGTCGAGACGGGCTACGGCGATCTCGAGACCACGCTGACCAGCGTCGCTGCGCCGAGGCGCAGCACAGTGCATTCCGAGCTCGCTGCGCCAAGACACAACGACGAGCACCAGGTGCCCGCGTGACCGACACCGTTGTCAGCTCCGCCACGCGTGAGGTGGTGATCGGCTTCGGCCGGCCGTTCGTGATGATCGGCGAGCGCATCAATCCCACCGGTCGCAAGCTGCTTGCTGAGGAGATGAAGGAGGGCGACTTCAGCCGGGTCGAAGCAGACGCGCTCGCCCAGGTGACGGCCGGCGCCCACATGCTCGATGTCAATGCCGGCGTACCGCTCGCCGACGAGCCTGCACTGCTCGCTTCGGCGGTGAAGCTGGTGCAGTCGGTCACCGATGTTCCGCTCAGTATCGATTCGTCGATCATCGAGGCGCTCGAAGCCGGCGTGGACGCCTACGTGGGCAAGCCCCTCATCAACTCGGTGACCGGAGAACCGGAGGTGATGGAGCGGGTGCTCCCGCTGGTGGCGCGGGCCGGAGCGGCAGTGGTCGCCATCTCCAACGACGAGACCGGCATCAGCGAGGACCCTGATGTCCGCTTCGACGTGGCGAAACGGATTGTGAGTGCCGCAGCCGACTACGGCATTCCCACCGCAGACGTGGTGGTGGACCCATTGGTCATGCCGATAGGCGCCATGGCCACGGCAGGACGGCAGGTATTCCATCTGGTACGCCGGCTGCGTGACGAACTGGGCGTGAACACGACGTGTGGGGCATCCAATGTGAGCTTCGGCCTGCCCAACCGCCACATCATCACCGGCACCTTCCTGGCTATGGCGATCGGGGCCGGGATGACATCGGCCATTATGAACCCGCTGCATGCCGATGTGAAGGCCGCAGTCATGGCAGGCGACGTCTTGGCGGGCAACGACGAGAACTGCGCGGCGTGGATCTCCGAGCACCGCGACCGCAGCGCAATGGGGGCTGACAGTGCTCCTGGCGCAGGGTCCGGCGATCGTCCCCGCCGACGGGGCGGACGTCGCGCACGCACCGGCTGACGGAGCCCTGGTGCCGACGGCCTCGGTCAGGGTGGTGTTCACCCCCAGCGGACGGGCGGGAGCGGTGAATGCCGGTACCACTGTGCTGGATGCCGCTCGGGAAATGGGCGTCGATCTCGACAGCGTGTGCGGCGGGCGCGGCATCTGCGGCCGCTGCCAGGTCGTGCCGTCGGTGGGTTCCTTTCCCAAGTGGGCCATCACTGCTGGCCCCGAAGCGCTGAGCTCGCTGGGTGCCGCCGAAGCCGCATACGAAGGCCGACGCCCGCTGGGTCCCTCCGCACGACTGGGTTGCCAGGCGCGTGTGCAGGCCGATGTGGTGGTGGATGTGCCGCCGGAAAGCCAGCTGCACGGGCCGGTGGTACGCAAGACCGTCGACGTAGGCGACATCGCCCTCGACCCACTGGCGACGCTGCATGCGGTGACAGTGCCGCCGCCGACGCTGGACGAGCGCCGCGGACTCGCCGAAGTCGTCATCGACTGCGTGGCCGATGAATGGGGCGTTCACCTGGCTGGCATCTTGCCGGGGGCACTAGCGGCGCTCCATGCGTCGGTCGCCGCCGGCTCCCCCGACGACGCCGGCGGTCGGCTGGTGACGGTCGCCGTTCGCTGGAGCGGCCCCGAGCGGAGCAAACGCACCGGCATGGTGACGGCTGTATGGCCTGGCGTCGCGACAGCGGCACTCGGCGTTGCGATCGACGTCGGCTCGACCACGATTGCGGGCCACCTGACCGACCTTCACAGTGGTGACGTGCTGGCCTCCGCCGGCCGCATGAACCCGCAGATCCGCCTCGGCGAGGACCTGATGAGCCGGGTGTCCTACGTGATGATGAACCCCGGCGGCGCCCAAGAACTCACCGCGCTCGTCCGAGACTCGCTTGCAGCGCTGATCACCGAGCTGTGCTCCGCGGCCGGTGCCGAGCCAGACGCTGTGCTCGAGGTGGTGCTGGTCGGCAACCCGATCATGATGCACATCGCGCTCGGCATCGACCCGACCCCGCTCGGACAGGCGCCGTTCACTCTGGCGACCGATGCCAGTGTCGAGGTGGGTGGGCCGGAGATGGATCTGCCGTGCCCGGCGGCTCGCGTCTACGTTGCGCCCGCGATCGCCGGTCATGTGGGCGCGGACACTGCGGCGGCAGTGCTTGCCGGAGGACCGCATCGCGACGACGCCGTCACCCTCCTGGTGGACGTGGGCACCAATGCCGAGATCGTGCTGGGCAGCTCTGAGGGGTTGTGGGCAGCGTCCAGCCCGACCGGGCCCGCATTCGAGGGCGCGCAGATCAGCTGCGGTCAACGGGCGACACCCGGAGCGATCGAGCGGGTGCGCATCGATCCGGTGACGTGGGCTCCCAGAGTGCGTGTCATCGGCTGCGATCTGTGGTCCGACGAACCTGGCTTCGCGGAGGCAGTCGAGCGGCGCGTCGCCGCAGGCGTTCGCAGCACTGCAGCAGGCGTCACGGGGATCTGCGGTTCCGGGATCATCGAGGTCATCGCCGAGATGTACCTCGCCGGGGTGCTGTCGTCTGATGGGGTCATCGCGGCGCAGCCCGGGGAGGGCGAGCGGGCGTCCCGTGTGGCCTCCGATGGCCGGACATCGTCGTTCGTACTGTACGAGCCTCCCGAAGGTGCCGACGGGCCGACCATCACCGTCACCCAGAACGATGTGCGAGCCATCCAACTGGCGAAGGCGGCGCTGCGCGCCGGCATCGACCTGCTGCGCGGGCACGCTGGCATCGAGGCTCCCGACCGAGTGCTGCTCGCCGGAGCCTTCGGGGCGCACATCGATCCGGTACGGGCGATGGTGCTCGGGCTCATCGGCGACTGCGACCCGGACGGGGTGCGGTCGGTCGGCAACGCAGCAGGCACCGGCGCTGTACGTGCGCTGCTGTCAGGGAGCCAGCGGGCCGAGATGGAGCGGGTGGTCCGCAGCATCCGCAAGATCGAGACTGCCACCGAGCCGAGGTTTCAGGAGCTCTTCGTGGCAGCCATGGCACTCCCTCATGCCACCGCACCCACTCCGCTGCTCGCGACGGCGGTGGACCTGCCCCGCCCATCCCGTAGAACTTCGAGTCCCCACAACCGCACCCGACGACGGCGAGCAGTCCCGATGAGCGAGGAATCATGAGCGAGCGACGACGGCGAGGAGGCGGCCGCGCGGCTCGTCAAGCGCAGCGGGCAACGGCCGACGTGGCGTTCAACACCCACGTACAGCGGAGGCTGCCGCCGGTGAACGTGCTCGACACCGAGGGCCTGGCCCAGATCGAGGAGAACGCCGAGACGATCCTGTCCGAGGTGGGGGTCGCCTTCCAGGACTTCCCCCGGGCGCTTGAGCTCTGGCGTGACGCCGGCGCAGAGGTCGACGGCGAGATGGTCCGGTTCCCGCGCGGCATGTGCCGCGAGATCGTCCAGGCCACCGCGCCGGCCAACTATGTCCAACACGCCCGTAACCCGGCTCGGTCGGTGCCGATCGGCGGTGACGCCACCGTGTTCGCCCCCAACTACGGCTCGCCGTTCGTTACTGACCTCGATGCTGGACGCCGGTATGCCACCCTCGGCGACTTCGAGAGGGTGGTGAAGCTGACCTGGATGCTCCCCCACCTTCACCACAGCGGCGGCACGGTCTGCGAGCCGGTGGACGTCCCGGTCAACAAGCGCCACCTCGACATGGTGTACGCGCACCTGCGTTATAGCGACAAGCCGCTGATGGGCTCGGTGACGGCGGCCCAGCGCGCAGCCGATTCGGTGGAACTCTGCCGCATCGCCTTCGGCGGCGATCTGAGCGATCGCACCGTACTGACGAGCCTCATCAACGCGTCGTCGCCGCTGCGCTGGGACGCCACCATGCTGGGCGCGGCCGAGGTGTATGCGCAGCACAACCAGGCATGCGTGATCTCGCCGTTCATCCTGGCTGGCGCCATGTCACCGGTCACGGTGGCGGCGCTGGCCGCCCAGGCGCTGGCTGAAGCGCTGTCGGGCATGGCGTTCTGCCAACTGGTGCGCCCCGGGGCGCCGGTGATCTTCGGCACCTTCGCATCGTCAATGTCGATGGCCACCGGTGCGCCGACGTTCGGCACGCCTGAGGCAGGTCTGACGATCTACGTCATGGCCGAGCTGGCGCGACGGGTCGGCGTGCCGTTCCGCTCGGGTGGGCAGTTCACGTCGTCCAAGGCACCCGATGCTCAAGCGGCCTACGAATCGGCATCCACGCTGCTGCCGACGATCGCCGCGGGGGTGAACTTCGTGCTGCACGCAGCGGGCTGGCTGGAAGGCGGCCTGACGCTGAGCTACGAGAAGCTGCTGATGGATGCGGACCAGCTGGGGATGATGGAGGTGTACGCCCGGGGCGTGGACATGTCCGATAACGGCCAGGCGGTCGAGGCGTTCACGACGAACCCCCACGGCGACCATTTCCTGGGCCATCCGCACACGTTGGCCAACTTCGAGACGGCCTTCTACCAATCGTCGATTGCGGACAACAACAGCTTTGAGCAGTGGTCTGACGAGGGTTCGCTCGATGCGGCGCAGCGAGCCAACCGGCTGATGAAGCGGATGCTCGCCGCCTACGAGCCGCCGCCCATCGACGACGCGATCGACGCCGAGTTGCGCGACTACATCGCCCGGCGCAAAGCCGAAGAGCCAGACGCCATCGTCTAGCGCCAATGCGCTCAGTCACTCAGGCGGCGACGACGGCAGCGACGCCGGCAACAGCGGCCACGATGCCGATGGACTGGCGTGCATTGAGGGAATCCTGGTAGGCGACCCTGCCGACGATGACGCTCATCACCGGGAACATGGACGCCCCTACCACGGTCGTAGGCGGGTCGAACCAGATGCCGACGATGTAGAAGATCGTCGCGGCAGCACTCGCCACACCCGTCAGGAATGCGAAGCCCAGCACGTCGGGCGGCGGCAGCGCCGGGAGACCCCGTGCCGCGACCACGGCAGCCATGAGCCCGACCGAAGTCAGCCGTTGGCCGAATCCCGGCCAGGCGCCCGAGCTCTCAGACAGATCGACGAGGACGCTGAGCCCGATGCCGTAGCCGAGCCCCGAGAGCGTCGCCCAGACCGTTCCGGCCCCGACGTGTTTGCCGCGAGTGCCTCCTGCAGTCACCAGGCCGAGCCCTCCGAAGGCGACGGCGGCGCCGATGATGCCGATGAGCGGCGGATCGTGGCCTCGCAGTGCCGTGTAGGCAAACGGGATGACGGCCGACAGCGTCGCCACGATCGGCGCGGCAACCGCAGAGCCGGCCCGGTCCAGCGAGGTGTAGTACAGCGCCAGGCCAGCACCGAGCCCGAAGCCCGACACCAATCCGCGCGTGAAGTCGTCTCCGGCGAATGAACCCGGAATGAATGGCAGCACTGCGAGCGCCACCAACGCAGCAGCCCCCTGGAACACGATCATCGCCGACAGCACGTGACAACGAGTCACCACCCGGCGCCCGAACAGGTCGCTGGTGCCGATGCTCAATGACGTGAGCAGACCGAACAGCGCTCCCACGGCTCCTGCCTCCTCGGCCCGCCTACCGCCGCCGACGGAGCAGCGCTGCCACCGCGGTCGAGGCCCGGGCCGGAATCGGATGGAAGCGGCCCTGCTCGGACACCGTCGGCCCGGCCACGAGCAGCATTCGCCCTGCCACGAAAACGGCCACCGCCACGTGTGACACTGCCATGACGAAGTAGAACGCGTTGAGGGTCAGCGACATCCCGATAGCGGCGCAGATCGGCCCCACCGTGGCGCCGACCCCGTTCATGCGCACCAGCACGGCGCTGGCGCCTGCCCGCTGGGAATCGCGCAGCCAGTCATTCGTTTGAGCTACTGCCAGCGAGTAGATGGGATAGGCGAACGCACCCATCACGCCCATCACAGCGATGCCCGCGATGCTCCGTTCGTCGAGCGCCAGCATCATCAAGCAGGCGGCCGCAGCAATCGACGCGGCCAGCACCATGACGATGCGTCGAGGCACGCGGTCTGACAGACGGCCGAGCGGGAGCTGCCCGAACAGGCTGCCGATCATCGGGGCTGCGACGAACGCCGCTACCTGAATTGGCGACAGCCCCCGTGACGCGGCGTACACCGCTCCGATGCCCGATATCGAGCCCAGCGCGCCACCCACCAGAAACGCGACCACAACACCGGTCGGCGCGGTGTGCAGGAGCGTGCGGAGCCCGACGCGCTCGGGGACGACCACAGGAGGGTTGGCCGAAGCAGACAGAGACATCGGTACCAGCGCAAGCGACACCAGGACGGACACCACGGCGAACAGCGTGAAGCCGTTGGTATCGGCGAGGGCCACCATGAACTGGCCTGTGGCGATTGCACCCATGGTGATGACCATGTAGCGAGCCAGCATCCGGCCGCGGTTCTCATTGGTCGCCAGTTCGTTCAGCCAAGTCTCGGCTACCACGATCAGCGCAGCGAAGCACATCCCCCACAGGAATCGCCCAGCACCCCAGACCAGCGGGTTGACCCACACCGCCTGCACGAGCACCACGCTGCTGCCGGCAGACGCCAGCGCAGCGAAGACACGCACATGGCCGACCTGGCGCAGAAAGTGAGGAGCCACCGCGGAGCCCGCAAGGAACCCCACGAAGTTCATTGCCATGACCAGGCCCGCGACCGTCGAGCCGAAGCCCTCGGATTCGGCCCGCACACCGAGCAGCGTGTTCTGCAGACCGTTGCCCGCCATCAACAGCGCGATGCCAACGAACAGGGCAGTGCTGCGGGCGGCGCGTGACGCAAGTGCAGGGCCGCCTGCGTGCGGTTCGGGAGCCGCGGTGCGGCCGATTCTCGGCACATGGTCCGCGGCCATGTCACGAGCACGCTCCAGCGCGCGCACGCGGCGAGTTGCCCGGACTGTGCTGGTCGGGGTCGGTTCAGGTGCTGGCGTCTGCGCCGACACCTGCGACTAGTGCTCCGCTGCCGATGTTGTGGGCGGCTCGAACGCTGGCGCATGCACGTACTGCCAGCCGAACCGGCCCTTGATGCACAGATGGCCGCTGGTCACCGAGTGATCTGCGGGCGACGTTACTTTCACGATGTGCTCGTCCTGGACATGCAGCTCGAGATTGCACCCCACACCGCAGTAGGAGCACACCGTGCGGGTGACGGCTTGATCGTCGGGGCGCCACTCCCCTACAGCTCGCAGGTCGAACTCGGTGCGGAACTGCAAGGCGCCGGTAGGGCACACCGCCACGCAGTTGCCGCAGTACACGCAGGCGCTGTCGGGGAGCTCGGCGTCGTATTCGGTGCGGATGCGGGCATCGAATCCGCGTCCTGCCACTGCGATGGCGAAGGTGTGCTGGGCATCGTCGCCGCAGGCCTCGACGCACTTGTAGCACAGCACACAGCGGTCGTACGCACGGATGTACAGATCATCCTGGATGCGTACAGGTTCATCGACGCGCTCGGGTTCAGGGCGCAAGGACAGGCCGTCGCCGTCGTCCGCCGAGCCCTCGTAGCGGGCCGGATCGGCGCCATAGATTCGTGACCAGTCGGCAATCTCTGACGCCTGTGAGAGGTCATTCGCCGAGCCGAGGAACTCCAGCACCATGCGCCGGCTGTGGCGCACTCGCTCGGAATCGGTGCTGATCTGCATCCCCGCCTCAACCGGTCGTGAGCACGCCGGCACGAGCGTGCGAGACCCTTCGAGCTCCACGACACAGACACGGCAGACGTTCACCGGCGTGAGGTTGGGCGCCCAGCAGATGGTCGGCGTGTCGACGTCGGCTGCCGTGCAGGCCGCCAAGATCGTCTCCCCCTCGGGCACCGTCACCTCGCGCCCGTCGATGCTCAGCGTCACCTGCCGGTCACTGCTGCCATTGCCAGAACTCATAGTTGCCCGTCTCCTAGCAGACCCAGCCGCATGGCGGAGAGCACCGCTGAGGCTGCCGTATGGCCGAGCCCGCAGATGGACGCGTCGCCCATGGCGTCTGCGATGTCTCCGAGCAGCTCACGCTGAGGTTCCGTCGACCGTCCTGTGCGACGGATCTGTGTCACCAGCTCGTGCTGGCGGACAGTGCCCACGCGGCAGGGAACGCACTGGCCGCACGACTCGTCGCGGAAGAACTTGGCCAGTCGCTCGACCACGGCGCTCATGTCGGCCGTGTCGTTGAAGACCATCACCGGGCCTGAGCCGAGCGTTGTGCCCGCAGCCCGTGTGTCCTCCAGGGAGAGCTGCAGCCCTCCGGCGTCGGGTCCGACGAAGCTGCCGGCAGCACCGCCCAGCAGCACTGCGGCCAGTGTGCCCTGCACTCCCCCGGCCAGCCCCAGCAGTTCGCCGAGCGGCATCCCGAAGGGAGCTTCGTACAGCCCTGGCCGGCCGACGTGACCGGAGAGGCAGAACAGCTTCGTGCCCGGCGAGCCGTCGGTTCCCACGCTGCGGTACGCCTCAGGACCGATGCGCAGGATCTCATTCACGTTGAGCAGAGTCTCAGGGTTGTTCACCACCGTGGGGCGGCCGAACAGCCCATGGGTCGTGGGGAATGGCGGCTTGTTGCGGGGCTCTCCCCGGAAGCCCTCGAGCGAGTTGAACAGGGCCGTCTCTTCACCGCAGATATAGGCGCCCGCTCCCCTGCGCAGCTCGATGTCGAACGGTTGCCCGGACCCGGCTGCGTCATCGCCGAGCCAGCCGGCGCTGTGGGCCTGCGCGATGGCGTGCCGGAGGCGTTGCGTGGCCAGTGGGTATTCACCGCGTATGTAGATCCAGCCGTGTTCAGCGCCCACGGTCAGGCCGGCAACAGCGATGGACTCGATGATGGCCAAGGGTTCCAGCTCGCAGAGCAGCCGGTCTTTGAATGTTCCGGGCTCGGATTCGTCGATGTTGGCGACGACGTGCTTGGGACCTTCGCCATCGGCCACCGCTCGCCACTTGATGCCGGTGGGAAAAGCGGCCCCGCCGCGCCCCGACAGCCCCGCTGTGGTCACCTGGGCGATGACTTCGTCGGTTCCGAGGCGCAGCGCAGTGTCAAGGGCTGTTCCCCCACCTCGTTCCCGGTACGCCTCCATCGACATGCTCTCGTTGTGGCCGGGATCCCGTCCGATCATGTGTCGCAGCAGGCTGGGTGCCTCAGGCGCTGGCGCCGTGACGCTGACGAGCAGTGAATCCGGACCGCTGCCGTCTGCGGGGACGCGGTCGGGCTCGCGGCGACCCTGGATGAATACCGCCGGCGCCCGTTCGCACTGCCCGAGGCAGGGACCCTCGTGCACGGCATGGCCCTGTGAGCGCAGGTGCTCCGCCAGCGGTGCCGCACCGGCCAGCGCGCAGATGGGATCGACGCAGACATGACGAACGCTGAGCTCGTGGGCGGGTGCCTCGGTGCGGAACATCTCGTAGAACGTGGCCACGCCGTAGGCCTCCGCCGGTGGCACGCCCAGCGTCCGGCCGACGAAGTTGAGGCCGCCCGGCGAGATCCAGCCGGCCTCGCGCTGGAGAGCGTGCAGCGCGGGCAGTAACAGGTGCCGCATCTGCTTGCGCCGCTGCATCCCTGCGCGCACAACACGCGGATGCGAGACCACAACGGCGCCGTCGCTAGCCTCGTCGACGCTGAGTGCAGCCAGCACCGCTCGTCGCTCCGATGCGGTGGGCTCCGCATCGGAGAAGTGCAGGTCAGCCACCAGCGCCACCTGCCGCTGCGGTGCCAGATGCGCGGCCGGCGACGGCTGTGCCGGATACGCCGCCTGCGGCGGCCGTGGCAGGGGGCAGCGGGTCGATGCGAACGGACGCGGCTTTGAACTCCGCCGTGCCGCTGCGGATATCCCAGGCGTCGTTCGTCAGCAGGTTCGCATCCACCAACTCCGGAAAATGGAACGTCGTGAAAACCAGGCCTGTGGGAAGGCGATCGGTGACATGCACGCGCATATCGACCGAGCCCCGTGGCGAGCTCACACGCACAATGTCGCCTTCGACAACTCCGAGGTCTGCTGCATCGGCAGGATTGATCTCGATGGCGTCACCGGAGCGGATCGGCGAGGAGTAGCCGGCGGACTGCGCGCCCGTGTTGTAGGAGTCGAGCACCCGGCCGGTGGTCAGGCGCAACGGGAACTGTTCGCTCAGTGCCTCCGCAGGAGGACGATGGACGACGGTCGAGAACGGTGCCGGAGCGTGACCGTCGAGGCCGGGCTCCCAGAGCCAGCCGTGCAGGAACTCGGTGCCGGGATGGTCGTCGTGGGGACAGGGCCACTGCAGGCCGCCGCTCGCCTCGAGACGCTCCCAGCTCATGCCGCCATGCAGCGGCGACAGCGACCGCATCTCGTCCCACAACTCCTGCGCGGATGTGGCCGTCCACTGCGCGCCCATGTGCGATGCCAAATCGCTGATGATGTGCACATCGTCGCGTGCGTCACCCTGGGGAGGCACTGCGGCACGCACCCGCTGGACACGTCGTTCGGAGGAGGTGACTGTTCCCTCGCTGGACGACCAACCCGCAGCCGCGGGCAACACCACGTCGGCCATCCGTGCGGTACGCGTCAGCGAGATGTCCTGAACGACCAGCAGATCCAGCCCGTCGAGCAGCTTGCGTGCGTGCGCCACGTTGGCTTCGGAATCGGCCGGATTCTCCCCGATGACGTAGAGGGCGCGCAGCTCGCCATCTTCCATGGCGTCGAACATCGCGGTGAGGTGCTTGCCCGGCACGGGATTCAGCTCACAACCCCAGGTGCTCTCGTAGCGAGCCCGGACCTCGGGGTCAGTGAGGAGCTGGAACCCGGGCAGCCGATCAGGCAGAGCACCCATGTCGCCGCCGCCCTGCACGTTGTTCTGGCCTCGCAGGGGCACCAGGCCCGAGCCGCGCCGACCGACATGGCCGGTCAGCAGCGCCAAGTTGCACAGCGAGAGCACGTTCTCGACCGCCGTGTGGTGCTCGGTGATGCCCAGCGTCCACAAGATCTGCGCTCGGTCGGCCGTGGCATAACGGTGGGCCATCTCCGCGATGGCCTCTGCCGGCACGCCGGTGAGCCGCTCGCCCTCCTCGAGCGTGAACGGCTCTACCGATGCTGCGTAGGCATCGAACCCCGTCGTCGCATGATCGATGAAGGACTGGTTGTGCATTCCCTGAGCGATGATCTCGCGAGCCACCGTGTTGGACAGCGCGATGTCTGTGCCCACGTCGAGGCCGAGCCACACGTCGGCAAACTCGGCCGAGGAGGTTCGGCGGGGATCCACTGCGTACATGACAGCGCCGCTGTCGAGGCCGCGCAGCAGGTGATGGAAGAAGATCGGGTGGGCCTCACGGGCATTCGATCCCCAGAGCAGGATGACATCAGTCTCGGTGATTTCCTGGTACGAGCACGTTCCGCCCCCGAGTCCGAACACTGTCGCCAGACCGACGACCGACGGAGCGTGTCAGGTGCGGTTACAGGAATCGATGTTGTTGGACTTCAGCACCGTCCGCATGAACTTCTGGGCTGCGTAGTTCATCTCATTCGTGCTCTTCGAGCACGAGAACATGCCGACGCCGCCGGCGCCGTGTTGCTGGGTGGCCGCCCGCAGCCCCGATGCAGCACGGTCGAGCGCATCGTCCCAGCTCGCAGGGCGCAGGACGCCGCCGTCGCGTACGAGCGGCGTGTCGAGCCGCGCGAGAGGTGCTTGGCGCCCCCCCGATCGTGCCCCATTTCGTCGGGCTGTGCCTCTTTGAGCACTGGTCCCCCGCGGCATCGCCCCTCCCCGATACGCCTGAGTGCCGTGGTCCAGAATTCTACGCTGTCCCCGGGCCCTTTACCGTGACTACAACAGTTTTACCCTGACTACAGATCTGCTGCCCCGTATCGGCAGTGTGGCGTTCCGTAGAGCAGAACAGTTCCACAATACGGCACAAAAACACCGTCAACCGACAGGTCCATGCTGCCCGCGGGCTACCGTGGAGCCGGTGCAGTCGATCTCTCGCGCGTTCGCTGTCCTGCGGGCATTGGCCGTGGGTCCGCAGGGTGTCACCGACGTTGCCGATCATGTCGGGCTGCCCAAGAGCACGGTGGCCCGGCTGCTGACATCGCTCGAAGCAGTCGACGCCGTCGTCCAGGACGACGCGGGTGGCGACTACCGGCTCGGACAGGGACTCATCGACATCATCGGAGCTGCTGGTGCAGATCGGAGTCTGCTGGCCGCGGCACGCCCGCACCTGCACAGCCTGGTCAACCAGGTCGGCGAGACAGCCGGCGTGAGCGTTCGTGCTGATCGGACGGTGTACTACCTCGACCAGGTCGAGCCCGAATCGGAAGTGCAAGTGCGCTCGTGGACCGGCGAGTACTGCCCGATGCACTTGGTGCCTTCAGGGCTCGTGTACTTGGCCCATCTCAGCCCCGCAGCACTCGACGAATACATGCGCGCCGGTCTCGAGGCGACGACCGCGAACAGCATGGTCGATGCCGATGCGCTGAAGACTCGGCTGAGCCAAGTTGCCAACGCCGGATACGTCTGGGTATACGAAGAGTTCGCCATCGGGATCAACTCTGTGGCTGCGCCGGTATTGAACGAAGAAGGGGCGGTGGTGGCGGCACTGCATGTTCACGGGCCGGCATACCGTTTTCCCGATCCGAATAGCACTCACGACATCGGCCTTGTGCTCATCGAGGCCGCGTCAAACCTGGCAGAGCACCTGGCCGGACGAGCGCCGCTGCCGGTCTAGCTGGGCGGACGGTCGCGGCGGCGCCGGATCTCGTCGCAGATCGCGGGCACGACCTCGTGCAGGTCGGCAATGACTGCGTAGCCCGCCTTGGTGACCATGTTGGCTTCCGGGTCGATGTTGATCGCCAGAATGTTCTTCGAACCCATGGCGCCGACCCAATGCTGGATCGCGCCCGAAATGCCGCAGGCAATGTAGATCTCCGGGGCGATCCGGGTGCCGGTCTGACCGACTTGGTCTGCGTGCGAGCGCCAGCCATTGTTCGTCACCGCTCGCGAGCAGCCGACGCGGCCGCCGAGCAGCTCCGCAAGCTCTTCGAGCGGGGCGAACCCGTCTGCTGAGCCGACGCCTCGGCCCCCCGACACCACGACTGGCGCGGTGGACAGCGTGATGCCCTCGGTGAGCGTCACCCGATCGCGGACCAGGGTCTGCTGCACTTCAGGCCCTAGGTCGGGCTTGAAATCGGCAACGGTCGTATGGACGGAACCGCCTTCGCATGGCTCCGCCTCGATGGAGTGCTGCGCAATGGTGAGCAGCGGCAGGGTCGAGGTGAGAGTCACGTCCTCGAGCAGCGAGCCGCCCCACTGGATGCGGGTGATACGCCACGCCTCGCCGCCTGCGGGGTCGGACGGCGCATCGGTCAGAGAGCCCGCTGGAGACACGTTCACGCAGTTGGCCACGAGCGGTA
The DNA here is from genome assembly GCA_009843525.1 of Acidimicrobiales bacterium. GTDB lineage: Bacteria > Actinomycetota > Acidimicrobiia > Acidimicrobiales > Poriferisodalaceae > Poriferisodalis > Poriferisodalis multihospitum. Next base: position 153,495 of record VYDH01000020.1, on the reverse strand, counting down.
GGTCTCTGCGGGCGGCGAGCTGTGCCATGGCCTCGGCACCTCGATCGGTGCCCGCCGCCATGACGGCCACGGGCCCCGCAGCCTCGACGAACATTGCGAGCGCAGCACCCCAGGCGTCGGGTCCATAGTCGGCCAGGAACGAATGGCGTCCGCAATGCACCGCAGCGGCGCCGTAGGCGGCACAGGTGGCAACGAGGTCTGCGCCATGCGCATCGAACAGGTCGCCGTCGCCCAGGATGACGGCATCGAGCTCCGCGTTCAGGTCCGCGGCGAGCGAGCGGGCCGCAGTCAGGGCTTCCAGGGCCCCTCCGGAAGGGACACCACGGTCGTGGTCGATCAGGACGGCGACGCCGCTCACAGCACCCCCAACTCGTCCAGCAGGTCCACCACGGCGGGTGCCGCCGCGGCACTGGCACCGAGCTGCACCGTGGTGCTGGCACGCTCGGGCGGCCGGTGCAGCCGAACCCGCGACTGCCCGCCGGCGTCAGCATCGGCGGCACAGTCGAGCAGCTGGATCTGGGCCTTGCGCGAGGCGAGGCGCCCTTTCATGGTCGGGTAGCGGGGCAGGTTGATGCCTTCCTTGACACCGAGCGCGCAGGGCGCCTCGAGCTCGTACACCTCGTAGCCGGCATCGGTCTCGCGGCGAGCCGTGAACCCTCGCTCGTGGGGGTCGATGCCCTTGATGCCGTTCACAATCGGCCTCCCGAGTGCGTGTGCGACCCGGATACCGACCTGGAAGTTGCCCCCGTCGGCAGATTCGTTGCCGAACAGGATCAGGTCGAACTGCCCCCCGGCGGCCTCGAGTTCCCGCACAGCGGAGGTGATGGCGGCGGCGGTGCGCTGGGGATCCCAGTCGAGGCCACTGTCTGCGAGCACCAGCGCGAATTCGGTGCCGCCCACGCTGGCTGCATATCGCAGCTGCTCGGCGGATTCTTCGGGACCGAGCGTGAGCACCACCACGGTGTGGTCGTCGCCGTCGAGCCGCTCCGCGATCTGGGCGGCTTCCTCCACGGCGCATTCCTCATGCGGGCTGGTGGTGAAGCCCAGGTGCGCAGTGTCGACCTGCTGAGCGTCGGCGGTCACGTTGATACGCGATCCCACGGCGGGGACCCGCTTCACGCAGACCAGGATGCGCACCGGCGCGCCCTCAGGCCTTCATGCGGCTGTCGTCGGGATCGAACAGCGCGAGATTCGCACCTGTCGCCGCCACCGTGACCGGGTACTGCTCATGTTGGTACATGACCGACAGCTCAGCGCCCACAGCGGCCAGTTCGGGCGGCAGGTAGGCCATTGCCAGGTAGGCGCCGAGCGATGGGGCATTGCCCGCGGTGGTGACGCGGCTCACCCTGCCGTGCGAGTCGACGATCCGCTCCCCCGCCGGTGTCAGCACAGGTTCGTTGCCTGCGCCCATCGGGAAGCGGTCGTAGCCCTCGGCACAGCGCAGGCTGTCGAAGCGCAGCATGGCGAGCTGGGCTGCCGGCGGCGCCTCCCGGGCTGCCAGATAGGCCTCCTTGCCGATGAAATCGGCAGCTTTCACCCGTGGTCGGGCCAGGCCCGCTTCGACCGGGTTGTAATCGCTCTCGAGCTCGGCACCCATGAGCCGGTAGCCCTTCTCGAGCCGCCCTGTGGTGCCGTACACCCCGGCACCGACCGGCCTCAGGCTGTATTCCCGCCCGGCCTGTGTGATGGCATCCCACAGGGCCAGCCCTGCGCTCGTGGGGCAGTAGATCTCGAAGCCCGCATCGCCGACGTAGGAGATGCGGAACATCTGCACCGGGATTCCCGACAGCAGCGCATCGCGTACCTGGCCGTAGCCGAAAGCCTCCTGCGACAGGTCGGTTTCGGTCAGCGTCTGCAGCAGCGCGATCGCGTTGGGACCCCACACGCCATAGGTGGCCAAAGCCTCAGTGCGGTTCTCGAAGTGCACTCCGTCGGCGGGGAGGTTGTGGCGGAACCAGTACTCGTCGCGGCCGCCGTCGAATGCACCGGTAGCAATGCGGAATCGGTCCTCGGACAGGCGCACGATCGTGAGGTCCGAACGGAAGCCGCCGTCGGCGGTGAGCACCGGGGTGTAGATCGAGCGCCCAACCGGCAGGTCGCACTTGTTGACCACCATCTTCTCGATGTAGGGCACCACGCCTGGGCCCGACACCTCGAACACCTGGAACGGCGAGATGTCCACCAACCCGCAGTGCTCGCGCAGGTGCAGGTGCTCGGCATCGGTGATGGGGCTCCACCAGCGAGCGTCCCACTCGTGGGTACGGCCCTCGACGCCGTACTGCTCGACGAGATCGGCATTCGTTTCGTACCAATGCGGTCGCTCCCAGCCGCCGGCCTCGAAGTAGTAGGCGCCGAGGTCGTCGGTGCGGACCTTGGCGGGGCCGCAGGTCAGGTTGCGGCGCGTCGCCCACTGTTCGCGAGGATGCACGATGCCGTAGGTCTTGTTGAAGTGCTCGTCGGCCCGGGTCTCGATGTGGATGATGTTGCGGTCCTGGGGGTAGAAGCGCGTGACGTCCGAGCCATGGGGATCGGTCATGCGGGGATAGCCGTAGGTCATCCACTCGGCCATCAAGCGCCCGACACCAGGCCCTTCTTTGACCCACACCGCTGCCACCGACCACAGGTTCTCGACCTCTGGTGTCGGACCCAAGACCGGGGAAGCATCGGGCGTCAGCGAGAGCAGGCCATTGATGGCGTACTTGATCTCACCGTCACCCAGGAACTCCATCAGCTCAATGGCCTGCTCAAGCTGTTCGTCGAAATCATCGGGCGTGAACGGCATCTCGGTGGGGCTGAGCGCTGCTTCGTCGTTGGAAGGGATGTCCTCCACACGGTGCAGGATCGGCCGGTGGGCGTAGCTGCCGACCTCCATGGAGCCAGCGGACTGGCGCTCGTAACAGAAGGTGTCCATGTCGCGCACGATCGGGTAGGCCAGCTCTTGATTCGTCTCGACGAGCACGTCGAATGGGCCGACATCGACCATCTGGTGGACCGCAGGCGTGAGCGGGATGGTGGCCCCGGCCAACTGCGCGAGCTTGGGGCTCCACACGCCGCAGGCGATCGCCGCCGTGTCGCACTCGATGCGGCCCCGGTCAGTCACCACTGCTGAGATGCGGGGGCGGTTCGGTCCGGTCACGGTCTCGATGTCGAGCACTTCGGTGTTGGCGAAGGTCTGCAAGTGGCCGGCCTCGGTGGCCCGGCGGCGCATCTGCGTTCCCGTCTCCAGCGAATCCACGGCCGAGACGCTGGGGGTGTAGAAGCCGCCCAAGATGACATCGGAGTCGATGAACGGCACCATTTCGACGACCTCGTCGACCGTGAGCAGTTTCGACTCGATGCCCCAGCACGTCGCCGAGGTCATGCGGCGGCGGAACTCCTCCATGCGCTCGGGGCTGCGCGCCACTTCGATACCGCCGCAGGTGTTCTGCAGACCCAGTGCCTCGTACTGACGCTGGCTGTCGACCGTGAGATCGACGATCTCCTTCGAGTGATCAACGGGGAAGATGAAGTTCGACGCGTGGCCGGTAGATCCGCCCGGATTGGGCAGCGGACCCTTGTCGAGCAGCACGATGTCGGTCCAGCCGAGATCGCTGAGATGGCCGACCAGGCAGTTGCCGACGATGCCCGCACCAATGACGACACAATCTGCCCGCGCCGGAAAGTCACTCATAGCTCTCATCCCCCGCCATTGCTGGTCAACAGCATGCCGCAGCACTGCTGCCACATATCGCTGCTATGGATCAATGCTGTTCTGTATGATGGAACAGTTCCACTCAGCGGAACAGCAACTAGGGGAACAGTAGCCGAACGACCCGGCAATTGACGACATCGAACCAGTGGCGCAGCGAGGCCGCAGGGTTCTGGCAGGGTGTAGAGGGCTCAATTCGTGTGGGGGTGCACGGCATGGCGACAACAGGCGGATTTCCAAGCGATCTCGAGATTGCATCGGCTGCACAGATCCGGCCGCTGACCGAGATCGCGGACGAGGCGGGCATCCCGCGGGACTACTTGGAGCTGTACGGCACCGGTGTGGCCAAGGTCAAGCTGGAAGCCGTCGAAGCGATGGCTGACCGGTCCCGGGGGCGCTACGTGGTGGTGACGGCCATCACCCCGACGCCGCTCGGCGAGGGCAAGACGACCACCACGGTGGGACTCGGGCAGGCGTTCGGGCACATCGGCCGAACCGCCACCATCGCCATCCGGCAGCCGTCGATGGGTCCGACCTTCGGCATCAAAGGCGGAGCGGCCGGCGGGGGCTACAGCCAGGTGGTGCCGATGGATCTGTTCAACCTGCATCTCACCGGCGATATGCACGCCGTCACCGCAGCGCACAATCTCTGCGCTGCGATGCTGGACGCGCATCTGTACCACGGCAACGAGGCCGGGTTCGACATCCACAACATCACGTGGCGACGAGTGCTCGACGTCAACGACCGGGCCTTGCGCAACATCACGATCGGATTGGGCGGCCGCCTTGACGGCATCCCGCGCGAGTCGGGTTTCGACATCACCGCTGCCTCGGAGGTGATGGCGACGCTCGCGCTGTGCACCTCCATGTCAGACCTGCGTGCCCGGCTCGGCCGCATCGTGCTGGGCTACACCTCCGGCGGCGAACCGGTGACCGCCGAGGAGATCGGCGCCGCTGGCTCGATGGCAGTGCTTCTGCGCGAAGCCATCAAACCGAACCTCATGCAAACCTTGGAGGGTTCCCCGGCGCTCGTGCACACGGGCCCCTTCGGCAACATCGCAACCGGGAATTCCTCGATCGTTGCCGACCAGATCGGCATCGGCACGTCCGACTTCCTGCTCACCGAGGCGGGCTTCGGTGCCGACATGGGCGCGGAGCGGTTCTTCAACATCAAGTGCCGATACTCGGGTGTCTCGCCCGACGCTGCAGTGATCGTGGCGACCGTGCGTGGCCTCAAAGCTCATTCGGGCAAGCACCGGATCGTGGCCGGCCGCCCGCTGCCGCCGGCACTGCTCGAGGCCAACCCCGAGGAGGTGCACGCCGGCGGCGACAACCTCCGCAAACAACTCGAGAACGTGCGCATGCACGGTGTCTCGCCGGTGGTGGCGATCAACCAATTCCCCGGCGATCACGAGGCCGACCTCGCCGCCATCGCCGACATCGCTGCCGAATACGGTGCCCGCTCGGCGCGCTGCACCCATTTCGCCGACGGCGGCGCCGGCGCGGCCGACCTTGCCGAAGCCGTGGCCGAAGCTGCGGAGGAGCCGACGGATTTCTCGGTGCTGTACCCCGATGACATGTCGCTGCGCGACAAGATCCGCGCCGTCGCGACCAACGTGTACGGCGCAGACGATGTGAGCTACACGGCCCGAGCGAACCGTGAGATCGACGGCTATGAGCGCAACGGCTTTGGGAACCTGCCGGTGTGCATTGCCAAGACCCACCTGTCCATCTCGTCGGATGCCTCGCTCAAGGGCGCCCCGACCGGCTGGACACTGCCGGTGCGTGAAGTGCGGGCATCGGTTGGTGCCGGGTTTGTGTACCCGATCTGCGGCGACATGCGCACGATGCCTGGTCTCGGCCGTGACCCGGCGGCGCGCCATATCGATCTGGATGCCGACGGCGACATCGTTGGCCTGAGCTGAACGGAGCTGTTGTTGCTGAAAGATGCTTCTGGGCGCCGTCGACTGCTGCAGCACGCCCAGTGGGAGCTGATCCCGCTGCGCAATCTGGCCGAGCAGCTCCCGTACCTGCCTCCCCAGTCGCCGGTGTCGGTGACGGCGTCGGCGTCCAAGACGCTCGAGGACACCCTGGACCTCACTGCCGAGCTGTGTGCACTGGGCCACCACCCTGTGCCCCATGTCGCAGCTCGCATGGTCACCAGCCGTGATCATCTGGAGGAGCTGCTGGGTCGCATCGAATCGATGGGTCTCAGCGAGATCTTCTTGGTCGGCGGCGACGTCGCCTCCCCTGCCGGCCCATTCGACAGCGCAATCGGGCTGCTCGAAGCGCTGCGCGAGGTCAGCCACTCGCTCGTTCACATCGGCGTCACGTCCTACCCCGAGGGGCATGCGCTCATCACCGACGCTGTGCTGCATGAAGCGCTGCACGTCAAGCAGGTGCTGCTCGCCGAGGCGGGTATCGAGGGCCACGCCGCCACCCAGATGTGCTTTCACCCCAAGGCGATCCTGGAATGGCTGACCGCCGAGCGCGACAGCGGATTGAACCTTCCCGTGCATCTCGGCATTCCCGGTGCAGTCGATCCGGCACGGCTGCTGCGGATCGGCACTCGGCTGGGAGTCGGCGCATCTCTGCGCTACCTGCGCAAGAACACCGGGGCCGTGGCTCGCATGCTGCGCCCCGGAGGCTACGACCCGAGTGGGCTGGTCGACCGGATCGCCCCCCACGCGGAGCGACTCGACATTGCGGGCCTGCACGTCTTCACCTTCAACGCGATCGCCGACACAGTCGCCTGGCGCGAGTCAGCGCTCGCCGAGACGTCCTCACGCCGCAGGTGAGTACCAGCCGTCTGACGTTGTCGGCGTGGCTGATCGCCGCGTCCGAGATTGCCTTTCTCACAGCCTTGGGCATTGGGCATCGCGTGTACTGGCACGGGGGCGTCGACCTCACGTACGTGGTCTTTGCCCTGTTCCTCTCGACCAATCTCGTGATCTGCTTCTGGGAGATCTGCCTCTTCTTCCGGCGCGATTACATCGAGTCTCGGTCTGCCTATTGGCAACAACAACGTCTGCGCACTGGCAGGAGCCCAGCACTCGCATTCCTTGCGACCAAGGTTCCGCTGCGGTCGGCGTTCTCCCCGACCGTTTGGGCCGACGTGTGGGCCGCCTATTCCGTGTACGACGGCTCGTATGCCGATCGCCGCACCTATGGGTTCAACGTGGACGTGGGCAATGGCTTCATCACGGCGATACCCACGCTGATCCTGTACGCAGCGTTCACCACGGAGTTCCTTTCGCCGCTTGCGGCAGGAATCCTCGGGGTCATGTTCTTCTGGCAGTGGACGTATGCGACGTCTGTCTACTTGTGGAGCTTCTTCATTGCGAAGCGCCACCGAGACATCAGCAGAGGCGAGGTGTACGGCATGATCCTGGCGTTCAACGCTCCCTGGATCGTGGTCCCGCTGCTGGGGCTGTACGTCTCCATCCGCCTAGCCGTCGACGGCAGCTACAGAGTCCTGGGCGGTTGAAGGCGAAGTTCTGCGTCGATGCTCCAGCAGCGGCGGAGCAGGCTCTTCGGAGATGCTGAAGTGGATTGCTGCTGCCGCGACACCGAGCGCGGCCGCCAGCCACCACCACAGGTCGTATGAGCCGGTGAGCTCGCGGATCTCGCCACCGCCCCAAGAGCCGAGGAATGCCCCTACCTGGTGGGACAGGAAGACGAACCCGAACAGCGTTCCGGCCCTGCGCACGCCGAATTGTCCCAGCACGATGCCCGAGGTCAATGGCACGCTGGCCAGCCACACGATCCCGATCACGACGCCGAACCCGAGGGCCACCACGGGGGTCGCCGGCAGCAGCACCAAGCCGGCGAAAGCAAGCGCCCGGGTGCTGTACATGATGCTCAGCAGCCGGCTCTTCGCGAACCGCATGCCCAGCGCGCCGGCGGCAAACGCTCCCACGATGTTGAACAGGCCCACGAGCGACCACGACATGTTGGCGACCGCAGTCTCGAGGCCGGCGTCGGTGAGCGTCTTGGGCAGGTGCACTCCGATGAACGTGACGTGGAAGCCGCAGACGAAGAACGTGCAGTTCACCAGCAGGTAATCGCGATGGCGAGCCGCCCTCGCCAACGTCGTCAGGAGCGATTCGTCGTCGTCCGGCACCGCTTCGATGGCTTCGGCGGGCCCGGACTGGGTGCGCAGCGGCCGGACGAACAACCCGATGGACACTGTGACGACGGCCAGGACGGTCAACGCGCTGCGCCAGCCGAATGCGCTGATGACAGCGCCGGTCAACGGCACCAGCACGAAGTGCCCGAGCGAGCCGCACGCCGTGGCCACCCCCAGCGCCATCGAGCGCCGCTGGGGGTCCACGAGCCGGCTCATCGACGAGAGCACGACCGCGAAGGACGCGGCTGACATGCCAAGCCCGACGATCACCCCTCCGCCGAGATGCAAACCGGCGGGTCCGTTGGCTGTTGCCATCACGAGCAGGCCGCCTGCATAGGCGACGGCACCCACGAGCAGGGTCCGTGCCGCGCCGAATCGGTCGGCGACAGCACCTGCAAGGGGCTGGCCTAGGCCCCACACGAGGTTCTGCAGGGCAACGGTCAATCCGACCGTGCCGATACCCACGTCGAGCGCCCGATCGATTGCGTCGGGGAACAGCCCCATCGTGGCTCGCACGCCCAGGGTCAGCGCTGTGATGATGCTCCCCGTGACCAGGATCGGCGCGATCGAATTCTGGCCGGTCCCGGGGCGCACCGAATCAGGGTATGGCTGGGACCCGGTGCTCGCTCAGCGGGGGTTGATCAGGCGGACCCCGTACACCGCTTCCATCTCGCCCAGCTCACCCAGCACCTTGCGTGACGGCCGGCGAGACACCCGGATGGTGGCAACCGCTGCGTGGTGCTTGGGCCCAGCCAGGATCTCATTGCGCATCTGCAGCACGTTGATGCCGCTGGCACGCAAGGCCATGAGGATCCCCGCCAGCACGCCTACCTGATCGCGGTGACGGACGACAATCGTGCTGCGACCCAGCGGCCGCTCCGCCCGGTTGACGCAGTTCACCACGTCGCCTGCAGTGAAGGCTTCGAGCACCTCGACGACGCCGTCAGCAATGTCTTCGGAGGCCTGCACTGTGGACGCGCCGACGTGATGCGTGCCGGTCACACGCGGGTGCGACGCAAGCGGCGAATGCCAGTCCGGATCGGCGCCGGGCGGTTCCCCGCAGAACACATCGAGTCCGGCCCGCATCCCTCGCTCGTCCAGCGCGCGCAGCAATGCCCCCTCGTCCACGATCTCTCCACGAGACGTGTTGAGCAGGATCGCCCCGTCCGGCATCTTCGCCAGGAAGTCGGCATCGACGAGGCCGCACGTCTCGGGCGTGGCGGGCAGGTGCACCGAGACGATGTCGGCGCCTGCGAGCAGGCTGTCCCAGTCGGGATGGATCACGATCTCGAGTTGCTTCATGTCAGCCAGCAGGGCGGCAGAGCGATCTGAGCGGTACAGCGCCGAGAGCTCGATGCCGAATGCCGCCGCGCGATGAGCAACCTCGATGCCGATGGCGCCCATGCCCACGATCGCCATCCGGCGGCCCTTGAGACCTGTGGCGCCCATGTACTGCGACTTGTTCCAGCGGCCCTCATGCAGGTCTGACGTGGCATCGGGGATCTGCCGGTCGACCGCCAGCAGCAAGCCCATGGTCAATTCGGCGACGGCCACGGCGTTTCGGCCCGGCACATTGCAGACGTAGATGCCGTACTTGCTGGCTCCGTCACAGTCGATCGTGTCGGTTCCGGCACCGGCTCGCAGCACCATGCTGAGCCGATCGGCGGACTTGAACACCCTGCGCTTCACTTCGGTGCTGCGCACCACGAGCACCTCGATGCCTTCGATGTGTTCGGCAAGATCGTCCGCCGTCAGTTCGGGCTTGACGATGCATTCATGGCCTGCAGCTTCGAGCCGGCCCAAGCGTCCGGTGTCGATCTTGTCGGCAAACAGAATGCGCATCGGCGTCACCGCTAGGACAGGGTGTGCGGTCACAGCGCCGCCGCAGCAGCCGCCGGGACATATACCCGCATGTCTAGCCAGTGTGCCAAATGCGCGACCCTGCGCGGTGCCACTGTTCACCCCGCTCTTGTTCGCTCCGCTCACGGGCCGCCGAGGCCCTGGCTCAGTCAGCCACGAAGTCGTCTTCGAGGTAGGCGCGGATGATGTCGTCGTAGCTCCGGTCCGGAATGAAGCCCAAGCTCAGGGCTCGCTGCGCGTCGAATCGCTCGGGCCATCCGGCAACGATGTCAGCGATGTCCGGCGCGGGTGATTCAACGATCAACCCTGCTGCATCGGCACCGGCCACACGAGCGAGGGCTTCGATCTGCTCACCGACGGTGACCGACACCCCAGGCATGGTGAGGTTGCGGCGTGCTCCCAAAACTGCGCTGTCCAACTCTGCGGCATGGAGCAGGTACCTGATCGCCGTGCGCGGGCTGGCATGGCTGTGGCGTACGTCCCTGGATACAGGCAGCACGGCTTGAACGCCGGCCAGCGGCTCCCGGATGATGCTGCTGAAGAAGCCGGAAGCGGCGGCATTGGGAGAGCCCGGACGAACACTGATGGTCGGCAGGCGAACGCCGATGCCATCGAGGAAACCGCGGCGGCTGTAGTCAGCGAGCAGCGCCTCGGCGACCATCTTCTGCGTGCCATAAGAGGTGAGCGGTGTCAGGTGGAAATCGTCGGGAATCGGATCGGGAAATGGCGCGCCGAAGACCGCTATCGATGACGTGAATACAACCCGTGGGGTCCCCTCGGCGAATCGCAACGCATTGAACAGCGCTCGAGTGCCGTCGATGTTGACGGCCATGCCCTTGTCGAAATTGGCCTCGGCTTCGCCCGAGACGACGCCCGCCAGGTGGAATACGACATCGGGCACTGGCCTCAGCAACTCAGCGGCGACTCCGGGTTCGCAGAGGTCGGCGATGTGTGCGCAGCAGATGCTGTCCTCGATGGGTGTCTCGACGATGTCGATGAGATCGATCCGGCGGATGGGGTTTGCACGCAGCGTGCCGACGTCAACGAGTCGCTTGGTCAGCTTGCGGCCGAGCATTCCTGCGGCCCCGGTGATCAGCACGTGCATCCGGCGAACCTCGCTTTGGACATGTCTCGGGCGCTCCCGCCGGGGCCGGACCGTGCCGTGTTACAGCAGTTGTCCGATGTCAAGAACGAGCAGGATCACCAGGAGCACGATGATCCCGACGTTGAGCACGCTGACCGGCCATTTCCAGCGGTGATCGGAGTGCCAGTGCCGCTTGATGCTGGCGAGGTTCGCCCACAGTGCGATGAGCGAGATGGGTATGCCCACTGCAGGACCCACTCCTGGCGCCAGCCCGATGAATGGCGCCACGAAGGGCAGGATCACATATGCCAGCGTGCAGCGAATGGCCGAGATCAGGATGGAGAACCGCAGCGTGCGAGCGGATGCTTCGTCGAGCTCCGGAGCTGCAGCGGCGGTGTCGGTCACGGTCGCCCATTCTCGCAGCCGCAGCCGCTCACTACCATCGTTGCCAATTGCTGCGACATCACTGTGATCAAGGGGAAACCATGGCCGGCGCACTCGATGGAGTACGAGTTCTGGATCTGTCCACACTGGTGCAGGGACCGCAAGCAGCAGCCATGCTGCACGGTCTCGGCGCCGAGGTGATCAAGATCGAACTGCCCCAAGTCGGCGACGTGGGCCGCCACGTCGACGTCCTCGAGGACTATGGCCACTCGTCTGTCTATATCGCGTGCAACCGCGGCAAGCGCTCGGTGACGCTCGACTTGCGTGTCGACGCCGGCAAGGAGGCCTTCCTGAAGCTGGTGGAGACCTCCGACGTGGTGCTCTCGAACTTCAAGCCCGGCACGCTCGACGAGTGGGGTCTGGGCTATGACGACCTCGCAGCCGTGAACCCGGGCATCATCTGGGCTGCCGGCAGCTTCCTGGGTCCCTACGGTCCCGAAGCCGACCGTGAGGGCGCCGACATCGCCGGGCAGGCTTCCGGCGGCGTGATCGCTTCGAGCGGCTTCGACGGCGGACCGCTGTCGACCTATGGAGCGCTCGTGGCCGACCACTGCGGTGCCCAAAATCTGCAAACGGGGATTCTCGCTGCGCTGTACGCCCGCGAACGCACGGGCCGAGGGCAGCGGGTCGATGTGAGCCTTCTCGGCGGTCAGATCTGGCTGCAAGCCGTGGAATACACCCACTTGCTGCTGACCGGTGAGGAAGCAGGTCGGTCCAATGGCGGGCACCCCTTGGTGCACGCCTTGTACGGCGTGTTCCCTACTTCAGACGGCGCCATCGCCATGGCGGGCTGCCCCGAGCATCTGTGGCCAGGCATGTGCCGAGCCATTGAACGGCCCGACCTCGAGGACCATCCGCAATGGAATGCCTATTTCGTGCCTCGGGAGGTCGCGCTGGAGCTGCGGGCGTTCTTCGCAGAGGTGTTCGCCACCCGGTCCACCGAGGAATGGTCGAAGCGGCTTGAAGCCGAAGAGCAGCGCTTCTGTGCGGTGCGCAGCCATTCCGAAGTGGTGGCTAACGAGCAGCCGTACGCCAACGGCTACCTCGTCAAGGCAGACCATGACGAGTGGGGCACTCAAACCTGGGTGGGTTGCCCCATCACCATGTCAGACACACCCACGCGACCCGGCATCGATGTGGCCGAGCTGGGCCAGCACACCGAAGAGGCGCTGCTTGAGGCCGGCGTCGAATGGGACGATCTTGAGCGCTGGCGAGAAGCGGGAGCCTGGTAAGCGGTTCCTGCCTCCGCAGCCAGGGCATCTGTGGTTCGCCGCTCACGCGTTCAGTTCGTTGTCGACCACAACTGATTCGCCTGCCAGCACCGTGTGGCGAACGCGGCCCGTCAGCGTGCGGCCGGCCCATGGCGAGTTGAGGCTGCGTGATTGCAGCGTCTCTGCTTGAACGGTCCAGTTCTGGGCTGCGTCGAAGACCGTCACGTTTGCGGGCGATCCCGCAGCGATCGGCTGGCCGTGGTCGGTGATGCCGGCGATACGGGCGGGTGCCGTCGACACAATCTCCACGAAGCGCGCTGGTGACATCTGGCCGGGAGCGACGAACTCCGACCACACCACCGATGCCATCGTCTCCACGCCGATCATTCCTGGAGGGGCGTCGGCCAGTGGCCGGTCCTTGAGCGAGGGATGGTGGGGAGCGTGGTCGGTCGCGACGGCGTCGAGCGAGCCGTTGATAATGCCCTGGCGAAGCGCCGCTACGTCATCGGCCAACCGCAGCGGCGGGTTCATCTTGCCGGTCGTCCCGAGCCGCTCGACGTCGTCTTCGGTGAGCACCAAGTGTTGCGGGGTGACCTCTGCCGTCACCGCCACACCGTCTCGTTTGGCCCGGACTACCAAGTCCATTGCTGCGGCCACCGAGAGATGCAAGACGTGATAGCGGCCTCCTGTTCGTCTGGCCAGCTCGATGTCACGGTGGACCACCGAGACCTCTGCGGTTGCAGGCCGCCCTTGCACGCCCAGCCGTTCGGCGACCGCACCGGCGTTGATGACTCCCCCGGCGACCATCGCGGGATCTTCCGCGTGCTGACTGATCACCGCGCCAGGCAGCCGCACCGTCGTCGCCAAGGCGGCCTCCATGAGCCCATCGTCGGCCACACAGTCGCCGTCGTCGGTGAACACACGCACCCCTGCGTCATACAGCGCTGACAGATCAGCCAGCCGCTCCCCCGCCCGTCCTGCGGTGATGGCCGCAGAGGTCCGGACGTCGCACGGCACACCTGCGGCCAGCGCGAGCACCTCGGTGACCATGCCGGGCGTGTCGATCGGCGGGTTCGTGTTGGGCATGATCACACACGCCGTCACGCCTCCCATCGCGGCACCTGCGGCACCGGAGGACATGTCCTCGCTGTCGGTAGCGCCTGGGGTGCGGAAGTGGACCTGGATATCGACGAATCCGGGCATGACCCACGCATCCGACGCATCCAGCGTCCGCTGCGCCGCCGGGGCATCCCCAGCGGGCACTACCGCTGCGATGCGCCCACCCTCGATAACCACATCGACAGGTGCAGCGGCATCGGCCGGGCCAACCAGTCGACCCCCTGAGATCACTAGATCTGTCGCCACCGGCTCACCCTAAGCAACCAGCCGCTACGGCGGGTGTTCCGTCGTCAAGCGTCGTGCAGCACCCACAGAATCGGGAGTGCGTCGCCCGGTACGGTTTGTGCCATGACCCTCGCCGAAGTTGCCCCGTCCGCCAGCGATGTCATCACGGACAGCCAGCGTGCCGACTACGAGGCGAACGGGTACTTGTGCCTGCCCGGTTTTGTCGGATCAGATTGGCTCGACGAGCTTCGGTCGGTGACGGCAGGGTTCATCGAGACCAGCCGGGCCGAGACTGCTTCCGGCAAGGTATTCGATCTCGAACCCACCCATACCGCCGATTCGCCCCGGCTGCGGCGGCTCATCTCGCCGGTCGATCAGCATCCGACATACGCACGGTTCACCTTCGAAGGGCCGCCGGCACAGCTCGCCTCAGCGCTGCTAGGCGGACCGGTGCGCTACCACCACTCCAAGCTCAACTTCAAGTGGTCTGACGGCGGCGAGGAAGTGAAATGGCACCAGGACATCCAATTCTGGCCTCACACCGACTTCACGCCGCTGACCATCGGCGTGTATCTCGAAGATGTCGATGCCGAGATGTCCCCGATGGGCGTGCTGCCCGGCAGCCACCGCGGTCCGCTGTTCGACCAGTACGCGCCCGACGGGGCCTGGGCGGGGTCGATGGCCGATGCCGACGTCGCAGCCCTGGAGCTCGACCGGGTGGTGTACCTCGGCGGGCCGGCGGGCTCGGTCACGGTGCACAACTGCTGCATGATCCACGGCTCGCTGCCCAACAACTCGCCCCGACCCAGGCCGTTGCTGCTGCAGACCTATTCAGCAGTCGACTCCTACCCCATCAGCCATATCGGCGCCAACGGCGTGCTCGGCTCAAGCGGCGGTCGGATCTGCGGCGGAGAGGCATCCCAGATGCTCACCATCGACGGGCGAACGATGCACGGGGCACCGGACTGGTCCCGCAAGGGCCCGCCGACGATCTTCGGATCACAGCAGAGCGACCACGCCGACGGCTGATCTGCCAGATCGCACCGGACCCGATTCCCACCTCGGAAGTGCGCGATGACCGGCGAAGGCCAGCATCGGTTGCCGGACTTCTTCGACGCGCTTGATGCGGCAGTGCGCCGCAAGATATCCGATTGCGCTCGTTTGGAGGACGCTGAACGCCTGAGCGGCGGCGCCAGCATGGAGACGTACCGGCTGCGCTGTCGCCGTATGTCGGATGCTGCGGTCACCTTCGACATCTGCCTGCGCCGGGGGCCTGACGGCGAAGATCGTGAGGGCGACAACGTCACGGGCGTGGCAGCTGAGGCGCTGTGCATGAGCACGGCCCGCTCGGCCGGCGTTCCCGAACCCGAGGTGCTGTACGTGCTGCAGGACGCTGACGGCATCGGCGCAGGGTTCCTCATGGAATGGCTGGACGGCGTGACCTTGGGTGCCCGCATCGCTCGAGCGCCAGAGATGGCCGGAGCGCGTTCACGGCTGGCCTTCCAGTGCGGGCAGGAAATGGCACGCATCCACGGCATCGATCTGGAGGCGACCGGCTTGGCGGACGCGTTGCGCAGGGTCGATCCAGGTGAGTACCTGGTCGAGTCGTGGGACCGCTACAGGGAGATGCCCACTCCTCAGCCGATGATCGACTTCGCGGGTCGGTGGCTCACCGAGCAGTTGGAAGGCCGCGGGCCGGTCGAACTCACGTTGGTGCACAACGACTTCCGCAACGGCAACGTCATGGTGGATGCCGACGAGGGCCTGATCGCTGTGCTCGACTGGGAAACGGCCCACATTGGCGATCCGATGCGTGACCTGGGATGGATGTGCACCAACTCATGGCGCTTCGGGCAGCGACACTTGCCGGTCGGCGGTTTCGGGCACTACGAGGATCTGTTCGCCGGATATGAGAGCGTGGCCGGTCACCCTGTCGATCGGGACCGTGTGCAGTACTGGGAGGTGTTCGGCTCGTTCTGGTGGGCGGTGGGCTGCCTCGGCATGGCTGATCGCTACCGGATCGGCTCCGATGCCACTGTGGAGCGGCCCGGCATCGGCCGGCGCAGCTCGGAGTGCCAGCTCGACTGCGTGAACCTCATCATTCCCGGGCCTGTCGAATTCCTCCCCGCCGTGTCTGAACTTGGTCTCCTCGAACCCGACTTCGGCCGCCGGCCGAGCGAGCCGTCGGCGCTTGGGGGCAGCCACACCAGTGCTGCCGCACATGCCGCGGCAGGCGACATGCCCCGCATGGACGAGCTGCTCGAGAGCGTGCGCGACTTCCTGCACGGCGAGGTCCGCCAAGCCACCGAGGGACGCACGAACTTCCTCGCTCTCGTGGCTGGCAACTCGATCGACATCGCGCTGCGGGAACGCCTGATCGGCCCGCAGCTGCATCGTTACGAGCTCGACCGGCTCACCGCTCTGGTAGGCGACGCGGCACTGCCGGCAAACTCAGGGCGCTCGGGGGACGCTGCAGTCGCCGAGCAGGTGACTGCCTTGCGCTGGAAGCTCGTGCACGCGCTGCGGGACGGCTCGATGCCGCTGGACGAACCCGGTCTAGCGGACTACCTGCGCACCTCGGCCGCACACCAAGTGGCGATCGATCAGCCCAAGTACTCAGCCTTCCGCCACATCGCCGGTCGGTGACCACGCCGGCCTGAGCGGGTGCGGGCCCTGCAGCCCAAGCGCTGGGCTATTGCCACAGCGCCAGCAGCACGCCGATGACGCTGTAGGAGACCAACGGGTAGCCGGCGTTGATCGCGAGCAACCGGACACTGCGGCCCTCGAAGGCGTAGTTGATGCCGTTGGAGGTGACGACGAAGCCCACCGCGGCCAGCACGCCCAGTCCGAGGCCCTCGCCGAACGAATCGACATCGAGACCTTGGCCCAGCAGCGCCAGCGCCAGCGTGAAGACGAATGCCAGCACGATCGCCAGCACGTAGGGGTACCACTGGCGCGGTGTGCCCTTCATCGCCTCCATGTCCTCGTCGGTCAGCCCGACTTCGGCCATCCACGGCTTGGCCAGCGTGCTGTACCAGGCGGCACCGAGTACCTGGTTGAACACGATCGCCACGACGATCGCCCACCAGTTCAGGTTCCCCAGGTCCATCGCATCCATGTGCGTCCTCCCAAACTCCCGGACGAGCTATGACTCGGCGGTGGCCTTGATGGCGGCGAGTGTCTCGGCCATGCCGGCACGCACAACGTCCGCCCGTGCTGCGAGCTGCTCGGCACTGAGTGGCTGGAGCGTCGGCGGCAGCGAGAGCACGTCCCAGACTTCGGTCAGCGATGTGCCGCCGGTATCAGCAGGTGCCATGCGATAGGTCCAGCGCACATACGGGCCTTCAGGATCGCCCGGCCGAGTCACCCATTCGAAGCACTCCTGCGGCTGTGCCACGGTGACCGTGCAGGGCACGCTCCATTCGCGTTCGCCGATTCGGTTGTGACCCTCGAAGGTCGAGCCTTCGGTGCCAGGCGTTCCGCCCGTCCAGTCGGCTCCGACGTTCTCGGGGCTCCACTCCCCCATCCGGGTCACATCGGACACCAGGTCGTAGACGGCCTGCGGAGACGCAGCGATTTCCACACTCGTCTCGTGCTGCATTCCATGAACGGTCATAGCACGAACCGTAGTGCGGCCCCGTCGAGTGGGTTCGGGCTGGTGTCCCACGACGAGCATCGCGTCTCGAAGTCTCGGGCCATACCATGGCGGCCACCTCAGGCGGGTCGTGTAGCCGCCCGCAGGCATCGACGCACGAGAGTCACAGGTCCGAGGAGCACACATGGGCGAGATCCCCCGCAGCGAGGACCGTCGCAGCCCGATCCGGCGGCTGGGGCGGTTCGTCGAGCCCATCCACACGGTGGCCTATTACTCACCGGAGATCTACGGATTCAACGACGACGGATTCAAGGGCTGGTGGCATGCGTACTTTGCCTACCGATCCGCCCCCATGGGCGCCGTGAGCGCTCCCACCGTGACGTCGGTCTTCTACAACTTCGCGCCGCGCATGGTTTCCCGAGCGGTGCCTGGATGCTGGGACGTCATGGAGCCCGATGCGGTGCTGGCCCGCTACCGCGAGCTCACCACCGCGTCCATGGGTCGCGCGCTGGGCGACTACCCCGAGCCTGCCGACATCGCCGGTGCTGCAGCGGCGCTGCGCAGCTTCACCGCCGACCTGCCTGCCGGCGCACGGCCCCTCTACGGCGCCTGGGCACAGCAGCCCTGGCCCAGCGAGGACGGCGGCGATGCCACTATGGACCTGTGGCACGGCTGCACGCTGCTGCGGGAGTTCCGCTTCGATGCTCACAACATTGCTCTGGCCGCAGGAAACCTGGATGCGGTTGAGTGTCACGTCATGATGACCAGCGGCGGGCACGGCAATGGCGCCACCATCCAGAAGATCCGCGGCTGGACGCTGGATGAATGGGACGCCGCCTGTGCCCGGCTCGTCGAGCGCGGCTGGATCACCGACGAGGGCACCCAAACCGACGAAGGCAACGCCGCCCGCCGCTCGGTCGAGGCCGAGACCGATCGCCTCTCGCTGGCAGCGGCCGAAGCACTCGATGCCGGCGATCTCGAAGCGCTGCTGGGTCAGCTGGAACGCGTGATGGACTACCTGGTGGCGACCGGCACCGTCTCTGGGACGTGGCCGCCGCCGCACGTCACGGTCGACGCCTGAGCCCCTGTGCCTGATCGATCCGCCGCGGGATCCTCGAACCCGGGCGAGAACAGTGGGAGTGACTTCATCCGTGACCTCGTCGCCGCGGACACGGCCTCAGGCCGATTCGGGGGCCGTGTCCAGACGCGCTTCCCGCCGGAACCGAACGGGTATCTCCACATCGGTCATGCGAAGGCAATCTGCCTCGACTTCACCGTTGCGGCAGAGTCCGGCGGGCGCTGCTTTCTGCGATTCGACGACACGAACCCTGCCACCGAGAGTCCCGAGTACGTCGACGCCATCATCGCCGACGTGGCCTGGCTCGGATTCGAGCCGCAGGAAATCCGCTTCGCCTCCGACTACTTCGATCAGCTCTACGACTGGGCGGAGCTGCTGATCAGCCGAGGGCTCGCATACGTCGACGATCAGGATGCGGAGGCCATCTCGGCCGGGCGAGGAGGCTTCGGCCAGCCGGGAACAGACAGCCCGTTCCGGGACCGTCCTGTGGACGAGAACTTGCGTCTGTTCCGGGAGATGGCGGTCGGCCAGCACCCGCAAGGCAGCCGGGTGCTGCGGGCCCGTATCGACATGCAGCACGAGAACATGCAGATGCGAGACCCGGTGATGTACCGCATCCGTCACCAGCATCACTACCGGCAAGGCGACCGGTGGTGCATCTACCCCACTTATGACTGGGCCCACGGTCAGGGCGATGCGATCGAAGGCGTCACGCATTCGCTGTGCACGCTGGAGTTCCGCGACAACCGTGCGCTGTACGACTGGTACCTGGAACACCTGCCGCTCGCCGAGTTGGACTATGCAGGCGACCGCCCGCATCAGACCGAATTTGCCCGCCTGGAACTGACCAACACGATCACCTCGAAACGAGTCCTCCGCCGTCTCGTGGAGGATGGTCATGTGGACGGCTGGGACGATCCTCGCTTGCCGACGCTGCGGGCGCTGCGGAGACGCGGCTATCCCCCCGCGGCCATTCGGGACTTTTGCGGCTTCATCGGCGTGGCGCGTACTAACAGCCGGCACGCACCCGAGCTGCTCGAATCGTTCGTGCGCACCGAGTTGAACGCCACCGCGCCACGACGGATGGCCGTGCTGCGACCGCTGAAGCTGGTGATCACGAACTGGCCGACCGACGATGACGGGAATCCGCTCGTCGAGTACCGGGAGGCTGTCAACAATCCCGAGGATCAGTCGGCAGGCACTAGGCAGGTGCCGTTCAGCGGCGAATTGTGGATCGAGCAGGACGATTTCCGGCTGGAGGCGCCGCCCAAGTACTTCCGGCTGGTGCCAGGACGCGAGGTGCGGCTGCGCGCGGGCTACTTCGTGCGCTGTATCGACGCCGTGACCGACGCCGGCGGAAGGGTGACCGAGGTGCGCTGCACCTATGACCCCGAGACTTCCAGCGGTCAGGCCCCAGACGGTCGCAAAGTCAAGGCCACCATCCATTGGGTCAGTGCCGCGCACGCCGTGCCCATCGAAGCGGCACTGTACGAGCGACTCTTCGACACTGAGCTCCCGGGCGAACGCACCGGTGATCCGCTCGACGACTTGCATCCGAACTCGCGCGAGGTCTGCACCGGGGTTGCCGAACCCGCAGTCACCGATATCGCTCCCGGCCAGGTGGTGCAATTCGAACGGCTCGGCTACTTCTGTGCCGACAATGCTGCTGCGGGCAATGCAGAGCCAGGCAGCTCCGCGCCGCGGCTCTTCCACCGCACCGTCGGCTTGCGTGACGAGTGGGCAAACATCCAGAAGCGCCGACAACAACAAGGAGCACAACGATGAGCGACCGGGTGGCGGTCATTACTGGCGGCGGCACCGGCATCGGTCGGGCGTGCGCACTGGCACTCTCGGAAGCCGGCTGGAAAACCGTCGTGTGCGGTCGCCGCCGGGAGCTGCTTGACGAGGTGGTGGATCAGTGCGCTGCCGACGCCCTTGCCGTGACCTCAGATGTGTCTGATCCTTCTGACGTGGACGCCTTGTTCGCCGCCGCCGTCGAACAGTTCGGTCGTGTGGACCTGCTGTTCAACAACGCCGGCATGGGTACCCGCCCGGTGCCGGTGGACGAGCT
Organism: Acidimicrobiales bacterium; assembly: GCA_009843525.1. GTDB lineage: Bacteria > Actinomycetota > Acidimicrobiia > Acidimicrobiales > Poriferisodalaceae > Poriferisodalis > Poriferisodalis multihospitum. The sequence goes on along the minus strand of VYDH01000020.1, from coordinate 132,991 downwards.
GCCGATCGACGACTGGATAGCCACGGTCGGGGTGAACCTGACCGGTTCGTGGCTGTGCGCCCGCGCCGCGTTCGCGCAGATGAAGCGCCAGCAGCCCTCCGGCGGACGGATCATCAACAACGGATCAGTGTCGGCACAGACTCCCCGGCCGCACTCTTCCCCGTATACGGCCACGAAACATGCCATCACCGGGCTCACCAAGGCCCTGTCGCTGGAAGGGCGGGATCACGGAATCACCGTCGGCCAGATCGACATCGGCAACGCCGAGTCGCCCTTGACGGCCCCGATGGCCACGGGCGTTCCCCAGGCCGACGGCAGCATCCGTGCCGAGCCGCTGATGGATGTCGACGACGTGGCCCGTGCTGTGCTCTACATGGCCGAACTGCCCGCCGACACCAACGTGCTCACCATGACCGTGATGGCCAACGGCATGCCGCTCGTCGGCCGCGGCTGACAGCGGCGCAGCAGACTCGGCCGCGGGTAATCGCGGCGCAGCAGACTCGGCCGCGACTGAGTTCTTTTTCGTAGGCTGCGCGCCATGAAGTTCGGGTATCTCACAGGCAGCGCACGCCACTGACAGCCCGTCGCAGCCACACAGAAGACCGCGTCCACCACCCTGCGCCGCTCCACCACCACCGGCGGCCCATCGAGTTCTCCTTCAGATCAGGGACAAACAAAACCCTGTCTCAAGAACCCTGACACGGAACATTCTGAGAAACCTGGGGCGCTGCGGTGACGGCTGGCGGGCCGCTGAGCGAACCGCCCGGCGCGCTGCGGCTGCGAACGCGCAGCGGTTCCGCACGGGCAGCGCTGCGAGGTGCTGCGGGCGGCCGTGGCGGGCAGTGTTGGGGCAGCCGGGCGACGGGCCGCTGAGCGGACCGCACAGACGGGCGCTCGGGCGGTGAACGGCGACACTCCCGGCTCGGCGCGGGCGCGAACGGCGGGCGGCGATCCCCGCGGCGGATGCCATCTGAGCGCGGCACGGCGCTGCAACCGAGTGGCGTCGGCATCGCCCCAGGGTGCGGGCGGGACAGCTCGCTGAGCGCGACACCGCCCGCTGACACTGCCCGCAGCGGGGGCTATCGGCACGACGCGCCCGGTGTCGACGAGACGGCGACGCTGCCCGCACCCGCGCCCGGCTGCGCGTCTGTGCCCGTCGTGTGTCCCGGCTTGGCCGGTCGGCCCCGTATGTCGGCATGGCCGAGAGACGGCAACCCGTCAAGCCCGCGCGCTGCTGCCGCGTCGGCGTCGGGCCGCAACCGTCAGCGGCGTTGGGGCGGCTTGTGGCGTTCGGGGCAGCCGACGGCTGCGAGTGTCCACGGCCGCACGTCTGCGGACAGCCACAGCGCACCGGCACGGGTGCCACCCCAACGGGCCGCGCGACGCGCCGCCCGGCGCTGACAGCCCAGCCGCGACAGGCACGCTCGAGCGCAGCCGCCCAGCGCCTCGCCCTGGCCACGACGGCCCGCTAGCCACGAACCGCCGACGTGCGCCGAACCGTCGCGCCCGCTGCAGCGCTGCCACCCGTCGCGGCAGTCGGCCGGGGAGCCTCGCCCGCCGCCGGACCGGCACCCCGGCCAGCCAGCCGAGAGCCTGCAACGCCAGCGCCCAAGCCGCCGCCAGCGCTCATCGCCCGCCCCGAGTCTCTGGTCACGAAGCAACCAGAAACCGAAACAGGTCAGAGAGCCGAGACTCCCCCAACGGTCGGCCGAGCTGCGCTTCGGCCCTGCGGTGCCATCACCATGCCCCCCAACCGCGCCAATGCCATGAGGTTGCCTTGTGCCACGCCTCGCTGCCGTCTGGGGGGTGCTGCGAGCCGAACGGCACCATCAGGAGGCAGGACGCGGCTGCCGGGCCGCTCAGCGAGCCGCTGTAGCGCCGTGGGGCAATCCCCGCCCGACAGCCCCGGCACCCACCCACAGCCCCGCCAGCCAACACGAACGGCCCACCTCGGAACAGCAGTCGCATGGGCGAGCGTTCGTTCTCTTGCACGCCAACGCGAAACGCGCGAGAGTCGCGCCCGTCAACTCACAACCGAGCGCCCTTTTGGGCTGTGCCAGCCGCGAAGGCGGCGACTTTTTGCATGGGTTCCCTCCCTGCGGCTGGCGCGGTTGTGAGTTGACACACATAGCCAAGTCTTCCGCCCGGAGGGAACCCACCAATGTCCAAGAGACTCGCTGCGGCGCTGCTTGCGTCGCTTACGTTCGCGGCAGTGCTCGCGGTCGTGCCGCTGGCCAGTCCAGCAGCCGCGCACGAACAGACCACGACCAAGCAGTACTGCGCCTACGACCCCTTCGCCGGGCAGCAGTGCTGGAACGAGACCGTCAGCGTCGCGCACCACCACCCGCCCGCAAATCAGACCTGCCCCGCAGGCACCACCGGCACGCCGCCGAACTGCCTGCCCATACCGCCAACCAACGACCCAGCGCCCGGCACCGACACCGGCGACGGCAACGACCCGGACCCCGACCCTGACCCCGAGGAAGACGGCTCAGGCTCGGGCACAGGCACCGACGAGGACGGCAGCGGCTCAGGCTCAGGCACCGACAACAGCGGCAGCGGCTCAGGCTCAGGCACAGACACCGACAACAGCGGCAGCGGCTCAGGCTCAGGCACAGACACCGACAACGGCGGCGGCACGGGCACAGGGACAGGAACCGGCACCACCGACAAGAAGTGTCCGGAGGGCAAGACCGGCACTCCGCCGAACTGCACGGACCTGCAGACGGCCACTTACACAGTCAAGCCGTGCACGCTGGTGCAGGAACCGCTCGAAGTCGTCCAGCGCCACCGGCATCCCCTCGGGGACAGCACCACCGACGGCGACTGCCACCGCCACGACATCTCGCACTGCCCCGCCGGACAGACCGAGACAGGCGGCCACGGCTCGCAGGACTGCCGCGAGGACGACAGCCCCGACACGATCTTCACGCGCATTCAGCACCTGTTCGAGCTGAACGGGAAAGCTGTCCTCGATGCCGTCATCGAGACGCTGAGGAACGAAGCCGCTGACCAGCTCACGGGCCTGGACATCGACTGGGAGAACTTCGCCACCGACGGCGACGCTCAGCAGAAACTGCTCGACATGCTCAACCCTGTGCTCAAGCAGAACAACATCGAGGTCTACACAATCAACGACATGAAGAACCTGTGGGCCGACATCGGACGGTACGGCCGGGCCGGTGCCGCGGGAGCGGCGTGCTATGCAGCGGTCGAGGCCACCATGGCGAAGCTCACGAAGGGCAAGAGCCTCAAGAAGGAAGCCCGGCACGCCGCGGCTGCCATGGCTAGCGCCGTGTGCGCCGTCGGGCCAGAGTTGGTGCCGGTGCCGGAAACCAACGATGACAGCTCCGGTGATGACACGGGCAGCACGCCGAGCACGCCGAGCACCCCAGCCGAATGGGACAAAGCCGTAGACGAAGCCGAACAGAAGTGGCGGCGCAACGAGATCGACGGCGACGAACTGCACCGCCTCCAGAACCTCCGAGACTGCGCCTACAACCACCCGTGGGCGACTAACTGCCCATGAGCGCCGCGAACTAAACTGACACCATGAGCGCCTCCGAGACGCGGACCAAGTCCGCTCAAGAGAGCGTGTGGCAAACAATGCTGAATCAGGAGGGCATAGCGCGGAAGCGATCTCTTTGGTCTCTCCTGCTGTGCTTCGCCTTGCTGATAATCGGACTTGATCTGGTGGCCGAGCACTGGCTTGCGCTGGAGGGACGCCTAGCCCTGATCGTCAAAGTCGCCGGGAGTGGTGCTGTCGGCCTGACAGCGTTGCTCATTCTCGACAAGGCGAGAGATCTGTGGCAGCAGCGCCGCGAGGCTGCGGCTGCTGTTGGGGGTTCGGGTTCGTAGGTCGGGCCGGGTTTGTCTATCTTCCGGAGCGGGTATTTCTGTTGCCCGTTTGGGGAGAGGGCCGACGGCTGATCCTCCGTGAGCGTGTCAGCGGGAGGCTTGGGGAGCCGTCAGCGTTTCTCCTGTGCCTCCGGCTGGACATCGGGCTGTGGCTCGCTGCCGCGCAGTGCCCCGCCGAGTGCCCAGTGCCCGCGTCGGGCGTGCGAGGTTGCTCACAGCCTCGCGTGCAGCGCCGCTGTGGGCTGTTGGCGAGCGCTGAGGCACCAACCACAGCGGGCACGGCCCGGCGGAGCGGTCATCGGCAGCCTCCTGCGCTGAGACCGCCAACCCTGACCGATGCTGCTCGAAAAAACTCAGAACCTGTCGCGCGAAGTCAGACGCAACACATTTTCTTGTCGGTGTGGTTGGTTCTGTCCGCAGCGTAGGCGGCTTCGAACTGGTCGGGGCTCTGGTCGTCGAGGTAGCCGTGGATGCGGCGGGTGTTCCACCAGTGCACCCAGCCCAGGGTGGCGAGCTCGACGTCGTCGACGGTGCGCCACGGTCCTTGGCCGGGTCCTCGGATCAGCTCGGTCTTGAGCAGCGAGTTCACTGACTCGGCCAGCGCGTTGTCATAGGAATCGCCGACCGAGCCGATCGACGGCACAGCGCCGATGTCGTCGAGGCGTTCGCTGTAGCGCAGACTGGTGAACTGGCTGCCGGCATCGGCGTGGGCGACGAGCCCTTCGAGGCGGGCGCCTCGGTTCCAGCGGGCCATCCCCCGAGGCGTCGAGCACCATCTGGGTCGCCATGTTCGGGGCGACGCGCCAGCCGACGATGCGGCGGCTGTGGGCGTCGGTGATGAAGCACACATAGGCGACCCCCGACCAGGTGGCGGCCTGGGTGAGGTCCGCGACCCACAGCCGGTTCGGGGCATCGGCGGTGAAGTCGCGGTCGACGAGATCGGGCGGCCGTGCCGCTTCGGGGTCCGCCACGGTGGTGCGCACCCGTTTTTCCCGCCTCACGCCCCCGATATCGAGCATTTTCATGAGCCGGGCGACCTGGTCGCGGCCGATGTCGTGCCCGGCGCGCTGTGCCGCGACCCACAGCTTGCGCGCCCCGTAGACCGAGTAGTTCGCCTGCCACAAATCGAGCAAGACCGGCATCAACGCAGCGTCGCGCAATGCCCGAGCCGACGGCGGACGACGCTTGGCGGACCACTACGTGGAAGGGGCCGCCTGCAGCGCAGCGCAGACGGGCTCGACCCCGAAGCGGGCCCGGGTCCGGTCGACGAACTCCACGGTCATCGCTGTCGGCGGTCGAGCCCCTTACCCGAAAAAAACAGCAGCCCGCTGCAAGATCTCGTTCGCGCGGCACAGCTCCCGGTTCTCCTGACGCAAACGCCTCAGCTCGACGCTCTCAGCCGACGAGACCCCCGCCCGGGCGCCGGCGTCGATCTCGGCCTGAGCGACCCAGCGGCGCAGCGACTCCTCCCCGTAGCCGAGCCGACGGGCCACCCGAGCGACCGTGCCCGCCGAGGATCCCAGCCCCTCACGCAGAGCCATCACCATCCGCGCCGCGTGCTGTTTCTGCTCAGCCGAACACCGCCTCGACGCCGGCGCCCGCCCCAGTCCTGCATCCATAGGTTCCATGCTCGCTCCAATACTTGGAGCCTGCGCAGAACAGTGAAGATGTTCGCGGGGAGCGGGCTGTCGGTGTGTGACTTGCCGCAAAACTGGCCCTCCTCGTGGCGGGTGCCTTGCCTGGGACTCGTCGGCGTCTTCGGTCCGCTCTTTGGACTTGCCAGCTGCGGCCGGTCCGGAACGAGCGGCGTGAGGCCATAGGAACCTGTGCTGGCAGATGCCTCATCACTGTTGTGTCCGTCCCGTCCCGGCACGCGAGCCGCTTCGAGATGAAGGGCATCAGCATGCCAGACCAACAACAGGCGGTGATCGGCGGGATTGACTGCCACACCGACTTTCATGCCGCCGTCGCACTGGACCCGCTCGGGCGGGCCTTGGGGACCGAGTCGTTCCCGGCGACTGGTGACGGCTACCGATCGACCCACCGATGGCTCACCTCGTTCGGGCCGATCGCCGCGGTCGGCGTCGAGTCCACCGGCTCCTACGGCGCGGCGCTGACCCGGTTCTTGGTCGAGCATGGCTGCCGGGTGATCGAGACCTGCCAGCCGCATGCGCATCTGCGCGCCCGCCGCGGCAAGAACGACGCCATCGACGCCGAGGCCGCTGCGCGCAAGGTGCTCTCGGGCGAAGCGACCGCTGCCGCCAAGGACACCACCGGCATCGTCGAGTCGATCCGCCAGCTCAGTGTCGCCCGCAACAGCGCTGTCAAAGCCCGCTCAGCCGCGCTGTGCCATCTCGGCGACCTGCTCGTCACCGCGCCCGCCGCGCTGCGCGAGCAGCTCGACACCCGACGGTCCCTCGAGGGCAAAGCCGGCGTGTGCGCACGGCTGCGGCCCGACCCTGACCGGCTCGCCGATCCCGCCCAGGCCGCCAAAGCAGCACTGCGCAGCCTCGGGCATCGCATCGCCCAACTCGGCGCCGAGGCCGACGAACTGGGGCGCCGCCTCGACCGGCTGGTCGCCACAGCAGCACCCGCCACCACCTCACGCCTCGGCTGCGGCACCCACCACACCGCAGCCCTGCTCGTCGCAGCCGGCCAGAACATCGACCGGCTCGGCTCCGAAGCATCCTTCGCGCACCTGTGCGGCACCGCGCCCATCCCCGCCTCCAGCGGACGCACCAGCCGCCACCGGCTCAACTACGCCGGCAACCGCGCAGCCAACCGAGCACTACACATGATCGTCATCGTCCGGCTCCGCTACCGCGAACGAACCCGCAGCTACCTCGAACGCCGTCTCTCCGAAGGCAAAACAAAAAAGACGCCATCCGCTGCCACTGACGCTTCGTCGCCCGAGAGATCTACCGCACCCTCCTGTGTTGCGTCTGACTTCGCCACCATCAAAACCCGCACTTGACACCTATAGGAACGTCCCAGAGCGAACCAACCTGCCCTCAGCTGACGAAACCCTGCAGTACCTCGACGAGCTCGCCCCCACCCTCGCCGCGTTCAATAACTGAGTTCGTCTTAGAGCCCCGAACGCTCCAGGATGTGCACGCCGCAGCTCGAGCCGAGGCCGATCACGTGCGCCAGGCCGACCTTGGTGTCGGGTACCTGACGGTCGCCGGCCTCGCCGCGGACGTGGGTAGCGACCTCGAACAGGTTGGCCACGCCGGTGGCGCCGATGGGGTGCCCCTTCGACAGCAGGCCGCCCGACACGTTCACCGGGATCTCCCCGTCGCGCCACGGGCCGCCCTTGTCGATCCATTCGCCGGCGCCGCCCGGTTCGCACAGCCGCAGGTTGTCGTAGTGCCGCAGTTCGGCAGTCGCGAAGCAGTCGTGCAGTTCCACCAAGTCGAGGTCGGCAGGATCCACTCCCGAGGCCTCGTATGCCGCATCCGCGGCGTTGCGAGTCAGCGTGTTGACATCAGGCTGAACCTGGCAGCCCTCGGTCCAAGGATCTGACGTCAGCACCGAGGCCGAGACCTTGACCGCACGCCGTTGCTGTTCACGCGGCAGCGTCTTCAGCTTCTCGTCGGAAACCAGCACCACTGCCGCCGAGCCGTCGCCCGTCGGGCAGCACATCAGCAGTGTGTTGGGATAGGCGATCACCTCGGAGCTCATGACCTCGTCGAGTGTGAATGCCTTGCGGTATTGCGCCAGCGGGTTGAGGGTGGAGTGCTCGTGGTTCTTCTGGGCCACTTTGGCGAACTGCTCGAAGCCAACGCCGTCGTTCTCGTAGGCGTACTCCATGCCGGCCTGTGCGAACACGCCGGGCATCATGTTGGTGCCGAGCCGTCCCTCGACGCCGACGACGGACCCGAAGCGTCCCTTGCGCTCGAATACCTGACGGTCGGAACGGGCGGCCCGATCGGCACCGAGCATGCCCATCTTGCCCATCTGCTCGACACCGACCGCCAGGCCCATCTGTGCCTCGCCGGACTTGATCGCCATCATCACCGTGCGGACCGCTGTCGCCCCCGTTGCGCAGGCATTGGCCACGTTGTACACGGGAATGCCGGTCTGGCCGAGTTGCTTCTGGAGGTGCTGGCCGACGCCGCCGTTGGCTTCGTACAGGCAGCCCGCCGCCAGGACGTCCATGTCGGCCATGGTCGTCCCGCCGTCATCGAGTGCTCCGAGCGAGGCCTCTGCGGCCAAGTCGATGAGGTCTTTGTCGGTGTAACGGCCGAACTTGGTCATGGAGGTGCCGAGAATCCACACTGGGTCTTGGTTGCTCACGGGTGCTCCCTATTCGCTAGGCGGGTCTGTCGCTGATGTAGTTGCTTGTCGGTTCGCAGGGACGGTCGGGTGACGGGGCAAGCTCAGGCCGCTTCGGGCTCGTAGCCGAACGCGACGGCCTCGTTGCCGTCGTCGTCGGTGGCGGTCACGTAGGTCGCGAGGCGTACACGCATGCCGAGGCTGACGTTGACGGGGGTGGGTTCGATGTTGATGATGTTGCTCTTGACGCGACCGCCACCGTCCAGATCCACGACAGCCGAGACATAGGGCGCCGGCACCCCCCGGGCGGCACGATGCACGATGGTGAACGTCCGAACCGAGCCCGTATTGGCAAGGCGCCCGGTGGAGAACTCACGTGCCCCGCATGCAGCGCAGGCATTGCGCCGGTCGAAGTAGCAGGCCCCGCATGCATCGCAGACGTAGGCAACCAAGTGCGGGTCGTCGCCGAGCTTGAGGTATTCCACCATCGCCATCTGCTTTGGCCCGAACTCATCTGGCGCAGTCTGATCGCCCACGCCAGCAACTTACCAGCGACCCCAGTGCACCAACGGGCGGTCGGCAGCTGCTGCCGCCGCTTTGCCCGGCTCGTCGACGAACAGCGGGCGGTGGGGCCTGTCGTGGCTCGCCGCCGGACCGCTGGACGCCTCAGCCGCTCGATCGGGCCAGCCCAGCGCCACGACGCCGACCGGTTCGTGCGCCGGCGGCACGCCGAGAGCGGCTGCCACGGCTGCAGCGTGTTCGAACATGCCGAAGAACAGCACTCCGAGGCCTTCGTCGAGCGCCGCGTACTGCAGTGCAAGCGCCGCGAATGCCGCATCCACGGTCCAATACGGCGTCGACCAGGCCTCCGTACCCGAGCCCAGCCCAGAGCGTTCCTTGTCGGGTTCGCCGTAGCGGTCGATGTACGCCTGCGGATCGGCCCACAGCGTGACGAGAACCGGGCAGGCCAGCAACCCATCCCAGCGAAAGCTCGCGCGGCGGTCTGGGGGCAGGGTGGTGTCCCAGTAGTGAGCCGTCTCGCCGGGGTCCCGAAGCACAACGAAGTCGAAGCCCTGCGTATTGCCGGCCGAGGGGACACGGCGGGCGGTGTCAAGGATTCGCTCAAGCAAGCCGTCATCGATCCGATCCGGCAGGAAATGCCGGGTCATCCGGCGGCGACGGGCGAGTTCGCTGAATCCAGAGTTCACCAGCGCACACTCTTCCTGTAGAGGCTGAGCCGATGAGCAGCGAGTGCTACAGCAGCTTCGCGAGATCTTCCCGGCTGGCCCAGCCGAACGCGATCAGTGCATCGCCGTTGGCCGTATCGAAGCCGTCGAACAGGCCGGTCATCGCCGGATCAATCTTCTCAGGCCGCGGTGCCGTGTGATTCAGCACGAATGAGGGCCCGCCGTCCCCATAAACCTTGAACTCTCGCGCTTTGTACTCGCCCTGCACATCGAAACGCTTGGCCAGTCGTCGTCCCCAGGCGCGGTCCTCGCCGTTGGGCTCGTAGCCGGGGCGGGGCACTACCCGATCAAGCGGCTTGAAGGCCGTGAACGCGGCTGGGTCGGCCATCTGGCAGGCCACCAGCACGTCCTCGTCGGGGAACGCCAGCACGGCGCGTCGCAATTGGTCGGTCATCATCGCCCGCAGAGCGCTGTCGCGGCGAGCCGAACGCCGTGTGGCACCGGCGCCCATCAGCACCGTCGGATCGCCGCCGACCCGTTCAAGCGTGCAGAAGCCGTATGCAGAGAGCTTGGCACCGTCTCGCACATGGGTGATGAGCACCCATGCATCGCGTTGCTTGGAAAGGTGACCGACGTCGAAGTGAACGTTCTCGCCGGTGACCAGCTCGGCCATCTCGGAGATCTCAGCATCGCTGAGTGCCGTGCAGTCCTTTGTCTCAACCTCGAGCGCCATGTGATTCTCGCTCCCTGCGATGCTCGCTGGCCGATCCCCCGGTGCCGGCCAACCGATTCGGTAGTTATTGCCTTCAGTGATCGCTCACAGATAGACACCGCCCCGACCCGCCGCAGGCGAGCTCTGGGGTTGCCCGCCGGCTTCGAGTGCATTGCTGCGCATCGTGCGCAACTGCCGCTCTGCCATCATCTGCTGCGCTGATACCGCTGCTTGGATGCCGTGGAAGAGCCCTTCGAGCCATCCCACCAGCTGAGCCTGGGCGACCCGCAGCTCAGGACCCGACGGGATGTCTTCGTCGAACGGCTGCGCAATCCGGTTCAGCTCGTCAGCGAGCGGTTCGGAAAGTGCTGTTGCCAGTTCGTCAACCGACAGGTGATACACGTCGCGCATGCGGTCGCGACCCGCTTCGTCGAGCTCCGCGTGGCGGACTTCTTCGAGCAGCTTACGAATCATGCCGCCGATGCGCATGAGCTTCGCCGGTTCGGGAACGAAGGCCTCGTCGTCGATGTCGTCTTCCGTGAGTGGTCCGCTCTCCAGCAACTCGCCCTGTTCTGGGTCTGGAACTGGATCGCCGACCACCAGCAAAATGCTATCTGGCGGAAAATCCATACCTTACAGCTGCGCGAACGGCACCAGCATTTCTTCGGCGGTCAAGCCCCCGTGGCGGCCGATGAGTGCGTGGTGGGGCTGGTCCTCGTCGGGCATGGTGAAGGCCTGCAGACCTCTGGGCACGAGAGCGACATCTCCGAGCCGGCCCCTGGCCGTCTCGGTGACATGACGACCCAGCCATTGTTCGTCCAGCACCTGCTCGACAGGAGCGATCTCGGCGATACCGGCATAGCGCTCGCAGGCAGATGCAAGAGCTGACTCGGCACCTGCGCAGGCGTGCAGCCACAGCAGCCTGGCCTCGCCTGACCAGCCGTCGGTGAGTGCTACGACCTCGGGATCGACCATCACCGGAGGTTCGAGCACCTCGACGACGCCGTGATCGGCAGTGACGATCACGGGCACCGCGGCAGGCAGGTCACTGCGCAAGGCCACGGCCAGGCGCTCCGTCTCGGCGAGCGCAGCGTGGTAGCGCTCGCCGAGCCCGAACTCGTGAGCGATCTTGTCGACCGTGTCGTAATAGGCGAAGACGAACCGGAAGCCCTCGTCGACGGCAGCCCGCACCGCGGCGACGAAGCCGGGCAGGTCGTGCCATCCCCAGAATGTGCCGCCGCGCAGATGAGCACCGCTGAAACCGCTGTGGCGGAATTCCGCACGTGTCACGACGGCGGCGGGCTGGCCGCAGAATGGCTCGACGGGCTGCAGCTCGTCAGGCGGCAACTCAGCTCGCGCGTCCCGGCCGCCGGCCCGCCAGCGAAGCGCGTTGAGCAGCCCGAGAGAGGTCGCTATGCGATAACCGACGAGTCCATGTTCACCGGGCGCCGCCCCGGTGGCCAGCGACGTCAGTGCCGTTGCGGTGGTGCTCGGAGCAACTGTGGTGATCGGTGGCATCGCGGCGCTCGCCGCAGCAAGCGCCGGCGCGAGCGCGCGATGGCGGCGCAACTGGTGCCAGCCGAGGCCATCCACGACCAGCAGCACCACCGTGCGTGCAGCTGCAACCGCATCGCTGACGAGATCAGCCTCGACGCCAGCGCACAGGGCCGGAGCGACTGCGGTGACACAATGGCCGTCGTACGTCGGCAGCGTGCGGTCGAGCGCCAGCGGTTCGCTGCCCCCGTTGTGCTCGACGGCGTCGCTTTCCACGAAACCGACCCTAGGAGGCCGAGCCAGTAGGCGAGGCCGGTGCCGGGGCTACGCTGCCACCGTGGCGGTCTCGACGCGGGGAGACTACGCGAGCCGCGCGTTGCTGTCCCTAGTCCTCAACGACAATGGCCGGCCGACCTCGGTGCGCGATATTGCGGAACGCACAGGTCTGCCCCAGCCTTACCTGGAGCAGATCCTGCTGGCGCTCAAAGGGGCGGGTCTGGTGCGATCCAAACGTGGTGTCGGCGGCGGCTACGTGATGGCTCGCGACCCGGCCGAGGTCACGATCGGGATGATCATTCGAGCAGTCGACGGCCCGATCGCTCTCGGCGATTTCGGCCAGCCTCATCAAGATGGTGCGTGCGATCACGAGGGACAGTGCGTCTTGCTGGCGATCTGGGACTCGGTCGGCCATCGCATGCGTGCCGAACTGGACTCCTACAGCCTCGCTGCAGTGGCCGAGGTTGCCCGGGGCCGCGCGCCGTGGCCCGGGTCCGCCGATTCAGCCTCTTGACACTTCACTCCGTCGGGAAGGCCGACGGATCGGTACCGAAGCGCGCCAGCGCCTCGACGAAGTCTTCCGGCATCGGGGCCTCGAAGCTCATGTCCGCGCCGGTGTCAGGATGCCGAAATGTCAGCCGGACCGCATGCAACAGCGGACGGCCGATACCGAATGGATCCGGCACGCCGTAGGTCAGGTCGCCGAGCAGTGGCAGCCCGATACTGGCCAGATGCACGCGGATCTGGTGTGTCCGCCCCGTCTCGAGCCGGCAGCGAAGCAGCGAGGCTTCCGCAGGATGCACATAGGTCTCGACGACGCTGTAGTGCGTCCGGGCGTCACGCCCCTCCGATGTCACGGCCATGAGGGTGTGATTCTCCCGATCCCGGCCGATCGGCGCGTCGATCGTGCCTGTCGGTGAGGAAGGATGTCCTCGAGCGAGCGCTGCATAGGTCCTGCGAACCTGCCGCATCGTGAGCTGCTCGACAAGCGCGTCATACGCCCGCGAACTGCGTGCGCAGACCAAGACGCCGCTGGTCCCCCGGTCGAGCCGGTGCACGATGCCGGGCCTGCCGGGCTGACCCACGCCGGCCATGTCCGGATACTGCTCGACCAATGCGTCTGCGAGCGTGCCCGCAGAGTGCCCGCTGCCCGGATGTGTGACGACTCCGGATGGCTTGTCCACGACCACGATGTCGCCATCGGCATGCAGGACATCGAAAGGGGCAATCTCACGGCGCTGCTCCGGGACTGCGGCGGGAAGCTGCATGTCTGTGACTTCTACAGTCGAGCCGGCAGCAACCCGTACCGAGCCCGCCCGAGCGATCTGGCCGTCGACCAGAACGCACCCTTGAGCAACCATCTTCGCCGTGTCTGATCGTGACCGCCCAGTCAACAGCGACAGTGCACGGTCGATGCGTTCGCCGGACAGCGACTCCGGTATCTCGAAGTGTCCCGGCAGATCGCTCACCCAGGTGCCTCCCGGGGAGCCCCGGCCCGCCGCCGCTCGCTGCGATACAGGTGGAGCAGCACGATCACTAGCCCGGCGGTGATGAATGCGTCTGCCACATTGAAGATCGGCCACCACTGCAGGTCGATGAAGTCCACGACCGCGCCACGCCCCCAGGCTGCGCCGCGAAAGACGCGGTCGGCGAGATTGCCCAGCGCCCCGCCGATGATGCCGCCGAGCCCGATTGAGGCCCATTGGCCCTGCACACGATGTCGCGACAGCCACAGCACACCGACGATCACGATGGCCACGAGCGCCAGGACCGGACCGAGTCGCTGGCCCGCTGAGAAGGCGAAGCCGGTGTTGTGCACGAGCCGCAGGCGCAGCGTCCACACGAGGTCGATGATGCGGTCGTCCAGAGCGACCACGGCCCATGCCTTGGTGAGCTGATCCAAGCAGAGAACTGCAACCGAGGCGAGGGCGATGCTGAGGCTGCGCGTCACGCGAGTCTGTGGCGCTGATGGGCGGTTTGCGAACACCTCGGCTCAGCGTCTACGGCCGACGCCATGCCGGACCGCTGCTCTTGACTTCCACGCGCATGGAGGCGTGCGGGATCGCTTCCAGGCGCTCCTTGGGGATCGGCTTGCCCGAGACGACGCAGATGCCGTAGGTGCCGTCTTCGATGCGCGCCAAAGCAGCATCGATCTCGGCGATCTCCTCGCGCTCACGAGCCGAGATCTGCAGCGCCCGATCGCGTTCCACGGCAATGGAGTCTCCCTCACCCGACTCCTCATCGAACTGGACATCTCCCGGCTCGCGTTCGCTCACGAGCTGCTCGGCCTCGGCCTCATACCGCTCAGCATGCTCCGTGTATCGACGGCGCTCAGCCAGCAACGCCTGTCGCTGCTTTTCGAGAAACGCATCGCCGAAGCGGGGCTTTGGAGACTTGCGGCGGGGTGCGGCCTTCTTCGCAGATGCCTTCTTGGCCGTGCTCGCCTTCTTTGCTGCGGTGTTCTTTGCTGCGGTCCTCTTCGCAGCACCTGCCTTCTTTGCGGCGGTCTTGGTCTTCGAGGAACTCGCTGCCCGCTTCCGTGCGGGAGCCTTCTTCGCAGCAGCCTTTCGGGCGGAAGCCTTCTTCGCAGTGGCCATGGCTCCTCCCCACAGAAGCGACGCGGCAGTCTAGGTCGCCGATTTCGACTGCGTTTGGCAGCTCGCAACTCCGTTGATTTCCCTGCCTCAGGGGTACCCTCGCTGTCTCGTGGACTGGCTCGTGGGCTCGAGCGAGGCCCAGGAGGCGCTGGTGAAGCGAGAGCCGACCGAGACCGTGTACCCACGTGTACCTGCGCAAGCAGACTTCCCGCAGATCGAGGAACGGATCCTTGTGCGCTGGCACGAGCAGAGCACCTTTGAGACGTCGATCGCCAACAGGTCCGCGGACGACGAGTTTGTTTTCTACGACGGTCCTCCCTTTGCGAACGGACTGCCGCACCACGGCCACCTGCTGACCGGTTACGTCAAGGATGTGGTCCCTCGGTACCAGACGATGCGTGGCCACCGCGTCAACCGCCGCTTCGGCTGGGACTGCCATGGCCTGCCTGCCGAGATGGAGACCGAACGTGAGCTCGGCGTGAGCGGACGCGCTGCGATCACGGAATTCGGCATCGAACGCTTCAACGCCCAGTGTCGTGATTCAGTGCTGCGGTACACGGCGGAGTGGCACAAGACCGTCACCCGCCAAGCACGATGGGTCGACTTCGACGACGACTACAAGACGATGGACCTGCCCTACATGGAATCGGTCATGTGGGCGTTCAAGCAGCTCTGGGACCGCGGTCTCGTCTACCAGGCGTTCCGGGTCATGCCCTACTCGTGGGGCGCGGAGACTCCCCTGTCAAACTTTGAGATCAGGCTCGACGACGCCACGAGACCTCGTCAGGATCCTGCCATCACGGTCTGGTTTGAACTAGCGGACACCGATGAGCCAACCGGCGCAGGCAGCACGGCTGGCACAGGCGGTCCGTTGCGACTGCTCGCTTGGACCACAACGCCGTGGACCCTGCCGTCCAATCTCGCGGTCGCCGTCGGCGAGGAGATCGCCTATGCCGTCGTGCAGTCGGAGGTGCTCGGTGCTGGCCGCTACGTCCTCGCGTCGGACTGTCTCGAGCATTGCGCAGCAGACCTCGAGCCGTACACCGTCGTGGGCACGATGAGCGGCGCTGAGCTCGCCGGCCGCCGCTACTCGCCCATGTTCGACTTCTTCGCTCATCGCACCGAGGCGTTCCGGGTGCTCGCCGGCGATTTTGTGGACACCGCCGAAGGCACCGGTGTGGTTCACCTGGCGCCCGGCTTCGGCGAGGAGGATCAGCTTCTCTGCGAGGCCCACGGCATCGAGATCGCCGATGCAGTACCGGTGGATGACCGGGGTTGTTTCACGCAACCGATCACACCGTGGGCCGACCTCAACGTCTTCGAGGCAAACCCGCAGATCATCGCCGAGCTCAAGCGACGCGACAGGGTGCTGCGCCACGACAGCTACGAGCACAACTATCCGCACTGCTGGCGCACGGACACGCCGATCATCTACAAGGCCATCAGCTCGTGGTACGTGAAGGTCACCGAGATCTCCGATCTCCTGGCCGAGACCAACCAGCAGATCAACTGGGTGCCCGGCCATGTACGCGATGGCCGGTTCGGCCAATGGCTGGCAGGTGCCCGTGACTGGTCCATCAGTCGCAACCGATTCTGGGGCTCGCCTATCCCGATCTGGGTCAGCGACAACCCTGACTACCCCCGAATCGATGTCTACGGCAGTCTCGACGAGATCGAGGGCGATTTCGGCGTGCGCCCGACGGATCTGCACCGGCCGTTCATCGACGAGCTGACTCGCCCCAACCCGGACGACCCCACGGGCCGCTCGACCATGCGGCGTGTGCCCGAAGTGCTCGACTGCTGGTTCGAGTCGGGGTCCATGCCCTTCGCGCAGGTGCACTACCCGTTCGAGAACAAGGAGTGGTTCGAGAAGAACTTCCCGGCCGATTTCATCGTGGAGTACATCAACCAGACCCGCGGCTGGTTCTACACGCTCCACGTTCTGGCGGGAGCACTGTTCTCCCAGCCGGCGTTCCAGAACGTGATCTGCCATGGCGTGCTGTTGGCCGCCGACGGCAACAAGCTGTCCAAGCGGCTGCGGAACTACACCGAGCCCACCGACATCTTCGCCAAGCAAGGCTCCGATGCACTTCGGTGGTACCTCATGGCGACGAACATTGTCCGGGGCGGCGATACGCGCATTTCCGACAACGGCATCGACGAGGTCGCCCGGCAGGTGCTGATCCCGATCTGGAACTCATACGCCTTCTTCACGCTGTACGCGAATGCCGATGGCTACGAGGCCAAGGTGCGAACCGACTCTCCTCATGTGCTCGATCGCTACTTGCTAGCCAAGACCAGGGCCACGCTGGAATCAGTGACGGCAAGTTTCGAGGCCTACGACTTGCCGGGGGCCGCCGCCGAGCTGCAGTCATTCATCGACGCGCTCAACAACTGGTACATCCGCCGCAGCCGGACACGCTTTTGGGGCGAGTTCACCCGCGTCCTGTCCGCCGAAGGCGGGACCACGGGCGAACCTGACGCTTTCGACACGCTGTACACGGTGCTGAGGATCTTTGCGGCCATGGCGGCCCCGCTGCTGCCGATGATCACCGAAGAGATCTACAGCGGGCTGACCGGCGGTGACAGCGTGCACCTAAGCGACTGGCCTGACCCTGAGATGCTCCCGCTGGATCCTGATCTCGTTGAACACATGGATGCTGTTCGAGCTGCGGCCTCCGCAGCGCTGCGAGTGCGCGAGGACGCCGGCTTGCGCGTCCGGCTGCCGCTGCACAGCGTGACCGTGGCCGGCGCCGGTGCCGAGCTGCTCGAACCGTTCGCCCCGCTTCTTGCTGATGAGATCAACGTCCGGGAAGTGAAGCTCCGAGATGAGCTCGGCGACCTCGCGACCCACGTGCTGCGCCCAGACGGCTCGGTGCTGGGGCCGCGGTTGGGCGTCGCTGTTCAGGAAGTCTTCATGGCCGCCCGAAGGGGCGACTGGAACGTCACTGCCGAAGGCGGGGTGGTGGCCGGAAGCCACGAACTGCGCGACGGCGAATACCAGCTCACCCTGCAACCATCGGACCCGGCTACGACTTCGGTGCTGGAAGACCAGCAACTGGTCGTGACGCTGGATGCCACGGTCACACCCGAGCTGGAGGCCGAAGGTGCAGCTCGCGATCTGATTCGCCACATCCAGCAAACGCGCAAGGAGCACGGTCTCGAGGTCACCGACCGCATCAATCTGACGATCCGCTGGAGTCCGCCGAATCTGGCTGCGATCCGTCAGCATGAGCCATTGGTGGAAGCCGCCGTGTTAGCGGAGGAGATCCACTGGCTCGACGGCAGCGACGAGCCCGACCTCGATCTGGCGGTCTGCTCGCGGGCGGCTGTCTAAGCAGACAGCGGTTCCTTGCGGATCAGCGCATCAAGGAAGGGATCATCGAGTTCGTCGAGTGCGAGCGGTGCCCGATCCGCGTCGATGAGATCACCGTCGGCCTCATCGGTGTCGTCGTCACCAGTGTCGCCCTCCGAGCCGGACCCGATCGATTCGTACGCGGCGTCAACCCGATCCGCTGCGGCCAAGGGCGCGACGATCGACGGCATGGCAGCAGCATCTGGCCCAGAGCGAACGGAGGCCGCAATCGGTTCTGGCTCAGTCAGCTCATCCAGGTCGTTCTCGGCGGCAGCATCGGAGCCTGTGCCGTCCTCGAACGGCTCATCGTCGATGTCAGATTCAGCGACCTCGGTGACCTCGACGGTGTAACCGGCGTCAGTCAGCGTCCTCGATATCTCGGACCGCACGAGACCGGACAGCGCCTCGGTGAGGTCGTCGCTCGCCGTCTTGAACGCTTCGTCCAGTGCCTGGCTGCCGGCCGCCTGCAGTGCTGCGAGTGCATCGGCAATCTGCGCCACCGTCTCGGGCGACAGCCGTACTTCCACCGGTTGTGATGGCGCTCCCGATTCCACGCTGCTCATTCGCTGGTCGATCTCGGACACTTGCGCCGCGAGCGTCGCAAGCTGCGCGCCGATGGTTTCGAGCAAGCCCTCGCCCTCGGTATCGGAGGGTTCGACGGGAGGAGAATCAGGACTCGCCATGGCGCGGAATGTACCAGCGTCTCAGCATCCCAGCAGCATGCCCGCCACGAAGACCTGCAGTCCGATGATCAGCACGATCGGTGACAGGTCGAGCGCCACCCGGCCCAGTCGCACCGCGGGCAGTGCTCGCCGCAATGGACCCATGACAGGTTCAGTAATGCGCACCAGCCAAGTTCGCACAACCATGACCGGGCTCTCTGGAGCAAGCGGGATCCAGCTGAACAGCACACGCGCAAAGATGGCGAACACGTAGAGCGATATCAGCGTGCACAGCATTTCATCGCTCCGGTTGGTGGTCCGCGCCGGAGCGTCTCAGCGGCCGACGTCTTGCACGGAAGCGTCCTGTGCAGCAACTGCATGATGCTCGCTGTCGGTGACCACGACATTTGCCGGCACGAGCATGTACACGGCGTTTGCGACCTTGCGCATCTCGCCGTCGCGGGCATAGCACAGCCCGCTGGCGAAATCGAGGAGCCGGCGAGCGGTATCGCGATCGAGGCCCTGCAAGTTCAAGATGATCGGCTGATCGCGCTTGAAGCGATCTCCGATCTGCTGTGCATCATCGAACATCCGCGGCATCAGTACGAACGGCTGCGCTGTCGATGTGGCGACACGGCGCACGGCCGACGTCGGTGCGCCGGATGCAGCTTGCGGCGTCGCCGCCGCTGGCCGTTCAACCACGGTGACACCGCTCTGGCTGGTCTGGTCGGCGAAGGCCTCAGCCGCGGGCATCTCGCCCGGCATGGCGCGTTCGGGCGGCGGGGCATAGCTGTCATCCGGACCCAAGCCCAGATAGCTCATTGCCTGCTTCATGAACGATGCCATGCAGAACCTCAGTGACAACAGTCCCGATCAGAAAACTGCCTCAATCGCACAGGGTACCGACTTGTCAAGTTGCGGTCAGGCACCCCGCGTGGAGATATTTCGCGGCGGGCGATTGCCGAAGAGGGCAGTCCCGATGCGTACCATCGTCGAGCCAGCTCTGATCGCCGCCTCGAGATCCGCACTCATCCCCATGCAGCGGTGCTCGAGCTCATGGCGATCTGCGAATCGGGCAACCTCGCCGAAAGCCCGTTCGATCTCAGGCGGCGAACCCTGCGGGCCAATGGCCATGCAACCGGCTACATCGAGCCCCTCCCGACGGGCGGCAGCCACCAGTGACGAGGCCTCGTCGGGCGGACAACCGCCCTGCGTGGCACTGCCGCTTACATCGATCTGCACGAAGATGGCGGCACCCGGATCGTGGCGCGCTATCTCGGATACCAACCGCGACCGGTCCACGCTCTGCCACACGTCCACCAGTCCAGCCAGTTGCCGGACCTTGTTCGACTGCAGCCGCCCAATGAAGTGGACCTCCACAGCCGTCTTGGTCGCGGTGGCCATCTCGTTCCACTTGCCGTGCAGTTCCTGGGCGTAGTTCTCACCGATCATCGCCAAACCGGCATGAGCCGCAGCTTCGATTGCCGAGCTGTCGAAGCCCTTGGTCACTGCCACGATGCCGACGTGAGCAACATCGCCGCCGGCATCGGCTATCCGCTGCTTGACGCGCTGGGTGCGGCGGCGGACCTCCTCGGCGTCAATCATCGATCAGCACCCCTGCCCGCTCAGTCTCCAAGCCTACCAGCACCGCCGTCCGGCCCTGTTCGGCACGGGCTCGATGCGAGAAATAGCGCTCATCCGAAGCAGTGCAACGGCCGATCTCGCTGTCGATGACGGCCCCGTGCCGTCGCAGCTCCAGCCGCGTGGCCTCGCCGAGATCGAGCGACGGGGTGCCCCAGTGCGTCGTGCTCGACACCGAGGGCCCGAGTGCCGCGCTGGCAGTCTCCAGTTGGTCGGCGCCGAATTCGTACTGCAGCGGGCCGATGTGGGGCCCGACGATGGCTCGAGTGTGACGGATCCCGTGACGGCCGAGTTCGGCGAGGGTCGCCGCGATGACGCCGTCGAGCAGGCCTCGCCATCCTGCGTGGATGGCTGCGACAGCCGCACAGTCCGCTCCATCGGTGCCGTACAGGGCAATCGGCACGCAGTCGGCGGTTCTCACAGCCAGTGTGGCCCGTGGTATCGATGTCCACGCAGCGTCCGCGCAGGCACCCCGATGCTCTCCTGGTCGCCGGACCTCGACAACTCGCGTGCCATGGACCTGCCGTAGGACGGTCACGTTGCTGGGGGCGGATCCGTCGATGGGAGCGCAGTCGCCGTCGGAGCGCTCAGTAACCGAGATCCGCACCAAGCTGTTCCCGCAGCGGCGGCGCAGGGTCAGCATCCGAAGCGCCCGCCGGTGTGGCTTGTCGAGCCGTGCAGCCCCGCTGGGAGTCCGCGACCGGCGTCGATGTGCAGCAGTCTGGAGTGATTGCGACGTAACCCAGGCGTCACCGCAGGAAGCTGGGCACGTCGAACGACTCGTCGTCCTCGTCGAGGTCGCCGAACGGGTCGGCCACATCGCCGGACTCCTCCGAGGCTGCGTAGTCGCCCAGCGCAGCACCTCCAGAGCGGCCCGGTCCATATCGGTCGAATCCTGCAGCGATGACCGTTACACGGATCTCTTCCCCGAGTGAATCGTCGATCACCGTGCCGAAGATGATGTTGGCCTCGGCATGCGCCACTTCGCGGATGACTTCCGCCGCTTCATTGACTTCGAACAGCCCGAGCTCCGGCCCCGCGGCAATGTTCAGCAGGATGCCGCGGGCACCGTCGATGGACTCCTCGAGCAGCGACGACGAGACTGCCTGCCGGGCCGCATTCTTGGAGCGGTTCTCGCCATGGGCACGACCGATCCCCATCAGGGCGGTGCCAGCGCTCGACATGATCGCCTTGACGTCGGCGAAGTCGGTATTGATGAGTCCTGGCGTGGTGATCAGGCCCGAGATGCCGGACACGCCCTCGCGCAGCACGTCGTCCGCCATGCGGAAGGCATCGATGATCGACGTGTGCTCGCTCGCCACCGTCAGCAGCCGATCATTCGGGATCACGATCAGCGTGTCGACGCGCTCCTTCAGCCGCTCGATGCCCTGTTCGGCCTGGATCTGCCGACGCTTGCCTTCGAAGGCAAACGGGCGCGTGACCACTCCGATCGTCAGCGCTCCTACCTCTTTGGAGACTTCTGCCACCACCGGAGCGCCTCCGGTGCCGGTGCCGCCGCCTTCCCCGGCCGTAATGAACACCATGTCCGCACCCTGCAGTGCTTCGGCGATCTCGTCACGGTGCTCTTCTGCGGCTCGAGTGCCGATTTCGGGATCGCTGCCGGCGCCGAGCCCGCGCGTCAGCTGGCGGCCGATGTCCAGCTTGACGTCGGCGTCGCTCAACAGCAGGGCTTGGGCGTCGGTATTGACGGCGATGAACTCGACCCCGCCCAAACCGAAATCGATCATGCGGTTAACGGCATTCGAGCCGCCGCCCCCGACGCCCACCACCTTGATGACTGCCACGTAGTTCTGTGGTGAGGCCACAGGGCTCCTTGTGTTCACTGGCCGGCCGCGACAACAGACGTGCCGCCGACGGGCACCTTCTACGGGAAAATAGCGCAATTGACGACAGTACTGATGCCTCTGTCAATCGGCAAGACCCTGCGCACAGCCTCTCAACCCGACGGGCGGAGCACCGGCAGGTGCGGAACCGACACATCCAAGATGGCATCAGACGCCGTCATCTCTCCGATGACCGCGGCAATCGCCGCCGTCTTGGCCCCGATCGCCGAGTCGTCCCCCAGCGCGACTTCCAGCACAAGATCTCCTGGCTGTTGCCGTACGCGCGCACGCAGGTCACCGCGCCTGTCCCGCCACAGCGCTGCAACCTCGAACTCCGGCTGCCCGTGCGCTGCACTCAACGCGGCGAGCAGCGCATTCGCATCGCTTGCGAGGAAAGCACCCGGTTCTGGCGCAGCAGCAATGCCTGACAGGCGCGGCAGCTCAGGCACGACAGTGAGCGGCGAAGTGAGGATCCGACCTTCGATGTCCAGGAGAACCCAGCTGCCGGGAGCGGCGAGTGCAACCGCCGCTGGGGTGCGCTCGACGACATCCACTTCCACCGTTGCAGGCCATCGACGTCGGACACGCGCGTCGGCGACCCAAGGCAGGCTCTCGAGTGACCGTTCTGCTCCGCCGGTGTCGAGTGTTCCCATGAAGTCCCCGGGACGGATGCCGGCGGCTTCGTATACCTCGTCGTAGCTCACGCGATGCAGGCCGCTGAAGTGGATCCGGTCGGTCTCGAAGGTGCCTGCTGCGAGAAGGATCGTCGCGACTGCTGCGGCAACCGCAACAAGCGCCGTCACGGTCAGCCACCGGTGCCGGCGTTGCTGATCGGCAGACTTCGTATCCCCCCTCGACATCATTCAAGACGGTGTCGGCGTCGCCTCGAAGCCGACCATGCGGACTTCGGGCTGCAGCACGATGCCGGTCGACTCGGCGACACGGCGCCGGATTTCGGCCATGAGTGCGACGACATCGGCCGCCGTGCCGCCGGGATCCGAGACAATGAAGTTTGCGTGCAGGCGTGACACCTCGGCAGTGCCCATGCGCAATCCGCGAAGACCTGTCTGGTCGATATGGGCTCCTGCGGACACTGTTCCAGTCGAGATCAGGGGCGGG
The DNA here is from genome assembly GCA_009843525.1 of Acidimicrobiales bacterium. GTDB lineage: Bacteria > Actinomycetota > Acidimicrobiia > Acidimicrobiales > Poriferisodalaceae > Poriferisodalis > Poriferisodalis multihospitum. Next base: position 109,971 of record VYDH01000020.1, on the reverse strand, counting down.
TTCATGAAAACCGAACCGGAGTTCTGCCCGCCGGGCTGGTGTTCTCTGCGCCAACGGACGATGTCCGCTATCTGATCCGTCACCGTCGACGGGGGCGCTTGCCGCCCGCTCAACCGCGCACGAACCACGACGTGACGGTTCTGGAGACCGCTGCTGCGGTACTTCAGGTTCAGCGCGCTGACATCGTGGACAGCTCCGGTCCCGGCTTCCAGATCGACGATGTCAGCGTCGATCAAGCACGACGCCATATCGCTGCCGTGCCCCCCTGCGTTCATGCGCACGGCTCCGCCCACGGAACCCGGCACACCAACAGCCCATTCCAGGCCGCCGAGCCCTGCAGCGGCACACTGGCGTGCGAGCACTGGCAGCGCCACAGATGCGCCCGCAGTGACCGTGGCGTCCGCGCTGTCGAATTCGATTTTTGCATAGGCATCGCCGAGAAAGAGTGCGATGCCCTCGAATCCTCGGTCTGCCACCAGCAGGTTCGATCCTCGCCCGACGACGAGTATCTCCAGCCCGGATGCTGCTGCGGCCTCTGCCGCGCGTTGCAGGTCGGACATGCCGTTTGCCACATAGGCCACCGCTGCCGGGCCGCCGACTCTCGAGGTGGTCAAAGCTCCCAGCGGCGCATCGACGCGGGCCGCATCGCCCAGCACTGCCACCGCACGTTGGACTGCATCGGGGTTCGACCATGACCCCGGAGAGCGGCATTCAGGCGACATGCAGCAGCTCGTCTGGGAGCGTCGTCAGGTCGCCGGCGCCCAACGTGAGGCACAGGTCGCCGGGCCGCAAGTTGGTGCGCAGGTACGAGCGCAGTTCAGTCCGGCCCGGAAGATAAGCCACAGACGCATATGGATAGGAGTCGAGCAGGGCGCCGAGCACCAGCTCGGCGGACACGCCGGGCAGAGCCAGTTCGCCGGCACCGTAGATGCCGGTGAGCACCACCTGGTCGGCATCTGCGAAGGAGTCCGCAAAGTCCTGCCAGAGTGCTGCGGTCCGCGAGTAGCGGTGCGGCTGGAAAACGGCGACTATCCGCTTCCAGCCTCCGCTGCGAGCAGCGGCAATCGCAGCGGCCACCTCGGTGGGCAGATGCGCGTAGTCGTCGATGAACGACACCCCGTCGCGCTCGCCGCGTCGTTCGAACCGCCGGGACACGCCGGCAAATCGACCGAGGGCGTCGATCATCGGTGTGGCTGCGGCCCCGAGCTCGAGCGCTGCCGCAAGAGCACCTGCCGCATTCGTCACGTTGTGCAGCCCGGGCAGCGGCAGCTCGCAACGGCCGATCGACGTGGTGCCGTTGCTCAATTCGAAGCCGGCGCCGGTGCGCGAGCTGTGCATGTCGGTGATCCGGTAGTCAGAGTGGGGGACCGTCCCATAGGTCACGCAGCCACCGATGCGCTCGGCCATGGCGGCCGCTCGCTGGTCATCGGCACACACGATGCGCGGCCCTCCAGCGTTGCCGGCGAAGGCTTCGAATGCGGCTGCGAGCTCGTCGAAGCTCCCGTAGTGGTCGAGATGGTCGGGTTCGATGTTCGTCACGACCACCGCATCGGCGCCCAGTGCCAGGAACGTCCCGTCGGATTCGTCTGCTTCGACAACGAACCACTCCCCTGCCGTGTCCCAGACGGCGCCGGAGCCGATCTCGTTCACCTCGCCGCCTACGAGGAATGAGGGGTGTTCGCCGGCCGCGACCAGGCACAGCGCCAGCATCGACGAAGTGGTCGTCTTGCCATGGGTTCCGCCGACCGCCAGCGTCTGCTTGCGCCGGCAGATCCCTGAGAGCAGCTCAGCCCGGCTGAGCACCGGAATGCCCCGGCGGCGGGCCTCGACGAGCTCCACATTGCCTTGGGGCACCGCACTCGAATGGGCCACGATGTCCGCCGAGCCGATGTTGGCGGCTTCGTGGCCGATCATGACCTGGGCACCGTGAGCTGCGAGCCGAGTCATGCCGGGGCCCGCCCTCAGGTCGCTGCCGCTGACGCCGTGGCCCATCTCGGCGAGCACCAGCCCGATGGCATTCATGCCCGCGCCACCGGCACCCACCAGATGGATGCTGCGAGGCTCCTCAAGATCGGGTGACCGGCCCGACGGCCCCTGGGTCAGGAGCGCTGGCTCGATGGACGGCGAAATGGTCACGTTGTGTGCTTTCTCGGCGCAGGAGCCTCGTGCCTCACTGAGCCAGGAACCGCTGAACTGTGCTGTATCACGAGCTCTGCGACCCGTTGAGCGGAGTCTTGGCGACCGAAGGTCGCTTCGGGGAGACGCCCGGCCGCCGCCCGGTGCTGCCATCCCAGCATCTGATCAAGCTCTGCGAGCATTCGGTCCCCGTCGAACTCGGCGTCGACGACGACACGTGCCCCGCCCATTGCCACCAGCTCTTCCGCATTGCGACGCTGGTGGTCATTGGTCGCTATCGGCAAGGGCACGAGCACTGCCGGCGTGCCGATGACCGACAGCTCTGCCACCGTCGATGCACCGGCGCGGCAGATCGCCAAATCGGCTGCGGCCAATGCCACGGGCAGCTGCTCATCGAACGGCACGGCCCAGTACCAATCGCGCACTCGCGAACCGTCGGGGCGCGGAGGCGGCGGCGATGGACGCTCGTCCCAGTCGCGCTTGCCCACCACGTGGTAGATGAACAGTCCGTCGCGGTCGCGCAGCGACGCCAACGCCATCCAGACAGCGGTGTTGATCCGGCGCGAGCCCAGCGAACCACCGAATACGACCACGGCGGTGGCGTCCGAGGGCCAGCCGAGCCGGGTGCGGGCATCTGCCGCTTCGTGTGCAGCCTCGACGACTTCCGGGCGCACTGGATTCCCGGTCACTACCTCCCGGTGCAGCCCTGTCCCGCGGACCGGTACGGCCGCAGCACGTGCGAATCGGCCCAGCAGGCGGTTCGTTGCCGATGCCACTGCGTTCTGCTCGGCGATCACCAACGGCACCCGCCAGATCACCGCTCCCACCGTCGCGGGAAGCGCGGCGTAGCCGCCCAGCGACAGCACCGCTGCTGGACGCCGCCGTCTCACGAGCGCGATGCCGCGCACTGTGGCCCACGCCAAGCTCGCTGCAGCGCGCGCGTTGGTCAGGTTCACCCGGCGTGCAGTGAGGCCACGACCTCCCAGCAAGGTCACGCCGAAGCCGGCGTCCGGCACGATCTGCGAATCGATGCCACGGGCGCTGCCGACGAAGTGGATGCGCTCTGCGGGCCAGCCGCGCTCAGTCAGCGCGGAAGCCACCGCCAGGCCAGGCATCAGGTGCCCCGCGGTTCCGCCTCCCGCGATCAGGAGGCTGGGGGCGCTGCCGGGTGTGGCCACGGCTCAGCCGGATCGCCGCGTCACATTCAGCAGCAAACCGGCGGCCGCTGCCGTCACCACCAGCGACGAACCGCCGAAGGACAGGAACGGCAGAGTCACACCAGTCACCGGAAGCAATCCAACCACACCGCCGACGTTCACCAGCGTCTGGAGCACGAACCAGATGGCGATGCCGGCTGCGAGCAGCGAACCGAACAGGTCTGGCGCTTTCTGGCTTGTCCGGAGCCCCCCGATGCCGACAACCCCCAGCAGCGTCAGGAGCCCGAGGGCGCCGAGGAGGCCCATCTCCTCTCCGACTATGACAAAAATGAAGTCGGTGGGTGCATTGGGCACCCAGCCCCATTTGGCCTGGCCTGCGCCCAACCCAGTGCCGCGCAGTCCTCCCTGCGCCAGACCCACCAGGCTCTGGAATGTCTGGTAGCCGCTCTCGGACCGTTCTGCGATCGGGTCCAGGAAGCCCGCCAGCCGCGCGCGGCGGTACGGCGCCGCATACGCCAGCAAGGGTGCCGCCACAACGACCATTGCCGCGATCTTCGCCAGATCGCGGCCTGGCAGGCCGGCGACGAAGAGCATGCCGACCCCGATGCCCGCCAGGATGAGGGTGGTTCCCAGGTCCGGCTGCAGCAATACCAGCGAGCACCCGGCGGTGAGCAGGAGCATGGCGGGCCGCAGGATCCGGTCGGGTCGCTCGATCTGATCCTGGCGGGCGTCGAGGAAAGCGGCCAACGCCACGATGAGCGCCAGTTTGGCTGTCTCCGATGGCTGAATGCTGAACTGGCCGATTTCAATCCACCGTCGGGCGCCGCCGGTGCGTTGGCCCACCGCCAGCACGATGACCAACAAGCTCACGCTCGCAGCTGCGAGGGGCAATGCCATGCGCCGCCAGTGCCGGTAATCGACGCCAAGCGTGACGAGCAGCACGGCAACAGCGATCCCAACCGACCACAGGTGCCGGGTGAAGTACTGCAATGGACGGTCAGACGATTCGATTCCGGTCGCCGAGGTGGCCGACAGCACCAGCACAACACCGGTGAGCAGCAACAGGAACACCGCAGACAGGACGGCGGCATAGCGCACCGACGGACCTGAGCGAGCCCGTCCCGGTGGCGTGCGCGGAAGATCCAGCTTGCTCATTGCTTGTCACCCGTCGGAGCGTGCGAGCGCGTGCGCTCGGCGAGGCCGGCCACGGCCGTACTGAAGTGCTCCCCTCGCTGTCCATAGCTTGAGTACCAGTCGAACGAAGCGCACCCGGGCGACAGCACCACGTCGCGGTCGGGTTGCGCCATCCGGTGGGCAGCCTCCACAGCCTCGTGCATCGAGTCGGCCCGGACGAGCTCGATCTGGCCGCATGCAGGTTGGCTGAAGCAGTCGACAACCTCGCCGGCGGCCTCACCTATCGCCACGACGCCGTGAACGTGTGGGGCAACGGCGGCAAGCTCCCCGAGATCGAGACCCTTGTTCCGGCCGCCCGCGATGAGCACCGCGTCGGAGAAGCCGCGCAGCGCTGCCACCGTCGCGTGCGGCGCTGTGGCCTTGCTGTCGTCGTAAAAGCTCACCTCGCCGACGCGACCTGCGAATACCAGTCGGTGAGGCAGCCCATCGAATGACCGCAACTCCGTCGCCACCGCCTCGGCGGATGCACCCATCTCCAGCGCAACAGCCGTTGCAGCGGCGGCATTCGACAAGTCATGGGGACGCCGTCGGGGCAAGTCCGCCGCCGCCACGATGCTGTCGCCATGCGCGACCAAGACGCCGCGCTCGTAGTGCACATCGCACGGTGCCTCAAGTTGCTGGGGCGTCGCGAACGTCACGCGCCGTGAACGGATCCCGGACGTCCACGGTTCGATATCGGTGTCGCCTAGGGGAACCACTGCGACGTCGTCGGGACCCTGGGCCGCCCAGATCCTGGCTTTGGAAGCGGCGTAATCGCGCAGGTCAGGATGCCAGTCGAGATGATCGGGAGCCAGATTCAGCCACGCAGCGACAGCGGGAGCGAATCTGCGCGCCCGGTGCAGCCTGAATGACGATGCCTCCACTACGAACGTGGAGATCTCACGGTCAATAGCGTCCACCAGAGCGATATCTGTATTGCCGGCGCCGACAGCGGAGACTCCACTCCGGTTCAGCATTCGCTCCGTGAGGACCGTGACCGTCGTCTTGCCATTGGTGCCCGTGATTGCCGCGAGGGGTCGGCTGTCCCACTGCGCTGCCAGATCCAACTCGCTCACCACCGGCACTCCGGCCGCATCCGCCAGCGTGTAGCTGAGGTGTCGCGGCGGCACGCCCGGAGCGGGCACGACGGCCGCGGCGCCCGATACCAGCTTCCTGAGCAGGGTCGCATCGGTGGAATCGTGAATCTCGCCGAACGCAGCATCTGCGCCGACCCATCTGCGCGCCGCTTCGCCTGGTCGGTCGTCCGCCGCGATCACCTCATGACCGCGCGCCGCGAGCGCGGAGGCCACTGCGCGTCCGGTCACTCCCATGCCCACCAAGACGACCGGCCCGTCTGCGGGCGTCAAGTCGTGGACGCTCACAACGAACCAACCGGCAGTCGGTAGCAGCAGCACAGCACAGAAGGCCACGAGAGAACGCATGTTGGCGGAGTCACAATGAACCCGCCGGGATTTCGACGAGATCCAGGCTCAGAAAGTCCGCGTAGTACATGCCCAATGCCAGCGCGACGAGCAGGCTGTTCACGACCCAGAGACGGATGAGCACGGTGGTTTCCGGCCATCCGCCCAGCTCGAGGTGGTGATGCATCGGCGCCATCCGGAACAAGCGGCGGCCGAAGAGCCGGAATGAGCCCACCTGGATGATCACCGATGCGGTCTCGATGACGTAGAGGCCACCGATCACAGGGAGCAGGAGATCGACGTGCAACAGCATTGCGAGCCCAGCCATCGCAGTGCCGATGGCCAGCGAACCTGTATCGCCCATGAAGATCCGCGCCGGGGGCGCGTTCCACCACAGGAATCCTGCACAGGCACCGGCCATGGCGGCGGCGATGATGGCGAGGTCCAGCGGGTGCTTGACGTCGTAGGAGATGGGGTGACGGAATGCCCAGTACCCGACAACCACGAAAGCCGCGAACGCCACTGCGGCAGCTCCGGCGGCGAGGCCGTCCAGCCCGTCTGTCAGGTTGACTGCGTTCGACGTACCGAGAACGATGATGACCGCCCACAGGATCCACACTGCGGCGGGAACCCGAAGTGCGTTGCCGTCCAGCCGTGTGAATGCGACAGCGGTATCGAGGTTCACCCACCACGCCGATGCGACGGCAAAGCCCGTGCCTACCGCGATCAGCCCGATCAGCTTGGCCCGCTTGTTCAATCCCAAGTTGCGCTCGCGGCTCACCTTGATCCAGTCGTCGGCCAAGCCCACGAGGCCTGCACCGCACACGGCTGCCAGCAGCACGATGCCCGACCGCGTGATGACCGTCTCCGCTCGCAGGTGGCTGACGACGTATCCCACGACGGCAGCGGCGACGACCGCAACGCCGCCCATGGTCGGCGTGCCCGCTTTGGTGATGTGACCTCGGGGGCCGTCGAGGCGGATCGGCTGGCCGACGCCTCGCGCCTGCAGCCACGGAATGAGGTAGCGAGTTCCCACGAGCGAAACGAACATCGCTGAGCTAGCGGCGATGAGGAGCGCGATCATCCCCGCGCACTCCTGCGCCGCCGCAAGTGCTCGGCAGCAACGACTGCGTCATCGAAGGGCACGGAATGCCCTGCACTCACCTGCGCTGTCTCGTGGCCCTTTCCGGCGACCACGATCACATCGCCCGCCTGAGCGTGCCGGACGGCGTACGAGATGGCGCTCGATCTGTCCAATTCGACGTGCAAGCTGTCGTCTGCGTCATGTCGACTGACCACGCCAGCTGCGATGCCGGCTGCGATCCGAGCAGGATCTTCGCTGCGCGGGTTGTCGGAGGTCAGGATGAGCACATCGGCATGGCGGTCCGCGGCGGCGCCCATGAGCGCCCGCTTCGACTGATCCCGATCGCCGCCCGCTCCGAACACTGCCCACAGACGGCCGCTCGCAGATCCGAGCTCACGCGCGCTGGCCAATGCGGCGGCAAGTGCATCTGGCTTGTGGGCGTAGTCGACCAAGACCGTGACGTCATCATCGGGACCGCTGACGGGCCACAGACGCCCTCGTACCGGGGACACAGCGGCGATCGCGTCGGCAATCGCGTCATCATCGAATCCGAGTGCGCTGGCCGTTGCCGCTGCGGCCGCCACGTTCGCAGCATTGAACCGGCCCAGCAGCCCACAGTGCACGGATCGGCCGCGCCAACGGCCGCTGATTCCCGCCGTGCTCACAACGATTCGGTCGATATCAGAAGGCTGCCACTCGACGACGTCGGCGGTTGTGCCGGCGGCCATCGATGCCAGGCGGCGACCCCACGTATCGGCAACGTTCAGCACCGCTATCTCGCTGCGACCGTCAAAGAGCCGCGCCTTGGCGTTGAAGTAATCCTCCATCGTCTCGTGGAAGTCGAGATGCTCATGGCCGAGGTTCGTGAACACGCCGGCAGCGAAGGAGGCACCGTCAACCCTGCCTTGGGCGAGCGCGTGAGACGACACCTCCAGCACCACCATCCCGGCGCCCGCATCGGCGGCCTGGCTGAGACGTCGGCACAGGTCGGGTGCCTCGGGCGTGGTGTGCGATCCGTCCAGCGTGCCCATGACCTCACAAGAGGTACCGCACGCGCTCGCAATGGCGGCGATTGCATGCGTGACCGTGGTCTTGCCCGCTGTCCCGGTGATGCCTACGACCTGGCAACGGTGCCATGGCTGCCCCCACACCGCAGCTGACGCCAGCCCGAGTACCTCTCGCACGTCGGGCACGACTATCTGGGGCACATCGACATCGAGGACCTGAGACACCAGCAACGCCGTAGCACCCGCATTCAACGCCTGGGCGGCGAAGTGGTGTCCGTCGTGGCGCTGCCCCACCACGCAGCCGAACAGCGCACCGGGCGTGACTGAACGGCTGTCGTGGGTGATGTCGCGCACGAGCAGCGCCGGTGCCGCGGACTGGTCGCTGCGCTGGCTCGGGGACCACACGCAGGTGCCCCCGATTGCCGCAGCCAACTCCTCCAGCGGTATCGGCTGGGCCGGCGCGCTGCCTCGCCGCTCAGGCATCTGGCGACACCTGGAGCATGCGCAGGGCGTACTCGGCGACTTCTGCGAAGACTGGTGCGGCCACGATGGCGGCCCGGTATTCGTCCGGCTCGTCAAGCACTACCACCACGGTGAGCTCAGGTCGGTCAGCAGGGAGGAACCCTGCGAAGGAGCTCGTGTATGCCTCGGAGGAGTAACCGCCATCAGGGCTGGGTTTCTGCGCAGTGCCGGTCTTGCCCGCCACCTGGTAGCCGTCGATGGCGGCTCGCTTGCCCGTGCCCGAGCGAACGACGTCGGCCAGGATGGCCTGCATCTGCTGAGCAGTTTGCTCCGAGAGCACCCGGTGCGTCGGAACAGGGTCAGCAGGCCGCAGTGCGCCGTTGCTGCCCACGCTGCCCAGCACGAGGCGCGGTGTGACATAGACGCCGTCGTTGGCAATGGCGTTGTAGGCAGCAGCGAGCTGTATCGCCGTCATGGCGATGCCCTGGCCGAAGGCGATCGTGGCGAGGTCGGTGCCGCGCCATTGATTCGCGGCACGCAAGATGCCGCGGCTCTCGCCGGGCAGGGCCGGGGCCTCGTCGGCACCGGTCAGGCGGCCGAAGCCGAACGATCGCAGCGAACGCTGCAGCGCGGAGGCACCGATCCGCTCGGCAAGCTTGATCGTGCCGATGTTCGATGAATGAACGAGGATCTCCGAGGTCGTCATCTGGTCGCTGGGCTTGGAGTAGGGCTCGATGAACTCCTTGTCAGCGACGGTGTACCTGGCCGGCGTCGAATGCAGTTCGACCGGCGTGGTGAGCCCTGCTTCCAGCGCTGTGGCGACGGTGAAGCTCTTCGCCACCGACCCCGGCTCGAAGGCGTCGGTGTACGCGGGGTTGTAGGCCACCGGCTTGACCTCGCCGGTCTCGGGGTCGCGGGCGACCGCCGCCAGCGCCAGCACGTCGCCGGTATCGGTCTGCATCACCACCACCATGCCGCCCTCGGCACTGGTCGCTCGGACCGCTTCGCTGACGGATCGCTCCGCCACCCATTGCATCTGGGTATGCAGTGTGAGCACCACATCGTCGCCATGGCTGACGGGCTCAAAGAGTTCGGTTCCTGTCGGCAACGGCATGCCGCTCTGGGCGATCCGTGCCACCTCACGGCCGTCTGTGCCGTCGAGCACCTCGGCGAATTGCTTCTCAGCGCCACCCAGCGGGTTCTGATCAATGTCGGTGGCGCCGAGCAGCCCGCGGGCGAAGTCGTCGCCGTTGGGCCGCAGTCGCGACGACTCCCCGCGTACGCCGATGCCGGCAAGCTGCAGTTCCTGCACCGCCAGCCCGTCTTCGGGGCTCACTTGACGCGCCACGTACACAAAATGCCGGTCGCTCGCGAGCCGTTCGGCGATGACGTCGGCGTCGACATCCAGCACCGACGCCAATATGGCAGCCGTTTGGTACGGGTCGGTCACCAGGCGAGGATCGGCCCAGACGGTGGGCAGGTTGTCCGATACCGCGAGCAGGTTCAGGTTCCGGTCGAGGATCGCCCCGCGCACCGATTCGAGCTCCCACTGTGCCGTGCCCTGACGCTCGCCCAGGGCGGCGTAGGTCTCGCGATCGAGCACCTGCACTTGCACCAAGCGAGCGCCCAGGGTGGCCAGTGCCACCGTGCTGGCGACGATCAGCAGCAGCGCCCGCCGGCGCGGCGGCCCGGCGCGAGCCGTGCGCTGGCGCGGCCTTCGGTCAATCTGCTCTGCGGCAAGTGTCGACCTCGGTTCGCCAGGCGGTGACTTCGCACCTGACGACGGGTGCCACCGGTGCGAGGTCGCCGCGTCAGGCCGTCGGGTTGCCGTGCGTGCCGTCGATGATCGCAACCCCGGCGGGGCTCCCATCGACGGGTGCCATGACGCCGGAGTTGTGCGGCGTTCGGCGTGCTCAAGAACGTCGGTCATGCGCTGTGGACGCGTCGGTCAGCAGCGTCTTGATCGAAAGCCAGTCTCCGCCTTCATGGATGCTTCGCTGCGGCGGGTCGACGGCGGCAATATGCCGCGGCTCGATCCGCACATCGATCGGATCCGTCGCGCTCACCAGGCCGAGCGCCCCTACCCCCATCAGTTCGATCTCGGCGGGACCATGGAGCATCTGCAGCTCGTAGCGAAGGTCGATCAGGCGCTCCCGCTCCGCCGTGATCTCCGACTCCAGCTCCGACAGCCGGTATTGGCCCGCTGCCAGCATCGAATGGAACACCGCAAGCCCGGCGAGCACGGTGATCGCAGCAGCCGCCAGCAGCGCAGTGACGCCGACGAGACGCAGCCCTACCGCGCGCCGCGTCGACACCCGTGCCGGCGGCGCATCCGCGAAAGTGAAGTGGGCGGTGGCGAGGGCCATCGGGCGACGTCTTGTTCTCTAGGGCCGCTGGGATCAGCGACGTGCAGGCTCGAGGCGCTCCGCCGCGCGCATCACGGCACTGGCGGCACGCGGGTTCCGTTCGACCTCAGCAGCGCTGGGCCGTGTGACCTTGCGACGCAGCAGGCGAACCGTTGGTGCCGCTCCGCAGATGCATGGCAACGTCGAAGGGCATTCGCACACCCCGTCAGCTGCTTCTCGCAGGATGATCTTCACGATGCTGTCTTCTCCTGAGTGATAGGCGAGCGTTGCGAGGCGCCCACGTGGTTGCAGGCGCGCGAGCGCCGCTCGCATTGCGGGTTCGATGAGGTTCAGTTCGTCGTTCACTTCGATGCGGATCGCCGCGAACGTGCGCATCGCCGGATGGCGCCGGCCGCGCCGCGCTGCGGCCGGCACAGCAGCCTTGACGATGTCGGCCAGTTGGCGAGTGGTGCGCACCGGTCTGGCGGCCACAATCGCCGCGGCGATGCGCTGGGCGTAACGCTCGTCCGCGTGGCGCCTCAATAGATCTCGCAGTTCAGCGAGCTCATAGGTGTTGACGACACATGCGGCATCGAGTTCCGAGCGGGAGTCCATGCGCATGTCCAGCTGGGCGTCGTGACGGTGGGAGAAACCGCGCTCACCCGCATCCAGTTGATGACTGCTGACGCCGAAGTCGAACAGAACACCAGTGAGCGGGCCTCCGGCAGCCGCATCGACCAGCTCGCCGAGGCGGTCAAACCGCTCACAGCGCAGCGTGACTCGGTCCCCGAAGGCTGCAAGCCGTTCCTGCGCTGATGCGATTGCTTCGGGATCGCGATCGATACCGAGCAGCTGCCGCTCCGGATGCTGCCGCAGGAGCATCTCGGCGTGACCGCCTCCCCCCAACGTTGCGTCGACGAACAGCCCGCCAGCGACGGGTGCGAAGACTTCGGCGATCTCGTCAACCATGACGGGTTCGTGGAAGGAACGAGCAGCGGTGGACACGCTTACACCTGCTCCGCTGCCTCGATGCCGCTCTCGGGTGCCGCCAGGAGCGATTCGCCTTGGGCGTTCATCTCGTGCCAGCGCGCCGCGTCCCAGATCTCGACTTCATCAATCGCGCCGATCACGACACATTCGCGCTGCAGGCCGGCGAAGCGGCGCAGCTCTTCAGGAACCGCTATCCGGCCCTGTTTGTCCGGCAGGACCCGGGCGGCTCCCGCTCCGAATGAGCGCTTGGCTGCGCGCCCGTGCGGCCCGCCGGACTGGGAGCGCTCGGACATCCGGCCTGCGATCTCGCCGAACCGGTCCGGCGTCATGAGCGCGAGACAACCCTCGCTGTGCTTGATCAGGAAGCCGGACGGTTCGAAAGCGCTGCGAAAGCTCGCCGGCAGCACGATGCGGCCCTTTGCATCGAGCGAGTGCTCGTGCTGACCGACGAACAGACTCTCCACCGCAGGGCCTCCGCAGGGTCCGAATAGGAACCTGATCTGCTTGGGCATTTCTGCCCTTACAAACCACTTCGCACCACTTTATGGGCAAAACACCCACACTGTCCACCCCTGATGTGTTGCGCTCACCCGCAGAGGGTCCTGCCGCCTCCGCTGCTGTGTCCCGCGGGACGCTTGGCTGGCGCTAGTCAGCGTCGTGCGCGGCGATGAAACTCACCATTTGCTTGGCGATTTGGGTGGGTGAAGCTGTGATGCCGAGGTCGTCCCAGCCGACTGCTTGGTTGTGGACGCGGGCGGCGGTGGCGGAATCCAAGGCAGTTTCGAGGGGGCCGAGTTCGAAGCGTTCGTAAGCGATGCACTGGAAACGGCTGCCTTCGCGTGTGCGACGCTGGGAGATGCCGACGAGCTTCCGGCCGTCCACCATTACCTCGCCTGGGCCGAGTGACCCAAAACACACCAGACCATCGGACGGCCCGGCTTCGTAGGGGCCGGGATGCACGCTTGCGGGGACACCGGCATCAGCGAAAGCCGTGGCCAGCGTGCGACCCAGCCAATGAAAGGCCTTGCTGACGTCTGCATGCCAGACCGGATCACCGGCGGGCACGAAGATATCTACCCACGCGCTTGTCTCAGGATCCAGCCACACCAAACCCCCACCGCTGCGCCGCCGGACGAGATCAGTCCGTACCCCGTCGAAGGGGTCAGGACTTGCAGAACCCAGGATCAGTGCAGGTGCGGCCGGGCATAACCACGAAACGCGTCGTCGACCGTCGCGCGGCATCGGACGTGCATGCAGCAATTCGGCGCTTGCGTGCCATTCGTCGCGTACCCACGCGGCCACAAGCACACGATGGCAGACAGCCGTCCGCGCCTTCGCACAGCGCGGTTCAGACGAGCTGGGGCCGTAGGTCGCCGAGGTAGTCGGTCCACTCGGTGGGAGTATCGCTGCGCATCGCCGCCACTACGGCGAGAGGCTCGGGGGCGTAGGGAGTCTGGCGAAGCCTGTACCGGCCCTCTGACAGCAACGAGTCTCCCTTGCCCACGTTGCAAGCCCGGCAGCAGGCCACCACGTTCTCCCACGTGTGTTTCCCACCGCGGCTGCGCGGGTGGACGTGGTCGATGCACTCGGCCCGGTTCCCGCAGTACTGGCAGCGGTAGGCATCGCGCGCGAACACGGCCCGTCGGTGAAGCGGGGCACGCCTCCGGTAGGGCGCCCGTGCGTGATACGTCAACCGCACGACTGAGGGCACCGACATCGTCAGGCGAGGCGAGCGAATGCTGCCGGGCCTGGTGTGAACGACATCGGCCTTGCCTGCCAGCACCAGCAGCAGGGCGCGCCGCACGGTCGTGATCGACAGCGGCTGGTAGGTGACATTGAGCACCAGTGTCCGTTCCGACAGCACGGTGCGGGGCCGCGAGATCTTCCCATGACGAATGACCGCATGGCCGTTGGTCGCACCATTCCCGTTGACGGCATCGGCGACTGGCTGGGGCGCGTACGCGACCGTTCGAACGGAAGTCATGTCACGGCCTCAGGAGTGCCGGCTCAGGATCACGGGCTTCATGCGACGGGTGCACCGCAGCAGCGGCAGGCCAGTGTCGGCACCATTCCAGCCATTGGATCAGATCAGCGGGTTCGGCGGCAACACTGCTGTCAGGACCCACGGCGGTCAACAGCCGGAATCGCACATAGTCGCGGTGCGGCACCGGCAGGAACGGCGGGCGAACCCACCAGCGCGATGGGATCAGCCGCCTCATGGCTCGTCCAGCAGTGAGCCACAACCGCGGGCGCATCGCCACGGCGGCGAGCGCCGCCCCGATGCGGTGGCCGCGTGGAGTCCGTGTTCGGCGCACCGGGCCACTCTAGAAGCGGCAGCGGGGGGCGACGGTGACGGTGAAGCGATGCTGAGTAGCCTCACAGCGTTCTCCGAGTCCCGGCCGAGATGCCGGCTACACGGAATCTTCCAGCCCCGAAAGCCAGACGCCGTGCGCAATCACACTCCCCCGCAAACGCACGTGGCCGACGCCGAGACATTCCGGCAGACGTTCGAGCGCATCGCTGCGAATGTGGAGCGGGTCATTCGAGGCAAGCCCGACGCGGTCGGGCTCTCGCTGCTGTGCTTGCTGTGCGATGGACACTTGCTGATCGAAGACGTACCGGGGGTCGGCAAAACCAGCCTCGCCAAATCGCTCGCAGCCTCGATTGACGCACCGTTCGGCCGGATCCAATTCACCCCGGATGTGCTGCCATCGGACGTCATCGGCGTCAATGTCTGGGATGAGCGCGAGCGCACATTCGAGTTCCGTCCTGGCGCACTCTTCTCCAGCATCGTGCTGGTCGACGAGATCAACCGGGCTTCGCCGAAGACGCAGGCGGCTCTGCTCGAAGCAATGCAGGAACGCCAGGTCACGACCGATCGCACAACACGGCCGCTCGGTCAGCCATTCATGGTGATTGCCACACAGAATCCGATCGAGCACGAGGGCACCTACCCATTGCCCGAGTCTCAGCTCGACCGGTTCCTGATGCGCGTGAGCATCGGCTACCCGGATGCGGATTCGGCCGTCGAGGTGCTCGATCTCCACGACGGCACCACGGAGATCACGCTTGAACCCGTTGCCACCGCCGGCGAGGTGTTGGCGATGACCCGTACCGTGACCGAAGTCCACGTTGCGCCGGTGCTGCGCCGCTACATCGTCGCCGTTGCCGATGCTTCTCGACAGCGCGGCACAATCACGCTGGGCATCAGCCCGCGGGCCACGCTCGACCTGCAGCGAGTGGCACAGGCGCGCGCACTCGCCGCCGGTCGGAACTACGTAGTGCCCGACGATGTGAAGGCTGTCGCTGAACCGGTGCTCGGTCACCGGATCCGCCTGAGCGCCGATGCGCAACTGCAGGGCTTGACACCCCAGACTGCCCTGCGCGACGTCTTCGACGCTGTCGCTGTCCCCACCGCTGGCTAAGAGGCTGGGCTGCATGCTGACGCGGCGGGGCACCTCCGTCGGGATCGGCTCGGCAGTGGCCGCCGGAGCCGGTCGGCTGTTCGGCATGGGCGAGCTCTTGGTGCTCGCGTTGGCGGGGATCGCACTGATCTCGGGGTCGGTGGTGTGGACCCGGACGCGCCGGATCCGTCTCAGGATCCAGCGTTCGGTCCAACCTGCGCGCGTCCACGCCGGAGGCAAGGCACGAGTGCAACTCGTCCTCACGAACTTAGGCGGCCATGCCCCCCTGCTCCAGCTCACCGACCCGGTGACCGGCACCCTCGGCGCGCGCTTGGGGGTCGGCCCGCTGCTCGCCGCCGAGCGTCTGAGCACCTCGTACCTGCTGCCGACTCAACGCCGGGGTCGTTTGGAAATCGGACCAGCGGAGGTCGATGTCGTCGATCCGCTGGGCTTGGCCCGCACCCGGGTCGGCGAAGGCCCGCGGACGGTGCTGGTCGTCTATCCGGCAACGCAGACACTGGCGCCGCCTCGCCTGGCTCGCGGGCCTGAGCCGCTGGACCTTGCTGCTGACGTCCACACCTTGCAACGCATCGGCGAGGATTTCTACGCGCTGCGCGATTACACCGCCGGCGACGATGTCCGTCGCATCCACTGGCCCTCGACGGCGCGTCTCGGCCGCCCGATGGTGCGAGAAGACGAAGTGCCCCGCCGGAGCCGGGTCACGGTGGTGCTCGACACTCGCAGCACCGCTTTTGATGCTGGCCCGCTCATCGACGAGCGCTTCGAGCTTGCCGTATCTGCTGCAGCGAGCGTCGTGCTCGCCAGTGCAACTCGGCATGACCCGCTGCGACTGCTGACGGTGGCGGGTGCAGATACCGGCTTCGTGACCTCGGGCGAAGGCTTGGCCCAAGTCTTCGATCATCTCGCCGACGTCTCCACATCGGCGCAGGGATCCCTGCGCAGCACGCTCGCTGCGGCCGCGGCAACAGCCGTCGGTGCAGTGGTCGTGGTGCTCGGGGGCACCGTATTCGATGCGGCGAGAGATGCCGAAGCAATCTCGGCAGCGGGGTCGCGCACTTCGTCTAGGACCGTCATCCGCGTGTGCAGACCTGGTGATGCCCTGCCGGCGGGCGGTCCGGGAGTTGTCGACATCAGCACGCTCGCCGAGCTGGGACCCAAGTGGGCTGCAGCCCAGACATCGTCTCAAGCGAACGCGGTGAGTACATGAAAGGGCGGAGCCTGTGGCAGGTGGAGGTTTCGCTCTGGCTGCTGACGCTGCTCTCGGTTCTCACCGCCCGCCGCCTGTTCGACAGCTGGGAATTCGCGCCGCTGTGGCTCATCATGGCGTTGGGCGGCCATGCCTCGGCTGCGGTCACACGGCGCCAGCGCTGGCCCCTTGCGGCGGCCGCGACGGCATCGGCGGTGATGCTGATCATCGTCGAAGGACTGGCCCTGTACTCCGACATACTCTGGCTGCGCTTGCTTCCCACCGCCGAGACGCTGCGGCAAGCGGCCGCCGACGTGACCGCGGCCTGGGACGCCTTCGGCATCGTAGAAGCGCCGACGCCTGCCACCGCAGGCTTCCTGCTTGTCGGCGGTGCCGTCATCTGGCTAGCGGCCTTTGCCGCCGACGCACTGGCGTTGCGTACGCGCTCGGTAGGGCAAGGGCTGCTTCCCGCTTTCTGCGTGCTCGCCTTCGTGGGGGCATTGGGTACCGATGCATGGCGAATCCGCAGCGCCGCTGCGATGGTCGTCTGTGCAGCAGCGTTCGTGGCCGCACACGGCATCCACCACACCGGGGACCGGACACCGGTGGGCGCGTCCGACCGGCGGCGTGCAACCGTGCCCATGCGCACGGCACTGCGCCTGGGCATCCCCGCCGCGCTCGTTGCTGCACTGCTGGTGCCCTTGCTGCCAGGCAGCGACGCTCCTGCAATCGTCTCATGGAAGGATCTCGATGGCAGTGCCCCGGCGTCGAGGGTGACGATCAGCCCTCTGGTCAATGCCCAAGGCCGCCTGGTGGGTACCTCCGGTGCCGAGCTGTTCCGGGTTGAGGCAGATGCGCCTGCGTATTGGAGGGTTTCGGGCCTCAGCCGCTTCGACGGGACGTTCTGGGGATCCGAGCAGCTCTACGGGGATGCGTCCCGGCACTTGGACGGACGAACCAGCGACGAGCTGCTCACCCAGCAGGTCACCATCGCCGCGCTCGACAGCATCTGGCTGCCAGCCGCATACGAACCGGTCGCCTACGACGGCCCCGAGGCGCTGTACGACCCGGAGACGGGCACTTTGGTCACCGAGCACAGCAGCGAGCTGGAATCGGGCATGACCTACACGGTCAGCTCGAGCGTCGACGTTCCCTCCGTCGCAGGGCTGGTGGCCGCCAGCGGAGACGTGCCAGCGGACATCGCTCAGAAGTACCTGGACTTGCCAGACAACTTCAACCGGCGCGTGGCCGGCCTCGCTGCTGACATCACGGCCGACGCTTCCGGCCCGTACGCGAAGGCCCTGGCGCTGCAGAACTTCTTCCTCGAGAACTTCGTCTACGCGTTGAGAGTGCCGAGCGGGCACGACGCTGAGCGCATGGAACAGTTCCTGTTCTCCGAGCGGCGCGGCTATTGCGAGCAATTCGCCGGTACCTATGCAGCGATGGCCCGGGCGATCGGCTTGCCCTCGCGAGTCGCGGTCGGCTTCACGCCCGGCGAACTGATCGACGGCGTCTACGTGGTCAGGGGTGAGCACTATCACGCGTGGCCCGAGGTCTGGATTGCCGGACGCTGGGTGTACTTCGAGCCGACCCCGGGGCGGGGCGCCCCTGGGGCGGTCGTCTACACCGGTGTGGCGCCCCAGCAAGTGGTGCCAGGCGATCCTGAAGCGGCCGGCGAAGCGGGCTCGGGGTTCATCGGCGAACTGGGCCTCGAAGATCTGGAAGGCCTCTCAGGCGATCTCGAAGGCTTCGTGGACGTCCTCGACTTCGAGGGCTCGCAGGCGCCGACGGGAAGCTGGTCGGAGTGGCTCGTCGTTCCGTTCTATGCAGTGCTGGCGGTCGGGATCGGCTGGCTCATCATCGTGCCGTCGGCCGTGCGGGTTCGCCGGGCGCTGCACCATCGCCGCGCCCGTCACGATGCACGCGCTGCGATCGGTGCCGCATGGGATGACGTGGCTGAGACGCTGTTCAATCTCGGCATTGACAGGCGTACGGTCGAGACGCACGCCGAATTCGCCGATCGCGTCGATCGCCGGCTGCGCATCGATTCAGGCGAGCTGCGCTCGTTGGCGGCTGCCGCTCAGGAGGCTGCGTACGCGGCTGAGCCCCCGCCACCGCAGACGGTCACCGAGGCCAGGCTGGATGCACAGCATCTCGAAGCGCGTATCCGCTCTGCGCGCAGCCGCTGGGATCGCATCGGGACTGCATGCCGGCCTTCCGCGCTGACGGCAGGGCCCCGTTCCCGCCGCCGGAACCGAGCAGCCGTCAACGGCAGGGTTTAGCTGGGGTCGTTGCGGAAGCGGCGTCGCATGCGGTCCCCGAAGGAATCCGGATTGCTCGGCCGCGATCGCTTGGCGATCGAATCGGAGACCTTCTCGATCCCCAGCCTGCCCATCTTGCGGACGTTGCGCTCGATCACCACTGCGCTGCCAAACACCACCAGGAACGCGACGAACGACAGCGCGAAGTGCACCTGCAGACCCAGGCCGACGCCGACCAGACCCAAGACGCCACCGAGCACTGCCCAGCGGATGTTGCGCAACGCGTGGCGAGTCAGCGTGGTTTCTGACACCTCCCGCGCGAACTCGGGATCGGTGTCGTAGAAGTCCTTCTCGATCTCGAGCAGGATGCGTTGTTCGTCTTCCGAAAGCGGCACGCACAGGCTCCAAATGCTGTATTGCCGATGTTGCTGCCAGTGTAGGACCGCGCCCGGCCCTACTTCCACGCACCCTTGAGGTGCCATGTGCTCAGCGGCCCCAGCGACGCTCGCCTGGCGTGCCATCACGCAGAGCTGCTGAGCCGTGGGCGATGACAGAGCGGCCAAAACGGTTTCGGATGGCATCAAGGGCATCTGCCAGCCTGAGGTCAAGCTCGGTGTCACCGGTCGGTCCCTGAATTGTCTCGCCATCACGCTCAGTCGCGGCATCGGGCAGCGGATCCAAGTCGAGTGCCATCTGATGAGGCTGCGCTGCGGCCGCCTCGCTCTCGTCGAGTGACCTTGTCGCGGGCTCCATCTCTGCAGACGCCGTTTCTTCCAGGTTCGATACGGCAACGCCCAGCAAGCGGATTCCACTGTGGAAATCGAGCGTGCCGATCAGCTGCTGCGCAACATGGGCAAGCGCATGTCCGGTCTGGATCGGCTCGGGGAGCGTGCGTGCTCGTGTCCGCAACGAGAAGTCGGGATGCTTGATCTTTACGGTCACGGTTCGCCCCGACAGCCCGTTGGCGCGCAGGCGTGATGCGACGGCATCGGCGAGGCGTACCGCTTCGCCCCGGACGCGCTCGGCACCGGTCAGATCGGTCTCGAACGTCTGCTCGTGACTCACCGAACGCGGGAGTCCGCCCCGATGGACCGGCCGGTCGTCGATTCCCTGCGCCAGCGCTGCGAGATGCACGCCGTGCGCTGCACCGACAGTCGATACCAGCCGATTCAGCGGCACAGCCGCCAGGTCGCCCACGGTGTAGACATCGATCTTGTTCAGTCGACGGAGCGTCACAGGGCCGACTCCCCACAACGCCTCCACACGATGAGCCTGCAGGAAGTCCAGCTCCTCCGCGACGCTGACCACACAGACGCCGAGCCCTGGCCGGGGTCCATCGGGGTGCACGGCCGGCTTTGCTGCGACCGACGCGAGCTTTGCCAGCGTCTTGTTCGACGCGACGCCGACAGAACAGTCCAGCGTCACCGCTTCCCGTACGGCGTTGCGCAGGTGCCAGGCGATCTCTGACGATGAACCAAACAAACGGTGGGCACCGGAGACATCCAAGAAGGCCTCATCCAGCGCGATGGGCTCCACGTGGGGTGTGACCGACTCGAAGACCTCCGCAATCGCCGATGAGGCTTCGATATAGCCGGAGAAGTCCGACGTGACCACGATGGCGGACGGACAGAGGCGACGTGCTTGCGCGGTCGGCATGGCTGCATGCACGCCTGTTGCCCGGGCTTCGTAGCTGGCGGATGCAACCACGCCTCTCCTGCCGGATCCCCCGACAATCACGGGTCGCCCGATCAGCGATGGATCGCGCATGCGCTCGACTTCCACGTAGAACGCGTCCATGTCGACATGAAGGATCGGCAGCTCACCGGTTTCAAGCTCGTCCGACGGTCGGCGCTGTAGCTGGCTCATGAGGTGGCCGGCGTCACCACCAATCCGTCGCGATGGTCCCCGGTCACCGTGTACCGGAACACGTGGCCTCGCGGAGCGCTGCCTGCGAGGTACTTCAGCAATGGCTCAGCCATCCATGCGTACTGGCCGGTAAGCAGATCTTCGAGTTCGCCGACGCGTACCCACCGGGCATCGAAGACGATGCCATCGGGATCAGCGATGTCCAGATCGCCGCTCCATTGCTCGGCGCCGTGCACCTCGACCGTCAGGAACCAGCCGGGTCCGTCGCTTCCATCTGCCTCGACGGTGTACAGCGGGCCGTCCCAGGCCGATACCTGCAGACCGGTTTCTTCGGCTACTTCACGCGTCAATGCTCCGAGCACGGTCTCGCCCGGATCGACCACACCGCCCGGCGTGCTCCAGTCGGTGCTGCCGTTGCGGCGACGGTTGTTGACCATGAGCACGGCATCACCATGCGCGAGGATGCCGCCGGCGACAGCCCATTGATGCACGTCAGGCGGCATTGGCGCAGTCTGCCACGCAAGGCGCGAGGCTGAGCCCCGGGCCCGAGCGGCCCGTGAGCCCGTGTCCAATCGAAACTGGGAACATGAGCGGGAAGAAAAGGGGCAATTGACGACGTGCTGCACGCACGGCCGTACCATGGCGCGGGTGAGCATGCACGACGACGGCGACGGCATTGGGCTCACTGCGGCGCCCACCGCGCTGCCGTCGGTGTTAGCCAGGGCCTTGGCATTCGGAGCGATTGTCGTTGCGGCTGTGTGCGGTGGCCTCGCGGGATATGCGACGAGTGCTCTGCAGTGCAGCGGAGGATGCGTCGGCCCGGCGCTGGGCGGAACGGCGATCGGCGCCCTCGCTGCCGCGGCCGGGGTGGCTGCGCTCGCGGCCCTCGTGCTGCGTTCCATGAGCGAGTGGGCCGACCAAGCCTCGGTACAGCTCCGCAGGAAGGGAGCACAGCGTTGACTACCAACGTTCTCGCAGTCGAAGACGACGAGCGGATCCGCACGGCGCTGCGTCTCGCGCTGGAGGACGAAGGCTGGCAGGTAAGCGAGGCCGAGTCGTGCGAGGAGGCCCTCGAGCGATTCACACCCGAGGGCACCGACGTCGTGCTCGTCGACATCATGCTGCCCGGTCTCGACGGGTTCGAGCTGTGCCGCTCCATCAGGCGGATCAGCCACGTGCCGATCATCATGGTGACCGCTCGCGATGACACCCAGGATGTCGTCGCCGGGCTAGAAGCCGGTGCCGACGACTATCTCACCAAACCCTTCGCCCCGAAGGAGTTGTCGGCACGCATCAGGGCCCTGCTGAGGCGAAGCCGGACCGTGGACGGCAGTGACCTGCCACGAACCGTCGGCGACCTCGAGATCTATCCCGACGAGGGCGTCGTGACCAAGGGCGGCGACGAGTTGCACCTGACCAAGACCGAATTCCGGCTGCTCTGCGAACTGTCCGACAATCCCGGCAAGGTGCTGAGCCGCGAGCAGCTGCTCGAACGAGTCTGGGGCTACGACTACTTCGGCGACGGTCGCTTGGTGGACGTGCATGTTCGCCGGCTGCGCCTCAAGATCGAGGACGATCCAGCCAGCCCGCGCTACGTCGCAACAGCTCGCGGCCTGGGTTACAAACTGCGGGCGTGACGTGAGGCTGCGCCGGCCGCGGCCCCTGCGCCGGTTGCCGCTTCGCGCCCGCGTTGTCGGGGCATTCACCCTGGGCGCGTTGCTGGCAGCCTTCCTGCTCGTGGTGATGACCTACAGCCTCTCCCGGGGCTCAATGCTGGGTCTGCGCCAAGATTCCTCTGAGGCTCAGTTCTTCGCAAACGCCACCCAGGTGCAGGGCTCGCTACGAGCGGAGAGTCCTGACTTCGCAGTGCTGCTCGAATCGCTCCCGAGCCTCAGCGGCAGCCGTTCCATTGTCCGAACCGGGCCCGACATCTGGCGGTCACCTTCTCTCGTGCCCAGCGACCTTCCTGATGAACTCGTGGAGGCAGTCGAGCGATCCGATCAAGCCCACGCGATGCGGTACCGGCTCGACGGTGTCCCCCAGCTAGCGCTGGGCTTGCGGCTGCGCCCGGCTGCGGTATCGCAGCTCAGCGAGACGCTCTACTTCGAGGTCGTCCCCCTCTCGGAGATCGAAGCCACACTTGCGAGCCTGCGCCTGATTCTGGGTGTCGGAGCGGCCCTGACGGTGCTGATCGGCGTTGCCGTCGGGGCCTGGGCCGGCGGGCGACTGCTGCGTCCGCTCGCCACCGTGTCCGACGCTGCGAACTCGATCGCCCACGGTCGATTCGACACGCGAGTTGAACGCAGCGACGATCCCGACCTCGCCGTGATCGTCGAGTCGTTCAACGACATGGCAGATGCCATGGAGCGCCGCATTGCGCGCGATGCGAGGTTCGCGTCCGATGTGAGCCATGAGCTGCGATCGCCGTTGCAGACCCTGCGAAGTTCGATCGACTATCTGAACGGCCACCGCGATGAGCTGTCCGCTCAAGGGGCAACGGCACTGGACCTGCTCGCAGCCGAAGTCGACAGATTCCAGCAGCTCGTGCAGGACCTCTTGGAGATCTCCCGACCTGACGCCGACGGATCGGTCTTCGAGCGAGGTCTCGTCAACATCACAGAACTGGTGCAACATCGCGTCGGCACACTCGGGCCCGATGTAGAGCTGAACATCACCGCTGCTGCCACGAATGCTGTGGTGATCGGCGACAAGCGAGGGCTCGCACAGGTCTTCGACAACCTGCTGCGCAATGCCGAGAAGCACGGGGGCGGTGTCACCCGGGTGGGGATCTCACGGCCCGGCAACCTGGTGCGCGTCGCCGTCGAAGACGACGGGCCGGGCGTCACGCCCTCCGAGCGTGATCTGGTCTTCGAGCGCTTTACACGCGGCGCCGCGGCGCGCAAGCGAGGCGCGGGCACTGGTGCCGGTCTCGGTCTGGCCCTGGTGTACGAGCACACCCGGCGTCACGGCGGCTCAGTGCGCGTCGAGTCACGGCCTGACGGCGAGCGCGGCGCCCGCTTCGTCGTCGAGCTTCCCATCGCGGGGCACCGGTGAGACGGACCCGCTGCAAGCGAAGCAGGCGCGTGCTGAGAAGGCCAGTGCTGAGATGCATCTGCGTGTCGATGATGTGGGCGCTCGCGGCCGCTGCGTGCGGTCTGCCGACCGATGACGCTCCGACTCACATCGAAGTGCCGGCAGGTGTGTTTCCCGACCGGAACGAACCGGTGGTCGGTGCGGGACCTGACACTCCCACCACGTCATTGCATGCTGTCTATTTCCTGCGTGACGGCTTGCTCGTGGAGCTGCAGCGACCGCTCGCCGCCCCTGTCTTCCTCGATGCTCCGCTCAACAACCTGCTGGCCGGTCCGACACCGACCGAAGCCGAGAACGGGCTGGAGTCGGCGATCCCGGCCGGCACCGAGGTGGTGGACGTGCAGCTCCTGCGCAACAACGTCGTGTCGATCCACCTCAATGAGGTCTTCTTCGAAGTCGAGGGCGCTCAGCGAGTACGCGCAGTGGCGCAGCTCGTGCTCACCGCCTCGGCGCTCGCACGTGACAGCCAGGGCGTGCTGTTCTTTCTCGACGGGGTGGCACAATCGCTTCCCGACGGCGCCGGCACGATTGCTCAAGTGCGGCCCGGTGAACTGCCCCGCGTGCTGCGGGTTGACGACTTCAGCGAGCTGATGCCGCTGACCCCGCTGCGCTCAGTCTCGTCATGATCAACCTCTCTGACGTGCCGGGAGCCGTGTGAGCCGGCGGGGTCCGCGTGTGGCGGTCGGTCGCTGGTACCGCGAGCGGGTGCCGGCACGCACCGCCGCCACGAACATCAGCATCGTGGGGAACACCTCGAGCCGGCCGAACAGCATGAGCACCATCATCACCGGCCGCGATGCACGTTCGAACGCAAGCGCTGAACTCGTCGGCCCTGCCTCGCCCAGCGCTGGGCCCACCGTGCCGATGGCGGAGACTGCACCGGAGAATCCGGTCTCGAGATCGTTGCCCAGCGCAGTCATCAGCACGCCGCCTGCCAGAGCAAGGCCCAGATACAGCAGCACAAAGCCCAGAGCCCGCGCCGCGACGTCCTCGGCCACGGTGGTGTCGCCCAGGCGCATCGGCAGCACAGCCCTGCGGTGGCGTGCGCGGATGACCTCCCGGATCGCGTAGCGGGCCACAATCTGCAGACGCAGCACTTTGATGCCGCCCGCGGTCGAGCCTGTCATGCCGCCGACCACGAACAGTGCCAGCAGCACCAGCTGCGCCGCGGGTGTCCAGAATTGCTCGTGCGCATAATCGGTAAGGCCGTAGCCGGTATTCGACCCCAGCGAGGCTGCGTAGAACGCTGCCTCCCGGAGGTTGTCGACGAGGCTGAGCTTGCCCGAATTCAGCACCAGCAGGGCAATGGCGGCACCGCCGATGAGCCCCAGGTACCAGCGCAGTTCCGAGTAGCCCCGCCGCTGCGAGGGGGTGCGCGTGATCAGGTGCCAATGGATCGAAAAGCTCGCGCCGCAGGTGATCATGCCAGCGATCAACACCAGCTCGACAGCCACCGACTCGAACTCGGCAATCGAATCCGAGTGCGTCGAGAAGCCGCCAGTAGCCACGGTGGTGAAGGCATGCGCCACCGCGTCGAACAGGCTGGTTCCCGCTGCCAGCAAAGCGAGCATCACCGCCAGCGTGAACGCCCCGTACAGCATCCACAGCCGGCGGGCCGTGGCGGCGATCCGCGGCGTGAAGCGATCAGCTGTGGGGCCGGGTGCCTCGTTGGCGATCAGCTCCAAGCCGCCCACCTTCAGTGCGGGCAGCACGCTCACCGCGAGCACGATCAAGCCCATGCCGCCGAACCACTGGGTCATGCTGCGGAAGAAGAGGACGCCGTGTGGAACGCCGTCGATGTCGGCCAGGATCGTGGCGCCGGTACAGGTGAAGCCCGAGATGGACTCGAACAACGCGTTGTCGGCCTCGCTCCATCCGATCACGCCACTGAACAGGTACGGCATCGTGCCGGCTATCGAGACCGCCAGCC
The DNA here is from genome assembly GCA_009843525.1 of Acidimicrobiales bacterium. Lineage (GTDB taxonomy): Bacteria > Actinomycetota > Acidimicrobiia > Acidimicrobiales > Poriferisodalaceae > Poriferisodalis > Poriferisodalis multihospitum. The sequence goes on along the minus strand of VYDH01000020.1, from coordinate 84,435 downwards.
ATGCCCATGCCACCGAGGCAAACGCCAGCGGCGAGTCTGCCCGGCCCGACGCCGTCGTGCTGCGGTTCATGGCGCTGCCCACGCCTGCGGTGATCGCCGCCGACACCCCCAGCGCGAGCGCACCTCCGCCACCGTCGATGAGCGCGACGCCGGCGGAGATCGCCATGCCGATCCCCACGAACATCAGTGCCACCCCGCTGATGTGCACTGGGGTGGACGCGAAGCGTCGTCGCCCTAGGCCGTTCACCGCACTCTCACTCCGTGAGGCCTGCGTCGACGCCACTGCCCGTGTCGAACCGCAGCCACCGCCGGATAGACAGCGACGCTCAGCGCCACAGCCGCGGCGGTCACCGACATGCGCCCGCACATCATGAGCAGCCCGGCCGTGATGCGACCTAGCGGTTTGACCGCGTCGAGGTGGCCGGTCGATCCCTCGACGGCCAGGTGCCCGGTCGAGTCCGCGGCGGCCATCGCAGGCCCGACGTTCGACAGCGCGGACACGGCATAGGTCAGCGCATCGACGATGTTCAGCCCGCTGGCACCCAGCAGTACGGCGGCAGGGATGATCAGCAGCGCTGCAAGCAGCAGCTCGCCGGTGATGCGGCCGATCGTCGTTTCGGAGATAGTCGAGCGGCCCAGACGCAGCCGTTCGGCGAGCGACGGGTAGATGGCACGACGCAGTTCGCGTCCGATGAACGACGCCAGTGTCAGCAGCCGCACCACCTTGAATCCGCCGGCCATCGACGCGCTCATGCCGCCGATCAGCATGAGCACCATCAGCAGCGCTTGGCTGCCCGTCGACAGATCAACGAGCGAAGTGGTCTGGAAGCCGGTAGTTGAGATCACCGACACCACCGCAAACAGCGATTCACGGATGTGTTCGCGGCCGAGAATGTGCGTCCAGTCGACACCGTCGCGTGGCAACAGCGCCACCGCCACCGTGGCGAAGATGATCAGCGTGATGTAGAGCCTGAATTCGTAGCTGCGAATGAACCGGGCCGGGTCACGGCGCCGGATCGCCAAGAACATAAGCGGCAGGCTCACGCCTCCTGCCGCCATGCCGAAGATCGCCACCCACTCAACGGCTGCCGAGTCGAATGCGCCCAGCGAGGCCGCCTGAGTGGAGAAGCCGCCGGTGGAGGCCGTAGTCAGCGCATGCAAACCGCTCTGCAGCAGCGGCATGCCCGCCAGTGCGTAGCCGACGGCGACCAGCACAGTGAGCGCGCCGTACAGCAGGAGCAGGCGACCCATCGTGCCGGCGCTGCGGGGTGCCAGCCTGCGAGCCGAACGAGTCGCCACTCCCCCGTCGGTGTCCAGGCCGCCGACGCCGAGGTGGGGCAGCACGCGAACGAGCACCACGATGAATGCGGCCCCGCCCAGCCACTGTCCCACCGCTCGCAGGGCCAGCATGCCGCCGCCGAGATCAGCCCCCGAGATCGTCGTGCTGTTGGTGCCGGTGACCGTCGCCGCTGCCTCGGCAAATGCGGTCGCCAAGCCACCGGGCTCCACTGCGCCGGTCGCGAGATGTGCAATCGCGACGGCGGTCACCGCTGCGAACGATCCGAGCACCAGCCCAGTCAGGGTCTGGCGCTCGGTGATACGCCGCTCGAACCGGCACAGTCGCAACAGTCCCAGAGCGAACACGGCGACGGCAGCGCCGGCAACCAGCAGCGGGACGGCATCGGTGCCAGACTCGCCGCTCGCAGCAACCCGTCCTCCGAACAGCCAGTCGAACGCCGCGCATATTGCGAACACCGGCGAGGCGGCGGCCAGCACGACCAAAGCCGTGATGGCAAGTGTCGACTCGTACGGTCCGCGTGCCCACCTGTGCAGAGCACCGTCGGCGCCTCGCACCGCTCGCACCACCAAACGGCGAAGCCTCTCGCGCTCCCGAGCCCGGCGTGCCGGACGGGGTGTCACCGAAAGGCCTGCTTGACCTCGTCCACGCAGTCAGGCGTCACAAAGGCGACCACGTGGTCCCGCGCCCTCAGCTCGCTCCGGCCCCGGGCAATGCGGGCCTTGCCGTCCCGCACGATCGCTGCGAGCAGCATCTGGCCAGGAAGGTGAAGTTCGCGCACGAACGAACCGTCGGCGCTCGAACCCGCACCCACTTCGAATTGGAGTACTTCGACATCGCCTTCGAGGAAGGTCGCCACGGCAGTGACGTCTCCGCGCACCATCCGCAGGACCATGTTGGCGCTGGCCGTGCGGGGCGACAGCGCTGCGTCGATGCCTACCTGCTCCAGCAACGGCAGCAAGGACAGACGATGCACGACGGCGATGGTCTCGGTGGCCCCTTCAGACTTGGCATACAGACAGGCCAAGACGTTGGCATCGTCTTCTCCGGTCACGGCCACCACAGCGTCGAAGGTGCCGACGCCCTCGCGCGCGAGCACGTCGATGTCGGTGATGTCGCCATGCAGCACGAGTGCACCGGCGTGGCGCTCGCTGAGCTCGAGACAGCGGTCGTGGTGCTGCTCGATGATGACGACTTCAATGTGACGCTCAAGCAGCCGACCGGCCAGCAAGGCGGCTGTGCGCCCCCCGCCCAGGATCATGACGCGGCGCACGTCTGAGCGGCTCAACCCCATGATCTCCATGAGCTCACGTCGCCCCTGGCGCCGGCACACCACTCGGAGCAAGTCGTGCGGCTGCAGCGTGGTCTCGCGGCGCATGACGGTGACCTCGCCGTCGCGCGACAGCGCGCCGAAGATGAAGTCCCATTCCGGCTCGTAGTACGCGCCGATCTCGGCCATGGTCTTGCCGACCAGCGGGGCATCTTCCGCCAGGCGTGCTCCCACCACCAGCACTTCGCCGTTCGCGAGCTCGTTGATGTCGGACACGCCGTGGTACACGAGCAAGTCCATGATGGCGTCGGCGGTCTGCTCATCGGGATCGAGCACCAGGTCGACGCCAATTGCGTTGCGAAGGCTGCGACCCGGCGTGCCGCGCAAGTCGCCGTCCTGCAGCCGTGCGACGGTCGCTGGTACGCCTGCCTGCTTCGCCTGCATGCACACGAGCAGGTTGACCTCGTCGGAATCGGTGACGGCCACCACGACTTCAGCGCGTTCAAGGCCGGCTTCTGCCAGCACGCTGGGATTGGTGCCGCTCCCGTTCACGGTGAGCAGGTCGACCTCGGAGGCGAGCGCGTCGAGACGCCGCGAGTGCTGGTCGATGACGATGACATCGTTGCCCTCACGGCTGAGGCGTCCGGCGATGTAGCTTCCGACCTCGCCGGCCCCCACCACGAGAATCCTCACAATGGGCGACCCTACTTCGGGCTGTTGGAATACGAAGTCATCATGACGCGGGAGGCGCCATGGCGCTCGTGATAGCAATCGATGCAGGCACCACGGGCGTGCGCTCGATGGCGGCGGACGAGACTGGCGGCGAGGTGGCGTACGCCTACCGGCCGTTCCCTCAGCACTATCCGGGCCCCGGCCTGGTGGAGCACGACCCGAACGAGATCTGGGATGCAACAGTCGCCACCCTCGACGAGCTCTGCGCCAGCCTCCGCGCGCTCGAAGACGGGCGGATGCCTCCGGTGGCAGCGATTGGCATCACCAACCAGCGCGAGACCATCGTGGCGTGGGATCGTCGCTCATCCCAGCCGCTTGCACGATCTCTCGTCTGGCAGGACGTGCGCACGGCGTCACGCTGCGAGGAGCTGCAGGCCGCCGGTCACCTGCCAGAGGTGCGGCAGCGGACCGGCCTCGTGCTCAGCCCCTATTTCAGCGGCACCAAGGCTGAGTGGCTCTTGCGTGATGGCGGCGTTTCGGCAAATGCATCCCTGGCTCTGGGGACCGTCGACAGCTGGCTGATGTGGAAGCTCAGCGGGGGCGCCGCGTTCGTCACCGACCCGACCAATGCCTCGCGCACGCTGCTCTACGACATCAACGACGGTGACTGGTCCGAGCCAATGTGCGACCTGCTCTCGGTGCCCAAAGGGGCGCTGGCGGAGATACGCCCCTCGGCCGGACGCTTCTGCGTGACGGCGGACACCACGGCGCTGGGACCGGGCATCGCCGTCAGCGGTGTCGCGGGAGACCAGCAGGCTGCGCTGTTCGGACAGGGCTGTCACGACGTCGGGATGGCCAAGAACACCTACGGAACGGGCTCGTTCGTCCTGATGAACGTCGGAGGCGAGTGTCCCGAACCGGTCGACGGGCTGCTCACGACCGTGGCCTGGGATCTGGGGTCCGGACCGACGTTCGCGCTCGAAGGGTCGATCTTCGCAACGGGCTCCGCCGTGGGCTGGCTCACCGACGTCCTGCACGGGGCCAGCGATGCCGCAGCGATCGAGACGCTGGCCGAAAGCGTGCCCGACAGCGCGGGTGTCGTCGTAGTGCCGGCGTTCGCCGGCCTCGGCAGCCCGTGGTGGGACCCATCAGCTCGGGGAGCGATCATGGGTCTGACGTTCGCGTCCACGCCGGCGCACATCGCTCGAGCCACGATCGAGTCCATGGCACTGCAGACCCGCGACGTCGTCCAGACGATGAGTGCTGCCGCCGGGCGCGAGATCGCCGAACTCAGGATCGATGGCGGTGCAGCGGTGAACAACTTGCTGTGCAGCATCCAGGCCGACCAGCTGGGCGCGCCGGTCAGCCGGCCGATCGTGACGGAAACCACCGCCCTGGGTGCGGCGATGCTGGCCGGGCTGGCGGGGGGCGTGTGGGCTTCACCGGTCGAGGCAGCGTCGGTGTGGCGGCTGGACCGGCGTTTCGAACCCTCAGACGACCAAGCCACCCGCGACATCGCCGACCGTCTCTATGCGCTCTGGCGGCAAGCACTCGAACGCACGCTGCGCTGGCGGCCCGACGAAGGCAACCAGTAAGCCTCAGTCGGGCTGTGTCAGCTGGTCGAGAGCACCGCGGAGCTGGCTGATGGCCTGGCGGATCCGATGCTCGTTCTCGACCAGAGCGAAACGCACGTGTCCCTCGCCGCCAGGGCCGAAACCGACTCCCGGCGACAGCGCCACATTCGCTTCGTTCACGAGCAGCTTGCAGAACTCGACCGACCCCATGTGCCGGTACGGTTCGGGGATCTCGGCCCAGGCGAACATTGTGCCCTTCGGCGGTGCAAGCTCCCAGCCGATGCGGCCCAGCCCGCGCACCAGCACATCGCGCCGGTTGCAGTAGGTCTCGCGTATCTCGCTGGGATAGTCCTGCTCCTCGTTCATGACCACCGTCGCCGCGATCTGAATCGGCTGGAACGTGCCGTAGTCGAGATAGCTCTTGAGCTTGGCGAGCGCTGCGATCACCTCGGCATTGCCCAGGCAGAACGCAACCCGCCAGCCCGCCATCGAGAACGATTTCGTGAGGCTGTAGAACTCGACGGCCACATCCTTCGCTCCCTCGGCCTGCAGGATCGACGGCGGTTCGTAGCCGTCGAATCCCAGATCCGCGTAGGCAAAATCGTGAACGAGCATCACCTCGCGTTCACGCGCGAAATCCACGATGCGCTGCATGAACTCCAGATCCACGCAGGCGGTCGTGGGGTTGTGTGGGAATGACAGCACGATCACTCGTGGCCGCGGCCAGGAGTACTCGAAACGTTCCACTAGGCGCTCGAAGAAGGTATCGCCGGTGTCGAGCGGCACTTCTCGCACACTGGCGCCCGTAAAGAGCGGGCCGAAGATGTGAATCGGGTACGACGGCGCCGGCACCAGGCAGGCATCCCCAGGCGCCAGCAAGGTCCACATCAAGTGCGAGAAGCCCTCCTTCGCGCCGATCGTGTTGATGATCTCGGTGTTGGGATCGAGCTCGACGTTCCATTTGCGCCGGTACAGGTCGCCGACCGCGGCGCGCAACTTCGGGATGCCCCGGCTGGCGGAGTACCGGTGGTTGCGGGCGTTGAGAGCAGCCTCCGCCAGCTTCTTCACGGCACGTTCGGGCGACGGCAGGTCGGGGTTGCCGAAACCCAGGTCGATGACGTCGGCGCCGGCGCGCCGGCGCTCGATCTTCAGTGTGTCGATGATGGTGAACACATACGGCGGCAGGCCACCGATCCGTCGGAATTCCATGGCGCTGGCAGCGACCCTCGGGGCCCTAGTTCGCGGGACCCGACTCGAGACGCGCCGCGAAGTCGGCCAGCGCGGTATGAGCGATGCGTCGTTCAGCGCGGCGCTTGACGAAACCGGGAAGCGGCACCGCCAGTTCCAAGGCGAGCTGGTAGAGCACCTCGGTGCGACCAGGCTCTGTCGCCGGGTTGAACTCGTACCTCCCGTCGAGCTGCTTGACGACATCACCGTCGACGAGCTTCCACGAGAGGCGGTGGGGTGCCCCGCCATGGTCGTAGGCGAGGGTGTATCTCGCAGACCTTCCCAGTGCCTCCACCCGGAATGAAGCCTGCGCCGTTCGCCCGTCCGGATCGCTCTCGATCACCGTCGCCGAAGAGACATCAGTTGCCCATTCGGGATACCGCTCGATATCGGAGATCAGCGCGTAGCAGTCTTCAGGCGACGCGGTCACGACCGTGGTCATCGTCATCTCGTCGATCATCGTTGCGTTCTGTGTCCTGTGTGATGGGTCCGTGGTGCTGGTTGATTCCATTGTCTCAGGATCACGGCCGGCAGTGGCTCATATTCGCAGCATCTTCACGGATCTGACATCCGCGGTTTGCGCTGCCGGGACCTGTCATCTAGCACAGGGCAGCTTCGAGCCTGGCTGCCAGCCCGTCATAGGAGAATCGCAGTTCCGACTCTCGCCGCGCCGCTGCTCCCATGGCTGCCCGTCCGCGCTCTGAGGACAACAGGTCATCGATGGCGGCAGCGACTTCGCCTGCGTCCGCGGGCCGTTCCACCACCAGCCCGGTCCGGCCGTGGACTACCGCTTCGTGGCTGCCGCCTGATCGACCGGCGACCGCAGGAACGCCGCATGCGGCGGCCTCCACGAACACGATGCCGAATCCCTCTTGCTCAAGTCCCGCCCACCTGCTGCGGCACGGCGCTGCGAAGACGTCACCCATGGCAATGAACAGGGGAACGTCGTCACCGCTGATGCGGCCCAGGAAAACGACCGGGACGCCGAGGCGCTGGGCAAGCCGCTCCAGCCGACGCCGGTCGCGCCCGGCACCTGCCATGGCCAACTGCAATCCGGGATGGGCTGACCTCAGACGCGATATGGCGTCGATGACTGCATCGAAGCCCTTACGCGGGACCAGCCTGCTCAGACAGACCACCAGCGGTCCCCCATCCAGGCCGAACCTGTGGCGGGCGCGCAGCCGGGCCTCGGCTCCGAGCGGCACAAACCGGTCGGTGTCCACCCCGGGAGGCACCTCGATGACGGGCAACTCACGAGATGCGCATCGTTCCGCCTCGCCAGCTGCGTACCCGCCGGCTGAGATCACTATCGAGGCATCTCGAAGCACCCGTGACAGCAGTGCAGACAGGCCGGGCAATCGTGCTGGCACCGTCACTTCTGCGCCGTGGAGCACCACGCCGTAGGGAACGCCAAGCCGTGGACCCACCGCTCCGAGTGGCAATGCCGGGTCGAGCAGCACGATCTCGGCACCGACCTCATTGGCCAGGCCTCGGATCCGTCTGGCCAAGCCCGGATGCGGCAACAGCACACGATCCCGGGTTCTCACAATTCGCATCGGTTGAGCGGCATCAAACGCTGCGGCGCCGCGGTGAGGCGTAGTGAGCACCGTGGTGGCATCAGGCGGCAGGCGGCGCCACAGCTCCCACAGGTAGCTCTGGATGCCGCCGATCTTCGGCGGGAAGTCGTTGGTGACCAAGAGGTGACGGCGCATCAGCCCGCTGTCTGCCGCCGGGGCACCGGTCTGGCGAGCTCAGCCGCCACCAGGCCGTCCGGGTCGTGATTTCCGAGCCCTGCGGATCGTGCCTCGGCGACCAGTTCGTCCCGTCCCAGCCGGCGCGCCGCCCACACCGCATGCGCTGCGACCACGTCCGACGCAGACGAGAGCGACCTGCGCAGCATCTCCTCGACGGCCGGCGAATCGGGATCGCCCACGTTGCCGAGCACAACAAGGGCATTGCGTCGCAGGTACTCGGGACGTCGCCTGGGGATGTACCAGTGTCCGAATGCGGCCATGAGGTCGTCGTCGGTCATCCTGAGCAATTCGGCGACATCAACAGAGTTACCACGGGCCGCACCGTTGCTGCGCAATCCGAGGTCGACGGGCTGACCGCGCGCCGGCGTGACTGCGGTGTCGTTGAAGGGGCAAACGGTCTGGCAGTCGTCGCAGCCGTAGAGACGATCGCCGAGGGCGACGCGGTGTTCAGGCGGGAAGACTCCGGGAGCCTGGACCAGCCACGCCAAGCACCGGTTTGCATCGAGCACCCCCGCTGTGTCCAGCGCGCCCGTCGGGCAGGCCGTCTGGCAGCGACGGCAGGTGCCACAGCCATCGGACTGGGCTTGGTCTGGAGCCGGCAGCTCGGCAGTGGTGACCACCGAACCCAGCACCGTCCACGAGCCAAGCTCTCGCGACAGCAGCATGGTGTTGCGGCCCAGCCATCCCAGTCCGGCGCGGGCTGCAGCAGCTCGATCGACCAGGCGGTTGTCATCGCAGACGGTCACGGCCTCGAAACCACTGCGCTGCAGGACCTCGCAGATTCGCTCGAGGCCGGCCCGCAACGCCCCGTACGCATCGCTCGCCACATATGCCGCCACGGTCCCGCTGCCGCCGGCGGCGCTCGCAGGCCCCTCGGGCGTGTGAGGATTCGGCGGTTCGTAGTTGCGAGCGCACACCACGATGCTGCGAGCGCCCGTCAGGATGTTCGCGGGAGTCGTCGAGCGCTCGGGCCGTCCGTAGGTGAACCACATGCCGGCGTGCAGGCCAGCCGCCTTTCGCTCATCGATCGCTCGCCGCGCCTGTGTGAACGGCGCTGTGTTCGTGACGCCGACCGCATCGAGGCCTGCGCTCGTGGCAGCGTGCTGGATCTGTTCGAGCAGCATTCGGCTTGCGCCCGCAGTCATCACCCAAGTGTGCCGTGACGATGAGGCTCACTTGTTCTGCGTCGTTTTATGCTGGAAGCGGCGCTCGAGCCGCGGCCGGTGCAATGTACGAAGACCAAATTGACGTCTGGGTTGGCCGCCAATACGGCCCGTACAAGATCACCGGGGTGTTAGGCCGCGGCACCGTGGCGCACTGTTACCGCGCCACGACGCTGAGGGGCGACGAAATCGGTCTCAAGGTGCTGACGCCGTTCGCGGAAGCACGGGCCGAGATCCGCTCGCTCTTCGAGCAGGAATACGAGCTCATGGCGCGGCTGGGTCATCCGAACGTCCTCGCCGTCCACGGTGCAGGCGTCATCGGCGGGGCCCACTTCATGGAGATGGAGATCGTGGAGGGCGAGACCTTGGCCGACCGATGCGGCAGCCGCCACCCGCCGAGCCTTGCCGAGAGCATTGCCATCGTCCAGCAGATCTGCGCAGCGCTCGACCACGTCCACGAGCACCGGATCATTCATCGCGACGTCAAGCCGTCGAACGTCATGCTCGATGCTCAACCTGACGGCGGCGATCGGGCGGTGCTCTTCGACTTCGGCTTGGCGCACGATCTCGATGGGCCCCCGTCTCCACCGGGTCGCGTCTATGGATCACCGATGTACCTGTCGCCTGAGCAGGCACTGGCTCAGCCGGTGGATGCTCGCACCGACATCTACGGTCTGGGGTCGACGCTGTACGTGCTCGCCGTGGGCTCAGCGCCGTTCTACGGCGAAAGGAACGACCTGCTGCACGCACATGTCCGTACGCCGCCGCCAGATCCAGCGGAACGGGGCGTGTCGTCCGAACTGTCCGAGATCATCCTGACTGCCATGGCCAAAGCCCCCGAAGAACGCTTCGCAAGCGGAGCCGACCTCGCCGCCGCCCTGGCAACCGTAGAAATCCCCACCCACGAAAACGAACGACGCCGAGGTCTGCTGCGCCGACTGACCAGCCGAACCTGAGGCTCAGACGCCGTGGCGGTAGCGCTCGACAACTTCAGCTTCGTCGACGCCATACACCAGAACTGTCTCGGCCGGCCCATCTTCGAAGGCCACAATCGCCATCACTCGCCGATCCCCCGGGCGCACGCCGACGACGGTGCCGGTTGTGCCCACTAGCGACGTGCGGTGGTCGTCCGACGTGTTCGCCAAGCGGATGATGTCACCGACGCCGAACGGCAAGGAGAGTCCGACAACCACGTCAGGACGCAGAACTGGCGGCCAGTTCGTTCGTGAGCCTGACGGCCGCTTCGAGCTTTGCCGCAGCACGTCCGTCAGCCACCGCGTCACGGGCCATCTCGAATCCCTCGGCGAAGTTCTCCGCCAGACCTGCGACGACCAAGCCGGCACCGGCGTTGAGCTCCACGATCTGAGCTCGGGGCCCGGTCTCGTCTCCGGAAACGATCCTGTGCAGGATTTCGGCATTTTGCAGCGGGCTCCCGCCCCACAGCTCTGCTCGATTCACCCGCTCCAGCCCGATCGACGTGGGATCGAACTGGTACTCGTTCGCGATCTCGCCATTGCGCACTTCGTAGATGCGCGTGAGATCGGTCAGCGTGATCTCGTCCAGCCGGTCGGCGCCGTGCACGACCAGTGAGCGTTCCGAGCCGCGGGCCGCGAGTACGCCGGCAACCCGCGGCGCCATGACCGGGTCGCTCACCCCCAGCACTTGCCGTTTGACGCGCGCCGGGTTCGACAGCGGCCCGAGAAAATTGAACGTCGTGGGCACGCCGAGCTCGCTGCGCACGGGTCCCGCAAAGCGCATGGCGGGATGGAATTTCTTGGCGAAAGCGAATCCCAGTCCGATTTCCGCAATGCATCGTTCTACGTCCGGTCCATCGAGGTCGATCACCAAGCCGAGCGCTCCGAGTGTGTCGAACGAGCCTGACGATGAGGTGGCTGCGACGGATCCGTGCTTGCAGATCACGGCGCCTGCTGCCGCGGCCACGAAGGCCGCCATGGTGGACACGCTGAGCGCGTGCCGCTGCCGGACTGGCGCCCCGCCGCTCCCCACGATGTCGATTGCGCCATCGGGGGCCGTCAGGGGAACCGCCGCATCGTGCATGGCATCCACGAGGCCCGTGAGCTCGGGGACCGAACCGCCCTTCATGCCCAAGGCAATGATGAAACCAGCCAGCTGAGCGTCAGTCGCGCGTTCGCTGAGGATGCTGCCCAGCGCCGCCCGCGCCACTTCGGGGCTCAAGTCGATGCCTGCAACCAGATCCGTGAGGACTGATTTCCAGCCGCCGTAGTGCTCGAGGGGGTGAGCCTCGTCAGGCTCAGAGTTGCCCATCAGTTCGATGAAGCAGCCGCCTGCGCGTTGCGGGCGCGTGCAGCGGCGCGGCGCCGACGCCGGATGATGCGCACACGCTCGGCTGCGGTCTGCCCGCCCCAGACACCTTCCTTCTCCCGCACTGCGATGGCGTATTCCAGGCACTCGCCCGATACAGCACAAGCTGCGCAGACCGCCTTCGCCTCGAATGCGGCCTCGTCATCGCCGGTGTCGTCGCTGTCGGGTGGGTAGAAGATCTCGGCTTCGAGACCCCGGCACGCCGCATGACGCTGCCAGGCAAGCAGATCCGTGGAGAGACCACCGTGCTGGTCCACGATGACCCGGATGGGGTCAACTGCCGCCGAACGTGAGCTCGCGGTCTGCGTGGAGGACGGTGCCGGTGCTGTGACGGGAGGCATCTGACGCGCAATCTTGCCGATGCGATGCTGTTTGTCAAGGCCTTATTGAGCGTTCAGTATGGAGCGTCATGCGCAGCCTGTTGCAGATCTTTGGTCGTACTGTCGAGCGGCGGGCTGTCTTCAGCGGCGCGCTGGTGTCCACCGGAACAGCACTGGTGGTGGGTGTCGTGGCCGGGAGCTGGGTGGCGGAGCGAACCGCTGCGGCGTATGCAGTCAACGGCCTGCTGTTCGGGGGAATGGTCGCCGGGGGCGCGATAGCTGCGGCCAAGGCAACTGAACACCAACTGCTGTCTGCCGTCCTGAGCTCAGGCCCTGTGATGGTCCTCGCCGTGGTGGTGCAGCTGATCCGCAGATTCGGCTCCGGCGACGCGGTGGCACCGCTCGGCCTCCCGCTGGTCATGCTGCTGGCAGCGTCGCTGGCCACGCTGGGCGGCATCCTGGCCGGCATCGCCCAGCGGCGGCGGCGGTCGCTGCTGGATGTCGACAAGCCGCGTCGCCGCCGGCCCTGACCGGGCATTTCGCTGCTTCGCCTCTGGGTAGCATTCGGGCCTGCGGTGAGTCGGCCGGGTGGCCGCGGATTGAGCTGCTTCGGCGGTCCGCAGTCTGCGGAGCAGCACGAAAGGCGCAATTCGAGGAAGGTCGGGACTCCACAGGGCAGGGAGCTGGCTCACAACCAGGCGCCGCGAGGCGACGGAAAGTGCAGCAGAGAGCAGACCGCCGATGGGCCGGGCCCGGTGCCCGGTCACAGGCAAGGGTGAAACGGTGCGGTAAGAGCGCACCATCGCCGGGGGCGACTCCGGCGGATCGGCAAACCCCTCCCGGAGCAAGGCCAAGCAGGGATCGGGCGGCCCGTCCGATGATCCCGGGTAGGCCGCTCAGATGGATGGCCACCCCGGCGGCAGCAGCCGACGGACAGAATCCCGCCTACAGGCCGGCTCACCGCCCTGCTTCACGGGCTGAGGTGGGATGTGTCGTTGTAGGACGCGAGCCTTGGCATCGGTCCCCGGAAGCCGATGCTGGTGATCTGTGCCTGCGAGACGTGCAGGTGCCAGGAGATCTCGTCAGCGGTTCCGAGCGCCCACCGCACTGCCGACTTGATTGGCGAGACGTGTGTGAAGACAGCAACGTTCTGATCTGCGGCCGCTGCGGTCAGCTCATCGCAGGCCGCACTGACGCGGCTGTTGAGCTGTGCCAGCGACTCGCCTCCGGGCGGTGCGAATCCGGTGTCGGCTCGCCAGCGCTGCCAGTCAGAGGCTCGTACTTCCGAGATGGGGATCCCGTCCCACTCGCCGTAGTCGAGTTCGGCCCAGCGGCCGTCGATGGAGATGTCCAAGCCCGTGAGTTCTGCGGTGGCTTGGGCTGTCTGGCGTGCCCGCAGCAGCGGTGAAGAGATGATCCGGTCGGGTCGCTGGTCGGCTCGGGATAGTGCTGCGGCGATCTGGTTCGCTTGCTGCATACCGACTTCGTCGAGCTCGTTGTCGACGCGTCCCTGCAGCAAGCCTGCCGCGTTGGCCATCGTGCGCCCGTGGCGCACGAGGATCAACATGGGCGCCCGTGGCGCACGAGGATCAGCATGGCTGGCCGTGGCTCATGGGGATCATGAAGAATCGTCTCCGCCCGCTCCGCGCCGGTAACGCGGCCCTGAACGGTAGGCCAAGCGGCCTGTGCGCACGAAGCCAGCTCGCGCCGTCGAGTCGTGCGCCATGCCCGAGGAACGCCAGACCCACCAGCAGCCAAGCAGACCTGCCAGTTCCATAGCGCAGATCAGCCAGATGCCCCGGGTGGCCAGCGGAAGCGTTGCATCGGCGGCATCGCCGGCGAAAGGCCACCAGAACAGCGCCGGCTGCGTCCATGCACCGTCGAACACCTGGTGCCAGAAAACACCGATTGGCAACGCCAGCCACCTGCGCCGTGCGCGCCGACGCCCGACGGTCAGCAGCATCACCGCAACGAGGCCGCACACGGGCAACGCCAGCGAGTGAGCCAGCGGTGCGCCACCAGTGACGGCATGCAGCACGTCGGGCAGGAGGGCACCAGCCACGATGAGCCGATGATCGATCGCGGGATCTCCGAAGCACCAGCGCATCGCCACGAGCGAGGTCGCCACAAACCACAGCAGCATCAGCCCGGCCCCCTGCGCCAGCGCACCGGCGGATCCAACAGATCAGCGCACAAGCAGTGCCCCGCAATGGGGGCACTCGGCAAGTTCGTCGGGATCGAGGTTGGTGATGCGTTCGTATTCGACCGAGGGAATTTCGAGATGGCACGCGCTGCAGGTCAGGCCGATGAGCCGGCCGAGCACAGGTGTGCCTCGAGCAGCAGCCCGGCGGTCCTCGTAGATCGACACCAGCGCAGGATCGGCTGAGGCAACGAGCGCCGCCCGCTCGTCGAGCACCTCGTCACGTTCGCCGCCCGCCTCGCCCTCAGCTGCCCCGATTGCGGCGCCCACGGCGGCCATCCGCTCGGCGGCTTCCGATTGGCGCTGCGCGAGGTCGGCCCGAGCGTCAGTGAGCGGCTCCAGCTCCTCCATCAGATCGAGGATCTGATCCTCGATCTCGGTTTGGTGCCGCCCGAGGGCGTCTGCCTCGGCCGTGAGCGCTTCGGCTTCCTTGGGTGACGTCAGGTGGCTGTCGTATAGCCGCTCGGAATTGTGGGCGCGCTTGGCCTCGATGCGTGCAACCTCGTCTTCGTGCCTGCGCTGCTGGCGCTCCAGACCTGCGATCTGGGCGTCGAGCACCTTGGCTTCGGATGCCAGCACGCCGAGTTCGGCCTCGATACCTGCCCGGATCTCGCGTTCCGGCAGGTTTCGGACGTGATGGATGATCTGATCCAGCCGTATGTCGAGATCGCCGATCTGGGCAAGAATTTCGAGCGGGCTCGGCCCGGGCACCTCGTCGCCAACAACGGGGCCGGGCGCAGCAGCGTCGGATTCCGGCGTCATCGCTGCCGGTCCGTCCAGTGAATGTGTATCGGGGTCAGGTTTGGTCCTCTTCAGTGCTGTCCGCGCCGCTGTCCTCACCGGCGCCATCTGAGCTGTCGGGCGGTGGCGACTCGCCAGTATCGCCCACCGGTTCGGTCGCTCGCGCTCCGAGCACAGTGGCGATCTGGGTGCAGCGGAGCCACTCAAACCTCGACTCGCCGCTGGTGTCGGGTACCGCCGCCTTGCACAGCGCATCGGGCAGGGGCTCGAACTCATTGTCATCGGTCGGGCGGACCATGCTGCATGGCAGGTCGAACTCCAGCGGGGGCTCCGACGGCGACACGGCGACAGCAATCGAGCAGGTGTCCCCCGACAGGAAGAGGTACTGGCTGGCCCGTGGTGGCGGCGGCGCGGGCGCGAACACTCGCAATGGCTCGTCCTCCAGCGCCCGCCCCATGTAGGCCGACCAGATGCGTGCCGGGATCCAACCGCCAGTTGCCCGTCGTTCCTGTATTTCGCCCATCGGCACTTGCTCGTCGGGATGGCCCATCCATACCGCGGTCGACATGTGCGGCGTGAAGCCCACGAACCAAGCGTCGTGGAATTGCTGGGTGGTCCCCGTTTTGCCCGCCGAGACCTGACCGCTCTCGAGCGTCGATCTCGTGCCGGTGCCCGTTCGCACGTTCTCTTCCAGCACCGAGGTCACCCAGTCGGCCGTGGTTTGCGACACCACCCGCCTGCCGTGCGGCACATGCTCGTAGAGCACCTCGCCGAAGTTGTTCTCGATGCGAGTGACATAGAACGGCTCCATCCGCACGCCGCCATTGGCGAACGTGCCGTACGCCACAGCTTGCTCAAGCGGGGTGATCTCCTGCGCGCCCAGCGAGATGGAGGGGTACGGCAGGTAGCTGTCTGCGTCGGATCGGCCAATCAGCCGGTTCGCCATGCCGACCACCTCGTCCAGACCGGTGATCAAGCCCAGCCGAACGAAGGCGCAGTTCGAGCTGGCCGTTGCCTGTTCCTCCAGCGTGGCCACGCGACCGGGACTGTTGGCAAAGTTGCTCACCTCGTAGTCGTCGAGGGGCGGATTGGGAAACACGCACGGGCCCTGACCGCTGATGGTGTCAAACGGGTACAGACCGGCCCGTTCAATCGCCGCAGCGAGCACATACGTCTTGAACGACGACCCTGGCTGGCGCCGACCTTGAGTGGCGAGGTTGAACTCCGAGTCGCTGAAGGCCGGGCCGCCGATGAACGCATGCACTGCCCCAGTCGTCGGATCCACGCTGACGATCGACACCTCGAACTCACCCGTGCCTTCCGGCAGCACTTCTGCCACCGATGTGCGCATGGCCCGCTGCAACTCGGGACGCAGCGTTGTCCACACCCGCAAGCCCCCGCCGAACACCTGACTGAAACGAGCCTGGTAGGTGTCCCCGAGTGCCGGGTTTGCCAGCAGCGATCGTCGCACCTCCACCAGGAAATAGTCACGCCGGAGCGCAACGTCGGTTCGGCGCGGTGACAGGTTGCGGCTCGGCAGCGGTCTCCGCTCGAAGGCGTCCCGCTGGGCCTCGGTGATGATCCCCGCGTCGACAGCCTGCTGCAGCGACCTGCTGCGGCGCCGCGTCATCGTGTCGATGTTCTGGTCAAACCCGTCAAACAAGCCGGGACTGCGAATCAAGCTCGCGAGGAAAGCTGCATCACCGACATCGAGCGCCGAGACATCCTTGCCGAAGTAGGTCTCGGCACCGGCCTGCAGGCCGTACGCCCCGTTCCCGAGATATACCTCGTTGACGTAGAACTCGAGGATCTCCTCCTTGGTAAAATCCTCCTCGAGTCGGGCGGCGATGACCGCCTCGCGGATCTTGCGGTTGAAACTGCGCTCACTGCCCACCACACGCAGCTTCACGATCTGCTGGGTGATCGTGGAGCCGCCCGATGCAATCCCACCAGCGGACACGTTCGAGACCAGGGCGCGTGCTGTCGCCCGCAGATCTACACCGTTGTGAAGCCAGAACTTGCTGTCCTCCACCGCCACGATCGTGGCAATCACGTCATCGGGCACCTGGTCCAGCGTGATGATCTCGCGGTCGACGTCGTTCACCAGGATGCCGATCGGACTGCCGTCGGAGTCGAACACCTGGGTTCGCTGGGCACCGGGACGCAGATCGATGGTGATGTGATCTCGGTCTCGTTCGACCGCATCGAGCGTGCGCGCTGCGTGCGGCGCCGAGGCGCGGGCACCGATCGTCACGACGGCTGCGCAGACCGCGATCATCACGGCCAGCAGGGGCAGCCGGGCGAGCCGGCGGGCGAGGTCCACGTTGAACTGCAAGGTACCGGCCCCCGCAGGGCAGGAATGTGCGCCCGCCGCATCCGCCGCTATGGCATGTCTGCCTCGCCGCTGGGCATCACACTGGTGTCGTGAACGCGGATGTGTCCGGCGGGGGGCAGCTTGATGCTCGTTGCGTCTGGATCGTCGATGGAGGTCCTCGTGCACCGCGCCGGCTGCCGCCCGGCGAGCCGTCATGCGTCATCGCCGTGGACCGCGGCTTGGCGCACACGCTGCAGTTGGGACTGCGTCCCCATGTCGTCGTTGGCGATTTCGACTCAGTCGACGCCGCGATGCTGGAGCGGACACGCGACCAGTGGCCTGATCTCGTGGTCCAGCGGCACGATCGGCACAAGGCGCACAGCGACTTGGACTTGGCGCTGAGCTTCGCGTGGGGGCTGGACCCTGCCGAGATCGCGTTGCTCGGCGGCGGGGGCGGCAGGCTCGACCACATGATGATCTCGGTGACGATGCTGGCACGGCCGTACTACGCCGCACTGCCGCTCGCCGCCTACATCGGTGCGAGCGTCGTTCGGGCGGCAACTGCGGGCTTCCGCTTGCAGCTGCCGATTGACGACGGGAACCTGCTGACACTGCTGGCCGTAGGCGGCACTGCCAGCCTGCACACGAGCGGCCTGCGATGGAACCTGACCGGGGCGACCCCGCTGGCGAGTGGGGCATCGCTCGGCCTGAGCAACGAACTCACTGAACCCGAGGCCCACGTCAGGGTCCAAGCCGGCACTGTGCTGGCAATACAGACACATGGCAAGCCGCTTCCCTGAGCGGGCGCGCCGGCGTGCTCGGCATGCCCGGGCTTTTGCCGCTGCCGTGTGTGCGGTTGCCGCCCTGGCCGCCGGGTGTGCCGAGACTGGACAGGGATCGGCCGCGGTACGCATTCTGACTCATCGTGACTTCCACCTGCCTGCCGACGCGCTGGAAGCATTCACCGCCGAGACGGGCATCGAGATTGTGGTGTTCCGGGAAGACACGCCCGACGACGTGATCGACCTGCTCGAACGCAGCCGAGCGCACCCGGTCGCAGACGTGGTTGTCGGCGTCGACACGTTGGACCTTCAACACGTCATCGACACCGGGCTCACTGAACCGTACGTGCCGCTTACGCCCGGTCCGCTGGTCGAGGATCTGGCGGTGGGCGATCATGCGATGACGCCCATCAGCTACATCGACGCCTGCCTCAACTACCTGCCGTCGTTCTACGTGGTGCCAGAACGGCGCATCGATGAGCTGCCTGACGCCGAGCTCCTGCCGCCGCCGGTGCCGGGCGGCTTGGCCGCACTCTGGGACCCGGCTCATGGAGGCACCGCCGTGATCCCGGATGCGGCAACGAGCAGGATGGGCGTGTACCTGCTGGTGGCACTCGAGCGACTGCATCCCGAGCGCAATGACGACGAAGCGACGCCGTGGCCCCAGGTGCTCGACCAGATGCTGAGGTGGAACGTCGAACTTGCTCCCAGCTGGGAGATTGCGACGTTCGAGCGCTTCGCCGGCGGGGAGCCGCCCCCAGAACGGCCGATCAGCCAGGACGAGCCGGATCCGGTGACGTTGCAGTCGCTGCGCGGACGCCTGCCGATGACCTGGGGCACAACCGGT
Source organism: Acidimicrobiales bacterium (assembly GCA_009843525.1). Classification (GTDB taxonomy): domain Bacteria; phylum Actinomycetota; class Acidimicrobiia; order Acidimicrobiales; family Poriferisodalaceae; genus Poriferisodalis; species Poriferisodalis multihospitum. The sequence continues at coordinate 65,931 of VYDH01000020.1, read as the reverse complement.
TTGCCGTCGGTGTACGCCGAGTATCAACCCGGCCTGCCCCCGTCACTGGACATAGCAGTGGTAACCGATGATTGCGTCCGCATCGGGTTCTATGCGGGGGTGGTAGCGGGAGCGCAGAACGCTTCACTCGGCGGTCGGCTCATCGACGCCATGGGTGAGCCCCTGTTCCAGTTCGGCATCAGCGATCGCTTCGGTTCGAGACCGGCTCGCAGCGACATTGTCAGCACGCCCGAGTGGAACGAGTTCGGGGTGGCGGTGCACCCATACCGTCCCGATCCTGCCTACGTCGGTGCCCACTGGAAGGAGTGGCAGCTCACCTGGAGCCAAGTGGTGCGGAACTTCGAAACTGGCCCCCCGCCTCCCGAGCCCGAAGTGACCGTAACCCTGCCGTGAAGCTGACCAGCAGATCGCGAGCCCGCTGCCGCCTCAACAGCTATGACATCCGCGCCTCAGCGACCGACCAGCGTCGGGTCGTACAGCACCTGGCGGCCGAGACCGTCGCGGCCGACGAGTGCGCATGCGTAGACGCCTTTGGCTCGGAACACGTTGGTTGCCGCGGCGTCGATGCGGTCCAGGCTCAATCGCCCCTCAGCAACTGCCGTCTCGATCTCAGCAAAGGCTGCGTCGGCATCCTCCAGGCCGCCGACGAGCGCAAGATCCGCGCCTGCACTCACCGCCAGCAGTGCCGCTTCACTCACCGACCACTGGCTGCGAATCGCACCCATGATCAGAGAGTCGGTCACGACCAGCCCAGAGTGGCCGAGTTCGTTCCGAAGTACCCCGTCGATCGCCGCAGCCGACAGCGAGGCAGGCAGTCCCCCGGTCAAGCCGGGGACGCTCAGATGCCCCACCATGACCGCCGCGTCAGTAGCCCCGATGACAGCTGCAAAGGGGATCAGGTCGCGCTGGCGCAGCTCGTCGAGGGGGGCCGTGGACGCCAATCGGTCGTGGGTATCCGCAGTGGCCGCGCCGTGGCCCGGGAAGTGCTTCACCACCGACACCACTCCCCCGGCGCTCAGACCCTCCACGGTCGCCATGCCGTACTCGGTGACTGTGGCCGGGTCGTTGCCGAATGAGCGATCCCCGATGCCCTCTCCTGCGCCGACATCGATGACCGGCGCGAAGTTCATGGTGAAACCAAGTCGGTACATCTTGCGAGCATGATCCGCGGTCACCTCAGCTACCTCAGCGGGCGACCTGGCGGTCTGGGCCGATGCCGAGGGCAAGCGCCCCACCACCGCGGCCAGCCGCTGCACCCGACCGCCTTCCTCGTCGACGGCGAAAATCAGCGGGATACGACCCGCAAAATCCTGCAACTCGGCGATGCGGCGCCAGACATGCTCGGTCACCGGCCCTTGCACCAAGATGCCGGCGATCCGACGGTCGCGTGCCTCCTCGACAGCGAATCCGAGCGAACGCTCGCCGAGGGCCGTCATGATCGTCTGTCCGATCCGCACCGGCAGCGACAACTCGCTGGTACACCATCGATCGACATCGGTCCACCACGCACCTGAGAGCAGCTGACGAACCGCTACTCCCGAGAGCCAACCCAAGGGCCGCTCCTCTCCGGTCAAGACTGTCGGTCCCGGATCGCCGATGGCCACCTCCGAGTCGTCCGCTAGCTGTAGCCAGACGCCGAGCGCCCCGGGCGCCCCGAGGCGAGCTCCGACAACCTGCGTGGTCAATTGAGGCGGTTCGCTCACGATCGGCAGGATCGAAGTGCCGACCGGCTCGATCGTGCCGTCCGCTCCGATCACCCAGTAGCCGACGCCGCCCGGACCGCGTAGCACGGCCACGATCCGGGGCGCGGACGGTGCTCCCTCCGATCCCTCGGGTTCCCCGTCGGGCGCGACGGTGACCAACGAAGGGGTCTCCGACTCGCTCGACGTCTGGGCTGCGGCGTCCGGCAGCACGGCGAAGCAGCCGACCGCAGCCAGCAACGCCATCGCGGCCGAGACAATGCGCTTGATTCGTGATCGCCCATACCGGAGCGGCGCGCTCGGCGGCGGCTCATGCGAGCAGCCGAAGTCGGGCGTCAACCCGTTCCCAGGCGTTGTTCCAGCTCCTCAGCAGCCAGCAGTTGGTGCGTGAGCCGGATGCTGCTCCCACCGGCGGGGTCGATCTCGATGGGCGCGATGAAGTTCACGTCGCGGATCAGGCAGAAGGTCTCGTCGACCGCCGGGCAGTAGAACACCACTGCAGTGGCCGTCAGAACCGCTGTGCCGCTGTCGGCGCCCACGGTGCCAGTCAGCCGTACCGGCATTTCCGGACCCCGGGCCTCGTAGCGGGCCGCGTCGCGCGGACTCAGCAAATCGCCCTCGGCAGACCACTCGAATTCGAACAGCCCGTCGGTGTTGAACTTGTACCCCTCAGGCACCTTGAGGTCCAGGACGATCTCGACACTGCCGGGGGCAACTCGCTGGGGCAGGAGCACGACATTGTCGTCGATCACGCCGGCCATCGTCACCGTGGCGATCTCGAGATTCGACAGCGCCAGCGTGGTCAGCTCACCGGTGGCGAGATCCAACGTGCGGATGCGGTGATTGTTCGTATCGGCCACATACAGCGTGCCGGTCGTGGCACTGAGACCGCTCGGCTCGGCCAGCAGGGCGTCAGTTCCGAAGCCGTCCTGCAGTCCGGGCGTGCCGCCGCCCACCAGCACCGATGACGTCTTCGTGTCGAGGTCGAGCACCTTGATCCGGTGGTTATACGTGTCTGCTACGTACAACAGCCCGGTGCCCTGCGAGCCAGGGACGAACTCGATGCCCACGGCGTGCTGCAACAGCGTGTCGTCGAAGCTGCCCACTTCGTCGCCCCACACGAACAGGTGCTTGCCCACCAGCGTGTCGAGCCGGCCGTCGAGGCCGAGCGAGACCTGCCGCACGGCGCTGGCCTCGGGATCGGTGAAGTAGAGCACGCCGTACCCGGCCGCAAGCCCGGAAGGCTGCGAAAGCGTGGCGTCGAGGCGGTGGCCGTCATCGAGGCCCTCGGCGCCGGTTCCGGCGAAGAAGTCGAGCACTCCGCTCTCGGTGTTCATCAGCCAGAGCTGATGGCGGCCGGCTCCCGCGATGTACAGCACTTCGCCTTCGAGATGCAGGTCCCACGGCGAGGCGATGGCGGTCTGTGCAGCCGGTCCGCGATGGAACACCGTGACCGGTTCGCCGGTTCCGGCGATGGTGGTCACCTCGCGGGCGCGCAGATCAGCAGCTCGAATGAGGTGGTTCTCGCGGTCGGCGATGTACAGGGTGTTGCCGTCACGCGCCAGGGCCATGCCCTGCGGGCGCCGGAACGACGCCTCGGCGAACCCGCCGTCGGTCCAACCTTCCGCTCCGGTGCCGATCACGTCAACCAGCTCGCCCTCGAGAGTGGCCACGAGCACCCGGTGACGGCCGGTATCAGCGATGAAGAGCCGGTCACCTGCCTCGTCGGCCAGCACCTTGCCGGGAAAGCTCAGCACGGTCGGCAGCGCCGGCTCGATCTCAAGGAGCTCACCGAGCGGCGTTGGATCGATGAGGCCGTTGTGGCCGTACTCATCAGCCATGACGCCGATCGCTGGTGCCAGCCGTTCGTATACGCCCTCGCCTGCGATGGGACCCAACACCCGGCCCAATGGGTCGATGGCGACAACGGTCGGCCAGGCGTTGATGCCGTAGGCCCGGCTCAGCAGTTCTTGATCGTCGTTCACGATCGGGTGTTGGCGGCCGTACCGGATCGATGCCTCTCGCACCGCTTCGGACTCGCGCTCACTGGGGAACTTGGCCCAGTGCACCGCGATCACCACCACCTCGTCGGGATACTCCTGCTCCAGCCGGTGAAGATCCGGGATGATGTGGATGCAGTTGATGCAGCCTTGGGTCCAGAAGTCGAGCAGCACGATCTTGCCGCGCAGATCGCCGCTCATCGACAAGGGCCGGCTGACGTTGAACCAGTCGTAGCCGGCAGGGAACTCTGGGGCCGCCGGGCCGCCCTCGAAGGTCAGCTCGACCGGATCGGCGGCAGTGCCCGCGCTGTCTGCAGCTCCATCGGTTGTCGCGGCCTGGCCGTCGTCGGGGGTGGCCGCGGCCGCCTGCGCAGGATCAGCGTCGGCCACTGCCGCCTCACTCGTCGCGGACGCCGGCTCGCTCACCTCGGGCGAAGAGCAGGCAGTCGCCAGCAGCAGTGCCACGAGCAGGCCGAGCCCGCATCGCCGCCGCCGGCCGATTCCCCGCTCGAAGGCTCGCATCGGTACCGGCCTGTCGCCGGCTAGCGACTGCCCACGCTGCGGCGCGAGTCCACGACGCCTGTGTCGAACCCGGCCAGGTGTAGGCCGCCATGGAACCTGGCGTGCTCGATCTTCAGGCAGCGGTCCATTACCACATCAAGGCCCGCGTCGTGGGCGAGCTTGGCGGCCTCGGGGCTCCACAGTCCTAGCTGCACCCAGAATGCCTGCGCCCCGATGTCGATGGTCTCGGCTGCCACGCGGGGCAGGTCGTCCGGTCGCCGGAACACGTCCACGAGATCGGGCACGACCGGCAGATCGGCGAGACTCGGGTAGCACGGCTGGCCCAGAATCTCCTCGGCCACAGGGTTCACGAAGTACACGTCGAAGTCTGTGCTCGAGCTCAGCAGGTAGGTCGCCACAAAGTTCGACGGTCGGGCCGGATTGGCGGAGACGCCGACCATCGCCACGGTCTCCGTGCGCTGGATGAGATCCAGTCGCTCGGCGGCACTGGGTTCCGTCCAACCGTCCACCGGTTCATGCGTGATCGTCATGCGGGCACCGCCTTCGCGAGGGCTTGGTCTAGGTCCCAGACAATGTCGTCGAGGTCTTCGAGGCCGATCGACAACCGGATCATGTCGGCGCTGACTCCCCCCGCTTCGAGCGCCTCGTCGGAGAGCTGCTGGTGGGTCGTGGAAGCCGGGTGGATGACCAGCGTGCGTGCATCGCCCACGTTGGCCAAGTGGCTGATCATCTGCAGTGCCTCGATGAAATCCGAACCCGCCTGACGGCCGCCTTTCACGCCGAAGGTGAAAATGGCACCAGGCCCTTGAGGCATGTACTGGCGGGCAAGATCCCGGTAGGGCGAGGACTCGAGACCGGCATAGCTGATCCAGCTCACCCCGCGATGGGCCTCGAGGTGCTCCGCGACCGCCTGTGCGTTGGCCACATGCTCATCCATGCGTTGGGGCAGCGTCTCGAGCCCTTGCAGCAGCAGGAACGCGTTCATCGGCGACATCGCGGCACCGATGTCACGGAGCTGCTCCACCCGGAGCTTGGTGCAGAAGGCGTACTCGCCGAAGTTCTCCCAGAACCGCAGGTCGTTGTAACTGGCCACCGGATCGGTCATGTTCGGGAATCGCCCGCTTCCCCAGTCGAAGCGGCCCGACTCGCTCACCACCCCGCCGATGGAGTTTCCGTGGCCGCCGATGAACTTCGTTGCCGAGTGGATCACGATGTCCGCGCCGTGTTCGATGGGCCGGCACAGGTACGGCGTGGCGAATGTCGAATCGACCACGAGGGGCAGGCCGTGGGCGTGCGCCACCTCGGCGATGCCGGCCAGATCGGGGATGGACCCTGAAGGATTGCCGACGATCTCGGTGTAGCAGAACTTGGTGCGGTCATCGATCGCAGCGGCATAGGCATCGACGCTGTCGCCGTCGACGAAGCGGGCCTCGACGCCGAAACGGCCGAGCGTCACGTCGAACATGGTGTGGGTGCCGCCGTACAGCGCCGAGGAGGTGACCAGGTTGTCGCCGGCTTCGCACAGCGCAGCCGCAGTGAGAAACTCCGCCGCCATGCCTGAGGCAGCCGCAACCGCGCCGATGGCCCCTTCCAGGCTCGCTACCCGCTCTTCGAAGGCGTTGACGGTGGGGTTGGAGATGCGGGTGTAGATGGTTCCGTACTTCTGCAGGGCGAAGAGGTCGGCAGCGTCCGCCGCGTCCTCGAAGACGAAGCTCGTTGATTGATAGACCGGGACTGCGCGGGCCCCGGTTGTCGGGTCGGGCCGACCGCCTGCGTGCAGCGCACGAGTGCGGAACCCGAACTGGTGATCGCTCATCTACTGCAGCCTACGACGGGCGTCCTGCGGGCCAAGGTCGGCCGCTGCAGAAACTGCGGAAGCCCCTTAGCCGGCCCGGCTCTCGACGTACCGCCGAGCACGTTCGAGGGCCTCCGCCGGGTCCACGCCGGCGACGCCGGCCATCCAGCAGGCGATCGGTGCCGCTATCCGCTCTGAATCGTGGGCTGCCGCGCCTGCCAGGTTCAGCAGCGCCTCGGTGATGTCCTCGCCCGGAGCAGGAGCACCGATCACCTCGGCAAACCCCGCCAGCCACTGCTGCGCCGTGGTGTCCGGCGGCACGGAACCCGTCTCGTCGCTCATCGTCACAGCGTACGTTTGGCCGACCGCGCCGTCGCGGGCAATTCACGCTCTCCCGCTCCCGTCGGATCGCTACGGTGCGGACCCGGCAGGTGGCACCCGCAGCCGAAAGGACACCCGATGAGCGACGACGACGGCATTTTCGGACCCGAGCTGTTCGAGTTTCTCGAAGAGCTCGAAGCGAACAACAACCGGGAGTGGTTCAACGAGAACCGCGAGCGCTACGAGGAGGAAGTGCGCGAGCCTGCGTTCGACTTCATCCGTGCCATGGGCGCCTTGCTGGGCGAGATCTCACCGCACATGACCGCACGCGACACGAAGGTCGGCGGCTCGCTGATGCGCGTCTTCCGCGACACGCGGTTCTCCTCCGACAAGACTCCGTACAAGACCAATGTGGGCATCCAGTTCCGCCATGTCCGGGGCGGCGATGTCCACGCTCCCGGCTACTACGTCCACCTGGACACCGAGAGCTGCTTCTTCGGCGCCGGCAGCTGGATGCCTGATCGGGATGCGCTTGCTGCGTACCGCGTGGCCATCGACGAGGGTCCGGACGCATGGATTGCGGCCCGGGACACGTGCCAGTCCGACGGCTGGCGCATGGAAGGCGAGCGGCTCAAGCGCTCGCCCCGTGATTGGTCGGCGGACCACCCGATGATCGAGGACCTCAAACGCAAGAGCTTCATCGCAGTGCGCGACTTCGACCACGGCGTCGCGCTCAAGCCCGACTTCCCTTCGATGATCGCCGCTTGGTGCGCCGAGACACAGCCGCTCATGAGGTTCTTGTGTACCGCTGTCGGGCTCAAGTTCTGAGCTGTTGATCGCCCCTTTCCGGGCGACGGCTGGCTTCGCGGGAGTGACGGAAGGTGACGCTCATGCGCGGCGAAGCCGTCGCTGTCTTCGGCACTGAGTGCTCCCAGGACCGCTGGCAGGCGCCGCCCATCACGAGCAGATCGCCTGAGGCCAGGGTGAAGGCACGACTGCGCCCCCCGCCCTTGGGTCGCAGCAGGAAACGGCGAGGACCGCCGAGGGAGACGATGGCCACCAGCGAATCGTCGGGATTGATACCGATGCGGTCGCTGTGCCACGCCACAGAGTCACGGCCGTCCCGGTAGTAGTTGACCCACACAGAGTTAAGCGGCTTCCCGTATCGGTCACCGAGAGCCGTCGACATGGCGTTGACGGCTCTCGGCGCGCTCGAAGTAGGACACCTGAGCTGCGCGCCGAGCCGTGGTTCCTCCACCATCCGGCCGTACATCTCGCGCTGTGCCCTGGTCCAGCGGAGCCTTTGCGCCAAGTCAGCCAGCAGCTCGTCGGCGCCGCTCAGCCATCGAGACGATGCGTCGATCCAGCTGTGGTCATCGAGGATCGTGCGCACCACCGCTGCGGCCGGGTTGAGTTGGGGCGTGCCCAGAGCGAACAGATCGGTTTGGTAGTCGCCGACACCGGCCGTGACGGCGGTGCGGTTCCACACCATCGCCATAGGGTATCAAACGTACGTTCCTTAAACACGAATGTTCGCAAGTGCTGTCAGTTGTCCAGTCGCACCAGCTCCGGCGGCAGGTACGACTTCACCGGCGGCGGTTCGCCCTCGAAGAGCTCGACCTCTACGAGACAGGTGTGTGCTGAGGGTCCCTGGGCCAGCCGGGAGGTCCCGATGTCCGCGGTCAGCGCGTTCGGATTGCCGGCTCGGCAGGTGCCGTCGGGGGCGGGGTCGTACCAGGCGCCGGTGGAAATCTGCACCGCTTGGGGCATCACGGCGTCGTCCAGCACTGTGCCGGCCAGGCAGGCACCCCGGTCGTTGAACAGCCGCACCACGTCGCCGTCGGCGATGCCCCGTGCTGCGGCGGTGTCGGGATGCATGCGAACCGGTTCGCGGCCCGCCACTTTGGTGGCCTGGCTGGGAGCGGCGTGGTCGTACTGGCTGTGCAGGCGCGCTGCGGGCTGGTTCGACACCAGGTGCAGCGGGAACCGGTCGCTGCGGGCTCCGCCCAGGCGTTCGAAGGGCTCCATCCACGCCGGGTGCGGCGGGCAGTCGTCGTAGCCGTAGCCGGCGATGGTCTCGCTCCACAGCTCGATCTTCCCGCTCGGCGTGCGCAGCGGCTTAGCCGTCGGGTCGGCACGGAAGGCCTCCAGGAACACCTGGCGGGGTTCCCCCATCGGCGACATGCCCGGTGCCATCACGTAGCCGTCGCGCAAGAACTCGTCATATGGAGGGGACTCGGGATTCGCCGCCCGGTGAATCTCGTAGATCACCTCGAGCCACTCGTCTGCAGTGCGGCCTTCGGTGAACTTCTCCCCGAAGTCCAGCCGCTCGGCGAGGCGGGCGAAGATCCAGTAGTCGTCGCGGGACTCCCCCACGGGCTCCGCCACCGCCGACATCGCGACGATCATCGTCTCGGCGCCACCGATGTCGTTTCGTTCCAGGGGTGTGGTTGCCGGCAGCACGACGTCGGCACGGCGGGCCACCGGCGACCAAAAGGGCTCGTGGACGACGATCGTCTCGGGTCGCTGCCACGCCCGCACCAGCCGGTTCAGGTCCTGGTGGTGGTGGAAGGGGTTGCCGCCCGACCAGTAGACGAGCTTGATGTCGGGGAACCGGCCGCGGTGCCCGTCGAAGTCGAACGGCTCACCGGGCCCTTCGAGCATCTCGGTGATGCGTGAGACCGCGATCACCGGCGGACCCGGCTGGCGCATCGGCACCGGCAGGCCTGGCACGCGCACCCGCACCTGACCGGCGCCGGTGTTGCCCTGGGTGCCGAAGCTGAAGGCGTAGCCGCCGCCGGGAAGCCCCACCTGGCCCAGCACGCACGCCAGAGCGAGCGCCGTCCAGTACGGCTGCTCGCCGTGGTGGGCCCGCTGGGTGGACAGGCTGAGGTTGACCAGGGTGCGTTTGGCGGCCATCTCGTGCGCCAGCGCCCTGATGCGCGCAGCCTCGATGCCGGTGACTGATGCGGCCCATCCAGCCGTCTTGGGCGTGTCGTAGTCAACGGCATCGCGCCACGGCGTTGCGCCGTCCCAGTCACCGCAGGCGGTTGCGAAGCCCTCGCCGAGCACGTGTGCTCGCAGCTGCGCCCAGCCGTGGCAATGGGTGACCAGGAACTCCTCGTCGGCGAGGCCGTCGGTGACGAGCGTGTGGATGATTCCCAGCATCAACGCCACATCGGTGCCCGGGCGGATCGGCAGCCAGCGCGCGCCGACGGCAGGATCGAAGTCGTCCCGCAGCGGGCCCACGTTGACGAACTCGACGCCCGCCTTGCGGGCCCGACCCACCCAGTCGTTGTGGTGATGCGGGCCTTGGCCGCCGTAGGTGACGTGGCTGTTGGTGGCGCGCATGCCGCCGAAGCACACGAACAGCTCGGTGTTCTCGCAGATGACCGACCACGAGGTCTGACGGGCCAGCGCGGCGTGGTAGCCCATGCCGACCATGTAGGGGAACAGCGCTTCGGCTGCGGCAGACGAGTAGGTGCCCTTCTGGTCGGTGCAGCCGCCGGCAAGCCGCATGAACCGGTGCTGCTGGCTGGACGCCAGCCCGAAGCGTCCCGCTGAGCCCCAGCCGTACGAGCCGCCGAAGATCGACGACCGGCCGTGCTGGGAGCGCACCCGGGCGAGCTCGGCGGCGACGAGGTCCAATGCGTGGTCCCAGCTGACCTCGACGAACGGCTCATGGCCACGCAGGTGGGTTGCCGCTCCCGGTCCGTCCCGCAACCACGACTGCCGGACTGCTGGGCGCATCACCCGGTTCTCGGCGAAATGTCGCAGCGATTCCCCGAGGTGCGACTGTTCGGGGTCGGCGGGGTGCCGGCGTACGTCCAGCACCTCGCCATCGGCCGAATCCAACAGGAACGACCCGAAGTGCGTCGCCATCGCCGTGGTGCGCACCGTGGTTGCGGGGGCGTCCGGCGCTGTCGTCACGGAGTCCCCGCCGGGGCCGCTGCCGTGCCTGCTGCATCGGCAGCGCCGTTGGATGTGCGCTGGCTCCAGGCATCGGCCAGCAACTCGAGGCTGGTGATGCGTTCAGCCAGGCCGTACGTGGAGGTGTGCACCATCAGCTCATGGGCACCGGTGGCAACGGCCAGCGCCTCGAGACCTGCCACCGCTTCGTCGGGATCGCCCACGATGGCGTTGGTCGGCATCGCGGCCGCGTGCTGCCATTCGGGATGAGCCATCGCCTCATCGGGCGGCAGCAGCGGCCAGAACCGGCCTGTACGAATGCCCAGTCGGCGAAGCAGCGACGGTGCTGCGTGGTAACGGGCCGTTTCGCTGTCCGCGGCGGTGACCAGCCCCGCGCTGACCATCACGTAGGGCTCGTCGAGCGCCATCGACGGCTGAAACCGCTGCCGGTACAGATCGACGGCGCCCAGCACGCCCCCGCCGTCGAAATGGTGGGCGAAGGCGAACGGCAGACCCAGGTAGCCGGCGAGCTGGGCCGAGTAGCCGCTGGAGCCCAGCAGCAGCACCGGTGGCATCGACGTGGCCTGCGGCGTCGCCTGGAACTCCAGCGGAGGCCCGTCGGTCATGCGCACATCACCGAGATAGGCCATCAGATCCAGCAGATGGCTCGGGAAGTCGTCCACCTGCCAGGGATCGGGCACTGAGCCGTCCTCGGCCGGACCCCGGACTGCTGCGGCCGATATGCGATCGCTGCCGGGAGCTCGCCCGACGCCCAGGTCGATGCGTCCCGGATGCAACGCCTCAAGCATCGCGAACTGCTCGGCGATCACGGCCGGGCTGTGATTGGGCAGCATCACCCCGCCCGAGCCCAGCTTGATGCGTTTGGTGTGAGCGGCCAGGTGGGCGATGAGCACCGCCGGCGACGTGCTCGCCACGGTGTCGATGTTGTGATGCTCGGCCACCCAGAAGCGCTCGTAGCCCAGGCGGTCCGCAGCCCGAGCCAGCTCGGTGGTATCCGCCAGTGCCTGCGCGCTGGTGCCGCCCTCAGAAACGGTCGCCAGATCCAGCACCGACAGCGGCACCGGTTGCGCGGCACTCACGGCGTCAGGCTAAGAGGAAGCGGGCAGCGGCTGAGCGGCAAGGATTCAGCCCAATGCACCCGCCGCAGCGGCGTCGGCAATCTCATCGTCGCTGAGGCCCAAGAACTCGCTGAGCACGTCGAACGTGTGCTGGCCGATCATCGGCGCGGCATGGCGTGGACCATGGTCATAACCCGCGATCCGGTACTGATGGCCCGAATAGGGCACGTTGCCCATCCGTGGGTGCTCGAGCCAGCGATGAAAGCCGAGATGCGCATACTGCGGGTCCGCCAGCAGGTCGCTGCTGCGCTGCACCATGCCTGCCGCGATCCCGGCGTCGAGCAGTTGCCGTTCCAGCGTGGCTGCGTCTTGGTCAGCCGTCCACGCCGCGATCTCGTCGTCGATCGCATCGTGGGCCTGAAGCCGCCCATCAAGGGTCGACAGCTCGGGTGCGAGGGCCCACGGCGGAGCGCCCATGAGCTTGGTCAGCGTCGCCCACTGGGTGTCATCCGCGATGGTGATCGCACACCAGCGGTCCTCCCCCGCACACCGATACACACCCTGGGGCGCCATTTCGGGATCGCGATTCCCGATCCGGGTGGCCACCGTGCCACTCTCGCCGTAATTGGCGAGCTCGGGAGCGAGGAATTGCAGGCCGCACTCGAGCTGCGCTGCTTCGATGACACAGCCCTGACCGGTCCTGCGCCGGCGATCCAGCGCCGCAAGCAGCGTGGTGGTGATGATGCGCGGCGAGATGGTGTCGGTGTAGGCAAGGTAGGGGCCGTCGGGCGGCAGGTCGGGCCAGCCCACGACCGGGTAGAAGCCCGCGATGGCGGCTGCGTGATATCCGAATCCGCCGAGTGCCGACATCGGTCCGCCGCTGGCAAGCAGCGACGTGTGCACCACGATGGCTTGAGGGTTCAGCTCGGCGATCAGGTCATCGTCGGCGATGGTGCGGGCGAAGGTCCCCGGCGTCCAGGCCTCCACCACGACGTCGGCCCACGCAATCATCCGGTGGGCGATCTCGACGCCCTCGGGCGTCTTGAGATCGATGTCGATGCTGAGCTTCGACGTGTTGAAGGTGCCGAAGAAGTGGGCCATGTCCACATCGATGACGTCGTCCTTGAAGGGCGGGTTCGCACGCAGCCCGTCGAGACGCGAACTCGACTCGATCCGAACCACGGTCGCGCCATGATCGGCGAGGGCCTTCGCGGTGATGGGTCCCACTCCGATCCAGCTGAAGTCAGCGACGCGCAACCCGGCAAAGGGCAGTTCGGCAGTGCCCACACTCCACTCCAAGGGCTGAGCTGAGTGCTCATGATCTGCGGCAGCCTCGGCGATCTGATCCCGGATCTCGACGCTGTGCTCATTGAGTCGCGGCGGCTGCCGTTTCGTGCCGATGCGCACTCCGTCGATCGTGGCCGGACCGCCGGGAAGCTCCACTGGGGTCGTGTTCGCCGCTTCGGTCGGTCGCCAGAAGTCGCGGGCTCGCAGGTGCTCGAACTCGACGAGGTCGGCCACCGTGTGGACCGGCGCAATCGTCTCCTTCAGAACCATTGAGCGCTGCAGCAGTTCAGCGTTCGTGTGTCGCCCACACAGCCCCACCATCGCCTGGTACAGCTCGTCGAAGTTTCGGCTGATCGGTTCGCCGGCTGCGGCTCGCATGTCGTAGGTATCCCATTCCTCGACGCGCCAGCTCTCGTCTGCCAGGCCCTCCTCGATGTACCACTCGAGCAGGCGGCCTGTCGCCACGCCCCGGGCAACTCCGATCGCCCAGCCGTCCTGTGTGCGGTAGCGCATCTCGAGGGGCACGGCCAGTTGCGCGACCGTGCCGGAGCGCTCGAAGTCCCGCCCGCAGATCGCGTGGGTCTCCATGGCATTCAGCAGCGTCCATGTCATCGCCGCCTGGGCTGACACGCCGACGTGCTGTGACGAACCCGTGGCGCGCATTCGAGCGTGGGCCATCAACCCTGCCGCTGCGGATTCGGCGCCCGCGTGGCGCCATGCCTGAGCGATAGACGCCTTGACGGGCGCTCGCTCGAAGATGCCCTGCATGTTCGCCGGCCCGCCCAGCGCCGCCAGCGACAGCTCCGAGGCGGGATCGCCGCTGCGGGGCCCGTCGAGGCCGAACGGCGTGACCTGCACATGAATGATCCGGTCGTTCAGCGCTGCAAGATCATCGTGGCCGTATCGGGCGGCGGCCAGCGTTCCCGCCACTCCCGACTCGTAGACGAAGTCCGCGAGCTTGACGAGGCTCTCAAACACGTCCCTGTCTTCCGGGGCGTCAAGGTCCAGCACGATGGAGCGCTTGTTGGAGTTGTATGCGCAGAATTGCCAGCTGCGCAGGTCGTCTGTCGCGCCATTCGATTCACGCACCGGCAGCGCCGCGCGGGCAGACGTGCCGCCGGGCGGCTCGACCTTGATCACGTCCGCGCCCAATTCGGCCAGCATCCACGGCCCGAATTCGCCGCGGTGATCAGTGAGATCGAGAACGGTCATACCCGCAAGCGGCGCGGATGCCGTGTGCTGGGCGGCGTCGGGTGAGGTCATGTGGCCCCTGAACTCATGAACGTGCTGGCACGTCGAATCGGTACGACGATACGCAGGCGCTTGCTGTGACGGGGCGGTTAGCTTGCCCAGATGGCCGAGAACTCCTCGCCACAGCGATTCCGAGCTCCCAGCGAGCTGAGCGACGAGATGCTGGAGCGAGTGCGTGCGTGCGGGGAAAGCTGCGACGCCGACCGCAATCCCGATCGGGAGATCTTCGCCGACCTCGGACGCGACGGCCTCATGAAGCTGCTTGTGCCCGCCGAGCTGGGCGGGCTCGGTCGGCACCCCGCTGAGTTCATCGAGTTCACCCGCAGGGTCACCTACGAGCACCCGTCGGCTGGCTGGGTTGCCATGACCTGCAATGAGGAAGCCGAGATCTTCGCTGCCTACCTCGAACCGTCGACGGTCACCACGTTCTACGGGGAGCATCCTGATGCGGTCATCGCCGGCTCGGGCGTCCCACGTGGCATAGCGCGTGCGACCGACGGCGGCTGGCTCGTCAACGGTCGTTGGACCTTCGTGAGCGGCTGCAGCGTGGCCGATTGGTGGGTGGTGGCCAACATCGTCGAGGGCACCCGGCCCAAGGACATCTGCCATGTTCTGGTGCCCGCCGAGCCGTCGCTCATCGACGACACCTGGCACACGCTGGGTCTGCGTGGCACCGGCAGCCACGACGTCGTGCTGACCGACTGTTTCGTGCCCAGTGAACGGGCCGGCGTGGCCGAGAACTTCTCGCTGCCCAAGCCCAACGAGCATCCCTTCTACCGGCTGCCCTCAGGGCTGCGGTTCCCATTCCCCAAGACCGGCGTGGCCTCGGGCATTGCCGACCGCGCCATCGACGAATTCACCACGCTGGCCACCGCCAAGACGCCGCTGTTCGCCCGCACTGAGCTGGCAGCACGGCCCGACGCCCATGCGGCGATCGCTCGTGCCACCGCGCTGGCCGGTGCCGGTCGATCGTTCGTGGCCGATCAGCTTGACGAGATCTGGCAGACCGCCTCGGCCCACGGCGAGGTCACCCCGGCGCAGCACGCCCGCGCCCGCCTGGCCTGCTCGTGGAGCGTCCAGAACTGCATCGCCGCGGTCGAGACGCTGGTCGACGCCGCCGGCAGCACCGCCAACTTCACGGCATCGCCGCTCGGTGCACTGCTCAATGACGTGCGTGCCGTGGCCGGGCACTTCATGGTGGGCGGATACCAGATGGACACCGCCGGCCGGGTGCTGCTGGGCCAGGACTCCGGCGACCGCAACTTCTGAGCAGGTTCACGCACCGGCGCGCCCCGTACGATCTTCGGCGACGGAAACGCCCCGGCTGAGGGACACCGCCCGCAGATGAGACAGTTCGAAAGCCGCATCGACACCGGCAGCACCGAGTTCGAGAAGAACGCGGCTGCCTATGCCGACCTGCTCGCGACGCTGCGGGAGCGGCAGCAGTTCGCCATCTCCGGCGGGGCCGGCAGGGAGCGCTCCATCGAGCGCCATCACAGCCGGGGCAAGATCCTGCCGCGGGACCGGATCGACCTGGTCTGCGATGCCGGCACGCCGTTTCTGGAGCTCTCCACGCTGGCGGGCTGGGAGATGTACGACAACAGCGCCCCCGGCGCGGGCATCGTCACCGGTGTCGGCGTGGTCTGCGGCGTGCCGTGGATGTTCATCGCCAACGACGCCACGGTGAAGGGCGGCTCGCTGCTGCCGGTCAGCATCAAGAAGCACGTGCGTGCCCAGGACATCGCCGCCGAGAACGGCCTCGGCGTCATCTACCTGGTCGACTCCGGCGGCGCGTTCCTGCCCCTGCAGGACGACATCTTCCCCGACAAGGACCACTTCGGCGGCAGCTTCTACCGCCAGGCCCGGCTCTCAGCCATGGGCCTCCCCCAGATCTCGGTGGTGCTGGGCGGATGCACGGCAGGCGGGGCGTACGTTCCGGCCCTCAGCGACGAGGTGATCATGGTGTCGGGCATCGGCCGCATTTACCTTGGCGGCCCGCCGATCGTGAAGGCCGCCCTCGGAGAAATCATCGAGCCCGACGACCTCGGCGGCGCTGCGCTGCACACCCGCATCTCGGGCGTGTCCGACTACATGACCCCCGACGAGCGATCGGCCTACGGCAAGCTGCGCGAGCTCTGCGCCGCCGTCAACCAGCGTCCGGTGGATCACCGCGAGGGCTGGCTGTCGTGGGTGGAACCGGAAGCACCCCACTACGACCCAGCCGAGATCTACGGCGTGATCTCCGCTGACGACCGCATCGGCTTCGACGCACGAGAGGTCATCGCCCGTCTGGTCGACGGCTCCCGCTACTCGGAGTTCAAGCCCGAGTGGGGCGAGCACATCACCTGCGGCTTTGCTCGGGTCTGGGGCCATCAAGTCGGCATCATCGCCAACAACGGGATCATCTTCTCCTCCGACGCCCTCAAGGCCACCCACTTCATCGAGCTGTGCGAGCAGCGGCGGGTGCCGCTGCTGTTCCTGCAGAACACCACCGGGTACATGGTGGGCAGCGACTCCGAGGCAGCCGGCATCGCCAAGCACGGGGCAAAGATGGTGTCCGCCGTCGCCAACGCGACAGTGCCCCGCTACACGGTGCTCATCGGGGGCTCCTACGGTGCCGGCAACTACGGAATGTGCGGGCGTGGCTTCAACCCCAGGTTCCTGTTTGCCTGGCCCAACAGCCGAATCGCCACGATGTCAGCCGAGACAGCGCAGACAGTGCTGGTGGACATCCGGCTCGCCGGCATGCGCGGCACCGAGACCACCGAGTCCGAGATCGCTGCCATGCGTGCCGAGGTGGCCGCTCAGTACGAGCAGCAGAGTGATCCGTATTACGCCACGGCACGGCTGTGGGACGACGGCCTGATCGATCCGGTCGACACGCGTGACGCACTCGGGCTCTGCCTAGCGCTCGCGGCCCGCCAGGATGCTCCTGCAGTGGGCAGCGGCATCGTGTACCGAATGTAGCCGGGAAGCACGTTCGCTATGAAGCTGCTGGTCGCGAACCGAGGCGAGATCGCGAGCCGGGTGTTCGCGACGGCACGCCGGCTGGGCTGGCGAACGGTCGCCGTCTATGCCGAACCCGATCGTGATGCACCGTTTGCTCTCGAGGCCGACGAGGCGATCTGCATTGGGCCGGCCTCGCTCGAGCGCTCGTACCTCGACGCCGGGGCCATCGTGGCGGCGGCCCACGAGACCGGGGCCGATGCGATTCACCCCGGTTACGGCTTTCTGTCCGAGAACGCCGACTTCGCCCGGGCAGTCGTCGACGCCGGGCTGACCTGGGTCGGGCCGCATCCTGACGCAATCGCCCAGATGGGCTCGAAGATCGAAGCTCGTGCCATTGCGGAGTCTGCGGGCGTGCCGACCATTCCCGGGTTCAGCGACGTCGACATCGACGGTGTTCGCGAGCGATTGAGCTTTCCGGTGCTGATCAAGGCGTCAGCGGGCGGGGGCGGCAAGGGCATCCGCATCGTCCGCTCGGCTGACGGGTTCGACGCCGCGCTGGCTGAAGCCCGCACCGAGGCATTGCGCTCGTTCGGCGACGACCGGGTGCTGGTGGAGCGCTACATCGAGCGGCCCCGTCATGTGGAGGTGCAGGTCGTCGGCGACCGGCACGGCACGGTCATCCACCTCGGCACTCGCGACTGCTCCTCGCAGCGTCGCTACCAGAAGCTGTTGGAGGAAGCGCCGGCACCCAATCTGGATACCGCCGCCCGTGAGGGATTGCATGACGCGGCGGTGGCGCTCGCCCATCGCATCGGTTACGACAACGCCGGCACCGTGGAGTTCATCGTCGATGCCGGCACCGGCGAGTTCTTCTTCTTGGAGATGAACACCCGACTGCAAGTGGAGCACCCCGTCACCGAGGCCATCACCGGGCTCGACCTGGTGGAGCTGCAACTGAGAGCCGCCGGCGGCGAGCCGCTGGGTTTCGACCAGTCAGCCGTCACGTTCAGCGGGCACAGCATCGAAGCCCGGATCAACGCCGAGGACCCGTCTGATGGCTTCACTCCCCAGGCAGGCCCGGTACGCCACCTGCAGGTTCCCCCCGGAGTGCGCTGGGATGCCGCCATCGCCGCCGGCAGTCAGATCTCCCCGTACTACGACCCGCTGATCGCCAAGCTCGTCGTCACTCGCCCCGACCGCCCTGCGGCGCTCGACGCCCTGCGCGATGCGCTCGACGGGCTGGTCGTGGGCCCGGTTCCCACGAATGCCGGATTCCTGCGCTGGCTCGTCGACGCGCCCCAACTGCGCGATGGCGAGATGACCACGAACGTGATCGATAGGCTCGGCGCCGCCGAGATGCCTGCGCCGCCGCCTGCCGCCGAGGCGGCCGCGGCCGCCGCGGCCGCCTGGTTGGGCCCGTTGCTGGACGAGCGTGCAGCGGCCCCGAGTGGGCCGTGGACCGTGCTGAGCGACTTCCGGCTGACCCCGCACACCTCGGACGCCGTCGCCGTGCTGCGCGATGAGGTCGGCGAGCTCCACGAGGTGTCCGCCAGGGCGATAGCGGCGGGTCGTGCCGCGAACACGAGCAGTGCAACGCGTGATGGCGTGGCCGTCAATCTCCGCGGCCACACGATCACCTTCGAGGTGCCCGACCGCTCCGACGCCTGGGCGCCCACCGCAACCGGCGACACCGGCGACGTCGACTCGGTTGCTGCGCCATTTCCCGCTGTCGTGGTCGACGTGCCGGTGGTGACGGGTGATGTCGTTGCCACGGGCGACGTGGTCGTGGTGGTGGAGGCGATGAAGATGCTGCACTCGCTTGCCGCGCACGGGGCGGGCACCGTTGCAGAGGTCCGCTGCGGGCCAGGCGATGCAGTCGAAGCCAACCAGGTGCTCGTCAGCTTCGAACAGCACGAGCGCGACCTGCCGGCAGATCCGGCTTGATCGCCGCCACGACCTGGAGGACCCCGACGGCTCTGGGGTCTAGACCAGTCCGAGCGGCAGGCTGGTGAGGACCTCGTTGCCGGTCTCGGTGATCAGCACCTGCTCCTCCAGCTTCACGCCCTCACCGCCTGATCTCGGCCCGATGAACGCCTCCACGCACATCACTATGCCGGGCTCCAGAACCCCGTCGTAGCCGATCGAGTCCCACTTGTGGCGGTGGTAGATCGCCGGGTATTCGTCGCACAGCCCGACGCCGTGGGAGATGACCGTGTAGCCGCGGTAATGCTCGGGATCGGGGTACCACGCCTTGTCGGTGATCTCGCGCAGTGTTGCTCCGGCGCGGTGCAGCTCGGTGTTGCGCTGGATCTGTTCGAGTGCGAGCGACCACGCGTCGTGCTGGGCACCGCTGGGTCTGCCGCTGCCGCACAGCCATGTCCGCGACAGGTCCACGCACATGCCGTATGCGCCCACCAAGTCAGTGTCGAAGCCCATCAGCTCGCCTGCTCCTACCCGGCGGCTGCTGGCCTCGTGGTACCACGGGTTCGTGCGTGGGCCCGACGACAGCAGCCTGGTCTCGATCCACTCGCCGTAGCGCCGCAGGCTCCCTGCCCACAGCTCGGCCCACAGATCCAGCTCGCTCACTCCGGGCTCGAAGACGGCCGCCATGTCGCCGACGGCAGCCTCGCAGGCGTGCACGGCACACCGCATGGCCCGGATGTCGTCGGGGCCCTTGATCGCACGGGCCTGCTCCATCAGCTCGCCGGCGCTGACCAGCTCGATGCCGCGGCCTTCCAGGGCCCGGATCCCGCGCAGTTCGAGCTGATCGACTGCGAGGCGTCGCCCTCCCCCGCTGTGCTCGTCCACCAGCCCAGCTATCTCAGCTGCCCAGCGGCCGGCGATCTCGCCCGAGCGCGGCCCGGCCTTGAAGTAGATGTGCGACAGTCCCGGGCGGATCTCGTCCACCGTCTCGGAGTGGGCGTCGAGGAATTCGCCGTCTGAGAATTCGAACACCACGACGGGCCCCTCGGCGGCCACGAACGCGTAGCGGACGGCGTTGTGCATGGTCCACAGCGACATGTTCGTGGTGTCCGTGGCGTAGCGGATGTTCACCGGGTCGTACAGCAGTGCCGCATCGCAGTCCGCGCCGCGCAGCTGCTCGCGGACCCGTTCCAGGCGGTACCGGCGCAGCGCCGAGCGGTCGGGAAGCTGCAGCCCCGCAGCAGCCCACTCGGCCTCCAGCTCGGCACCCGGGCCGAGCGCGTGCATGTTGAGGTCGGTGTGGTCCAGCAACCACTCCGGGGGTTCGGCCCGGCCGACGCCGATCTTGGGCTTGTGGCGGCGATCGAACCCCTGCAGTGCCATGACCGCTCGCCCCTCCCAAGGTCTGCACAGCCCCGCTGTGAGGCCGAGACACTGATGCGCGGCGAGCCTAGGGTCTGGGAATGACCGCAGAAGGACATGGCGGCGAAGCCGCCGGCACGCTCACCGGTATCACCATTCACCCCATCAAGGGCTGCCGCCGCGTCGAGCTCGATTCGGCTCTGGTCACGGCAACCGGGCTCGAAGGCGACCGCGCATGGCAGGTGGTGACGGCCCCCAACGACACCGACGCACTCGGGGAAGCGGTCACCCAACGTCGCAACGCGGCGCTCGCCACCGTCGCCGCCGTGCCGATCGACGGCGGCCTGACCATCAGCGCACCCGGCATGGGCACCATTGACGTGAAACGCCCCGACGCCAATGACACCACTGTCCTTGCCTTGATCGGCGATGAAGTGGCGTGCGCAGATGCAGGAGACGAGGCGGCCGAGTTCTTCAGCGAGGTGCTCGGCTTCCCGGCCAGACTCGCAGCGTTCACCCCTGAGTCATCCCGTCCGATGCGGCTGTTCCGGGGACGCCTCACCGGTTTCGCTGACGCCGCGCCGGTGCTCGTGGCCAATACGGCCTCGCTCGACGATCTGGTGGCGCGGGCCTCAGAGCCGTTCGGCATCGAACGATTCCGGGCGAATCTCATCGTGACCAACGACGAACCTTGGTCGGAAGACACCTGGACCGAGTTCTCGATCGGCTCGGCCCAGCTCACCGCTCGCGTGGTGTGGCCCCGCTGCGCCGTCCCGCAGATCGATCAGGACACCGGCGAGCGCCACCGCGAACCTGCCTTGGTGCTGCGCAAGCACCGCTGGTGCTCGGTCGCGGAAGGCTTCTCGCCAGGCATGCGGGGGATGCTGGAGGGCAATGCCATGTTCGGTGTCGCGTGCACCATCGACCCCGAGGGCGTTGCGGTCTCCGTCGGCGACCCGGTCAACGTGACAGCCACCGGTCCACCCCTGCTCGACCCGCCCCGCTGAGCGCTGCCGAGCGAGTCGCTAGGTCAGCTCGGCGAGCACGCCGTCGGTGTGCTCGCCCAGCATCGGTGCTCGCTGCCAGGCCCACCAGTCGCCGTCGGTAGTGAAGGGCGAGCCGGGAACGGTGTAGGTGCCGAGCACCGGGTGCTCCTCGGGTCGCCACCAGCCCACGGCTTCGAGATGCGGGTCGTGACGCAGATCGCCCACGGTGTTGACCGGGGTGATCGGGATGCGCCGCCGTTGGCCTTCCACGAACAGTTCCTGTTTGGTGAAGCGGGTGGTGAGCTCCTCAACCCACGCGTCCACGGCTTCCAGCGCCTCACGGCGCACCACGATGTCGATGAAGATCTCGTCGAGGATGCCCTCGTTGCCGGTCAGCTCGTGCACCCATTGCGCGACTGCGTTCCAGTGCGCCGGCTGGATAGCGATGATCGCCACGTAACCGTCCGACGCTGGGTACATGCCCATCGGGCTGGTGACCGGACGGCGATTGCCGGCCCGAGGCCGTGGCACCTGGTCGTCGAGATACAGCGGCACACCGGTCTCAGGCGACAGCCACAGTCCTACTTCCTGCAACGACAGGTCGATGGTCTGGCCGAGTGCCGGCTCACCCGCCGCCCCAGCCTGATTGCGTGCACGCACCGACATCATCGAACCGATCACCGCATGCAGCGAGGCGCCGTGCATCAGCACACCGATCTCTCCTGCCGGTGCCAGCGGGGGGCCGTGCGGGAAGCCCACGGTGGACGCCAAGCCGCACGATGCCCAGGCGACAAGATTCGACGAACGCCAGTGACGTCGCGGCCCTGTCATGCCGAACGGCGTGATCGATACCCAAGTCAGGTGCGGATACCTCTCGACGATCCCGGAGACACCGAGCCCGCCCTGGCCCATGTCTGCCAGCCACGGGTATGCCTCTTGGGCGGCGGGCATCGCATCGTCGAGCACCACGTCAGCTGTGCCGATCAGCTTCACCAGCGACGCGGCATCCTCGCTGTCGGTCGGGTCGAGCACCACACTGCGTTTCGACGCCGCGTAGTACGCCCACCACAGGCTGGCCTCGGGGCCTGCGTGACCCGGCGCCAGCGGCGGCATGGTGCGGATCGGATTCCCCCCAGGGGGTTCCACGCAGATCACGTCGGCGCCGAGCGCCGCCCAAACGCGGGTGCCATACGCACCCGACAGCCCGGTCAGGTCAAGCACCCGAACCCCATTCCACGGGCCGTGGCCGTGTTGCGCGGGGCTCATTGGCTGCCGCCGGTGATGCTGTCTTCGGCGTCGTAGAACTCCGCTATCCCGACCGATTCGTACCAGCGGTCGAAAGGCCGTTCCAGCACAACCTCAGGTCGGGCATCTACGAACGCCGTCCCGTCAGAGACCATCTGCTCCACATCGTCCTCCGAATAGCCGATCTCGGTGAGGACATCGACGGTGTCGCCTCCCATGTTGGGCCCGGCGCGTGTGACATACGGGGGTGTCGCACTTAAGCGCACCGGGTTGCGAACGAACAGGTCGCGGCCCAATCGTGGACTCGGGGCGATCGAATACGGGCGGCGGTCGTGCACCTGGGGGTCAGCCAGCACGCCCGTGTGGTTGAGCACCTCGTAGGCCGCAACGCCCAGCTCCTGCAGCTCCGCGGCCGCTTGTTGGGGGCTGCGACGGCTGGTCCAGTCGGACAGCTCGGCATCAATCGCATCGTGATTGGCAACGCGATCGGCCAGCGTGCCGTGCGGGTAGGTCGACAAGGCGGCACCGCCGCCGGCGTCGTGCGCAGGCACATCAGACCATTCGGCCAAACCCGCCAGCGCCTGCCATGCCTCGTCATCGGGCACTTCGACGGCGATCCAGCGATCGTTGCCCGCGCATGGGTAGATCCCCGCAGGTGCCGCCCACGACACCCGGTTGCCATTGCGAAACGGCTCGGGCACGCCGAGGTCCTGGCCCACCAGGTATGGCCCCAGGAACGACACGGTGGTCTCGAGCTGGCTGATGTCGATGAACCGGCCCTCACCTGTGCGGTCCCGTTCGTGCAACGCCGTGACAATCGCCAGCATGGTGTGCAACCCGCCCATGTAGTCCGGCGGGGCGATGGAGGGAATGCCGGCGGGTTCCTCGTGCGGGAAGCCAGTGAGCGCGTCCCATCCCACGAGCGGTGCCTGATTCGGGCCGAAGGCCCGGAAGGGGTAGTACGGCTTGTCGGGGTCGACCCCGAACCCGGTCATGCCTGCATAGATGATGTCGGGGCACACCTGCTTGACGGATTCGTAGTCGAGTCCCAGTTCGGCGATGCCCGGCGCCGCGAAGTTCGTCAAGAACACGTCGCACGTGGCCAGCAGGCGTTTCGCGGCCTCGAGTGCCTGGGGCTGTTTCAGCTCGAGCCCGACCGAGCGCTTGCCGGCCGACATCTCGGGCACGTAGGGACCTGTGTCGCAGAAGACATCCGCCAGCTCGGGATCGCGAGCCCATGCGGAGCCGAACGCTCGCGCCACATCGGGATAGCTGTGGGCCTCCACCTTGAACACCTCGGCCCCGTGATGCGCCATCGCCTTGCCGCAGCAGGGGGCTGCCACCGCAATGCTGATCTCGAAGACCCGGATCCCTGCAAGCGGTCTGCGGTTAGCGCTCGCCGTCATCGATGACACCTCATGTGCTCCGATCCCATAGCCCGGTGACCTTAGACGCAGCGCGGCAGGCTGCCCTCTCCCCGTGCTAGGACAAGACCCCGGCGGCGGGATCCGCTTGCCGCCAGGCCAAGCCGGAGGGTTGCCCCGACATGACTGATTCGACTGCTTCCGCCGATTCACCGACCGAGGTCGTCGGCAAATTCATCGCCTGCATTGAAGCAAAGGACCTCGACGGGGCGGCCGCCCACGTCTCCGACGACGTCTATTACGACAATGTGCCGGTCGGCGACATGACTGGCCCCGACGCCATGAAGGAGTTCCTGAGCGGCCTGACGAAGGGCGACGGACCCGTGGAATTCGAGGTCGTCCGCCAGACGGCCACCGGCAACACCGTGATGAACGAGCGCGTCGACCGCTTCCACACCGGCTCCGGCAGGCTGATCGAGCTGCCGGTGATGGGGATCTTCGAAGTCAACGACGGCCTGATCACATTCTGGCGCGACTACTTCGACAACGGCATGTTCATGCGCCAGATCAAGGGTTGAGCCCGCTGTGGCATACCAGTACGAGGGCTTCGACCTCACCGGCAAAGTCGCTGTCATCACGGGAGGCAACGGCGGCATCGGTCTGGGCTACGCCCGTGGCGTCGCGGCCGCGGGTGCCGACGTCAGTATCTGGGGCACGAACCCCGACAAGAACGCAGCGGCCGAGGCCGAGTTGCAAGAGATCAACCCGTCCGCCAGCGCCCTTCGCTGTGACGTCTCCGACGAGGAGCAGGTCGAGGAGTCCATGGCGGCGGTCGTCGAGCGCTACGGGCGCGTCGATGCTTGCTTCCCGAACGCCGGCATCGGCACGCAGAATCAGAAGGGCTTCCACGAGCACTCCAACGAGGACTGGTTCAGCGTCATCGACGTGAACCTGCACGGCGTGTTCTTTACCCTGCGCGCCGCCACCCGCCAGATGATCGCCCAGGGCGAGGGCGGCTCTCTAGTGCTCACGTCCAGCGGCACCGCCATCCAGGGTGCCGCCCGGGGTCAGGCGTATGCAGCCACCAAGGGCGCCATGCTGGCGATGATGATGGGCCTGTCGGTCGAGATGGCCCGCTACAAGATCAATGCCAACGCCGTCATCCCGGGCTGGATCGACACCGCCATGACCGAGCGGCTGTTCAACTGGGACAAGTTCGTCGACAACGTGATGCCCCGCATACCCATGCGCCGATGGGGCGTGCCAGACGACTTCGGCGCCATCGCGGTGTACCTCATGAGCGATGCAGCCCGCTGGCACACCGGCGATGTCATCAAGATCGACGGCGGTTTCAGCATCTTCTGACGCTTCGCGCAACGCCCCGTGCGATTGTCGATTTACGAAGATGTGTTAGGTTTTTTGGGCGGGGCACTGAGCTAGGGGGACATCGTGGAGGAATACGACATTCACATCAAGGACGGCACGATCGTCGACGGGACACGCGTGCCGAGCTTCCGCGGCGACCTGTGGATATCCGACGGGCGCATTGCCCAGATCGGCGGCCGTCCCGACAAGCCAGCGAAGGAAGTCATCGATGCGGGCGGCTGCATCGTGGCCCCGGGCACCATCGACCTGCACACCCACTACGACGCGCAGATCCGATGGGATCCGTACTGCTCCATCTCGAGTTGGCACGGGGTGACATCGGTGGTGCTCGGCAACTGCGGTTTCGGGTTTGCTCCCTGCAAGCCCGACTTCCGCGAGCGGTCGATGCTCACGATGGTGCGCACCGAGGCGATCCCGCTGGCAGCCATGCAGGAGGGCATGCTGCCGAAGTGGGACTGGGAGACCATCCCCGAGTACCTCGACTCGCTGGACCGCACGCCGAAAGGCGTCAACGTCCTGCAGTACATGCCCACGGCGTCGCTGATGATCTACGTGATGGGTTTGGAAGCGGCCAAGACCCGTCCGGCCAACAACGCAGAGCGCAAGGAAATGCAGCGCCTGCTGCACGAGGGCATGGACGCCGGCCTGTGCGGCTTTTCAATCCAGCGCCTCGGGCCCAACTCCACCCAAGCCGACTTCGACGGCTCGCCGATGGTCACCGACACCATGATCGACGACGACATCTTCGTGCTGGCCGAAGTGCTGCGTGAGCGCGACGAGGGCTTCATCCAGCTCACGCAGGCCACGAGCCCCGACGTCAACAATCCGGAGGATCTCGACTTCAAGCGGCGGCTGGCCGAGGTGAGCGGGCGACCGATCATCGACAACGTGGTGCCCGTGAGCCAGCGCAACCCGCGTGTCCACGAGGAACGGCTCGAATGGCTCGAGCAGGCCCACAACGACGGGCTGCGCATCTTCGGCCAGGGCGCTTCGATCCGCACGGGCTTCGCCTTCTCGCTCGACGAGTGGAACCTGTACGACTCAAGCCCGGCATGGCGCGAGGCGACGACGGGCTCGATCGAGGACAAGATCCGCAAGATGTCCGACCCTGCCCTGCGGGACCGGCTGCGTGCCGAGACCGATGAGGCGGCGACGCTGTTCGCGAACACGCAGGGCGCCGTCGGCGGGCCTCCCCGCAAGCTGGTTGTGCAGGGAGTGGCGCGACGTCAGGACCTGCAGAAGTACGTGGGCAAGTCGCTGGGCGAGATCGCCGAGATGGAAGGCAAGCACTACATCGACGTGATGCTGGATCTGTCGCTCGAGACCGATCTGAAGACGGAGTTCCTGGGCGAGGGTCCTGAGTTCAACGTGGACCACATGTCCGCGGTGTACACCGACTCGCCGTACACGATCCCGGGCGTGTCCGACGGCGGTGCGCACACCAAGTTCTTCACCGGCGGTGCTTGGACGACGGACTTCTTGGCGTGGATCGTGCGCGACGAGCAGCGGCTGACGGTTGAAGAGGCGCACTACCGGATGTCGGCGCTTGCAGCGCACGCGGCCGGATTCCAGGACCGCGGTGTGCTGAAAGAAGGCGCCCCGGCTGACGTGCTCGTCTACGACATGGATGAGCTGGCCATCGATCCCGAGTGGATCGGCGAGGCCGTCTACGACCTGCCCGGCGGCGAGTGGCGCCGCGTGCAGCGTGCGCATGGCTACCGCCACATCCTGGTGAACGGCGTCGAGACGTTCCAGGACGGCGAGTGCACCGGGGCTACCCCCGGCAAGCTCCTGCGCCACGGCCGCGGCTAGCGGCCGGTATGACACGTCGCGGCTAGTTCGCGGCGATCACTTCGGCGAGGGCAGCGACCCCTTCGCGGATGTCGTCCTGGGAGAGGCTGCCGAAGCAGAGGCGCATACGGCGTGCGCCCCAAGCGGGTTCTACTGACCAGGCCGCGCCTTCGTTGAACTGGATGCCTCGCTTGGCCGCTGGCGCCAGATAGCTCGACGTGTCGGTGCCGGTGGGGAACGTGAGCCACACGAAGATGCCGCCCTTGGGGTCGGTCACCTGCACCGGTCCGCCGAGCTTGATCGCCACTTGTGACAGCGCACCCATGTGGGTGTTCACGGCGCGGCGCATCACCGCGCATTTCTCTCGCAGCGTTTCCCGCAGCTGGGCTACGTGGTCGTCGAAGTGGGCTGCTGCGTACTCGGCGAGCACGAGCTGTTCGATTGCGCCGGTGCCGGCGTCGTCCTTGAGGGCCATGAGCTGGCGCACGATGGGCACGTCGCCCACGATGTAGCCGACGCGGAGCGCAGGCGCGATCGACTTGGAGAACGAGCCGCAGTAGATCACCGCGCTCGGCCCCTCCGATTCCGCGCAATCCAGCGCACGCAGCGTCGGCGGGCGCTCGCCGATCCACTGGAGATCGGAGTAGCACTCGTCCTCGAAGATCGGCACGCCGAAGTGCCGAGCGATGGCCAGGATCTCTCGCCGGCGCTCAACCGGCATCACCGAACCTGTGGGGTTCTGGACTGTCGGGATGGTGTAGATGAACCGGGGCGGCGTGCCGGCTGCAGCCAGCTCGTCGAGCAGGCCGGCAAGCCGTTCCGGAACGATCCCGTTGTCGTCGAGCTCGACGCCGACGCACCTGGCTCCTCGCCGGGCGACCTTCGAGATCATCCCCCCGTACGTCGCCTCTTCGGCAACCACGACGTCCCCCGGGCGCAGGAACGCTGCGTTGACCAGATCGAGCGCCTGCAGCGAACCGGACACCACCAGCACCTGCTCGCTGCTCGTCGGCATGTGCGCATTCGCATCCAGCGATCCGGCGACGAACGCACGCAACCCCTCGAAGCCCTGCGGATTGCCGCCGAGGTTGTAGGTGGCGAGTTCGGAGCCATGCTTCGTCAGCACTGACATGGCTGCCTCGGTCAGGCCGCCGACCGGCACGCTCGGCGAGTCGTTGTTCCCGCCTACGAAGCTGAAGCGCGGGATCGGCGTCCATGCCCCTGCCGGCCGTGGCAGGCCCTCGGCCATCTTGCCGGTCATGTCAAACGTCGGCATGTCGAATGCGCTCGCGGGCGCGTTGCCGTTCGGTAGGCCGGTCTGCGGCACGATGCTCTCTCCAGTAATGCTCGGCTGGTCCGGATCAGGCGTCCGAGACAACGATCCGCTGCGCGAACAGCCACTGGCCGTCGATCTTGCGCACGATGTCGTCGTAGTGCCCGACCAGCAGGATCCTGCCACCGTCAGGCAGCGGCTTGACCATCTGCAGGTGACTGAACACAGTGGCCTCGGATCCGTCGCCGTCGGCCACGACGTTGGTCACCCAGTGCTGTGCAGAAGCGAACTCTGCGTACTGCTCTTCGGTCGAGTACGCGGCGGCGAACGTCCGTAGCTCGTCCCGGCCGTTGAAGGTGCCGACGATCCCGATGAACTGCCCGTCGGGAGCGAACGTATTGGCGTACCCGTCGGCATCGCCGGTGTCGATCGCCTTGTTGTAGCGGGAGATGAGGTCCCGGATCTCTACTCGATCATCATTCGTCAGCGCCACAGCTCGCCCCCGTGCTCTGCCGGCCTGTTGGCGTCAACCTACTGCGGCACGGGTCGCGTAGCTCTGGCCCTCCGGGCGTCGGCTCCTTTGGGCGTTAGCTATGCCTACTGAACTGCGGCAGGCATCATCACTATTCAGCATTCGGCCCTCTGGATACGTGCCGAGTCCCCTGCTTATACTTCGATTGGTGCGCACGGTCCGGGCATTTCGGTCAAAGCGAGACCGGCGGTACGCCGACCCGGCAGCGCCGGACGACCTAGCCCGGAACGGCCGAGATCGGCACTGGCCGGGCGCACGCTCGATCATCCTCGATGGTGTCACCCACTCGTACAGCCAGGCCCACGGAGTCAGTTCCCCCGAGGGCCTCGATCCCGCTGACGAAATCGCCCAGGGCAGCTATTCGGTGTACGACCTCTCGCTGCGTGTCGAGCCCGGCGAATCGGTCGCGCTGCTCGGCCCCAGCGGGTGCGGCAAGACCACGCTGCTGCGCCTGATCGCAGGGCTCGAACGTCCCCTGGCCGGCACCATTCAGCTCGGCGAGAGGTTCGTCTCGGGACCGCCGGGGCGAGGTGGTTCCTGGGTGGCTCCCGAGTCGCGCCGTGTCGGGATGGTGTTCCAGGACTGGGCACTGTTCCCGCACCTCACTGTGGGCCGAAACGTCGGCTACGGGCTCGAACGGTCGAAGCGGACTGCCGGCCGCATCGCCGAAGCACTCGACCTGGTGGGTCTGTCCGGGTTTGCCGAACGCATGCCCTCCACGCTGTCGGGCGGGCAGCAGCAGCGCGTTGCCCTGGCGCGGGCACTGGCTCCTCGGCCGGGCGTGCTCTTGCTGGACGAGCCGTTCTCCAATCTCGACTCATCGCTGCGCGAGGACGTTCGCAGCGAGGTCCGGCGGTTGCTCATCGAATTGGGCATCACGGCCGTCTTCGTAACTCACGACCAGGACGAGGCCTTTGTGGTGGGCGACCGCGTGGGCGTGCTCTGCGAGGGCCGTCTCGCACAGGTTGACACGCCCGATGGCCTCTACCGCCGGCCCGTCGACCCCTTCGTGGCCGATTTCGTGGGCACCGCGTCATGGGTGCGTTGCGGCGCCTCGGATGGATTCGCGCACACCCCGCTCGGACGCCTCCCGCTCAGCGATACCACTGGCGCGAACGGTGATGGGGCGGCATCGCACGGCGCCGCGCGCACTGTCGATGTGATGTTGCGCCCGGAGCAGCTCCGCCTGGCCCAAGGCACCACAGCCGAGGTCGAACTGGTGGAGTTCTACGGGCACGACTCGATGGTCGTGGCGAATCTCGACGGCACTCAGCTGCGCGTGCGCTGCGGACCCGATCCCGAAGTACGCCGCGGCGACTCGGTCGCTGTCGAGTTCACCGGCACCAGCGTCGTTGCATTCGCCTAACTGCTACTCGCACGCAGCGGGGAGATGACCTGTTCGGCGAAGCGGTGTGCTGGCTCGGCGCTGCCGGGGTTGCCGAAGTCGAGCACGAAGTGCCGGATTCCCACATCCACCAGCGAAGCCAGGAATTCGGCGTACTCGGCAGACTCGCTGTCAGTCGTGGGCAGTGCGCGCTCGACGGTGGTGGACATCTCCAAGCCCGCCGGGTCGCGTCCGAGACGTTCGAGTTCGTCCAACACGATGCCGCACTTGCGTCGCAGCGCTTCGAGGTCCCGCCGCCATGGCGTGTTCCAGATATCGGCATGGCGGGCGGCGACCTTCAGGCCGATCTGCTCTCCCGAGGCTCCGATGCAGATCGGCGGCGGCACTTCAGGCAAGGGAGGTGCCGTTGCGCCGTCGATGCGGTAGTGCTGGCCCTCGAAGCTGGGGTCGTCCCGCGTCCACATCAACCGGCAGATCGTGACCACCTCTTCGAGCTGGGCGAATCGCACCTTGGGCGAGGGGAACTCGTAGCCGTAGGCCTCGTACTCGTCGCCCCGCCAGCCCGCCCCGATGCCCAAGATGAACCGGTTGCCCGACAGGTACTGCAGCGTCGCCGCCATCTTGGCTGTCAAAGCCGGCGGTCGGTAACCGTGCCCGAGCACGTGATGGCACAGCTGTACATCGGGCAGGCGAGCCGCACACCAGGTGATCGTTGTCCAAGCTTCGAGGAACGGATCGGTCTTGGCGTCGAACCCGTAGAAGTGATCGGCGATCCAGAGCGAGTCGAAGTGCCCGATCACCTCAGGCAGGAGCCACTCCACCTGATCGGCCACGATCGGCCGATGGTCACTCCACCGGTTGCCGATGCATGGCGACAACCACCCGAACCTGAGCCCATTTCCCGAAGTCACGGCGTCACGCTAACCGTGCCCTCGCGGTGGCCACTGGGCGAGCGCGGCGCTCTGCTCCTGCATCGCTCCCCTGATTGAGTCAGGGGCGGACGGCGCGCTTGTTGGGGCGGCGGGCCAGCTCCTCCAGCACCGGCTGGGCCAGCTTCACAAAGGTGCACGCCAGGCGGCGGGTCTCTCGTGGATCGATGAGATCGACGACGTCGCCGTGCATGGCTGCCTTGAACGGCGAGCGGAGCCGCAGCAGCCGCTCTTCGATCATCTCTCGATGTGCTTCTGGATCGGGTGCGGCGTCGATCTCGCGCCGGTATGCCGCCGCAACGCCGCCCTCGATCGGGATGCCGCCCCACTCCCCCGCTGGCCATCCGAAACGCAGGTTGAGCGCATGAGGCAGGCCGATGCTGTTGGGCGCATCGGCAGCCACGCCATATGACTTGCGGACGTTGAACTCCACCTTGGGCACGCTCGCCTCTGCTGAAGCAATCAGGGCGCGCACGCCCCGGCGCATCGTGGCCTTGCGCTCCGCGGCGGAGCCGAGCATGAAGCCGGGCATGTCCAGGAAGATCAGCATCGGCAGGTTGAACGCGTCGCACAGGTCCACGAAGTGCGCGTACTTGTCGGCGCCGTCGCCGTCCATGGCACCGGCCAGCCGCATCGGATCGCTGCCGACCACGCCCACGCTGTAGCCATCGAGCCGGGCGAAACCGGTGATGATCGCTCCGGCGTAGTGGCGGCGCATCTCGAAGAACTCGCCGTTGTCGACGACGTGGCGGATGAGCGCTCGTGCGTCATAACCGGCCCGCCGGTTCGTGGGGATGATGTTCAACAGCTCCTCAGGCCGGCGATCGGGCGGGTCGCCCGTGTCCACACGAGGCGCCACCCCCGAGGTGGTGTTGGGCAAGTACGAGAGAAACTGGCGGATCTGGTCGAACGCGTCCTCCTCGCTCTCGGCCACGTTGTCGACCTGGCCGCTCTCGTACACGTGCATCCGGTAGCCGCCCAGTTCCTCCTTCGACAGCGTCTCGCCGGTGGCCCTCTGCACCACCGGCGGCCCCGACGGGAAAATCTGCGACTGGCCCTTCACCATCACCGTGAAATGCGACATGAGCGCCGCAGCAGCGGGCCAGCCCGCGACCGAACCCATGATTCCCGCAGCCACCGGCACCTTGGTCAGCATTTCCACGCCTTGCCACCACATGTCCCCCTCCGGCAGCGCCATCTGGCCCGACTCCTCGTCAGACCGTGAGCTGTGGCCGACGCCTTCGCGCAGCTGCACGTACGGGATGCCGTAGGTGATGGCGAGCGGCTGGGCGAACTGGTGCGGGATCTTGTGGACGTTGTGCGGGCTGCCACCCGAGATCGTGAAATCGTCGCCGCCGATTGCCACCGGCCGCCCGTCGAGCTCGGCGAGGCCCATCACGTAGCCACCCGGCGTGAACCCGATGATGTTGCCCTCGTCGTCGTACTCCGGTCCGCCCATGAGCCCGCCCATCTCGATGAACGTGCCTGGGTCGGCCATCCTGGCGATGCGTTCGCGCACGGTGTACCGACCGCCCTGGTGCTGGCGGTCGATGCGGTCGGGCCCGCCCATCTCAGATGCGAGCTCCTTGAGGTAAGCGATCTCAGCGATCGCGTCCTCCCAGGACATCCCCGGCTTCCACGTCTTCCGATTCGGATCAACAGGCATCCGTGCGCTCCGATCACACCGATGGGACTGTGCACACAGCTGCGTCGGCAACCACAGGGCGTGCACCATCAGGTGCCCCTACGAATGTATGAGGTGCTGGCGAGCGATGCATTTGGATTAGCCCATCTGAGTGGCCTGCGTTCGAGGACTCCACGACTGTCCGAGTGAGATCGTCATTGCTCCGGGGTTGGGGGTTCCGTTCCCACAAACTCAAGGAAGCACTGCGAAATCGAGGTCGCTGCGATGTAGCCAGTAGCCCCAGAATCCTCGGTAGTGAAGCCAGTGACGACGTCGTCTTCGTTGAGCAGAATTGGTTCTCGTGCATCGCGCCGAGACCGCGACTGGCCTTCGGGCAGCTCGGCTGTAGCCGAAGCCGACACGGCGACATGGCGGCATTCGTTCCCGGAGAGTTCGTGCCATTGCCACCAGCCCGCGCGGATGCCCACACCTACACGACACGAGACATCGGGGTGCGGCTCGTCGTGGTCCGAACGCCAGTCGAGCAGTTCGGCGGGCTCAGGCCCCGAATGCGCTCTGCGCTCCCAGAGTTCACCTTGCCCGACGTCTTCGGCGCATCCAGCCAGCAGTGGTGCCGCGAGAACCAGCGCTACTGAACCCAACGCCAAGCTCCTCGTGACGCGGCAAGTCCTGGACACGTCGCTGACGATACGTGGCCGAGCCCACCCACTTCGAAACGCCGCGGCGGAGGTGACGGGGTGCGGTGGCCGCAGTAAGTTGCGGCAGCGAGGTGCCGGGCTGTGCGGCGCCACTGAGCCTGACAGGGGATCACGATGGAACTGGGGCTGTTCACCATGCCGAGCCACCCGCCCGAGCGCGATCTGCGCGAGGGCTGGGAGTGGGATCTGCAGGTCATCGAGTGGGCCGACGAGTTCGGTTTCGGCGAAGCCTGGATCGGCGAGCACCATGCGGCCAAGTGGGAGCCGCATCCTGCACCGGACCTGCTGACGCTTGCGGCGCTGCAGCGCACCAAGAACATCCGCATCGGCCCCGGCGGCTTCCTGATGCCCTACTACCACCCTGCCGAGCTGGCTAACCGGATCTCGCTGCTCGACCACATCTCCGAGGGACGGCTCAACTTCGGTGTCGCCGCGAGCGGACTTCCCAGCGACTGGGAGATGTTCGGCGTGGACGGCATGGCCGGCGAGAACCGCGAGATGACCCAGGAGTCGGTGGAGTTCATCCTCAACCTCTGGAGCCAGGAACCCGGCTGGACCCACGAGGGCAAGCACTGGAAGGGCTCGGTGCCCCACGGCATGCCCGACATGGACCTCGTGCATCACCTTCGCCCGCTGCAGCAGCCCCATCCGCCGATCGGTGTGGCGGGGCTCAACTCACCCTCGCCGACGCTGGAGATGGCGGGCGAGAAAGGCTGGCTGCCGCTCAGCCTGAACCTGAACCCGCAGTACGTGAGCGGGCATTGGGATTCCTACGAGGCAGGTGCTCGCCGGGCAGGGCGGGAAGTCAGCCGCAGTGACTGGCGGATGGTGCGCGAAGTCTTCGTCGCACCGACCGATGAGGAGGCCTGGGAGCTGTCCTACGGCGGGATGATGGGCCGGATGATGACTGAGTACTTCATCCCGCTGCTCGGCGCCTTCGACTTCCACAAGTTCCTCGTCGACGAGCGCAACCCACCTGCCGACGGCGTCGTCACCGTGGAGTACTGCGCCCGCAACAACTGGTTCGTGGGCTCACCCGAGACGGTCGCCGCATCGATCGAGAAGGTCTACGCCGACGTCGGCGGGTTCGGCCATCTGCTGCTGTTCTGCTTCGACTACTCCGAGGCACCCGAGGCGTGGCGCCGCTCGATGGACCTGCTGGCCAACGACGTGATGCCGCGGGTGGCACACCTCACCGGAGACTGAACCTGCGCGAACGCTGAGTGCTGCCTGAGCCCGCCGAGTCCGGCGATTGAGGCGAATACAGTTGCACGACATGGTGTCGGCACCGCGCGCAGCGACTTCGCCAGCACTTCGTGCCGTGCGAGCTGAGGCCGAGGCGCTGGTCGATCTCGCCCGGCGCCGCATCTCCCAATACTCGGGCGTCGGCGCCCGAAGCGCGGCACGACGGCCGCCGATCTGGCCTCCGGCTCCAGAGCTGCCCAAGGGCGACCCCCGTCTCGGACTGCGGGATCGCTGGTACCTGCTGGGTGTCGCAGACCTAGTGGGTGCCCAACCGGTGCCGACACGCCTCCTCGGAGAGGATTTGGTGGCGTGGCGCGACGGCGACGGCGAGGTCCGGCTGATGGCCGACCTGTGCCCGCACCGGGGCGCTCGGCTGTCGGTCGGCAATGTCGTCGGCGGGCAGCTGCAGTGCGCGTATCACCACTGGCGGTTCGACGGCGAGGGCCAGTGCACGTCGGTGCCGTCGCAGGGCGGCGCCTGCTCACTGGCCGAGCGAACTCGCGTCAGCGTGAACTACCCCGTCAGCGAGCAGGCCGGCTATCTGTGGGCTTGGATCGGCGAGAGCGAGCCTGTGCCGCTCAGGCTTCCGGCTGAGTTCACCGACGGGCGCTACTCGACATTCCCCGAATCCGTGGAGTGGGGCGCCAACTGGATGCTCGGGCTGGAAAATCTCGTGGATCTGATGCATGCGCCGTTCCTGCACGCCCGCTCGATCACGCTCAACGAGGGGATCACCAACGACCGGGTGGTGGTCGACGACCACGACGACGGCTTCGAGGTCCGCCGCCGAGACCAAACGGGCACCAACTTCGATTGGATCGACATCCACACCGGCGCGCTCTCTTTTGTGCGTCTGGATATCCCGCTGCCGCCCAGTGCCGGGCCGGGCCCGCCGCTGCGGATACTGGGATTCCTGACGCCGCGTGACAATGCAGCGACGTTGGTGCACTTTCCCCGCTTCCGTGCGGTGTCGGGCCGCGAGCGTCGCATCTGGCGAACGCTGTACCGGCTGCGCCTGCGCGGCACTCATCTGCACGTGCTCAATCAGGACAAGGAGATGCTGGAGAGCCTGCGCACCGTCGAGGAAGCCCGCCGCGACGAGCATCTCGCGCAGGCCGACCGGCCCGTGGTACACCTGCGCCGGGCGCTCGAGCCGGCCTTCACTGAGCAACGGCAGCGCTTCGGCCTCGAAGAGCCGCCACCCCCGGCGCCCATTGCCCTGGCTGACTGACACTGGACCCCACTTAACCTGCGACCGCCGACCACCACAGGACACCAACGATGAGCCAGACCACCGCCGACACGGCTCCTACAGCCGCAACTGCCGAGTTGGAGGCTCGGATCGACGACATGTGCGCCATGCGCGACACCCGTCGGGAGGATTGGGACACCCTGGCGTTCCAGACCAAGGCAGGCCCGCAGTACCGGCGCGCACAGATCCGCTACATCGGCTCGGGCGGCACCGGCAACCACGCGGGCGACGAACGGGCGCTGGCTGCAGAGCACTTCACGTTCTCCAACATGCTGCTGCCGCCGGGCGCCGAAGGCCCCGAGCACACCCATCACGACGTGGAAGAAGCGTTCTTCGTGCTCGAAGGCAAGCTCGAGGTGACGATTCACCACGGTGATGATTCGGCCAGCCGGCTGCTCGGCTACCGCGATCTCATCAAGATTCCGGCCGGCACCGCCCGGTCACTCCGCAACGTGGGTGAGACCGACGCATTGTTCGTGGTGATGCTGGGTGCGTCGAAGCCTCAGCTGCCCACCTATCCCCCGCACTCCCCCATGGCGGGGATCTCGCGGGACTAGAGGCTGAG
Organism: Acidimicrobiales bacterium; assembly: GCA_009843525.1. Taxonomy (GTDB): domain Bacteria; phylum Actinomycetota; class Acidimicrobiia; order Acidimicrobiales; family Poriferisodalaceae; genus Poriferisodalis; species Poriferisodalis multihospitum. The sequence continues at coordinate 29,577 of VYDH01000020.1, read as the reverse complement.
CCGCCGCACGGCAAGCTCCAGCATGAGCCTGCACGGTCGCTGCGTCGTCGTCACCGGCGCCGGGCGCGGGCTCGGCGAGGCCATGGCGCATGCGATCGCGGCCGAGGACGGGTCGGTTGTCGTGGCCGAGTTGGTGCCCGAGCGCGGGGAGCAGGTCACGAGCGACATCAAGGCCGCCGGCGGTGCTGCCGAATTCGTCCCGACCGATGTGAGCGACGAGTCGTCGGTCGCCGATCTTGCTGCTCATGTCGCAGGCAGTGGCGGGCTCTGGGCTCTCGTGAACAACGCTGGCCTGGCCGATGCCGTGGGCGGCAAGACTTTCTGGGACATCACGCCTGATGAATGGGACCGGATTCACACCATCAATGCTCGAGGGCCGTGGCTGGTGAGTCGAGCGCTCGCCCCGCAGATGATCGGCACAGGCGAAGGCCGGATCGTCAATATCGCATCGGATGCGGCGCTGTACGGCTCGCCCCGCCTGGCGCACTACGTCGCCTCGAAGGGAGCGCTCATCGCCCTGACACGAGCGATGGCCCGTGAGCTGGGCGACCACTGCATCACCGTCAACGCTGTGGCACCGGGGTTGACCGAGGGGCCGTCGGCAGAGCGGATCCCCGCAGAACGCCACGCGCTGTACGCCGCCAACCGGGCCATCACGCGACCCCAGCAGCCAGATGACGTCGTGGGCGCTGTCAATTTCCTGCTGTCGGACGAAGCCGCCTACATCACCGGGCAGACGATCGTCGTCGACGGCGGCTTCGTGATGCCATGAGTGATGGTTCTCCTCGAAATGGCGGCGACTTGCTCGTCGAGGTGCTGAGGGCACTCGATGTCGACGCTGCGTTCGGCGTGGTGAGCGTGCACAACCTCCCCCTGGTCGATGCCCTGACTCATCAGCTGCGCTGGGTGCCTACCCGCAGCGAGGCGGCTGCCGTCAACGCCGCAGACGGCTACGCCCGCGTGAGGGGCACGCCTGGCTGCGCGGTGACCTCCACCGGCACCGGTGCAGCGAATGCAGCCGGCGCGCTTGTCGAAGCCCTGACCGCCGCCTCTCCGGTGCTGCACGTCACCGGCCAGATTCCCAGCGAGTACCTGGGATGCGGCCGTGGAGTGATCCATGAGACCCGTAACCAGCTCGGGATGCTGCAGGCCTGTTCAGTGTGGGCGGCAACTGTCGAGGCCGATGCCTCGGGGGCCTTCACTGCGGCCGCCAGGCGCTTGGGCCGCCACCCGCGCGGCCCGGTCAGCCTCGAGTGGCCGGTCGACCTGCAGTACGGCGAACCGGCCTCGTTCGAGGCAGGCGAGAACGGCACTGCGTCGAGCTCGCCGAGTTCGCCCGAAGTGCCCGGACCTGACGAGGGTGCACTGGATCGGGCCGCCGAGCTCGTCGCTGCTGCGGAACGGCCGCTGGTGTGGGCGGGAGGCGGCGCCGTCGGTGCCAGCACGCAGGTCGATGACCTGCTGCGCCGGACCGGAGCTGGCCTGTTCACCTCCAACGCGGGCCGGGGCGTGCTGCCCGAGACCGATGCACGGGTCATCGGAAACTTCGCGGCCTCGGCGGCGGGCGCCGAATTGCTCGACCATGCCGACCTGCTGATTTCGGTCGGCACCCACTTCCGTTCCAACGAGACGCGCAGCTACCGGCTCGCGGTGCCGCAAATCCACATCCAGATCGACGTCGACCCCGCTGCCGTCGGGCGGGTGTACCCGGCCGATATCGGGATCGTGGGCGACGCCTGTGTCGTGCTCGATGCGCTCGGCCAGCGACTGGTGGGCGGAGCGACAGCGGCGCAGCCTTCTTGGACCGCTGCGATCGCCGCTGCCCGAGACCACTGCCGGGCGCAGCTAAGCCGCGACATCGGGCCATATTCGGAGATCTGCGCCATCATGGCGAGCATCCTCAGCGATGGGGCGCCTCGTGTCCGCGACATCACCATCCCGAACAGCTCCTGGGGCAACCGCCTGCTGCCGATCATCGATTCGGCCAGCAACGTGGTGCCCCGCGGCGGCGGCATCGGTCAGGCTGTGGGCATGTCCATCGGCACTGCTGTCGCCCGCCCCGCCGAGCCGACGATGGTGATGGTCGGCGACGGCGGACTCGCGACACAGATAGGAGAGTTGGCCACCCTCGCCCAGGAAGACCTGCCGGTCACCGTCGTGGTCTTCGACGACGGCGGCTATGGCGTGCTGCGCAACACCCAAGACCAGCACCTGGGCCGACGCTCAGGCGTCGACTTGCTGGCCCCTGATCTGGCTTCGGTGGCAAGTGCATTCGATCTGGGCTATTGCGATGCGACGACGCCCCACGACTTCGCCCGTGCGTTCGAAGCAGCCATGAGCGCGGGAAGCCCGCAGCTGATCCGGGTGGACTGCGAGGCACTCGGACCGATGCCGACGCCATTCGTGCCCCCGGTCGAGATGCCATCGGCAGACCGATGACCATTCCCCTCACCGCCCCATGTGGAGACACGCTGCGATGACTGTGGAGCCAGAACTGGCAGCGGATCCGTCGAGGAGCGGGCTGATCTCGCGCAGCCACCTCGGCATCGAGCCGTTCGCACTGGCCCGGCCGGCGTCACTGGCCGACGCTGCGGCCAATGTGGTCAGCGGCGCGTGGGCACACGCTGGCGGCATCGACGTTGCACAGCGCCTGCGAGACGGCGGGCAGGCGCCAGCCCTCGTTCCCTTACGCCAAGCCGGTCGGGGCTCCGGCAGCGATTTGGATGTGCTCACCGATATCTCGCTGCGTGACGGCGCGCTGTTCATCGGCGCGGCGGTCACCCACGCCCGCATCGAATCCGACGCGCTGGTGCGAGCCCATCGCCCTGATCTGGCTGCCGCGTGGCGGACAATCGGCAACGTGCGCATCCGCATTGCTGGCACTGTCGGCGGCAATCTCATGTCGCTCAACCCCGGCTACGACGCCGCGCCGATCCTTGCAGCGGCCGGCGCCGAACTGGTCTTCGTCGATTCCGACGGCGGCGAGCAGCGCTGTTCGGTTGCCGATCGGGTCGCGGGCAGGCTGCTGGTGGGCTGCCAGGTGCCGCTTGAAGGCCGTGTCGTCTTCGACCGATCGCTCAAGCCGGTCGCTTCGGTGGCCGTTGGCGACCGGCATGCGGCTATCGGCTGCGCGTACCGCGATGTCGAGGTCATCGAGCTGGACATCGGCGCCGATGGAACCGTCGATCTCGATGTCCTGCGTGCCGGGTTGGACCCACTCGGCGAACCGCTGGACAACTCCGATGCCTCATCCGGATACCGGCGACGTGTCATCGAGGTACTCATCGAGCGCTGCGCTCAAGCACACGCCAGAGGCGGCTCGGCGAGTGCCGGATCTGGCGGCGGAGAGCCATCGGCCACCGACCTGCCCCGGCGCCCGAACGCCGTGCCAGCAGGGCCACGCGACCAAGCCGCTGCACTACCGGACGACAACCATGCGGCTGGCGACGCCGGATCGGTCGAACTTCAACTGCACTTGAACGGCGAGCCGTTCGAAGCGGCTGCGCCGGCATCGGAGATGTTGGTCGAGACGATCCGCACTCGGGCTGGCCTCGGCGGCACACGCGTCGGCTGCGATCAGGCTGTCTGCGGTGCCTGCACGGTGCTGGTCGACGGTCTGCCCACGGCGTCGTGCTCCACGTTCGCCTGGCAGGCCGCCGGCTGCGACATCCACACAATCGAAGCGGCCAATGAATCCCCAAGCGTCGAGCCGGCGGGAAGCCTGCCCGCTGTCATGCGCGCGGTGCAGCAGACGTTCGCCACCGCCAGCGCATTCCAGTGCGGCTACTGCACACCTGGCCTGATCCTGACCGCCAGCTCGCTGCTGGCACACGATCAGGAGCCCGACCGCAGCACGATCGTGGACTGGCTCGATTCGAACATCTGCCGCTGCACCGGCTATCTGATGGTGATCGAAGCCGTCGAGGCAGCAGGAGCTGCACTGCGCAGCCGCAGCGACGCACACCCCGAACCAGCGCCATGACTCGGTCGGACGCGTCGCTCAAGGTCTCAGGCACTGCGCCGTACGCCGTCGACGTGGCACTCGCGGGGATGCTGCACGCCAAAGTGCTCCGCTCGCCCCATGCCCATGCGCTCGTCACCCGCATCGACACCACCGCCGCCGAACAGGCTCCCGGTGTGCGGGCAGTGCTCAGCCGCCGTGACCTGCTCGAGGGTGAGCACCGTGATCGCTGGGCTGCCGGTGATGTCCAGCACCGCCCATCGAATGCGCCTCTCGTGGCCTCGCACAGCTATGGCTACTTCATCAAGGACCAGCCGGTCCTTGCGCTTGAGCGCGTCCGCTGCATCGGCGACCCGGTAGTCGCCATCGCTGCAGAGACCGAGCTCGACGCAGCCAGAGCGCTGTCGCTGGTGCAGGTCGCCTACGAGCCACTGCCGGCGGTCACGAACTTCGACGAGGCGCTGGCGCCCGGCGCACCGGAGATCTTCCCCGAGGCACCCTTGGGGATGACGCCCGCCTACGGCCAGGGCGCGAGCGGCGGTGCCCGGCCGCGCCCCAATGTCTGTTACCGCTTCGGCTACGAGACCGGTGATCCAGCTGCCTTCGAAGGCTGCGACCACGTCTTCACCGACGTCTTCGCGTTCGACGGTCGCCAGCAGCATCTTCACCTCGAACCGTTCGTCGCGGTGGCCAGGTGGTCGGCGCAGGTGACCGGCGACGACAGCCGGCTGGAACTGTGGTCGAGTTGCCAGAACCCCTTCCCGGTCCGCAAGGAGATGGCACGCCTGCTGGGCATCGGCGAGCAGCGGGTGCGCATGCATGTCGGCTATCTCGGCGGGGGTTTCGGGGCCAAGAACGGCTGCAAGACCGAGCCCATCGCTGCGCTGCTGGCGCTCAAGGCCGGCGCGCCGGTGCGCTATTGCCTGACGCTCGACGAGGGCTTCTGGACGATGCGCCAGCACAACGCCCGCCTGACGCTTCGCACCGGCGTCATGGCCGACGGCACGCTGGTGGCGCGTGACGCCGTGGTGCTGCTCGATGCCGGCGCGTACGCAGACGCCAGCCCGCTCGTGGCCGAGAAGGCCGGCTACCGCGTCGCCGGGCCGTACCGCTGGCAGCACATCCGCTCGGTCACCGACGCCGTGCTCACCAACACCACGCCGGCCGGACCGTTCAGGGGATTCGGAGGCACGCAGGCCAACTTCGCCTGCGAAAGCCAGATCGACATGATCGCTGACCGGCTCGGCATGGATCCGGTGGAGTTGCGCCGTCGCAACCTGATCCGTCTCGGCGAGCCGTACGTGCCGGGCGAGTCAGCTATGGACTCCGATCTCGTCGAGGGTCTCGATCTGGTGGCGTCGCACATCGGTATGGACAGCCCTCGCCCGGCAGGGAGGGGTCGCGGTGTCGCCGTGGGCTTCAAAGACTCAGGAGGAGTGAACAAGCCGGCTCAGGCCCGAGTGAAGGTGGCCACCTCGGGCGACGCCTGGGTGCAGTGCGGCACCGTCGAGATGGGCCAGGGCTCCCAAACCGCCCTGCGGGAGGTCGCAGCACGCGTGCTCGGCGTGAGCCGCGAGCGGGTCCACTGGTCAGACATAGACACCGACCACACGCCATTCGATCAGGGCACCAACGCGTCTTCGGCGATCTCGGTGATGGGACAGGCGGTGCAGAAGGCCGCCGAAGCTGCCCGACTGCGCGTCCTGCAGTTCTCGGCGACGGCGCTGGACGTCCCGGTCGAGCGGGTCGACTTCCGGGACGGCTTCGTGGTCGTCACACCTCCCGACGGCTCGGGCGAGGTTGAGCGCCGCCCACTCGCCCCGCTGGTCATGGGCTTCTACGGCGGCACCGGGTACGAGTTCACTGGCGAGGGCTTCTTCAAAGCGCCCACCGACCATCGGGCCCCGCTGGAATCGCCGTGCGTGTCGTGGGAGTACGGCTGGGGCGCAGCGGAGGTGTCGGTGGATGCCGAGACTGGGGCCATCACGGTGCACCGCTTGGTGGTTTCAGGCGATGCCGGCGCTGTATTGCACGAAGGTGCCTGCCGGGGGCAGGACGAAGGCGCCTCGATCATGGGACTCGGCGGTGCACTGTTCGAGACCATGCGCTTCGACGGTCCCGTGCTCACCAACGGCAGGCTCGTCGACTACCGGGTGCCCCGAGCCAGCGACCTTCCGGCGGAATTCGTGTCGATCACCCAAGAACAGGGCCACGGCCCAGGGCCGTTCGGTTCGAAAGGCTTGGGCGAGGGAGCGATGCTGCCGATCGCGTCGGCCATCGCCAATGCCGTCGCCGATGCCACCGGAGCTCGCGTCACATCCATGCCCCTGACTCCAGAGACCGTGCTCGCCGCACTGGACGGAATACGGGGCGAGCAATGAGCCCCGACTCGCAACCGGGGAGATGGGCGATCACCCACCTGCGCCACATCTCGCTTCGCTGCGCTGCGTTCGACGAGAGCGTCGACTACTACGCCGGACCGTGGGGCTTGCAGCGGCTCGCCGATTCCGATGACGACACCGCGGTACTGCGGGCAACAGGCCCGGAGCATCACGTGCTTGAGCTGCAACGAGCAGATCGCAATGGCATCGACCACATCGGCTTGGGACTAGCCGATGACCGTGCCGTCGACGCTGCGGCAGCCGGGCTGGCAGAACGCAGCGTGCGACTGCTGAGCGAACCCGCGAAGTTGGATCGTGCCGGCGGCGGCTATGGATTCAGGATCGCGGATCCAGAGGGGCGTGTCATCGAGCTAGCCGCTCGCACCGAAGCCGTTGCGCCGTTCGACGCTGATTCCACACCGGTCAAGCTCGCACATGTCGTGCTCAACACGGCAGACATCGAAGCGCTGTGCACCTGGTGGTGCGACGTGCTGGGTTTCCGGGTCAGCGACTGGAGCGAACGCCAGATGGTGTTCCTGCGCTGCAACACCGACCATCACTCCATTGCGTTCAACCGGGCAGAGTGGGTCTCGCTCAACCACGTGGCGTATGAAGTGCCGTCGCTGGATGCCTACATGGCATCGCTGGGGCGGCTCAACCGCGCCGGACACACCGTCGGCTGGGGCCCCGGACGCCACGGACCGGGCAACAACGCGTTCGGCTATTTCGTCGACCCCGCCGGCACCGTTCCCGAGATCACCGCCGAAGTCCAGCAAGTCGACGAAGCCACGTGGGTGCCTCGCACATGGCCCCGCACGCCCGAGCTGTCCGACCGCTGGGGCACGGCCGGCCCACCCTCGGCCGAGATGCGCCAGCACATGGCCGGAGCGCCCGACCAGCCATTGGGGCTGCGCAGCCGGGTCCTCGGCTAACCGAGCTGCTGTAGGGAAACGGCTGCACTGTCGACAGCTTCCTGGGAACTGCCGATCAACACGATCGCCGAGTAGTGGACGCCGGCCGCAGGAACTATGCGCCAACTCCGGCCGACAGCCTGCACCTCATGGCAACATCCGTCAGGGCTCGCGAACCACCCTTTCGCCCGTAGCAGCGAGGCTGGCGACGATTCGAACCAGCGGGCAACGTCGGCCACCTGCCACGGCCTTGTTGGTGCCACGACTGCAGTCGCCACCTCGAAGGGGTGCTCGCCCACGTCGGCTGGAAAGGTTGCTCCACGCAACGCTGCACCGAGCAGCAACCGGGGATCGATGCGGCCATGTACCGCGGGAACGACCATGCGGCCCGGAGCAAGCTGGCCGAGTCGCTCCGTCAGGACTGCAACTTCTTCGCCTTCTACTTGGTCAACCTTCGACAGCACCACCAAGTGCGCCACGTCGATCTGACGACGCACGGCGGGTCCGATGCGCGGGTCGTTCAACTGGGAGGCCAGCTGCTGCGCGTCCACCACGGCCACGACACCGTCGAGCATGCAGCCCGCAGCCCCCTCGACGGCCAATGCCAGCGTGGCTGGGTCGGCAACTCCGCTGGCTTCCACCACGATGGCATCGCTCGTTTGCGAGACGGCCAGCCCTTCCAGTGTCTCAGCAAGGTCGTCCACCAGTGCACAGCATGCGCAGCCGTTGGTGAGTTCGACCCGGCCGGGCGCTCGTGACGCAACCTGCAGTCCCTCGATGACCGCGGCGTCGATGTTCACGGGCCCGATGTCGTTCACCACCGCAGCAATGTGCAACCCGGCCGGCTCGGCGAGCAGCTGCCGCAGCACCGTGGTCTTGCCGCTGCCAAGGAAGCCCGTCAGCACCGTGACACCGACAGCGTCTCCACCACTGTCGCCGTGCCGCCGCCGTGCCGCCGCGATCGAGCCGACGGTGGCCTGCCATGCGGCGTCGATCTGGTTCATCAGTACAACCGGGGCACGATGCGCCACGGCACTTTGCTGCGGTACCGCTCCCACAGCTCGCCGTACTTGGCTGCGCAGCGTCGGTCGTCGTCGCGTTCACGCGGCACCAGCAGCGCCACGTAGTACAGCGGGTACAGCCACGGCCAGATCACCGCAGGCTGCCCCAGGGCCAGCACGAGGCCGGTCGCCATGGCGATCTCGCCCAGGTAGTTGACGTGCCGCGACAGACCCCAGAAGCCGCCTGCGAGCAGGCTGCGCTCGCCGTCGGACAGCGCCCGAGGGGCCAATCCCAGGAATAGCCGCTCGGGGTCTCGCTTGAACCTGTACTTCTGCATGTTCGCCCCGCGCGCCAGCGTCCATCCGAACAGGAACACGACGGCGGCCACCACCGCCAGCCAGACGGACGCATGCGGGTGCGGACGATCTGCCACCGCCCACAGCCCGACGGCGTAGAAGTACGGGTACCAGCACAGGCAGCCCCACACGAGCTTGAAGCCCACCCGTTCCGCGAAGAGGTCGTAGGTGTACAGGTGGACGTGCTCGAAGACCAGGTAGTCGCACACGAACCAGCTGAACAGCACCACATACAGCACGACTCCCGGTGACACGTCATCGGGGTACGTCTCGAAGTGGTGGGCGGCGAACGAGAGAACGTTGAGCTCGAGCAGCGTCGCGCCCGCCAGATACAGGTACATCTTGGCGTCGGCGCGGCCGCCGAACGGCTGGGGGTTGGCGCGGCGGCCGAGATAGAACTCAGCGAGCAGCCGCTTTCCCCCTGACGGCGCCCCTAGAACCACCGCGGCCGATGCCAGCAGTCCCAGCGCCACCGCTCCTGCCGTCCCCGACCAGCGATGGTGCCACAACCAGTCCCAGGCAATGACGCCGCTGGCACATCCGGCGCACCAGAGCCCCACGGTGACCGCAAAGACCAGCAGGCCATTGATGCGGTAGCTCAGCGCCTCCCCGCTGCGTTCGTGGCGCGCGTAGCCAGTCACACGTCGCGCCGGCAGCACCAGATGCAGCACCCCGATGACGGCAAAGACGGCCCACGGAGCGAAGAAGCCCGCCAGAAAGTCCGTCACGTCACGTTTTCTGTGTTCCTGCCGATGAGGCGGACAGCGCCGCGACGGCTCAGCACGCGCCCCATGAGTACCGCTGTCATGCGGTTGACGAGTCCCGGCACGAAACGAGGCCCCCGGCTGAGTGCATCGAGGGTCTGGCGGGCGGCCTCCTGCGGGTTCAGCATGCCGGGCACCTTCTTGCCGAAGTTCTTCTCGTATCCCGGTGTGGGCATCGCTCCGGCGCAGCAGGCGACGACATCGATGCCCGCAGATCGCAGCTCGTACCACAGGCTTTCGGCGAGGTGCGTGTTGAACGCCTTGCTCGCTGCGTAGACGGCGATGCGGGGCGTCCCTTGCAGGCCAGACAACGACGACATCAGCACCACTGCTCCGCGGCCCCGCCCGCACATCGCCGGTACCAGCGCCCGCACTGCCAGCATCGGGCCGCGCACATTGACATCTACCGCTCGGGTGATCTCAGGTTCGGAATTGTCCAGGAACGGGCCCAACGGCGCGAATGCCGCGTTGTACACGATGATTCCGACATCCAGGCCGTCGGCTGCGGTTGCGAGCTGCTCGACGAACGCCGGATCGGCCAGATCGGCCACCACGCAGCGAACCACGATGCCGTGCGTGCCGCGGAGCTCGTCGGCGACTTCGGTGAGCAGCTGGCCCCGGCGCGCCACCAGCACCAAGTTCATGCCTCGGGTCGCCAACTCGGCTGCGAAGGCCGCTCCCAGACCCTCCGAAGCGCCGGCCACCACGGCCCATGCCCCGTATCTCTCCGGCAGGGAACGCACGCGTCGTTTCACGAGGTCGGCTCGCCTCCGAGCACCGTGTCGACCACGCCGATGTCTCGCAGCGCCATCGGATCAACTTCGTAGGGATCGTCGTCGAGCACGGTGAAGTCGGCCAGCTTGCCGGCCTCGATCGATCCCAGCCGGTCGTCGCGAGCCAGCACGTGGGCTGCGTCGATGGTGACCGCACGCAACGCCCGGTCCACTGAGATCCGCTCCCCCGGCGCCATCACGGTCTCGCCGTCGGCGCCTACCCGGTTGACAGCGCACCACACGGCCAGCAGCGGCGACAGCGGCGTGACCACCAGGTTGAAGTCGCTGTGGAGCGCGAACGTGGCACCGGCCCGCTCCAGCGAGCCCAGCCGGGCCGTGGCCTCGCTGCGGTCCGGACCGAAACCGTGATCGGCGTGCAGCTGCGCACGGAAGTGCACGAAGTAGACGTTCACGCTGGCCAGCCCGCCGAGTGCTGCGAGACGCTTCGCCTGCGCCGGCGTCGAGATGCAGTAATGCTCGATGGTGAAGCGATGGTCGAAGCGTGGTCGTTCGGCCTGCAGTGCAGCCAGCGTGTCCAGCGTCATGTCAACCGTGCGGTCGCCGTTGGCGTGCGAGTGGATCTGCACCCCCGCCTGCCAGAACGGTCGCATCCGCTCCACCATGTCCTCCCACGGCACCTCACCGGTGTGGGCGGTGTCTTCGTCGAGATATCCGGGCGAGTTCATCACCAGCGTCATCGACGGGTACGAGCCGTCGTTCACGTACTTCACCCCGTGGGTATTGAGCCGGTCGTCGCCCTCGGCCCTCTTGGAAGCCAGGAAGTCGAGCATCTCGGCGCCGTAGGTGCGCACCAGTTTCGGCTCGAAGGGGATCATGTAGATGCGCAGCGGGAACGTGCCCTCGGCAATGGCCGCTGCGTGATCGTCCCACTCGGGCTCGAACCCGTCGGCCATCCCCCACACCAGATCCGCCGTGGTCGTGACCCCCGCGGCACGGGCGACCGCTCCCATGCGATCGATGGCAGCCCGGCCGGTGCCCGGCCCGAAGATCGACGCCGCGACGGGTCGATTGGCCCGCGCGGTCGCCTCGGTCTCCACGAACCAGCCGTTCAGCCGGCCGTCGGCGTAGCGGCCTAAGCCGTGACCGATCGAGTCGTCGTCCACCCCGATCAGCTCAAGCATCGGGGAGTTGGCATAGACGATGTGCGGCGCGTAGGCGCAGACCCACAGCGGCACGGTGTCGCTGATCTCGTCGAGCATGTCGCGGTCGAGGTGGCCGTCCTGGCTGGCGGGGTCGTAGCCCCATGCAGTCAGCGGCTTGCTGGGATCGGCATGCTCGGCGGCCAGCGCCCGGAGCTGGTGCAGCACCGCATCGCGGCTCGGCAGCCCCTTGCGGATGCCGGTCGGCGAGGCCGAATCAATGGGGCCGACGTAGTGCAGCCCCATGTAGGTGCCGCTCAGCCGCAGGTGGGTATGCGGGTCGATGAAGCCCGGAAAGATGATGTTGTCGGCATATCGGTCGTCGACGTCGTAGGGGTAGCGCCGCAACCACGGCTGCATCGACTCCATCGAGCCCACCGACACGATGCGCCCGTCTGCAACGGCGACGGCGTTGCCACGGGGCCTGCCCGGGTCCATCGTGTGGATCCGGGCCGCCGGGTACACCGTGATGTGCTCCATGCGCCACCCCGCTCGTGCTGTGGGCGTCTCGCCCGGTTCTAGTTCAGCGCACCGACGAGATGAAGGCTTCCAGTGCGGCGATGTGCTCGGCCGTGTTCTGCAGGTCGGCAGCCGGATTGCCGCCCCACTCGCAGGTGGTGCTCTGGCAGTTGATCGAGAAGTGGCTGAAACCCGCAATCCGGGCGTCGTCGACGAGCGCCGTCCAACGGTCCGCCCCGATGCCGTAGTTGGCTTCGCCCTCCAGCGCAAAGTCGGCCGGATCACGCCCCTGTTCGGCGAGCATCTCCCGCAACCGTTCCGCGAGTGCCACCGTGTCAGGCCCCGAATCGCCGAAGGTGAAGCCGTCGCCCAAGCGTGCAGCGCGCCGCAACGCTGCCGGCGTGTAGCCGCCGAACCAGATCGGGATGCGCCGCGCAGGGCGGGGCTGGATGCCGGCCCTGTCGACGCGGTGGAACTCGCTCGTGTAGTCGATGACGTCGTTCTCCCACAGCGCCCGGATGACAGCGATCTGGTCGTCCAGCAGCGCGCCGCGCCGGTCCCAGTCGGCGCCAAGCGACTCGTACTCGACGTAGTTCCAGCCCGAGCCCACGCCCAAACGAAAGCGTCCGCCGGACAGCATGTCGACTTCAGCCGCCTGCTTGGCCACCAGTGCAGCCTGTCGCTGCGGCAGGATGATGATCCCGGTTTCCAACTCGATCGTGCTGGTGACACCGGCCAGATAGCCGAAGAGCACGAATGGCTCGTGGAAGTCGTCGTGCTCGGTGTAGGGCCCCCAGAAAGCCGGCTCGCGTCCGGCGTGCTCAGCGCCGAGCACATGGTCATAGGTCACGATGTGGGAGTAGCCGAGCGACTCGGCCGCCTGTGCCCAGTCGCGCACGGCCAGCGGATCAGCGCCGATCTCGCACGTCGGCAGGACGGCGCCGAACTTCATGGGCTCGTTGCTTCGCCGGCTCAGCTCAGGATGCGGATGGGCACGCTGCGGGGACCGCGTATCGGGCCCACCGACCACTTCACCTCGTCGGGCTCGACGGCGAGCTCGAAGTTCGGGTAGCGCTCCAGCCAGGCGGTGAGCCCCACTCGCAGCTCCATCCGCGCCAGGTTCGAGCCCAGGCACCGGTGCACCCCCACCCCGAACGCCATATGCCGGTTGTTCTGGCGGTCCAGGATCAACTCGTCGGGATTCTCGAAGTAATCCGGGTCGCGATTCGCCGACGGGTACGACAGCAGCACACGGCGGCCGCCCGACACGGGGCAGCCCGCGATGTCGGCATCCTCGGTGATGTACCGCGCAATCGTGACAGGGCTGTAGTAGCGCAGGAACTCCTCGATGGCCGTGGGCATCAGCTCAGGCTCGTTCACCAGCCGCTCGAGGTCGTCTGGGTGGGATCCGAGGTGAAACAGCATCGAGCCCAGCGTCGACCACGTCGTGTCGATGCCACCGAGCATCAGCACGAATAGCGCACCGATGCGTTCCTTGCGTCCGAACGGGCGTGTGCTGCCGTCGGGCATCTCAGCTTCCGCATTCAGCACCATCGTCACGAGATCGTCAGGCGCGCCGTCGCCCATCGCCTCACGATCCGCCAGCTGACTGGCGAAGAACTCCTGAACCTCGCTGGAAGCCTTGCGGGCGATGTCCAGGTCGATCTGGCCCTCTTTGAGCATCCCGTCCACCCATTGCCGGAACCTCGGGCCCATCTCGGCTGAGACGCCGAACAGGTGGCCCATGACTTCGACAGGCAACAACTGCGCGAAGTCGAGAGCGCCATCCACCAGCTTGCGATCGCCCATGTCATCGAGCAGGCGCTCGGCCATGGCGACGACTGTCGGCTCCAGCTCATCGGTGGCCTTCGGGCTGAACGACGGGAGCAGCGGCCGGCGCACCGGGCCGTGCTCGGGCGGATCCAGCGTGATCGGAGACAGATCCAGCTTGATGTTGTCCGGGTGATTGGTGTTGACCGCGGTGATGCAATTCGAGAAGGTGTCGGTGGCACGGGCGGTCTCGACGATGTCGTCGTGACGGGTCACCAGGTACGCGCCGTAGAAACGCTCGGTCTGGGCCACCGGGCAGCGCTCTCGCAGGTCGGCCAGGATCTCAGGTCCCTGCGCGGCCCACTCCTCGCTGAGATGGTCAAAGTCTGTTGCCCAGTCGGTGACAGGTGGTCGTTCTGACATGTCGGTCGGCGCTCCACTCCCGGCAGCCGTCGCGGAATCGTGACGGTACGCACGGACGCTGCGAGCTATCCGCACAGGTGTCGATGGTATTCCGCCCGTGGATCGCTGCGCCGGAGTTCCCGGGCGACGGGCACGGCGCACAGATTCTCCGTGCGCTCGGCACGACGCGCGACTGCTGCGTCGGTTCAGCATGACGCAGGGCCGCTGCGTCGATTCGACACGGCGCGTACCGTGGTGACGTGCCGCTCGACGTCATCGGGATGATCGGCGTATCGCCGCCCAAGGACGACTCGACCGTGCACGTCATCGAGGGCGGGCTGTCCCGCCAGTTCCTCGAGGACTTCAGCCGTGCGCACGACGAGGCCGGCTTCGACCTGGTGCTGGTGGGCTACACCTCCACTTCGGCCGACGGATGGTCGGTGGCTACCCACGCGGCCTCGGTCACCGAACGTCTCGGCTACTTGGTCGCGCATCGTCCGGGTTTCGTCGCGCCCACACTGGCAGCGCGCAAAGCGGCCACGTTCGACCAGCTCAGCGGCGGGCGCTTCGCATTGCACATCATCGCCGGGGCAAGCGACAAGGACAATCAGCGTGACGGCGACTACCTGCCGAAGGCCGAGCGCTACGCCCGTGCCGGCGAGTACATCGACGTGATGCGCCGCACGTGGACGTCAACCGAGCCATTCGACCACGACGGGCCGTACTACCGATTCAGCAACGTGCGTGCCGACGTGCAGCCGGTGCAGCAGCCGTCGCCGCCGATCTTCTTCGGGGGTTCCAGCGAGGAAGCGCTGGAAATGGGCGCACAGCGCTGCGACGTGTACGCCATCTACGCGGAGCCACGTGCCGCTGTGGCCGAACGGTTCGACGACTTCCGCCGCCGGGCCGCTGCGCACGGACGCACGCCGCGGTTCTCGATCAGCGTGCGGCCCATCCTCGGCGACACCGAAGGCGAGGCGTGGGACCGGGCCCATCGGATATTGGAGGGCATCGAGGCTGCCGGCACCGACAAGCTCACCGTGGCGGGCAGTCACCGGGGCAAGCCGTACGACCATGGCGGCGAGCGGATGCTGGGTTATGCCGCAACCAGTGATGTGCACGACGAGCGGCTCTGGCTCAAGATCGCCGAGGCCACAGGTGCTCCCGGCAACACCTCGTGCCTCGTCGGGACACCGGAACAGGTGGCCGATGCGATCCTGCGCTACTACCGGCTCGGAATACCAGCGAGCGGCGGTGTGAGCGATGTGGGCTACGTGCTGATCCGGGGCTTCGACCCCTTCAACGACGCCGTCGACTTCGGCCACGAGCTCATCCCCCGGATCAAGCAGGGCGCGGCCGAGCTCGATGCGTCTTCGATCCGCACCGAAGACGCTGACATCACCAGCGAGACTGCCCTGGCCGCTGCCGACTGACACACTGCATTGCCCTCGCCGGCGATGTCACCGATGGGAGAAAACCATGCTCGATTTGGACCTGACCGGACGTACGGCAGTGGTCACCGGCGCCAGCAAGGGCATCGGCGAGGCATCGGTCACGCTGCTCGCTGACCACGGCGCCGCCGTGGCGTTCTGCGCCCGTGGCGCCGACGCAGTGGACGCCCTGGCTGCATACTCGCCGCCGTCGGGTTCCGGCTCGGTGCGTGGCTACACCGCGGACATGTCCGATGCCGACGCCACGCAGGCATTCCTGGAGGCGGCCACGGCCGATGTGGGACCTGCCGACATCCTCGTCAACAACGTGGGCGCCTCGCCGTCGCGGAACTTCCTGTACATGTCCGACGACGACTGGACCGACCTGCACCAGCTCAATCTCATGTCGGCCGTGCGCTGCACGCGGTTCTGCCTGCCGCACATGCGCAAGCAGAAGTGGGGTCGGGTCGTCATGATCGCCACTGGCGCCGCCTTCTCCCCCAACGCAGCGCTCATCGACTACGCCGCCACCAAGGCCGCCATGGTGGCCACCGCCAAGGCGCTGGCCGGCAAGTACGGCGCCGACAACGTGCTCACCAACACGGTCATCCCCGGGCTCATCCGCACCGACATGTGGGAACGGGCGGCAGCCGAGATAGCAGAGGCGAACAACACCGACGCCGAGGCGATCTTCGCCCGCAACTCCACCGGCGTGCCCCAGGGGCGTTACGGCACGGCGGAGGAGGTCGCAGCCGGCGTGGTCTTCCTGGCGTCGAGCGCCGCCAACTACATCAATGGCACCTGCCTGACGATCGACGGCGGGGTCGGCACACACGTCTGAGCCGGCAGTGATCGGCGGCAAGGGCCGCCACCTGCCGCGGCTCTGAAACATCGCACGTCCACGGGCTAGCTTTCGGGGCGCACAGGCGCTGTACGGCTCGGCGCCAACCTCGCCCCACCTCACCGACGAAACGGGAGCACCGACATGGCGCACGCCTACACCGACAAGGGCCTCGAGATGCAGGAGGCCGTGAAGTCGTTCATGGACGACCACATCTACCCCAACGAGGAGGAGTACAACGAGCAGTACGAAGAGCTCGTAGCCGCCGGGCAAGTGCACGCCACCCCGGCAATCATGGAGAAGCTCAAGGCGGCCGCGCGCGAGCGCGGCCTGTGGAACCTGTTCATCCCCCACCTCGACCCGCAGGCGCCGGGCACGAAGCTGTCCAACCTGGACTACTCGCCGATCTCCGAAGAGCTCGGCAAGGTGTCGTTCAGCTCCGAGGCGCTGAACTGCGCGGCGCCTGACACCGGCAACATGGAGATTCTGAACCTGTACGGCTCCGAGCGGGTCAAGCAGCAGTACCTGGCACCGCTGCTGGAGGGGGAATTCCGCTCGACCTTCTCGATGACCGAGCCCGAAGTGGCCAGCTCTGATGCCTCCAACATCCGCCTGCGGATCGACAAGGACGGCGACGAGTACGTGCTGAACGGTCGCAAGTGGTTCTCCTCGAACGCGCTGCGGCCCGAGTGCAAAGTGCTCATTGTGATGGGCAAGAACGACCCGGACGGGCCGCGCCATCGCCAGCAGTCGATGATCGTGGTGCCACGCGACGCCGAGGGCATCACGGTGGAACGCGACCCGCTGGTGTTCGGCTACCACCACCGGGGCGGTCACCCCGAGTTGGTGTACGAGAACGTGAGGGTGCCCGAGGACCACATCCTGGGAGGCGAGGGCGAGGGCTTCGCCATCAGCCAGGCCCGGCTGGGCCCCGGACGCATCCACCACTGCATGCGTTCGATCGGCGTGGCCGAACGGGCGCTGGAGCACATGTGCAAGCGGGCGCTCGAACGCCACACCTTCGGCAAGTCGGTTGCCCAGCAAGGCCTCATCCAGGACTGGATCGCCGAAGCACGCATCGAGATCGACCAGGCCCGCGAGTACGTGCTGCATGTGGCACATCTGATGGACACCATCGGCAACAAGGCCGCCGCGCAGGAGATCTCCGGCATCAAGGTGGTGGTGCCCAACATGGCGCTGAAGATCATCGATCGGGCCATCCAGGTGCACGGCGCCGGCGGTGTCACCCAGTTCTTCCCGCTGGCCGAGATGTACGCCCAGATGCGGACGCTGCGGATCGCTGACGGCCCCGACGAGGTCCACAAGATGACCATCGCCCGCCGCGAACTCCGCCGCCACGATCCCGATTTCAGGATGTCCTAGGACATCCTGAACATCAGATACGGCGGATGGCGTAAGCCATCCGGAACATCAGACACAGCAGGTTGGGCTAGCTCTTGAGCCGTTCTGACAGCGTGTCCAGCGTGCGTCGCACCTCGGCCAGCACCGTCGATGAGTCGTCGCTGGGACCGACCGGCGCGTGCAGGCGCACCCGGCTTCCCCCGGGTACCTGCTCGAGATCGAAGCGCCAGGCGTCCGCAGGCACGTCGAGCGACTCGATGGCGGCCCGCACCGCTTCGGGCTTGGCCTTGAGATCGATCTCATCGACGACGCCTGGACCGCTCTGCGATTTGGTCCGGCCATAGCGATCGAAGTAGGCGATATCGGCGGCCGGGTAACGCCGTGACGTCGGCGTGAAGTCGGTGCCGATCGTGTAGGCCACCGGGAAGAGGCAGATCTGGGTCACGTGGTCTGGCAGCTCCAGCAGTTCGGCGACCGCCGGCGCCTCGTTGAGGTACATCGTGGTCCAGACGGTTCCTAAACCTCGGCTCCGGAGCGCAACCATGAAGCTCCACGCCGATTGGATCACCGAATCGAACAGCCCCGGTCGTCCACTGCCGTCATGGCGCCCGAGAATGGTGGGGATGACGAGCGCGGGCGTCCTGGCGATGTTCTCGCCGAGATGACGGGCGCCCGCCATCAGCCGTTCGTTCTGGTGGCCGCTGCCCTCCAGACGCTTGGCAGTCTCGATGACCCAGTCGACGCCGGCCGACAGGTAGAGCTCGGCCATCCGGTCCTTGGTCTGCTGATCGCGGATGATCATCCAGCGACGGCTGCCGTTGTTGCCTCCGGTCGGTGCCTGCTCGGCCACATCGATGCAGTCGAGGATGATCTGGTCGTCGACCTCCCGGTCAAAATCGAGGCGTTGACGCACGCCCCGGGTGGTCATCAACGCGTGATCGACGATCGCCTGGTAATCAGGCGTGCCCGGTGCGAATATCGGCTCATCCATCTGCGGCGAGGGTAACCGCGGCGCTCGTGAGGATTGCCGGCCGACCCCAGGCGGGAACCGGGCGCTGAGGGTGTCCGGTTGTGCGGTGGAAGCGGGCCATCCGGCGTGAAGGGCCTGCAGAACTAGCGTGAGGCCATGCTCACGGCCGGGGACGTGGCGTCGTTCGATACAGATGGCTTCGTCACGGTTGATTCGCTGATCGATCCTGAGCTGATCGAGCCGCTCAGGGAGCGGTTCGAGCGGCTGTTCTGCGGCGACTTTGAGACCGGCATCTCTCCAGACGAGGTCAACTGGCTCTCGGGCCGCGACGATCCGACGCTCACCAGACAGATCTGCAACGGTTGGAAGGCCGACCGGCTGATCGCCTCGACGGTGCTCGACGCCCGCCTGGGCGAGGCCGTGGCCACGCTGGCTGGCTGGACTGGCGCCCGCATCATCCAGGACAACGTGCTGTGGAAGCCCCCGGGCGCACGCTCTGTCGGCTTCCATCGAGACAACGCCTACCTGGCCTGGTACAGGCCGACCGAGATGTTCTCGTGCTGGATCGCACTCGACGACACGGTGGCCGGCGGCGGCACCATGGAGATGGCACGGGGATCGCACCGTTGGCCGACCGGCGGCGACCAGATGGGCGAATTCCATGCGCCGGAGGACTACCGGGCCACCGTCACCGCAGCCGCCGGCGCCAACAGTGCGGAACTCGACATTGCGCCGGTGGAGGTTCCCGCCGGGGGCGGATCGTTCCATCACGGTTGGGCGTGGCACGGGTCGGGGCCGAATGAGTCCGATCGGCACCGGCGGGCGCTCGTGCTGCACTGCGCCTCCAGCGAAGCCCAGTTCGACCGAACCGGCTTCGGCGAGGGCAATGGGCCCATCTACTCTCGCTATGCCCGGCTCGCCGACGACGAGATGGACGAAAACCACTTCCCGATCCTGTGGCGGCGTGACGGCTACCGGACGCCCGGGATCTAACGACGATCAACAGCAGCCCGAAGCCCGGGATCTGGCCGGTATCAGCGGCCACCGGGCACGAGCGCCTAGCGTTCGATGACACCGAGGGGGACATCGATGGCACTAACCGTGCAGAGCTCACCAGCATCGAACGACTACCAGCACCTCGTGCAGGAAGACCGCATCCACGGCAGCCTTTACACCGATCCCGCTGTGTTCGCCGACGAGATGCAACGCATCTACACCGACGGCTGGGTCTTCGTGGGCCACGAGTCCGAGGTACCCGAAGTCGGCGATTGGGTTTCGCGGCGCCTCGGCACCGAGCCCGTGCTTATGGTGCGCAACCGTGACGGTGCGATCAGCGTCGTCGCGAACCGCTGTGCGCACCGCGGCACCACGCTCTGCCCGCAGAACGACGGCAACCACCGCAACTTCCGCTGCGCTTACCACGGCTGGACCTACGACCTTGACGGCACGCTGCTCGGCGTGCCCGGACCAAAGGGCTTCCACAAAGACACCGCCGACCTGGGGCTCGACCGCCCCGGGCAAGTCGACGACTACCGGGGGTTCGTCTTCGCCAACCGCAGCGGCGCTGCTGGACCGCTCAGCGATCATCTTGGCGCAGGCGGCACCGATCTCATCGATCGCACGTCGAATATGTCGCCCACCGGCAGTGTCCGCCTCTCTGCGGGCTGGATCGGCCAGCACATCGACTCGAACTGGAAGATGTGGCCCGAGAGCGACAACGACGGATACCACCTCAACCTCACCCATGCCTCGATGGCTCGTGCGGTGCCCGATACCTATTACGACGAGATCGTCATGACCGGCGAGGATGCCTCAGCGTCGGTCACACGTGCCTACGACGGAGGCCACGTCGAACTCGACTTCCGCCGCAGCTACACCACCGAGCTGGCCTGGCTCGGCACCACACGCGAGAAGGTCGCCGACTACTGCGAGGCCCTTGAGGGGTCCTATGGCCCCGAGAAGGCCAAAACGATCATGTGGGACGGGCCGCCGCACGCGCTGGTGTTCCCGAACCTGTTCCTGGCCGAGATGAACATCGCCCGGATCGAGCCGGTCTCGCCGGGCGTGACGGTGCACCACCACACTCCCCTGCTGGTCGAGGGCACCGACGAGAGCGTCAACCGGCGGCTCGTGCTGCAGTCGGAGGCGGCGATGGGGCCTGCATCGTTCTTCCTGACCGACGACGCGGTGATCGCGGAACGCATGCATCGTGCCTTCGAAGGTGCTGCTGTCGGCGATGACGGCTGGGTGGATCTCAGCCGGGGCCTCGAGCGCGAGCAGTCAGCAGACGGCCAGCGCTGGAGCGACATCACCGATGAGACCACCAATCGCGGCTTCTGGCACCACTACCGCGACGTCATGGCCGGCGTGGTGGGCGACCGGCATAACCGCGTCTGAGCAACTGCGATGGCGACCTTGGACGAGCCAACGCGTCGCGACATCGAGGCGTTCGTGTATCTCGAAGCCCGGCTGGCGGACGAGTCCCGCTATGACGAATGGGAAGCGCTGGTCACCGACGATATGCACTACTGGGTGCCGTTCGGCCCGGGTGACTACGAGCCCGGCACCCGGGTCAGCTACATCAACGACAACCGGGCCCGCCTGGGCACCCGTATCCGGCAGCTCGCCACCGGCGTTCATCACGCACAGGACCCGCCGTCATCGATGCGCCGGGTGGTATCGAATATCGAGATCCTGAGCGCCGAGGGCGATGAGTTCGAGGTGGGCAGCAACTTCGTGCTCTACGAGCACGCTGTGCAGGCCACGGGCCATCTGCGCCTGTGGGCAGGCCGAGCGACGCACCGCCTGCGGCGCACATCCGACGGCCTGCGCATGGCTGCCAAGAAGGTGGAGCTGGTGAACTCCACTTCGCCGCTGCCGAACCTGCCCTTCATCATCTGAGCAGCGCCGTGAACCGCTAGTCGAACTTGGGCGGGCGCTTCTCCACGAATGCCCGCTGGGCCTCCCGGGCGTCGCTGCTGTGGAACGTCTCGCCTTCCAGGCTCAGCGACAGCGGCAGGATCTGTGCGGACATCTGCCGGATCCAGTTGTTGATCGGCACCTTCGAGGCGCTGATGGCCTTCTGCGGGCCGGCGGCGAGCTGGTCTGCTTTCTCGACTGCAGTGTCAAGAATCGCGTCATCGTCCACCAGGAAGTTGACGAGCCCCATGTCGTAGAGCATCTCGCCGGTGACCCGCTCGCCGGTCATGAGATGCCACTTGGCCCGGTTGACGCCCATCAGCAGCGGCCAGATCACCTGGCCGCCGTCGCCCGCGCCGATGCCCATGTTGACGTGCGTGTCGGCAAACACCGAGCTGTACCCCGCCACGACAACATCGCACAGCAGGGCGATGTTGGCACCGAGTCCCATGGCATAGCCCTGCACGGCGGAGATGATCGGCTTGCGCAGCTCGAGCAGGTGATCGACGATCTGGCGCCCCTCTTCGAAGCTGACGGCCGGGCCGCCCGTGTCGCTGAAGTCACCACCTGCACAGAACGCACGGCCCGAACCGGCCAGCACCACAACCTTCACGTCGTCGTCGGTCTGGGCGTCGCGGGTGAATGTCGCCATTTCGTGATGCATCTGCCCGTTGACGGCATTGAGCCGTTCGGGCCGGTTCAGCGTGACTACGGCAACGCCGTTGTCGCGCTTGTCGATGAGCATTGCCTGGTAGTTCGCTTGGTCCAGCGGCATGACAAGCCTCCCCGTGTCTGCAGTCAGTGCTGGAGGCTCAACGTACTGCGGTAAGACGGTGCCCGACTGTCCTCATCGTGCAGCGGTGAGGACTCGACCCACTTGGGTGTGGGGCCGACCGACGAATCGCTCGTAGTTCGCCGGGTCGGTGGCACCCTCGGTGACCATGATCAGCACGGTGGCGCTCGCCGGGTCCTCCAGCGCCGCTGAGCCCTCCTCATCGGCCAGGAGCGCCCGCACTCCGGCCAGCGAGGCGCTTCCGGTCTCGCCGGCGACCACTTGGGCGTCGGCCAAGTCCCCCATTGCTGCGCCTGCAGCGTCGCTGTTCACCGAGACGCACCAGTCAACGCCGCTCGCCATCATCGGCCAGGCCAAGGGCGACGGCACCCCGCAGTTGAGGCCGACCATGATCGACCGGTGCGGGCCGGGAGTCTCGGTGATCTCGCCGTTGATGGTGGACAGCTGGACGCAGTTGGCGTCGTCAGGCTCTACCGACACCAGCACCGGACGATGAGCGCCACTGCGGAAGTGAGTGACCGCAGCGGCCATGAATGCACCGACGCCGACGGGCACAGCGACCAGATCGGGCGGTGCGATGCCGTTGGCGGCGAGCGCGTCGTCGACCTCGGCAAAGATCGTCGTGTAGCCCTCGGCAACGTTGGCGGGGATCGTCTCGTACCCCGGCCACGAGGTGTCGGACACAACCAGGCAGCGATCGCCGGCCATCTCGGCACTCTGTTCGATGGCGTCGTCGTACGTGCCGTCCACGACGGTCACGGCCGCGCTCTCGCCCTCGATGGCGGCGATCCGAGCCTCCGATGTGCCGTCCGGCACCAGGATGTGCGCGTCGAATCCCAGCAGGCGCGCCATGAACGCGACCGCCCGGCCGTGGTTGCCGTCAGTTGCCGCGGCCAGGGTCATGGGCCTCAATTGGGCCAAGCTGGCCGCCAGCTCATTGATGTTCGCCCACGGCGGCGGCTCGCCGCCGATGTGCTCGCAGATGGCGCGGTACGACGCCCACGATGCGCCCAAGATCTTGAACGACGGCAGGCCCATGCGCTGCGTCTCGGCTTTCACCAGCACCCGCCCCACGCCGAGACTGTCGGCCAGCCGGGGAGCATCGACGACCAGCGTCGGTGCATACGCAGGCAGCCGGCGGTGAAACGCCATCACCTCCGGCGGCACTGCCGGCCAGTTGCGTCCGTCGAACAGCGGGTTCCGGTTGACCAGAGCACTCATTGCTGACCTCCCCAATCCAGTGTTTCCATCGAGTTCGGTCTCAGTCGAGCTCGTCGAGCGCCGCGAACAGCCGCTGAGCCTGCTCAGCTGCCTTGGCCCGCACCTCAGCGGCGTCAACACGCGTCGCGATGCCGCCGGCCAGCACCGGCTCACCGTCGATCGTGATGTCGAGAGGGTGCACGCCGGGCGTGTAGGCGAGATGCCACGGATCGGCACTGGGGTACGACCAGTGCACCGTGTCGTCGCGAGCCTCGGGCATCAGCTCCCAGCCCTGCGCGAGCCACTCCCACGGCGGATCCGGCGAGGCGGTGACGTCGTGCTCGCGCAGCCGGGCGTAGGCCACCCGGAACTCGTCGAACATGTCCGCGCCGATGCCGTCGGTGCCCAGAGCGATCGGGTTCGTGGCGGCGAAGCGCAGGGGATCGGCGTAGCCGACCGCGTTGTTCATGTTGGAACGGGGGTTATGCACGACGGTACCGCGGAGCCCGTGGTCGTCCTGCAGGTGCACGCCGTGGATGAGCAGCCAGCGCTCGTCGGTGAGGCCGGCCAGCCTCTCCGCTGCATCGGCGTCGGGCGGGCCCTCGGCCACGTGAATGTGCACGCCGACGTCGTGGCGGCCAGCCAGATCGGCGGCCGCGGCCAGCGTGTCATCGGTGCAGGTGAAAGCTGCATGAACGCCGACGTATCCGCGCCCGCCCGCCGCAAGAAACCGGTCGTTCTCCGCCAGTCCCCACCTAGCCCCCTCCGTGCCGTGCCGATCGGTGACGCCGTAGCAGCAGCTGACCCGCACGCCGACCTCGGCGCAGGCCCTAGCGATCACATCCAGCGATCCCTCGATGGCATTGGGCGATTCATGATGATCGACGATCGCCGTGCAGCCAGTCTCCAGCGCCTCCAGCGCGCCCAGCTTCGCTGACCACTCCAGCATTCCCAAGTCGAGTGCCCGGTCGAGTCGCCACCAGACCAGCTCAAGGATCTCAGCGAAGCCTCCGGGCGTGCGCGGCGGGGCCGGCATGCCTCTGGCGAGCGCCGAGTAGAGATGGTGATGCGAGCACACCAGTCCCGGCGTCGTCGCACCCAATTCATCCATCGAGGTTCCTCACGACCGCTATAGATCCATCTTGGATCGAGAGCAGAGCGCTTGGGTCATCTCAAGCTCACTCCCCAAAATGCGGTGTTAAAGGCATCATGGTCATCCGGACCGATTTCCACACCCTCGGGCGTGAACCACAAGGCCCATACTCCCGCTTTCGCTGCTTCAGTCGGCGGTTTGACAACTACGGCGTTTCGATCAGTAGCTATACGACACTCATTGACGGCTACCGCGCACTGGGTTACGTGAAACACATCAGCCTCCGATTCAGGAACACGTGTAAACCACGAAATGTCGATCACATCAGGCAATGTGTCACCGCCGTCAAACCGCAACTCAAGCTCATCGAGACCATTGGCGCTAGCAACCTCAGGGGCTTCAGCAAGAGCACACGTAGGGAAACTCTGAGCTTCAGGCGGCTCAAGCGGTCGGATGTACTTTGTCGGGTAACTCCAAGCTGCCTCCAGCAGCCTTGCTTCACATCGTCGCCCAGATGACGCCATCGCAATCAGGATTGGTACTGGCGAATATGCGTCCGCTGTCGACGGCACCGCTGAAGCTAAGCTGCGGACGTCACCGCCATTCGTGAGTTTCGATGATTCGCTGCAACTCATGGGCAGCAGAATCAGCATGAGGACGACCAATTCAAGAGGCAATCGGCCTTGCTCTCTGCGCCGCTTCATGGCATCCAGTCAATATCTCTTCCTGAGTAAAGCGCCGCGATGCACTCGTCAATAGTCATGTGCTGCGCATTACGTACAATCGCTGTGGAGTTGGACTCCGGACGAAGACGGCGCTGCGCCTCTAGGGCTTCGTACATTCCAGATCTGTCGCTGATCAGCGTCAATGGAAGCTCTGGATCTGTGACAATCCAAATGGCGGGGCAACTCACGCATGCAACACTGCGCGCCCAATCTATGCTCTGCACGCCGTGACGCTCATAGAGGACCGACGTCAGGTTGGGATCCCGCCACGCTGCCAGAGCTTGGAACAACTCAACGGCAGTCAGCACATCAGTCTTGAAATTCCTCGTGGCCGAGTCACTCGACGCATGCCTCCCAACGAGCCGTCCAAGGAGTCGTCCAAGGCCACCACCTCTGGCGACCTCACGCGGAACATTGATTTCCCGAAGATCGGGCCAACAAGCGACGCAATCAACAGAACAATTCAGGAAGGCCAGCCAGCTGGGGTAAGACAGTTCCACTGTCTCATCATGGCCATTATGGATCAATCGCTCAATGATAGGTGCTGACCAGACGGGGTCAATGCGCCCCTCACCGCCATCGTCGGTAGCGACGGCGAGTGCCCCATCATCGATCTGACGGTGGGTCGGATCCCATTCATCTATCAGGCTGCTACAATAGACGAACGACATAGTCACCTAGCCCAATCATTTGGCCTGCATCGAATTCGTTGTTGTGAGTGGCAGCGTCAGTAGCATCCACACGGCAGCAGAACAGGTACGGACAAGAACTGACTGTCGACTTAGCCAGAATATCTCAGTCTGAGTTCGTGATCTTCACATGGCGGGAGAGCGCCTTAGCGTAATGACTGTCGCCGTTCCCCAACTGCACCTCGCTGGCGACCAAGGTCCGAAAGCGGCCTTGGTGATTAGTAAACTTGAGTTCAGCGGAGTGGTACCATTGGCTTTTGTTGGCCTTGCCCTTAATGGCCCACCCTGTAGCACCTTGCCAAGTCCCCCACCATCGTTGTGTCTGCAGCTTGACTGCTATACGGATGTAGGGAACCTGACGTCCACACTCGACCGTCCCATTCCCCTTGATATAGTTGCCGCGCCCTGAACGTCGTCGGCTGGTCGATATATGCGGATTGTCCGCCTTAGTCGTGCAGTCGGTGGCGTTGTCATAGTGCCTAGGCTCAAGATGGCAACAGTAGAATTCAATCTCATCTTGCTCGCCATCTGCACTCTGGCTGGCCAAGGATGCCGCGTCCTTATTGAGAACACGCAGATATTTCTTGAATTCCTTCTTTGCTTGCTTCGAATCTGATGCTGACGGCTGCTCTGATGGCTGTTCACTATCGGTCGACGAGCTGGGTTCCGCCTCGCTCTGCGCACCGGCGGGATCAACCAAGGCCAACAGCAGAAAGGCCAAAGCGAATACCGCTGCCAATTTCTTCTTCATGTCGTCTCCTGTTCGATGCCTAACAATCGCGAGACGGAAGCTAGCAGATGGTTGCCATCCTCCTCGGAAGGGATCAGCAATGCCCCTCTACACAGAGCTACCGACGAAGGAGCTCGGCCAGCACGTCGACGAGGCGGTCGAGCTGGGTGTCCACGTCTGACGAGGCCAAGCGGATGCAGATGTGCTCGCAGCCAGTGTCGATGTAGCTCTGCAGCCATGTGGCGACCTCGGCAGGAGTGCCCGAGTACGTACCCATTACGCGCCGCAGCACTTCAATCTCTACGCCGTAATAGAGCTTCGAGTGCTCGGCCACCTCGGCGGCTGCGGTTTCCGGCTCGCCGATGTTGACCGTCAGGTACGCCGCGGCAGTGATCGACGCCGGGTCGCGGCCTGCGTCAGCAGCATGTGCTCGCACGATGGCGAGCTGCTCAGCGAATGCGTCTAGCGAGGGGGCGGTCGGGAACCAGCCGTCGAAGTGCTGGCCTGCACGCTCAAGCCCGCGCGGGCCTGAGCCTCCCAGCCACAGACGCGGCCCGCCCTCGGTTGCACACACCGGCTGCAGTTGCTGTTGGGTGAGTGTGCCTTCGGCGCGCCAGAGCTCACGGGCATGATGGACCACTTCCATCATGCGGGTGCCTCGCCGGTGGTAATCGGCGCCGACCAGATCGAAGTCGGCGTTGACCTCTGCCCCGGGTGGACCTGCGCCGACGCCCAAGATGAGCCTGCCGCCCGACAGCGCATTCACGGTGGCGGCCTGCTGGGCGAGCTGAGCCGCGTTGCGCGTCGAGGCCAGCAGCACCGCCGTGCCGACATCGACGCGCTCGGTGGCCGTCGCTACGCCCGCCAGCACCGAGAGCGGCTCCGCTCTCGGCTTGGCAAGCAAGGAATCGCCGATCCACACGGCGTCGAAGCCAAGCTCTTCCGCTCGCACGGCCCAATGGACAAGTCGGCGGGGATCGCCGTCGTGCGGCGGATACATCGCCAGCTCTCGCGAGGGCAGCAGCAGTCCGAAGGTGACTGATCCGGGTGATGTCATGGCGAGAACTCTGCCACCTCGCGCCACGTGCAGCCTCGGCCACACGCAGGGACCCCCTTTACGTTGTTGGGTGGTCTCGGCGTGGCAGCGTTGGGGCTGGTTGCTCGCTCTGGCGGGTAGGGCTGTGGCCCCTTGTCATTTTGATGGCCTGGGGGGTGTTGCCGCCGGCTGGGGTGGGGTGCTGTGTGACCTCTGACAGGGACATGCTCTTTGGGGGCTGGTCGTAAAGTGGTTGAGGCGCGGGCGCCGGGAGCTGGTGGCGTGGGAGCCGACGGCGCCGAGCTGTTCGGGCGTGGCGTGCTCAACGACGAGGCTGCGATCGTGGCGTTGATCGACGACGCCGGGACGCACGGCGCTGTGGGGCTGGTGATCGACACGACCGGCTCGGCGGCGGCGCTGCTGATCGAGACAGCCGCCCGCCGGCAGGTGCCGGTGGCGTATGTGTCGGGGCTGGTGATGCGCCGGGCTGCTGATCTGTATGCGGGGGCGGCCAAGACCGACCCCAAGGACGCGTTCGTGCTCGCCGATTACGCCGCCCGCAACGCCGACCGGCTGAACTGGGTCGAGCCCACAGACGAGCTGCTGGCGCGGCTGGGGGTCCTCAACGGCCGAGACGCCGACCTTGCCGCTGACGCCACCCGGTGCGCGAACCGGCTGCGGGACGCCCTCTTGGCCGTGTCGCCGGCCCTGGAGCGAGCCGTGGGCGACAAGTACCTACTGGCGCGGCCTCCTAATGGCACTAGGTAGGCCCGACTTGCCCGGCCCGAGTCGTGGCACGTCTTAGCGAGCGATTACGGGCCGTCTGGC
The DNA here is from genome assembly GCA_009843525.1 of Acidimicrobiales bacterium. GTDB lineage: Bacteria > Actinomycetota > Acidimicrobiia > Acidimicrobiales > Poriferisodalaceae > Poriferisodalis > Poriferisodalis multihospitum. The sequence goes on along the minus strand of VYDH01000020.1, from coordinate 1,022 downwards.
AGCCGTACCGAATGGCTGCCGTGGTCGGCCGTGGTGTGGCTGCCGTGGGGCGTCTCGACGGCGACGCCGTGGACGGGGCAGGGACCGGCCGACTTCGCGTCGCTGACCGCGAAGCTGGGCGCTGAGACCGAGCACTCGCTGGGCGACGAAGCCGCCGGGCCGCTCGCTCATCTGCTGCCCGTGCCCGACGACGCGACGGCTGAGGGCGACGACGAAACGAACCCGCTCGCTGGCTTGCAAGCCGACATCAAGGGCGCAAGAGGCCGAGCCGTGACGGAGCCCAGCACGACGGCCGGATGGGGCACCGGGCCGACAGCGGCACCGCGACGCGACTGGGAGCCCGCACGGCTCGGCCCGAAGCCTCCCGCCGAAGTGGTCGCAGCGGCACGCGACAGCTTCGAGCGGATGGTCGCGGCGTGTGGCAGCAACGTGAGCCTGTTCACCGACGCCGACGCCGACGGCACCGCCCAGCGCGAGGCGCTGGCATATGGGCACGGTGCTGCCGCTGGCGGCGCTGCTCGAAGCCGAACTCACCGTGAAGCTCGAAGCCGACTACACCCTGCATTTCGACCGGTACCCGCTCGACATCGCCGGACGCGCCCAAGCATTCCGCCATCTCGTCGAAAGCGGCACCGACACACACCACGCCCTAGCCATCACCGGACTGCTCAGCACCGACCACTAGCAGCGCGCGCGTTCGTTCTCTTGCACGGCAACGCGAAACGCGCGAGAGTCGCGCCCGTCAACTCACAACCGAGCGCCCTTTTGGGCTGTGCCAGCCGCGAAGGCGGCGACTTTTTGCATGGGTTCCCTCCCTGCGGCTGGCGCGGTTGTGAGTTGACACACATAGCCAAGTCTTCCGCCCGGAGGGAACCCACCAATGTCCAAGAGACTCGCTGCGGCGCTGCTTGCGTCGCTTACGTTCGCGGCAGTGCTCGCGGTCGTGCCGCTGGCCAGTCCAGCAGCCGGAGAGTGTCAGGTTCTCTGTGTAAGGGGGGTGGTCTGAGAGAGTCGGTTCGGTG
>VYDH01000016.1:206753-210052 GCA_009843525.1 Acidimicrobiales bacterium | reverse complement strand
CAGCCTCTAACATCACCACCGACCACCCCGCTTACACAGAACATCTGACACACCCTGATACCGGCGAGCATGAGCACGATAGCGATGGCTCTCCCTAGCCATGTGACCGGCGCCACATCGCCATAACCCACCGTCGTCACAGTCGCAGCGCCCCACCACACAGCCTCCCCAAGAGTGTCGATGGGCCCATCGCCTCTTCGTTCCAGCAGCCATACGCTGAGGGGTGCGAGAACGACAAGGGCCCCGACGGCGACAAGTGCATTGCCGCCGCGCAGTTCCCGCCAGGCTCGACTCCCCCGTCCTCGCCACAGAGCCAGGATGAAGCCCGCGCCAGCTGTCAGTCGCAGCAGGCGAAGTATCCGGGCACTCCGCAGCACTCGCAAAGGACGCACGACCGGGATGAGCGCGAGAAACACCAGGGCCGCGTCAAACCAGTACTTCCGCAAGTAGCGACGCACAGGCAAGTCGGTGAGCACGAGACGTACGCCGAAGTCCATCGCGAAGGCTCCCCAAATCGCCCAGTTCGCAATCTGAACCGAAGTGGTGGCTGTTGGACCGAAGCGATTCTCAAGGATGAACAACGGCACGCTGGCAACCGCACCCAACGTCAGCCAGAGATCTGTACAACGAATCCACGAGTCGTGAATTGAATCCCGAGAGGTGCCATCGCCCCTGCCGGCCACTGTTTGTCCAAGCGTCATGCCTGCAAGTTTGACGAGATGTCCGGAGCAACTACACCGTCGGTGGGTGGATAGCTGTCGCGATCCAGCATCGATCGCCAGATTTCGAGCAGGCACCGCAAACCACGCGCCGCCGACCAGGATGCGGGAGCCTCCCGACGACGGCCCTACCAGCGCTGCAGCGGGGAGGACAGGCCCAGTACCAGCAAGAGCCCCCGCTCGATTCGTTCCATGGTGTCAGCATCGGCGGCACCGACCGGTTCCGACAGCGCTGTCTTGTCGATCGTGGCCAACTGCGAGACGTTCACCACCGAGTCGTGCGCCAGACCCGCAGCCGGCTCGGCCAAGGCCACGTTTCCTGGAATATCCGCGAGCCGGAGATTGGTAGTGACGGCGACGGCGATGACGGTGTTGATGCGGCTGCGATTGAAATTGTCATCGGAAACAATGACCACTGGTCGGCGCGAACCGGGCTCCGACCCAGTGGGCTTTCTGAACTCCGCCCAGCAGATGTCGCCGCGACGCATCAGGTGTCTCTCGACAGTGCGCGCGCTTGCAAGGCCTGCAGCACAGGGTCCAGCGCGGAGGACTCAGTGCTGTACACCTCGTTGAGCCGTTCCGTGATCTCGTCATACCGAACCTCGGCCAGCAATCGCCTGAGCGCACGCGTGTACAGGCTCGATCGGGAGCAGCGCTCTTGTGCTGCGAGTTCCTCTGCGGCTTGGAACACATCGTCGGGGATGGAGACGGCGATCTTCATGCCGGGAGTATAACTAGGTATTACTGCTGCGCTGGCATCGAACGTGGACATGTTCAGCGTTCGAGTTCGCGGAGGGTTTCTAGGAGAATTGCGGTGTCGCGCAGCCAGCTCACGACCCGATCGATGCAGTCTGGGCGGGTCACGTCGAGCAGCAGGGTGGCGACGGCGACCGTGTCGCCTGCTTCGTCATCGGCGAGCATCGTCGTAGTGGGCCGCAGTCGAGCATTGGATGCGACCAGCACCCCGGCGGCACGGAGCTGACGCCGCTGCACCTCTCCGCCGTCATCGTTCGAGAGCCGATCGTTCATGATTTTTCAATATATTTCAGTATTGTTCAGGTCTCCAAGTCATTTCTTTCACGCCTGTCTGTGGTCCGCGAGCGCGGCCGCGCCCGAGCGCCGGGCGCTGCTCACTGAGGGCTCGACCATTGCACAATGCCCGTAGAGTCACTGGCCAACGAGACCCGAGTCTTGTGTCGCGGAGTGAGATCGTCCCCATGGCTGCAGGCACTGCTGATGTCGACAAGGACGAGCCGGACGGCGTCCCTGGTGGCCACCGCTTCGCCGCCGCGCTACGAGGGGAAGGCCTCGCGGTCATCGCCGAGATCAAGCGCCGTTCGCCGTCACGTGGAGCGCTGAACGCCGCCGCCGACGCAGCCGATCTGGCATCGGAGTACAAGGCGGGCGGGGCTGCGTGCCTGTCGGTGCTGACCGAGAGCGAGCGGTTCGGCGGCTCCCCCGAGGACTTGCAGGCCGCCAAGACGGTGACGGGTCTGCCGGTGCTGCGCAAGGACTTCCTGCGCACGCTCGATGACGTGCGCGACAGCCACGCCATGGGTGCCGACGCGATGCTCGTCATCCTCGCCGACATCGACCCGGCCGCTTTGCCGCCCATGCAGCAACTGGCGCTGTCGCTCGGCGTGGACGTTCTCACCGAGGTCCGAGACGAGGCCGAGCTGGACACGGCGGTCGATCTCGGCGCCTACATGATCGCCATCAACCAGCGCGACAACCCCGAGTCGACCAAATTCACTGTCGACTACGACAAGGCAGTGCGGGTCAGCCGCTGTTTCGAGAACATCGATGATCGGATACTGCTGATTGCGGCTTCAGGCATCGGCGTGCCCGGCGGCACGTCCATGCGAGCGATCACCGAAGCCGGCTACGACGCCGCCCTGATCGGCGAAGCACTCGTGGTGGCCGACGACCCGCCCGAGCTGCTGCGCGATCTTCTCGCCGACGCCCGCGGCGGCTAGCCGTTCCCCGATCAGCCGGGGGTGAGCGCGTCGGTCACGACTGCATCGGGGATCGCTCCGCCGCCTGCCTGCTCAGTGCCGTCGGCGCGGATCAGCAGCCAGCGAGGGTGATAGCTGACGCCGAGCGCTCTGGCGAGCTGATCCTCGGTATCGGGCAAGTTCGGCATGTGGCCGAGTCCGTAGGAGCTCACGAAGCGTGCGATGGCCGATGAGGTGTCATGTCCCCCGACGCTGACGAGGGCCAAGTTGCCTCCGTGTTGCGTCTTCAGCGCTGCGACCGCAGGCGCCTCTCGCTGGCAGTTCGGTCACCAGGGCGCCCAGAACCAGACCAGAACGTCGCGGCCGGCGAGTGCCGCCACGTCGAAAGTGGTGCCGTCGAGCTGCGGCACCGCCAACGCGAGCACCTTGGGTCGATCTTCCGTCGGCTCGGGTTCGATGACCGCTTCCTCGACTTCCTCGACCTCTCCGATCTCCTCGATCTCCTCGACTTCCTCGACTTCCTCGACTTCGTCGATCTCCTCGACTTCCTCGACCTCTTCGACTTCCTCGATCTCCTCGACCTCTTCGACTTCCTCGACCTCTTCGACTTCCTCGACCTCTTCGA
>VYDH01000016.1:0-206653 GCA_009843525.1 Acidimicrobiales bacterium | reverse complement strand
TCCTCGACCTCTTCGACTTCCTCGACCTCTTCGACTTCCTCGACCTCTTCGATCTCCTCGATCTCCTCGACCTCGTCGCCGACCCCCTGCCCGGTCTGAGCCTGCGTTTCGACCTGCTCGGAGGCGGCGTCTGCGGCCGCGACATCAGTGGTTGCGGGGACGGTGGTGTCGCTCGAGACCGGCGCTTCCGTCGTCGTAGCTGCAGTCGATGCGACTACTGGTGTGGCTGTCGTCGTGGCTGCGTCCTGCGCCACGGTCTGAGGTGTCTCGTCGCTGTCGCTCCTGCAGCTGGCGAGCAGGCTCGCACCTATGGCGCACGAGGCAGCGATCAGCGCCGCTCGGCGCAGTACCAGGATCACCCCTGCGAGCGTAACCCGCCTCCGCGCCGGCTCCGGAGCGGCATCGAGCCTGGGACCCAGTGTCTCCAGCACGGCCGAGACACACCGCTAGGTTCGCGCCGTGCCGCGCCTGTTCGTCGCCGTCTGGCCGCCCGCCTCCGTCGTCGACGAACTGGCTGATCTGCCGAGACCATCCGAGCCAGGTGTCAGCTGGACCAAGCCACACCGCTTGCACATCACGATCCGGTTCCTCGGCGAATGCGACACCGGCGAAGCGCTCAGCACCCTCGGCGTACAGTCATTCGGCGAGACATCGGTAACGCTCGGACCGGCGCCGGAGCAACTGGGTCGGGGCGTGCTCATGCTTCCCGCCGCGGGCGCCGACGAGCTCGCCGCGTCGGTCATCGACTGCACGCGCTACATCGGCGACCCGCCGCCGGATCACCCCTTCGTGGGGCACCTCACCATCGCCCGCTTCCGCAAGAGGCGGCCATCAGTCGACTGGCCATGCCTCAGTGAGACGTTCGAGGTCACCGAGATCAGCTTGGTCGAAGCAGCTCCATGGGGCGAGTACCTGAATGTGGCGAGCTTCGGGCTCAACTAGCGCACCTCGCCCGGCGCACGGACGAATCGGCCTGCTGGAATGTGAGAGCCTTGCGGTGAATTCTGCAGCAGGGGGAGCCATGGGACTTCACCACGTCGCCTACGCAACACGGGACCTCGAGGCGACACACCGCTTCTACGAGGACTTGATGGGTTTCCCGCTGGTGCACGCCGAGCACGCCGAGCGCCCGCACCCCGACGGCGGGCCGACAGGCCACATCAAGCACGTCTTCTACGACATCGGCGATGGCGAGTGCATTGCCTTCTTCTACATCCAGAACATGGGTGAACAGGCCGACTACAGCACCGATCTCAGCGCAACGGTGGGGCTGCCGGTGTGGGTCAATCACGTCGCCGTTCGGGCGACGCCAGAGCAGCAAGAGGCTGCCCGCGAGCGCATGGCTGCCGCCGACATCGAGCCGCTGATGGAAGTGGACCATGGCTGGTGCCACTCGCTCTACTTCGTCGACCCGAATGGGATCATGGTGGAGCTCTGCCGGGACACCACCGGCATCGAGCCCGATCCCGCCGAGGCGCTGGAAGTGATGCGCTCCCCCATCCCCGCCGACGCATCGGCCTGAGCTCCGGGCCGGCTGACAGATGGGCATCACCCGCGAGTTCGTCGCGCTGCCGAGTGCCAGCGCCCCCCGATCGGGCGTGGGCGGGCATCCCTGCCAAGGCGTGTACCACCGGCCCGATGGGCACGAGCCCCGTACCGCGCTCATAGCGACCCACTACAACATCGATTTCAGCGAGCACTACCTGGCCAGCTACATCGCCGAGCGGGGCCTGGGCTTTCTCGGCTGGAACACCCGCTTCAGAGGGGCCGAGCCCTACTTCCTGGCCGATCTGGCGCTGGCCGACATCGACGTAGGCGTCCGCTGGCTGCGCAGCCAGGGCGTCGACTGCGTGGTGCTGCTGGGCAACAGCGGCGGGGGCTCGCTGATGGCCACCTACCAAGCGCAGGCCACGGCGCCCAACCTGGTGCCGGAGTACAGCCGGCGAGGGTTGCACCCGGCGATCGAGGATCTAGCGGGAGGCGACCTGTACGTCTCGATCGTGGCGCACACCGGCCGCGCTGAGGTGCTGACCAACTGGATGGACCCGTCGGTCACCGACGAGAACGATCCGCTCAGCGTCGACCCCACCCTCGACCCGTTCGGCGCGGAGCGGCAGCCGCCGTTCGACGCTGAATTCATCACGGTGTACCGGCGTGCCCAGCGGGCCCGCAACGAACGCATCACCGCCTGGTGCAGGAGCGAGCTGGACCGGCTCGCGGCAGCAGGGCACCGCGAGCGCCTGTTCGTGGTGCCGCGACTGTGGGCAGACCTGCGCATGCTGGACGGCTCGATCGACCCCAGCCGGCGCGTCGTGCCCGGCTGCTACCTCGGCGATCCGCGCCGGGCCAACTACGGGATCTTCGGCGTCGGGACGGTGAGCTCCCTGCGGACCTGGCTGTCGATGTGGAGCCTCGCCGACTCGCAGTGCAGCACCGACCAAGCGCAGCACATCCATTTGCCGGCAATCGTCATCGACGCCGATGCCGATACCGGCATCTTCTCGTCCGACACCGCCAAGATCGTCAACGCACTGCGCGGCCGGCCCGGTGCGCCGGACGTGCCGGTGCACTCCATCTCGGGCGACCACTACCTGACGGAACCCGCCGGCGCGCGAGCCGAAGCCGCCGACCTCATCGTCGACTGGGTCCACAGCCACACGGTTTAGGCCGCGGCGCGCCTTCCGCAACTACCGTCTCGGGCGGCAGCGCGCCGTCACGCAGCTCGAGTCCCGAGGATGAGTGAGATGCCGAATCAGAACTACGCCGCCACGGTTGCCGAGATTGACTTGACCACGGCAGACGGCACCATGAACTGCCATGTGATCACGCCCGAGCGGGACGGGACTCTGCAGGCTGTGATCGTGTACATGCCGGCGTCGGGAATCCGACCTGAGCTGGTGGGCATTGCCGAGCGCATCGCGGCAATGGGCTACGTGGTCGTGTTGCCGAACTCGTTCTACCGACTGGCGCGACATGTCGACATCGACGCCAACCGGCTCGGCGACGACGACTACCTGCCCGTGCGTGAATTCATGATGGAACTCGCCGGGAACATCACCAACCCGCGCATCATCGCTGACACCGGCGTCATCTTGGGCTGGCTCGAGCGTCAAGACGGCATCGACGCCGGCCGGATCGGCGGCGTCGGCTACTGCATGGGCGGGCGGCTCGTGATGGCCGCAGCCGGCGCATATCCGGATCGGTTCGCCGCAGCCGCATCGCTGTACGGCGCGGGCATCGTGACCGACGAAGGCGACTCGCCGCATCTCAAGCTTGGAGACGTGTCCGGTGAGCTCTACTTCGGCGTCGCCGAGAACGACGTCTACGTCAGTGAAGAGGAAACGGCAGCACTGAAGGCCCACTTGCCCACCATCGACGTGCAGCACACCGTCGAGACCTATCCCGGCACCGAGCACGGCTTCGTCTTCCCCGAGCGCTACTGCTTCTCGCCCGAGGGTGCCGAACTGCACTACGAGCGGCTTGCCGATCTCTTCGACCGCAACCTGAGCTGAACTCGGAGGCACGCGCCCGAGATGCCTGAATTCTTGGACACCGAGCACGCCGAGGTGCTGCGCACCGCCGAGCGTCTGGCTGACGAACTGGTGGCGCTGTCGGTCCGGGTCGACGCGGGCGACGTCGGAGTGGCGGTGCGGGAGGCATCCAAGTCGGCTGGGGTGTTCGGCATGACCCAACCGGTGCCGGTCGGCGGCACTGAGGCCGGCGCGCTGGCGCTGGTCGTCGTGCGTGACACGCTCGGCAGCCGCAATGTGACTCACCTGCCGGGTGTTTTCGGGCCCTCGCCGGGCGTGCTCGCCGATATCGGCGAGCCGTTGCGCAGCCAGTTCTTGCTGCCGTATCTCGCCGGGGAGCTGCGCAGCGGTTTCGGGTTCACCGAGCCTGCCAACGCCCCGCGCCACACTTGGGCACGGCGTGACGGCGACGAATTGGTGGTCAACGGAGCGAAGTCATACGTGACGGGGGGCGCTGACGCCGACTTCATCAACGCGCTGGTGGAGGTGGAAGGGGTCGGCCCTGCGATGGTGCTCATCGAGACCGACCGGGCGGGCGTGACGCTCAAGCAGCGATTCGGCACCCTCGACGGCAGCCACCATGCTGCGTTCACGTTCGCTGACGTGCGCGTGCCCGACACACATGTCATCGGCGAGGCTGGGGGTGGCCTGCGACGAGCGATGAGCCAGATCAACGCCACGCGCATGGCGATTGCGGCCGATTGCATCGGCCAGTGCCGATTCGCGATCGACCTCGTGGAGCAGACGCTGGTGGAACGGGCGGGACGGCGCGGCTCGACAGACGAACCGGCGCGGGTCGGCACCGATCTGGAGCGGGCGACGCTGGGAGACATGCGGATCGCCGCCTACGCGGCTCGCAGCGCGCTCTACCGCACCGCACGCCTGCTCGATGCCGGCGAAAACGCCGTCAACGAGGTGATGGCAGCCAAGTCGCTGGCCACCGAGACGCTCAGCCGGATCTGCGACGACGCCGTGCAGCTCGTCGGCGGAACGGCGCTGGTGGACGGCCACCCACTGGCCGACATCTTGCGGCGCGTGCGCGCCCTGCGCTTGGCAGAGGGACCCACCGAGGTGCTGGCCGCGAACGTTGCCCGCGGCCGCCTCGATCTCGGCCTCGGCCGCTTGTGACTCCTGAGGATTCGATCAGTCCCAGCCGAGCTCGTGCAGCCGGTCGTCGTCGATGCCGAAGTGGTGCGCAATCTCGTGCACAACCGTCACCAGCACTTCTTCGACGACATCGTCGGCCGTCTCGCACATCTCCAGGATCGGCAGCCGGTAGATGACGATGCTGTCGGGCATCGCCAGGCCGCCGTAGTCGTGGCGCTCGGTCAGCGGGATGCCCTCATACACGCCGAGCAGGTCCGGATCTTCCCCTCGGTCCTCCACGAAGATGGCGACGTTGTCCATCAGCGAGCGCAGCGCATCCGGAATGTCTTCGAGCGCCTGCTCCACCAGGTCGGCAAAACGGGCCTCGTCCATCTCAAGCACGCCCCCATCCTGCCGGGCGAGCCGGCTCACCGTCCGCGCGTCATCAGGGTCGCACTGCGCTTGATGCCCAGCACTAGCGTGCTGGCATGCACGAGCTCGTCGTCACGGGAAACGATCCGGATGCCGCAGCAACCGCAGCGGCCAGCGTCGGCGGCGTGTGCTACACCGCCGACCCGGACGACCGTCGTGAGTTCCCCTTCCGCACGCTGGTGCGGGCAATGACCGATGATCCGGACCTGCTGACGCCAGCGGCGGCGGTCGGCACCTACCTGGCGTTCTCACGCGTCATCCGCGAGCGCCCGCTGGGGTCCGACCCGGGCACTGCCTCGCCGGGACTCACCGCCATCTTCCCCATGGTCCACCACCCCCGGCTGACCCACGCGCAGGGCGACAGCCACTGGCGCGACACCCACGTTCCGCTGGCGCTGCGCCATCACCCCGGCATGTGGGACTACACCCAGCTCAGCGTTGTGGCCACCCTCAACGGCCCGTCCTATGACGGCTTCGCCCTGGTCGCGTTCGCCTCTCTCGACGACATGCGTGAACGCTTCTTCGGAGACGACCACGATCGCGAGGTCATCCGTGCCGATGTGGCGAAGTTCGCCGACACCGAACGCTCGCCTCGACGGGTCATCACGACAGAGACGATCTACCGCCAGCGTCCCCCGCTGCCAGCAGTCACCTGGCCGCACGACTGATCCGCCCACGACTGTGCGCGCCGGGAATTGCCTTCGTCGCGCCATGAGACAGAAACCGGGCTGTTCATGACCTCAGTGGCCCACGCCGACGGGTTCAGCCGCACACGCCGGATCGGCACGCTGCTGACGCTGGCGGCGTCGGCGGCGGTGTCGCAGTCGTTCGGCCGATTCACCTATTCGCTGCTCTACGCCGACATGCGCGACGGGTTCAGCCTGTCCAACACCGTCGCCAGCGCGCTCAGCTCGCTGAACCTGCTGCTGTACGTGGTGGGCTCGCTGGTGGTTGCGCTCACGGTGGGACGCACGGGCCTGAGCGGAGCCGTGCGGATCGGCCTTGCCGGCAACGTGGCCGGCTTGGCCCTGCTGGCATGGAGCCCGAATGTCGGCGTCGCGGCCTTCGCGCTGGCATTGACGGGCTTCTGCGCGGCTGGTGTGTGGGTGGGCACCCCTGGGCTCGCCGCAGAGCTGCTGGGGCCCGAGCGCCGGGGTGCTGCAGCCGGCTGGATGACCGGCGGCGTCGGCAGCGGCATGGTGGCCGCGGCGGCCATCGACGCGTTCCTGAGCCGTACAGACGGCACCCCAAGCGGCGAGGCTGCGCTGGTCGCGGCAGACCTCAGCCATCCGCGCAACGTGTACCGGATCGAGCTCGTCATCGGCGCCGCAGCATTGATCGCTCTCACCGTCGCCGTACGCAGATGGTCACGCACGCCTGGTCACACCGGCTTCGCAGGTGCCCGCGCCGCGCTCGCCAAGGTGCCCCAGGCCGGCCGGCTGATCACCGCCTACACGCTGCACGCCTTCGTCGTCACGACAGTGCTCACGTTCATCGTGGCCCATCTCGAGGGATACGCCGACCTCTTCGACGCGCGGGACGCCACGATTGCCTTCTCATTGATCGGCGTCGGCAGCATCGCCGGCGGGCCGATCTTCGGACGCTCAGCGGATCGCCTCGGCAGGCGGCGCACCGTGACCATCGGGTTCTGCGTGTCGATGATCTCCACCGTCTTCATGACCGCCTACCCCCTGCTCGAAGCTGGCGGGCAGGCACTGGCGTGGACGGCGGCGTTCATATTCGGCACCTCGTTCACCGGCGTCATCGCCTCGATCGCAGCCCGGGTCAGCGACAGCCTCTCCGGCGACGAATTCGGCGCTGCCTACGGAGTGGCCACGATCCTGTTCGGCCTCGGCTTGGCCGCAGGACCGCAGCTCGGCGGTGCGACGGCCGACTGGTTCGACAGCTTCGGTCCCGCCTTCGGGCTCGCGGTCGCCGCCTGCGCTGCCGGCATCGCGCTCACCGGCTGGGGCGACGACCCCGGCTCAGCATCTGCTAGCTGAATTCGGGCTCATCCCACCAGGGGAAGTACTCGGGCAGGTCCTGGGTGGGGCGCAGCGAGAATTCCGGCGGCCGCTTCTCGAGGAACGACGCAACGCCCTCGTGAGCGTCGGCGCCCCGCCCAAGGTGGAAGATCCCCCGGGAGTCGATCTTGTGGGCCTCCATCGGGTGGTCGGCTGCGAGCATGCGCCACAGCATGTGGCGGATCACCGTCACCGAGATGGCCGACGTGTTCTCGGCGATCTCGGCCGCAATCGCCCGGGCCGCCGGCAGCAGGTCATCAGGCTCGTGGAGGCTGCGTACCAGTCCCCCTTCGAGCGCCTCGTCGGCATCGAAGACACGGCCGCTGAAGCACCACTCCAGTGCCCGCGACAGGCCGACCACGCGCGGCAAGAAGTACGACGAGCAGGCCTCGGGCACCACGCCGCGGCGGGCGAACACGAACCCGATGCGGGCCTTGCTGGACGCCAGGCGGATGTCCATCGGCAGCGTCATCGTGACGCCCACGCCGACCGCTGGTCCGTTGATCGCAGCGATCAGCGGCTTGTTGCACTCGTACAGGCGCAGCGTGAGCAGCCCGCCGCCGTCGCGCATCCACGCCAGGTCGCCGCCCTCGCCCCGCTCGGAGGCGCGCTCGGCCTTGCGTTCATCTGATTGGCTGTCGAAGTCGAAGGTGTCAGCGCCCCCGCTCAGGTCGGCCCCGGCGCAGTAGCCACGGCCGGCGCCGGTGAAGATCACCGCCCGGACGTCGTCGTCGGCATCGACCAGATCGATGGCGTCCATCACATCACGCAGCATCTGGCTGTTGAACGCGTTCAGGCGCTCGGGGCGATTCAGCGTGATGGTGGCGACGCGGTCGTCAACCTCGTACAGGATCGTCTCAAACTGCGGCACAACGCCCCCTCAAGCAATGGCCGTCCGGGTGGCGGACGGCGGTGTCGGCGGCTTTTCTACACGCCCAGCCGCTCCCAACGTCGAGCGGCCAGTGGAGTTCGGGCCCAGCTACACGTCCAGGAAGCGGCTGGCTGCGAACGCCGAGCCGATCATCCCCACGAGCACACCGGCGATCACCGTGACGATCACCACGGTCGTGAACTGATCGGACGTGACCACGAATGACCGGAAGAACGCCAGGATGTCCGAGCGCGAGAACAGGCCCTCCACGTGACCTCGCAGTGCTCCCGCGGCAATCGCCCCGATGATGCCGCCGATGAGGCCGTGCAGCATGCCTTCGAGCATGAACGGGAACCGGATGAAGCTGTTCGTGGCGCCGACCAGCTTCATGACCTCGATCTCGCGCCGGCGGGCGAACATCGCCACGCGGATCGAGTTGAAGATGAGCATGACGCTGGCGCCCGACAGCACGATCGACAGCAGCAGCACGATGCCCTGGAACGACGTGAACCAGGTGCGAATGGCGTCGACCTCTTCTCGGCCTGTCTGGACCGACATCACGCCGGGCCGCTGGCGGAACTGGGCGGCCAGCGATTCGATCAGCTCTGCCTCGACCGATCGGGGCACCACGCGGTACGACGCGGGCAGCGCCTCGGGCGACACCTGGGCAAGCAGCTCGGGCTGGTCGGCCATCTGCTGGGACACCAGCGCGTAGGCCTCCTCGGCGCTGAAGAACTCGATGCGGTCGATCTCGGGGTGGGTCTGCAGCTCGATGCCGAGCGCATCGAGCTGGCTGGGGTCGATCTGGGGATTCAGAAATACCTCGAACTGGACGCCGCCCTCCCAGCGATCGAGCGCGTTCCCGCTGGCGTAGCCCGCCATGAGCCCCATTCCCACCAGCATCACGCCGACGGCGACCGTGAGAATCGCAGCAAACGTGAGCGTGAGATTGCGCCGGATGTTGGTCCAGGTCTCCCGCGCGAAGTAGCGGATCCGACTCACGGACTCGCCCCATCGACAGGATGGACCCCGAGCGCCTCTGGCGAATCGGTCTCGCTGCCGTACGCGCCGCGCTGCTCATCACGCACGAGCTCGCCGTGACGCAGCGCGATCACTCGGCGCCGCATGCTGTCCACGATCGTCCGGTCGTGCGTGGCCATGACCACGGTGGTGCCCGTGCGATTGATCCGGTCCAGCAGCGACGTGAGCTCCTCTGAGGTGTCGGGGTCGAGGTTTCCGGTGGGCTCGTCAGCCAGCAGGATCAGGGGCCGGTTCACGAATGCCCGGGCGATGCTCACACGCTGCTGCTCGCCACCCGACAGCTCGTCGGGAAACCGCCGGTGCTTGTCCTCCAGGCCCACCAGCTCCAAGATGGCGGGCACCTGCGTACGGATGACGTTCTCGGGGCGGCCGATGACCTCGAGCGCGAAGGCCACGTTCTGATAGACGGTCTTGTTCGGCAGCAGCTTGAAGTCTTGGAAGACCGAGCCGATGTTTCGTCGCAGGTACGGCACGCGCCAGCTGTTCAGCTTGGACAAGTCCTTGCCGGCCACGTGGATGTCGCCGGCGGTGACCTTCTCCTCGCAGGTCATGAGGCGCAGCATCGTGGACTTGCCCGAGCCCGACGGTCCCACGAGGAAGACAAACTCGCCCTTCTCGATGTTGAGCGTCACCCCGTTGACCGCCCGCGTCTCTCCCTTGTAGATCTTCGTGACGTTGTCGAAGCGGATCATGCGCGCCCTGCAGTTGTGGAGCCGGGTGTTGCCTGCCGAAGTCGCTCGTGTGCGAGCACCACGTGCGAGATGTCAGCAGGTTCAGATGAGAACAAGCTGAATCCAAAGGTACGCCAGCGGCCCGCCGCAGCCCGGTCACCCGTCGCACTCAGTCTTGGCTGCTGGCTCCCTGCTGGGAACGCTGCCAGCGCAGGTAGGCCTCCATGAGGCCGCTGAGGTCGCCGTCGAGCACGGCGTCGACGTTGCCGATCTCCATGCCGGTCCGCAGATCCTTGACCTGCTGGTACGGGTGCAGCACGTACGAGCGGATCTGGCTGCCCCACGCCACGTCGCGCTGCTCGCCCGCGAGGGCCGCGACTTCGGCCTCCCGCTCCTGCCGCTGCAGGTCGGCCAGCTTGGCCGCCAGCATCTGCATCGCCCGGTCCTTGTTCTGGTGCTGGCTCCGCTCGTTCTGGCAAGCCACGACGATCCCGGTGGGCAGGTGTGTGATGCGCACGGCAGAGTCAGTGACGTTCACGTGCTGGCCGCCCGCGCCCGACGAACGGTAGGTGTCGATGCGCAGATCGCTCTCGTCGATGGGCACCTCTTCTGACACCTCGTCGAAGAACGGCACCACCGACAGCGACGCGAACGCTGTGTGCCGGCGCGATTGCGAGTCGAACGGCGAGATGCGCACCAACCGGTGCACTCCCCGTTCCGCTGCAAGGAACCCGAACGCGTGCCGTCCCTTGACGAGGAACGTCGCAGAGCTGAGCCCGGCTTCCCCGCCGTCGGTCGCCTCGGTCAGCTCCACGGAGAAGTCGTTGCGCTCGGCCCATCGCTGGTACATGCGCAGCAGCATCTCTGCCCAGTCGCAGGCGTCGGTGCCTCCGGCCCCCGAGTTGATCTCGCACACGGCGTCGTTCTCGTCGTGCTCGCCGCCGAACAGCGCCATCAGTTCGATGTCCGCGAGCCGGCTCTCGGCAGCAGTGACTGCCTCGTCGATCTCGGGCAGCAACTCTGCGTCGTCTTCTTCGGTGGCCAGCTCCACCAGTGCCGTCGCATCGTCGACCTCAGCTCGTGCCCGCTCCCAGCGCTCGATGTCGTCGCGCACACGCGACAAACGTGTGGTGACCGCCCGGGCCCGCTCGGGCTCGTCCCACAGCGACGGCTCCGATACCTCGGTTTCCAGCCCGTTCGCCACCGCACGCGCCTCGTCGATGCCGAGGTACTGACAAGCCTCATTGACACGTCGATCCAAGTCGGTCAACGCGTCGGCAAGGTCACCCAGGGATCGGCTCACCTCAGCGACCGCAGCAGTGCTTGAACTTGCGGCCCGATCCGCAATGGCAGGGATCGTTGCGGCCCAGCTTCTCCTGGGCCGACTTGACCACGGTGCCGGTTGACGCGGCGGCGATCCGGCGCGACTGCGACGGTCCGCTGGGACCCCGCGGCGCCGAGGGCGCGGGGCCGGCAGCCGATGCGCCGTTGCCGGCTCCAACGTTGGCCGGTGTGAGGTCTGGCGCCGAATACTGCACGTCGGTCGTCCGGGCTGCGCCGTCCGCCGCCCTCGACTGTGACGGTCCAGCCGGCGGTGCCGCACCTTCGGTGGATGTCTCGCCCTCAAGCGGCGCCGAGGTGACCTGCACGTGCATTACATAGGTCACGAAGTCGCGGTAGACGCGCTCGAGCATGGCACCGAACATGTCGAAGCCCTCACGCTGCCACTCCGCCACGGGATCCTTCTGGCCGATGCCGCGCAGGTGGATGCCCTCGCGCAGATGGTCCATGTCGGCGAGATGCTCGCGCCAGCGCTGGTCGATGAGGCGCAACATCACCTGACGCTCCACTTCGCGCATTGCCTCGGACCCGATCTCGGCCTCCCGGGCCTCGTAGTGCTGCTCGCCGTCCGCGCACACCAGCTCCACGGCGTCATCGACACCCCAGTCCCGCTCGCCGTCGCCCGACAGCGCCGCCGCGGCGAGCTCGGTGGGCCAATAGGTGCCGATCGTGGCCAGCAGCCCGTCGAGGTCCCACTCGGTCGGGACCTCGCTGGCGCAATGATCCAGCACCGCAGCTTCGGCGGCATCGTGGAGGTACCCCAAGGATTCGGTGCGCAGATCGTCGCCGCCGAGGATCTGCTCGCGCCGCGCGTAGATCACCTTGCGCTGCTCGTTCATCACCTCGTCGTACTTGAGGACGTTCTTGCGAACCTCGGCGTTCTTCTGCTCGACGGTGTTCTGCGCCCGTTCGATGGCCTTGGTGACCATCTTCGCCTCGAGCGGCACGTCATCGGGCAGCGTGCGGTCCATCACCCAATTCACCGCACCGGTGGCGAACAGGCGCATCAGGTCGTCTTCCAGCGAGAGGTAGAAGCGGCTCTCGCCTGGGTCGCCCTGACGGCCCGCACGGCCACGCAGCTGGTTGTCGATGCGCCGCGACTCGTGCCGCTCGGTACCCAGCACGTACAGGCCGCCCAGCTTGCGCACTTCGTCGCCTTCGGCACGGCAATCGGGCTCGTAGCGCTCGGCCCGGGCCACCAGGTCCGCTGTGTTGTCCGCATCATCCGGGTCGAGCTTCTCGCGCAGCATGTCGCGCCGTGCCAAACCCTCGGGGTTGCCGCCCAGCAGGATGTCGACGCCGCGGCCAGCCATGTTCGTGGCAACGGTTACCGATCCCAGCCGGCCTGCCTGGGCGATGATCTCGGCCTCTCGCGTGTGCTCCTTGGCGTTGAGCACATTGTGATCGATTCCCCGGCGTTCGAGCGCTGCAGACAGCTTCTCGGAGTTCTCCACGCTGACGGTGCCGACCAGCGTGGGCTGCCCAGAACGGATCCGCTCGGAGATGTCGTCGACGACCGCCTCGAGCTTGGCGGCCTCGGTTTTGTAGATGAGATCGCTCTGGTCGTCGCGCGCCACCGGCAGGTGGGTCGGCACCGGCACTACGTCAAGTCCGTAGGTGCCGTTGAATTCGGCGGCTTCGGTGGTGGCCGTGCCGGTCATGCCGGCGAGCTTGTCGTAGAGGCGGAAGTAGTTCTGCAGCGTGATGGTGGCGAGCGTCTGGTTCTCTTCCTTGATCGCCACCCCCTCCTTGGCTTCGACCGCCTGGTGGAGGCCCTCGCTCCAGCGCCGTCCTTCCAGGATGCGACCGGTGAACTCGTCGACGATCTTCACCTCGCCGTGCGAGACCACGTAGTCCTTGTCGCGCCGGTACAGCTCCTTGGCCCGCAGCGCTGCGTTCATCTGGTGGACGAGATTGGCCGAGACCTGGTCGTACAGGTTGTCGATGTTGAGCGCTCGCTCGACTTTGGAGATGCCCGGTTCGAGCACGGCCACGTTGCGCTTGTCTTCTTCCACCTCATAGTCGACGTCGCGGGTCATGGTGGCGGCGATGCGTGCGAATTGCTGATAGAGCTTGGCGGCGTCCGCGACCCGGCCGCTGATGATGAGCGGCGTGCGGGCCTCGTCGATCAGGATCGAGTCGACCTCGTCCACGATGCAGTAGTTGTGGCCGCGCTGGACCTGAGCGCCCCGGGCCGGCGCCATGTTGTCTCGCAGGTAGTCGAAGCCGAACTCGTTGTTGGTGCCGTAGGTGATGTCGGCTTCGTACTGGCGGCGCTTGTGGGCCGCGTCGTAGGGGCCGGGCACCACGAGCCCCACGTCGAGTCCCAGAAACCGGTGGATGCGTCCCATCCACTCGGCGTCGCGAGCGGCCAGGTAGTCGTTCACGGTCACCACGTGGACGCCCTTGCCGCTGAGCGCATTGAGGTACACCGGCAAGGTGGACACCAGCGTCTTTCCCTCGCCGGTACGCATCTCGGCCACCCAGCCGAAGTGCAGCGCCGCGCCGCCGATGAGCTGCACGTCGTAGTGGCGCTGGCCGATGACCCGGCGTGCCGCCTCGCGGGTGACCGCGAAGGCATCGACGAGCACGTCGTTGAGGTCAGCGCCTCGATCGATCTCGGCGCGGAACTCGCCCGTGCGAGCTCGCAGCCCGTCGTCGGAGAGGCGCTCGATTTCCGGCTCGACGGCGTTGATCTCGGGCACCAACTCGGTCAGCAGGCGCAGCTTCTTGCCTTCCCCGGCACGGAGCACGCGCTGAAACAGAGCCACAAACGCAGGCTACCGCTGCCCCCTGTGCCCGTAGCCAAGATTTTCGAGCCGTGACGCTGGCGGGCTGACCCCCTCCCGTTACATCACTCTCCACCACGGCACGGCGAGCACATCGGGGGCAAGCCACTCGATGCTGTCGCCACCGTGCAGCAGCAAGCCCGACCGGCACCGTCCGGCGTACTCGGCACGAAATGTGCGCAGATGACGAACGTCGCCGAGCCGGGGGCGAGTCGTGGCCTTCACCTCAATCGGCAGCAACCGATCCGGGGTTTCGACCACAAAGTCGATTTCGCTGCCGCTCGTTGTGCGCCAATGAAGCACTTCGGTCGGCTGCTTGCGCGTCTCGCGCCATGCGAGCAGGTCACAGAGCACGAGGTTCTCCAGACTGGCGCCGGTCGGCTCGCGAATCTGTGCGAGATGGGCCGCAAGGCCGACATCGCTCCAGTACAGCTTCGGCGACTTGATGAGGCGTTTCGTCCGATTCACGGAGTACGCCGGCACGCGCACCAGCAGCTGCGACGCCTCGAGCAGATTGAGGTAGCGGTGCGCCGTCGCCTGCGGCATGGCCACATCCCGGCCGAGTTCGGTCTGGTTGAGCGTCTGGCCCAGCCGCAAGCAGGCTGCGCGCATCAGCCTGCGGAAATCGGGCAGCGAGGCGACTGACGACAGGTCCTGCAGGTCTCGCTCGAGGTACGTGCGCACGTA
Organism: Acidimicrobiales bacterium; assembly: GCA_009843525.1. GTDB lineage: Bacteria > Actinomycetota > Acidimicrobiia > Acidimicrobiales > Poriferisodalaceae > Poriferisodalis > Poriferisodalis multihospitum. The sequence goes on along the minus strand of VYDH01000016.1, from coordinate 192,181 downwards.
CCCGTCGAACCAGATGGCGCGCTCAGCGTCTGTGGCGAGTTGCAGCGCCGGTGTCGGAAAGCCGCCGCTCATCGCCAACGGGCGCCAATCGGCGGGCGCCCCAAGACCTGACTCGATGAAGTCGGGCCATTCCTCGTCGGGCATGGCGAGCAATTCGTCCCAGATGCCGGCGGTACCGAGGCCGAGCTGCTCGCGGCGCGTCATCGGCTGCAAGTTCAGATAGCTCGCTCGTCCGGCCAGCGACTCCGACACCCGCTGCATCAGCAGCAGGCTGGTTGAACCGGTCAGCAGGAAGCGGCCAGGCTGGCGCCGCTCGTCGATGGCCTGCTTCACGGCGTGCAGCAACCGGGGTTCGCGCTGGATCTCGTCGAGGATGACGGGATCGCGGTGCCCGACCAGTGCCTCAGGATCACGTTGCGCCAAGTCGCGGGTATCAAGATCGTCCAGCGAGAAGTACCGCCACGTCCCCGGCAGCAGTTCACGCACCAGGGTGCTCTTGCCGGTCTGGCGTGCCCCGGTGACAACGACCGCCGGCATCACGCCGAGATGTGCCTGGAGGACGCCTGAGACCAGCCGCGGCTTCAGTGAGTCATCCATCACGTGGATGATACCCATTCACATCATGAATGGATATCATCCGGAGGGCGTCACCGCCAACGCATCGTCGCCACCTCGGATTCTCCCCGGAGCCTTTGACGTTGGCCCCGCAACCGCAGAAAACTGACCTCGAACGGCGCGCTACCAGCCGTTGACTCGCAGATCGTCGATCTCGGCATGATATCGATCCGGCACCTCCACACGGGGCAACTCGTTGTCCAGCCGATCAAGAACCACACGAGCGAAGTGTGCGCGCTGTGGTGCCAGCAGCCTGTCGCGCTCCTCCGGTTCCAGCGTGGGGTACGTCGCCGCATACCGGCCGCACACATGAAGCAGCTCGCGGTACTCGTAGTCCGAGATCTCCAGTTCGGGGTCGCGAGACAGCACATCGCCCGCGGTGTTGTCCACGCGATCGGCCATCTGCACCTCAGGCCACGGCGAGTCCCGCCCGCACTGCTCGAAGACCTCGAAGAACGCCTCATGGAGTGCGTCGGGCCCCGAAGGCGCGGGCCGACGATTCAGGGCAGCACCGTCTATGGCGATCAGAATCTGCTGTTCAAACCCGTGGGTGCCATCCTGTTCATTCTCGGCATCGCGATGTGCCCATGTCGACGCTGACAAAGCGGCCTGTATCTCGAAGTTGTGTAGGAAGAACGCACCGGCGGGGATGTTGACGATGTAGCTGCCGAGCAGCTCAAGTACGCCAGCTTCGTCTAGCAGGCGTGCCACACCGAGATGCCGCACCGCGCGGCCGTCGCGCAGCTCCTGATACCAAAGGTCATCAAGATCGGGTTCGGCGTCAACCTCTGTCGAGCCACCGAATGCCGGAGAAGACCCCGATTCCTCGGCAACCAACGACAGCGCACTCTCAAATGCGCTCCCGCCAGCATCCGAGCAGCCTGCCACCAGCCCAGCAGTGACAAACAGCGCTGCTACTGCTGCTGCTGCGCGTCTTGGCGCACGCTTGCGAGCCAAGTCCGGATGCACCATTGTCCTCGGCCCGCTGTTCGAGAGTTCATGAGCCACCTGCTCACCTTCCGTCATGAGTTGGGCGGCACGACTGCCGCGGAGCACACGCCGATAGCCGCTGCGCTGGCCTGAGGGCTTGGAGTGAGCCGCGCACGCAAGTAGAACGCCCCGCACAGGCCGAGCTTTCCCGCGGGATCCAGTACGCCTTTGCGCAACGCAGGCATTACGTAGCTCCAAGCGTCGTGTTCCAACTCGGCGTGGAACATCTGGTCGGAGTAGTAGTCGCACTGCCAATGCTCGGCAGTGACCGGCTGACAGCCTTCCAACGCCTCCAGCGGATCGCCCTCAGTCCAACCGTCCGGCTTGATCATCAGAATCCGGCCCAAGTCGTGACCCAGGCTGTTGACGATCCGATCCCCCGTTTCCACGATCCTCGAGTCGGACCGCAGGATGTATGTCCGAGCATCCTGAACCCGTCTGCACCACAGATGCGACCTGGTGTGCGTCAGCCAAGTCTCGTGACAACCCGAATCAGGTGCATAGCCGTTGGGCGGATTCCTCACAATGACATCCGCACCGCGGCGCAGTGCCGTCAGCGGTGTGGCGCAGTCGCTGGGGAGTTCGACTTGTCCGGTGGGGCAGTAGGAGGTCACGCGGGCGGTGCCGGTTCGGGTGGTGCCGCCGTTGGAGAACGCGACGTGCACCGTGTAGGTGGCGGTACGGCTGGCGGCCGCGATCAGCGTGACGGTGCCATCGTCGGCGACGATGCGCACGTCGAGCCCGTCGGGCGGGTCCACGTGCGCGATCGACACGCGGGCGCTGCGCGGCTCATAGCTCCACCGGAGCGTCACCGTGTCGCCGTTCTCGACGCGCAGCCGCGTCGCCGCGCCGGTGACGCGCGGCGTGTAGTCGGCTGCGACAGTGAGCCGGTATCCGCCGACGTCGCGTGCGCCCCAAGTCGTGGCCTCGATCGTGTACCGGCCGGGCTGAAGGAACCGACGCACAATGCGGCTGTTCAGCCCCGCCCCCGAGTCGTCGTTGCGCTCCAGCACAGTACCCCCGGCAGGGTCGGCGCCGTTCATCAGCACCAGATAGGCATCAATCCGATCCCCGCCCGCGCCCGCCGACTCGAGATCGATCGTCACCCACCCCGCAGCAGACAACGTGAACGTATGACGGCCCGCATAGCGGCTGTCGCTGCCCCTGCCGCCATAGCGCCCCAGCGACCTGCACCCCGACGAGGAATCCAGCCGGCCCGAACGCGACACAGCCCCGTTCCTGAGGGTGCCCAAAGGATCGTCGCACTCCGCTGCATCAGGGGCATCGTCAGCTGCGAATTGCACGGCGCGGGTCGCGAAATGCGACCCCGACCGGCACGTCACCGTCACCTCCACGCTGGTGCCCGCGGGCACGTCATAGCTGACCGTCCTGGCGCCGCCGGGGCCGTCGGTCACCGTTGCGCCTGCAGGCTCAGCAGTGCACACCGCGTTCGCAGGCATGACAGTGAACCCGGAAGTGACTGTGGCGTCGTCGTCGCCCGCCTCAGGAGTCTCAGTGCCGCCCGCCAGTCCGCTGATCGACACCCGCGACCGCGAGGTCACATCGACCGTCAAGGTGAAGTCGCCTGTGGTGCGCGCCGTGGCAGTGGTCACCTCGATCACATAGCTGCCCGCTTCGAGCCGCCGGCTGCCGATAGCGCTGCCTGACGTCACCACGACGCCGGTGTCAGCGTCGATCAAATAGATGAAGGCGTTGTGCGCCGAAGCGACGCTCACCGAAACCGACGCCGCAGCGTCAAGCGTGAAGCTCCAGCTGCGTGCCCAGTGCGGCGATTGGGCGCTGCCGCGCCGCTCCGACTGGCACTCAGAGCCCCAACTGTTCTCATGCGCGGTCGCGCCCGTACCCAACGAGCCCAGTCTGGCCGCAGGGCACACCCCGTCCGCGACATGACAATGCGGCGGATCGGTCGAAGTGTCCAAGGTGTGCCGCGGCGCCGCGGGGCAGTTCCATTCGGGTGCTTCGGCAACCGTGCGCTCGCATTCGGTCTCGTCGCCCTCGACCGCCGCCCAGCCAGCGTCGCACCCGTAGGTCGCGTCGCCGAGCCGCACACCCGCAGGATGCTCACACACCGACGCCGAGTTCACGCTGTATCCCGCCGTCGTGCACCACGCATCAGGGGTCGCTGACTCAAGGCGGTTGACGGTGCGGGTGGCGGTGACCTCGCGGGTCACCGGCCGGCAGCACGCCAGCCGCTCGCGAGTCTCGGTCGTGGTCACGGTGCGGTTGACCCAGCGGTGCCGGGTTTCTTCCACCATGCGGGTGCGCACTTGGTTCTCGTAGTTGAACACGGGCTCGGTGATCAGCGTCTCGCGCATGCCGGTGCGGGTCTCGGTGCGGTAGTTGTACACGTTGCGGGTGACGCTCCGGTAGCGGGTCTCGGGAACATAGCGGAACCGCACCTGGCTCTGGTAGTTGAACACCGGCCGGGTCTGGTAGTTGAACGCCGGGACCACTTCGGTGTAGGTCACCGTCTCGGTGCGCGACGCCCAGCGGACGCAGCCGGTGCCGAACTCGGTGTCGTACTGCGCGCAGTAACGCACGGTGCGCTGCCGGGTGCCCGTGACCGTCTCGGCGAACGGTGCCACCCGCACCGTCTCCGAGGTGGGCGGCACCCGCACCTGCACGACGTAGGACTCGCGCACCTGCACCACATAGGACACGCGCTCAGTCTCGGTGAACGGCGCGACGCGCACCTGCACCGCGTAGGTGTAGGGCTCCATGCCTTGGTAGGTGCGGGTCAGCGGCGGTACCCGCACCCGCTCCAGGTACGACTGCTCCACCCACACCGTGTAGGACTCGCGCACCCGCTCGGTGGTCTCCACCTCCACCTCGTAGGACTCCATGAAGTGGACCATGTCGGTCACCGTCGTGGTGGTGGTCTCCTGGCGGGGCACTCTGCGCTGGCACTCGGGCGGGTCGCCCGCGAGCGCGAAAGGCACCTCTGGGTTGCCGGCGTTGGCGGTGGTGCACGCGTAGGTCGCCGACATGGTGTGCGGCGAGGTGGTCACGCACGCGTCTCCTGAGGGGGCCACGGCGCGGTTCTGGATGGCCGCCGGGCACGTCGCGTCGGCCGACTCGGTCTCGGTCTGGGTGCACTGGCCGTTGTCGTCGAACTCGAAGCCCTCGTCGCAGGGGTCGGTCGCCGGCGCGGAGGCGGGCTCAGGCTGGCCGTCGCTGTGCGCCCCCGACGCGGCAACTGGCATGAGCACGCTTGCCAGCACCGCCAGTGCGATCAACGCGAGCAGCGGCCTCGGCCGCCGCGCAGCGGGCCTCATGATTGCGCCCGCGGGCCGTGTGGGGCACAATGCGCCGGTGCTTGCGCTGACCCGGCCCGCCTTCTGCAGCGATTGGCTGCGTGTGGTCGCCTCGTCCGCGCGCCTGGCCAAGCCCGCCAGCCTCTGGCGCAGAGAGAGAGAGAGAGAGAGAGAGAGCGGGCTTCACGGCGGGGCACGATAAGCAGCTTCCGCCAGCGCTGTCAAGCGCTACTCGAACTCTCGCCGGCTCGCCGGCTGCGACGGTGAGGCTGCGATGAGTCCCGCCGCGTCCGACGAACCGGACGCCGACGTCGCTGGTGGCGACGGGGACGCGGCTGTGCCCGGCCGGGTGCGGCGTCGGCTGTCTTCGGCATCGAAGCGCATCCTGACGGCGGTCGCGGGCCTGGCGCTGCTGGGGGGCAGCGTCGCCGGCTTCTACTACTTCGCAGACGCCTTCGACGAGCGCACGCGGGTGGTGGTGGCAGCCTCGGACATCGGACGCGGCCAAGTGCTCACCGAAGCGGACCTGACGTGGGCATGGGCGCTGCTGGGCGACATCACGCACATTCCGTGGACGCCGGACGCAGCACCGGGACTCGCCGGACTGGCGGCGGCGGAACCCATCCCTGCCGGCACGTTGGTGGCTCCGCACTTGCTGACCGTCGTGTCGTCGCAGCCGGTGGGCGACGAGCTCGAGGCGGTGGTGCCGCTGGACGCGAGCCTGGCACCGTCAGGCGTCCGCGAGGGCGAGATGGTGCTGCTGATCGACCCAGGCGTGGTGCCGTCGGGCGACGGGCCCGGACGGCCCCGGTCGGTGCTGCGGCAGCTGGTGTTGCGCGGCTTCGACGGGTCGTCGATGCGCTTGTTCGTGCCGCCCGCCGAGTGGGCGTGGTGGCGAGGTCTGCCGGCCAAGCTGGGGGCGACGCCGTTGGTGCTGCCGCTGCCGCTGGGAGGCGACGGTGCCGAACTGAGCGCGCGCCTCGACGCACTGTGGGCCGCTGAGCATGCCGAGGCGACCGCGGCGCTGCACCCGTTCGGACAGGACTGGCTGGCACAGGGCGCGCGCGGCGAGCTCGAGGTGCTGGTGCCGCTCGACACCAGCCTCGCCCCTTCCGGCGTCGCCGAGGGCGACCTGGTGCTGCTGGTGGACCCCGGCGCGCCGCCGTCGGGCGGGAGTGCCGGACGGCCCCGGTCGGTGCTGCAGGCGGTGACGCTCGACCACTATCGCGACGGCGTGCTGGGCATCTGGGCGCAGCCCGAGGAATGGGCCTGGTGGGAATCGCTGCCAGCGCGGCTGGGCGCGGCGCCGATGGCGCTGCGAGTGGCGCCGGGCACCGCCACACGAGACGTCGCCAGGCGGCTGGACGAGCAGTGGCTGTGGCAGTGGCAGCAGTCGCAAGCGACCGGCTCGGCGGGGTAGGTCCAGCGTGCCGCTGCGTTCACGCCTTCGTCAACGTGCGAAGAAGCAGCCTCGCCGGGCGGGGCGCAAGGCTGCACGCGCGGACCGCGAGGCAATCGCAGAGATGTATGAGCGCGACCGGTCCGCTCGGGTGGTCGCAGTGGTTGCGTTACCTGACGCTGCGCACGACAGCGGCTCTGTCGCGGTGGCGGTGGCCCGCCGCTGGGCGGCGCACGGCCGCGACGTGCTGGTGGTGGACGCGGACTCGTCGGGGCCGGCGCTCGCCAGCCGTCTGAGGAAGGCGACCCGTGCCAGCTTCTCCCCGGCGCTGCGGGGTGTGCCGTCATTGATGGCCGCGCGCCAGCCCCTCGCCGCGGCTGTCTTGGAGGAGCACTGCTGGCACCTCGGCACCGCGGGCGAAGGCTCCGTGCGATTGCTGCTGGGACCTACCAGCACCGCAGGCGCGCCGACAGCGGTGGCGTGGCTGGCCCAGCACACCGACGGACTGCTCGCCGCGAACGCCGGCCGCCACACGATCGTGTCCATGGCGGTCCCCCTGCTGGGCAGCCTGGAAGCGTTGCTGGGGGCAGCGTCGGCCGTCGTGCTGCTGGCACCGGCCGACACCGAGGAACGGTTCGAGGCATTGTGCGCGGCGAGCGGCTCGCTCATCGAAGCTGCGCCGTGCTGCTCGCCGTGCGTGGTGCTCGACGGTCCTGCGATTCGCAGCCACGAGGAGATTCACACCGCATCGGGCCTGCATGTGGCTGGCCGGCTCGACACGGTGCATGAGCGGGCACTGCTGGGCAGCCGGACGCGTCGACGTGACGCCAAAGCGGCGCGGACTCTGGACGATCTGGCGGCGCGCATCGCGTTCTTGGCCGCAGACGCCGGGCGCGAAGAGCCGGGTCGGGACGCGCCGGAGCAGCAGCTGCCGCAGCACGGAATCGTGGCACCGATCACGGACAACAGCGGCCCCGGCCCGCAACGCCCTATAGATGGCGCTGCCTCGCTGGGTATCGCGAATGGCGGCGCTGTGCCGTTGAGGACCGGCCGGTGAGCCTGCGGGAGGACATCTGGAACTTGGTGCTGCCGCGGGTGCAGGAGTACCGGCTGGCGGCGTCGGACGAGCCGCATGTCGTCGCGGAGCGCTGCCGCCAGATCGCACGCGAAGTCACGGCGGACCGTGAGGCGGAATCGCTTGATGCCGCCGGGCTTGGCCTTGCCGATGCCGATGTGGAGTGGCTGGATGAGCAGCTCGACGCGCTGCTGGGCGCGGGGCCGATCGAGCGGTACCTGCGCCGTGGCGATGTGGAGAACATCTGGGTGTTCGGCCCCCATCGCGGAGTACTGGGCCTGTCGGGGGGCCGCCAAGAGCGCATCGAGGGGCCGCTGTTCGCCAACGAGGACGAGATGATCCGCTACGTCTCGCACCTTGCGACGACGCATGGGCAGACGGGGCGCCGGTTCGATCATTCTGCGCCGCTTTTGGATCTGCGGCTGCGCACCGGCGAGCGCATTTTCGCTGCTATGGCGGTGTGCGGCGCGCCGTATCTGACGGTGCGCTGTCACCGTCATCGCCTGATCCGCCTCGACGACCTCGTCGCGAACGGCTCGCTGTCGGCCCAGGCGGGAGAGTTGGTGGCGGCGGCGGTGCGGCCCCCGGCGCCGGCGAACGTGCTGATCTGCGGGGCGCTGGGGTCGGGCAAGACCACGCTGCTGCGCGCTCTGCTGGGCGAGGTGGGCGACCACGAGATTGTGTGCACGCTCGAGCAGACCTTCGAGCTGTTCCTCGACGACACCCATCCCCACACGTTCGCGGTGGAAACAAGGGAGGCCAACAGCGACGGCGAGGGCGAGATCGGCATGGAGGAGCTCGCCAAGCGCTCTTTGCGCTCGGGCGCGGACCGCGTCATCGTGGGCGAGCTGCGCGGACCGGAAGCGGCGACGTTCCTGTCCGCGTGCGGCACCGGCTCGGACGGCTCCATGGCCACCATTCATGCCTCCTCGCCGCGCCAGGCCCTCAGCCGCCTCGTCCGGTACTGCCTGGCATCAGGGCTGGCCGGCGCGCAGTCCGCGCTGATCCAGGAGGCCGCAGAGGTCATCCATCTCGTCGTGCACATGCACAGCGACCCGCGCACCGGATTCCGGGGCGTGCACACGATCACCGAAGTGCTCGGCTCGCCCGGCGACCGGTTCGACACCCACGACATCTTCGGCCGCCGCCAGCGCAGTCAGCCTCTGACGCTGCTGGGCAGGCCCCGCAACCCCGACGTCGTAGAGCGCCTCGCAGAAGGCGGCCTCGACGTCTCGGGCTGGCCCGCAGGAGCGTGAGCGCTCATGATCGGGTTGGTCGCGTTCGGGACGGTATTCGCTCTCGGCCTGGCCGTGATCTTCGCGTCCGCGAGACGGCCGCGGACGCCCGAGCGGGCGCGGCAGCGGCCCGAGCGCGATGCGCCGGCACCGGGCACGCCCATCTCGGCACGAAACCGGACGGGCGGCACGCAGATGCTCGTTCAAGCCGCCGCCTCGGCCGCGGGCGCCGCCGTCGGCTTTGTCGCCACTGGCCTGTTGGGTCTGGCGTTGCTGCTGGGCGGGCTGGGGGCGCTGCTGCCGCCGTTCGTCGCAGCACCCCGCCGACGGCGCACGCAGACACGCGAGGCGCTGGCGTGGCAGCTGTGGACCCGCCAACTCGCCGAGCTCACCCGCTCGGGCGCGGGGCTGACCGACGCCCTCACCAGCAGCACAGAGCACGCCCCCTCTCAGCTTCAGCCCGTCGTCAAGCGGGTCGCGTCGGTGGCAGAACTGCGCGGCATCGGCCCCGCACTCGACGAGCTGGCCGCCGCCGGCGTGGTCTGGGAACCCGATGTCGCCGTCGGGCTGCGCATCGCCGCCGACTCGGGCGGGCCGCTCACTGCCCCATTGCTGGAGCTGTGCAACCGCATCGGCGACGTCGTCAGCCTGCATCGCGCACGCACCGAAGCAGTCGTGCAGCTGTGGACCCAGACCATCGCGCTGCTGGGCCTCGCCGGCGGGGTGGTGCTGCTGATGTACCGCAACAACCCCGCCTACTTCGAGCCCTACCGCACCCCCACCGGCCAGCTCGTGCTGTCCCTGATCGCCATGGTGCTGCTCGGCTCCACTGTGTTCTTGGTGTACCACTCGGTGGTGCGCGTCCAGCCCTCGGTGCTGGCACCCCCGCCGCGGCGCCGACGCGGCAAGGACCCGCTGTGAGCACCCCCGTCGCCGCCGTCGCCGCCGGGCTGCTGTGCTTCGGCGGGATCGCTCTGCTGGTCGCTGCCGTCGTGGGGCCGCGCTCGCGCCGGTCCCAACCGGCGCGGGCCAGCGCAGCCGTGGCGCTGGAGCGCATCGTGCGCGACAGCGAAGCCGCCGACCTGCGCCTCGCCGGCACCGTCCCGCAGCACTACGCCGTCCAGCGGCTTGTGGGCCTGCTCGCCGGACTGACGATCGGGGCCGCCGTCGCCGCGGCGTGGGCCGACGGCATCGCAGCGACGCTCGCGCTCGCGGCGCTGTTGGGCTTCGCCGGCTGGCAGCTGCCCCGCCAAGGCACACGCGACACTGCCCGCAAGGCCCGCAGCGAGCTCGACCACGTCATCCGGGTGTGGATCGTGCTCGTCGCCCAGCAGGTCAACGCCGGCGCCGAGCCCGCCACAGCAATGCTCACCGCCGCCCAAGCCGGAACCCGAACCGGCTGGCGGCTGCTGCACCGCCACCTGCTCGCCGCCCAGAACGAGCGACGCCCCGCATGGGAAGGACTCGTCGACCTCGTCGACCGCTACGGCCTGCACAACCACGCCCCAGCGGTCGCCGCGTTCGGGCTGGCAGCAGAGCGCGGCACCCGCATCGCTGACGCCGTGCTCGTCGCCGCCGACACCCTGTGGCGCGACAACCTGCAGCGCGAACGCGAAGCCGCCGAACGGCGCAACCAGATCATCGTGCTGCCCGCCACCGGCGTCGCCCTCGCCCTCGCAGCCATCCTCGTCTACCCGCCCTTCGTGTCCCTCACCGGCGGCATCATCGCCGGCACCCCCCAGCCATGACCCGCCGCGGACAACGCGACAGCGGACTCGCCTCGCTGGAGTGGCTGCTCATCATCGCTGCTGTCGGCGGCTTCGCAGCCGTCATGGCAGTCGCCGTGCAACGGCTCCTCGACGACGCCACCGAGACTCGCGCCGACCCGACAGTGCGCCTGCTGGAAGCAAACGTGCTGGCCGCGGAGCTGTCGAGCCGAGCCGTCGCCGCTGCCCGCAGCAGCGGCCTGGACCCCAACGGAGCCCTGTTCGCGAAGCTCCGCGGACTCTGTGAGCGGCTCGCCTCGGACTACCCCGACACCATCAGCGCCGCAGCGTGGACCCAAGTGCCGGTGACTGATCTGGCACCCGTTGCGACCACAGCGACAACCGCCGCCGAGAGCACCGAGACCACCGCGGCCCCGCCCACGCCGACCACACTTGCCGGTCAGACGACGACCACCTTTGCCGCACAGCCGCCGGTCATGCAATGGGCGTGCCAAGTGACGGGCCGGTCGCCATGACGTACCCGACACGCTGCACGGGCGACGTGTGCCACCAGGTGCGCTCTCAGCACTCCGGAAGCTCGACGGGCACGGCGGGAACCGGATCAGTGCTGCCCGAGGAAGGACTCTGGGTGAGCACGGCCGGTCCTGCCGCTGCTGCGTGGACCCGATCGAGCCGGCCCGGCCACAAGGCGCTGAACGGCCCGAATACCTCGCCGGTGACCTCCACGCGCAGCCATCCGTGCTCTCCCGGCGTGGGACGCAGGCGCGCGGACGGGCCGCTGTGGCACCAGTCGCTGCGCACCGTCGCAGCCCCCGGCGTCCACCAGCGCCAGCCATCTCCCGCAGCGGCGGCGCGCGCCACCGCGTCGTCGGCCGCGGCTGCCATCTCGGCGGTGCGCGGCGGCGGGTCGAGGCCGGTGTGCGCGGTGCCGTCGGCGGCGTACGCCAGGCCCGACGCGCCGACCGCGTGCCACGCGGCCCTCAAGCCTGCTGATGCTGCCGCCTCGGCCTGGGCTCGCGCGCCGGTCACGATGAACGCCTGGGCCACCAGCACCAGCAAGAGCACAACCAGCGCAGGCCACAGAATCAAGAACGGCAACACCTCGCCGCGCTCGTCATCCCCCCGCAGGCATCCCGGCTCCACTACAGGGCGCTGGCGTGCATCGCGGCGAGCGAGCCTCCCCGCCGCCCTCGCCGTCCGATCCTGCCCGACGCCTGAGCGTGCATGCAGCACAACAAAGCCTGCGCCGGCGGCGCTCACGGGCCGCTCAGGCGAACGGTGCTCACCTTGACTCGGCCCGGCTCGCGTGTGCGGCGCCCACGGGCGCGAACCATAGCGGCGAGGCCGCCAGCAGGATTGCTGCCCAGCAGGCGGCGCACAGCTCGCGCCGACAACCATGCGGGTGGTGCGGTCAGCTTGGTGGTGATCCTGATGGTGCCCGTGTCGGCGTTCGCGGCCGTCGTGGCGATGGCGGTGCCGCAGCGCCTGGCTGCCGAGTCGTCGCTGGAGGACACGACGGCTGACGTGGCCGCTGTCGCGGCCGCGTGGCGCGACGCCCAAGGCCGCGACGACGCCCCCCTCGACGCTTTCTTGGGCGACTGCGCCACTGTCGCGCTGTCGGACTCGCCTCACAGCACCGGCGCCGCCCGCGGGTTCGCAGACAGGCTGCAAGCCGTCTGCGACGCGCTCAGCGGCGCTGTGCTGCGCGATCTCGGCGCGCACGGCTTCGACCCCGCCACCATCCGAGGCTTCTACAGCGGCTCCTATGCCACCGCCGCCAGCATGCCGCAAGGTTGGAGCCTGCCGTGCGGCACCGGGAACTTCACCGCAGTCACCAACAGCGTGCATGTCGGCGTGGTCGCACGCTGGGATGGTCCGGGCTGGGCCGCCGCGCAAGCATTCCCCGACGGAGTGCCGATGGGCGCCGAGGCCGTCGGGCGGGTCGTGCGCGCAGACGGCGGCAGCGCGACGCTGCCGCCGTGCGGCGCCCTGCTCAGCCTCGTGCCCGAGCGTCTCGCTCCCGCCGTCCACAGCAACCGAGGCGCGCGGCAACTCGCCGAATCAGTGCCGACGCGCGTCTCCTTCGCAGGCTGAACCGGCAGCGTCATGCACAGCACCACGCCCGTCCCTCGCCCCGGCACCGCCCCCGCTGATCGGCGCGCCGTCGAGCAGCCGCAGACGCGCCGCAGCAGTCGGCCGTTTGACGAGTCCGGGGCGACATCGTCACTGGAGCTGCTGGCGCTGACGCCGCTGCTGGCACTGCTGGTGCTGTTCGTGCTGTGGGCCGGTAACAGCGCACGCGCCGGCCTCGTCGCCGACCTCGCCGCGGAAGAGGCCGCCGTCGCCGCAGCCCTGTGCTGCGACGACGCCGCACCAAGGGCAGACCCCGACGGCTCGGCAGCAGCGCTACGACGCGAGTACATGGCCGAGGCGGTGCTCGGGTCCCGGCCCCGACTCAACGACTTGTGCCTCGCTGGACCTCAACCCGACGGCAGCGCCGGGTTCGTGACCGAGACCGGCCTCAGCTTCGCCGGAGCACCCGCAGCGACAGGGTTCGCGCACGGCGCACGGGTGATCGAGGTGCACTTCGACTGCGAGACCGACGGCGCCGTCGCACCACTGCGCGGCCTGTTCCCCACCCTCACCATGCACGGCCGCGCAACCGAAGTCACGGTCTTCGCCGACGGACCGCAGCTCGGCGTCACACCAGCGACTGCCCCCGAGGGAGACGAACTGGCCTTCGTCGCCGCCCTCAACGAACCCGCCGCCGACAGCATCGTGTTGGCGTACTCGACACAGGACCGGACGGCCACCTCGACAACCGCGGCGCCGATGCCGGGCGAGCTGGACTTCGACGCCGTACCCGAATCGCTCGGCCTGACCGCGACAATCCCCGCCGGCGACATCGCCACGCAGATGCTCGTCGCCACCCACGACGACAACGTCTGCGAAGGCGACGAGACGCTCGCGCTCATCGTCACCGCAACCGGCTCGACGCTGACTGCGGCATCCCCCAGCCCGCACGGCGTGCGCTTCACCACAACAGCCACCATCACCGACCAAGCCGACTGCCCCACGCCGCCATCACCATGACCGCCACCACCCAGACCGCAAGAGCCCTCGTGTGGGCAGCAATCGCCGCCTGGGCATGCCTCGGCGCACACGCCACCTACACCGACCTGCGCACCGCCACCATCTCGCGGCGCGCCTGCTGGACGACCGGCACGGCAGTAGCGGCACTGCTCGGCAGCGCCGCCGTACTGGGGGGCAACCCGCTCAGGTGGCTGTGGACACTCGCCGGTGCCGCCCCCGCAGCGCTGCTGGCCGACTTCGGCTGGCAGCACTCGCACGGCAGGCTCGGCTACGGCGACGTGCGCCTCATTGCCGTCAACAGCCTGCTCACCGCCTGGTGGGGAACCCAATGGCCCTGGTGGGCGCTGCTCGCAGGCGCCATCGCCGCATGGCCGGCCGCCATCGCGTCGACCGCTCGCCACGGGCGCGGAGCACACATCCGCTGGGCGCCGTGGCTCTCCTGCGGCACCGCAGGCGTCGTCGCGTGGAACCTCCACGCCGCCGGAACCGCCCCGTGACGTCCGCACCCGCCCACGACCGACCCACCCATCCCGACTCCGAAAGGACACATCCCATGAACACCCGTACCCACCCGACACGACACAAGCAGCGCGGCGACGAGCGCGGCCTCACGACCTTGGAATGGCTGCTCATCGTGGCAGCAGTCGCGGGCCTCGCCGCGCTGGCCGTGGTGCTCGTGCAGAACGTTGTCGACGACACCGCCGAGCAGCTCGGCGGCGCGAGTGCACGCGAGACCGCCGCCAATGTCGCCGCCGACACCGTCGTCCGCGAAGCCAAGACCGCCCAGCCGAGCGATGCCCGCTTCAACAGCTGGCAGAAATGGGAGCTGTACTTCACGGCGCGTTGCGAACGCCTCGAGATCCTCTACAGCGACACCAACCTCGACGTGCAGCCAGCCTTCCGGCGGCCGACCGGCAAAGCCGACAGCGCCGCACCCAGCACCGCAGAGCTCAACGCAGCCGACCCCCAGCCAGCCACTGCCACCAAACCGCAGACGGACTGTCGACGTGCGCTCTGACGCACACATGCTCGGCTGAGGCTGATTGACACACAAGAGCCAGCGACGCCACGCCGCCTCGCTCACGGGCCGGGCTCGTAGGTGCCGAACCGCTCCCGCTCGCCGCGCACATCACGCAAGTAGCAGACCGGAATCCGCTGACGCTCGCGCCAGCCGCCCTCCGGAGCCAACAGTCCCGGCAACCAGTACGAACGCGCCTCGCTGTCGGCGTAGGTGATCGCCAGACGAGCGCACCGCTGCTCATATTGGCGGTTGATCTGATCGGCCTCGAACTGGCTCTCGGGGGAGCGAGCCCGCCACTCCCGCGTCAACGCGTCCGCGGCGATCTCTGCCGTGCGGAACCGCGCACGATGCCGATTCGTCTCGATGCCGATGTCCCTGACGGCTGCCTGCACCGCCACCACCGCGAGCGCCACCATCGCCGCGACAGCCGCCGTCAACAACAGCCACTCAAGCGTCGTCAAGCCCGCCTTGCCCGTCGGACGGCCCCGCGGCGTCTTAGGCGTCGATCTCGATGAGACCGGCATCGCCGTCGGAGCGCAAGTACACCACGCTGGGTTTGCCGGTGTCTGCATTCACGAAGAGGAAGAAATCGTGATCCAGCAGCTGCATGCGGGTCACGGCCTCGGCGGGATCCATCAGCTCGAGGTCGAAGCTCTTGCGCCGCACGATGCGCGGTACCCATTCGGGATCGTCAGGCCCCGCGGTGATCTCGGGGGCCGGAGCGCCGTTGACGAGGTCGTTCTCGAGACGTGCGAGCGGATGATGCGCCTCGTCGCGGTGCAGATTGGGACGATGCCGGCGCACGACGCGGGTCTTGAGCTTGCGGAGCTGCTTGCCCAGCTTGCCGACCGCCAGATCGACCGCCTGGTGCTGATCGACGCCGGCGACCGAGGCGCGCACATGGTGGCCGTGGCCGAGCAGCGTCACCTCCACCTGTTCTCGCTCGGCGATGCGAGGATTCTTCTCCTCACGGAAGACCACCTCAGCACGATCCAACCCGCTGACGAATCGATCCAGTGCCCCGATCTTCCTCTCCACCGCAGCCCGCACATCGTCGGGAACCTGAACTTTGCGACCCGTGATGGTGATCTGCATTGCCTCGGCTTTCTGAGCATCTGCACAGCGGCTGCAGCTTTGCTCCAACTGAAGGGAGTGCCATGTTAGGCAGCCGCCGAGAAGCGGTCGCGACCCCGTCGGGCACACGCTGCCACATGAACTGCCGCCGCACCGGCATCCATCAGCGCGGCTGTAGCTGCCCGCAGCGTGGCCCCAGTGGTCACCACGTCGTCCACGAGCAGCACGCACCGTCCCGCCGCACGGGCGCGGCCCTCGAAGCGAGGACCGGCCAACCGTGCTTCCCGGCCCGCGCCCGATTGCGCTGTCCCGCCGATCCGCCGGAGCAATCGCGACGGACGCGCGCGCAGGGCCTTGGCGGTGGCCCTAGCCAGCGTCTCGGCCTGGTCAAAACCCCGAGCCCGCCGGTGCGCTGCCGTGGTCGGCGCCCAAGTCACTGCGTCAATGGGTACTGCCTCACCTCGGGCATCCAGATGAGCGAGCGCCAGTGAATCGCCCAGCCAACGGGCAATGGCCCGCTCGCCCCGGTACTTCAGCGCATGAATGAACTCGCGCCCGACCTCATCGTGAGAGAACAACAGCGCAACCGAGTCTGTGCCAGGAACCGACGTCGGCTCGGGATCCGCAAGCGCCCCAATGCACTCCGCACACGGACACCACCCCAATGCGCTGCAGCCCGGACAGCGCACTTCGAACAGCACGGCCCGGACCGTAGGCGTGCCGAATCCGGCCACCAAAGAGGTTTCGACGCAGTCAGGTGAACGCGGAGGCGACCGAGCGGCGAGGGCGCGCCAACAACACGTCAGTAGCGGTAGCGGTCAGCTTTGTAGGGACCGTCCACGTCGAGACCGAGATACGAAGCCTGCCCAGGCGTCAACTGCGTGAGCTTCGCGCCCAGCCGATCAAGATGCAGCCGAGCCACTTCCTCATCCAGCCGCTTCGGCAACACGTGAACGTCTGCCTCCAGCTCCTCTGCATGAGCGTGCAGCTCAAGCTGAGCGAGCACCTGGTTCGTGAAGCTCATCGACATCACGAAGCTCGGATGCCCGGTCGCGCAGCCCAGGTTCACCAAGCGACCTTCGGCCAGCACAATCACTGAGTTCCCGCTCGGGAACACGAACTCGTCCACCTGCGGCTTGATCGAACGGCGCTGGACGTCGGACATCGCAGCCAGCCCCGCCATGTCGATCTCGTTGTCGAAATGCCCGATGTTGGCCACGACCGCCTGGTGCTTCATGGCCGTCATGTGCTCCGCTGAGATGATGTCGCGGTTGCCCGTCGCGGTCACGTAGATGTCGGCGATGTCGAGCACGTTCTCGAGCCGATCCACCTCGAAGCCCTCCATGGCAGCCTGCAGCGCATTGATGGGGTCGATCTCGGAGACGATGACCCGGCAGCCCTGGCCGCGCAGCGCCTGCGCGCACCCCTTTCCGACATCGCCGTAACCCGCCACGAAGGCCACCTTGCCGCCCAGCATCACGTCGGTGGCCCGGTTGATGCCATCGATCAGCGAGTGCCGGCAGCCGTAGAGATTGTCGAACTTGGACTTCGTGACCGAGTCGTTGACGCTGTAGGCGGGGAAGGTCAGCTCCCCGCGGGCTGCCATCTCGTAGAGGCGGTTCACGCCTGTCGTGGTTTCCTCGGAGACACCTCGCAGACCGGCCGAGATCTCGGTCCAGAGGCCGGGCTCGGTGCGCTGGATCTCGTCGAGCAGTTCGTGCACCGCTACCTCGTCGGGCGATGCCGCATCCGGGCCGTCGACAGACTGGCTCGGCACGCCGCCCTGAGACTCGTAGCGAGCCCCGAGGTGAACCATCAGCGTGGCGTCTCCGCCGTCGTCGACGATCAGCGTCGGGCCGGGTCCTTCGGGCCAGCGGAGGGCGCGGAAGTTGCAGCGCCAGTATTCGGCAAGCGTCTCGCCCTTCCATGCGAACACAGGCACGCCTTGCGGGCAGTCCACTGTTCCATCGCGCCCCACCACAACCGCAGCCGCGGCCTCATCCTGGGTGGAGAAGATGTTGCAGGACGCCCAGCGCACCTGCGCGCCGAGATCGGCCAGCGTCTCGATCAGCACCGCTGTCTGCACGGTCATGTGCAGCGAGCCGGTGATGCGCGCTCCTGCCAGCGGCTGGGAGTCCATGTGCTGCGCGCGCAGGGCCATGAGCCCGGGCATCTCGGTCTCGGCCAGCTCGATCTGGAGCCGTCCTGCAGCCGCCAGACTCAGATCGGCTACCTCGAAATCATCGATCAGGCTCGACGCCTGGCTCATGGGATCACCTCGTTCTTGGAGCGACAGCCTGCCGTCTCAGGCAAGGAATGCCTTCAGTTCTTCGAGCAGGGGGATCGGGCCGGGGTCGCGCCGGGCCGCAGCGGCGACACGCAGACTCAGCACGTCGACCTGGTAGATGAGGTCGAACAGCTGCGCCATGGGGCCGTCGCCCGCGGCGTGCAGTTCGGCATGCGGCACGACGATGCGGGCGCCGTCGAGCACACCGCTCGTGAAGTCGTAGCGACGACCGAGCTGCGGATGTTCGAAACCGTGGCGCAGCGCGATCACCGCGAGCGGCGAGCCGTCGGCCAAGCGACCGGCTTGATCCCATCCGGCCAATTCGTTGTGGCACAGCTCAGGCATGAAGCTGGCGAAGGCGGGGATCTTGGCGTTCTCGTTGATCTGAGCTTTGGCACGACCCGCAGCCACCGCACCGAGTGCACCTCCGCCGTAGAAGACGGGAGTCATCTCGCCGTTGCCCACCGCGCTCACGATGCCCTCGAGCGAGTCTGCCGCGGCGCTGGCACCGTCGGCGGAACCGCGCCGTCTCCGCAGCTGGGCTGCCGCTGCGTCCACCCATCCGGCAATGCCGGAGAGCAGACCGGCTCGCTCAAGTGCAACGAGCGGGGCGACAGAGATCGCGCCCACCGCGGCCCGCGGCATCGGGATCGTGCTGTCCACCTCGTAGAGCGGTGCAGCCCACTCGCCAGCCAGCTCGGCCAAGCGCCCGCCTGATGTGACGGCTATCACCGAAGCGCCCGCATCGTGCGCAGTCGTGGCCGCCTCGAGCGTCTCTTCGGTGTTGCCGCTGAACGAGACGGCGATGGCAAGCGTGGTCGGGCCAACGAACGCCGGGCACTCGTAGCCCTTGGCGACGGTGACCGGCACCGGCATCAGGGGGGCTGCAAGCGCCGAGACGATGTCACCGGCGACGCCGGAACCACCCATGCCCATGACCGCGACATTGGCGATGCGGCCGCCGTCGACCGCTCCCTGGGTGGCCTCAGACGAGGCGAGCGCTGCCTCCAACTGCTCAGGCAGGTTCGCGACCGCTCGCGCCAAGTCGAGGGAGTCGGGGCCAGCCGCAGCGGCAGGTGTCGCCGGGGCGTCATCGTGCGACGATGTCATGGCTCGAATGTCGGGGTGAGTTCGCCGCTCGCAATGCGGGCATCGAGCGCCGCCGCGGAGGCTGGGTCGGCATCGGTTGCCTCGTCGATCAGCAGCACCGGAATGCCGCCGTCGACGGCGTATGTCTTGCGCAGGCGCGGGTTGTACAGCAGCTCGTCGTCGGGCACGAAGTAGAGCGGTCCCTTGTCCTGGGGGCACGCCAGCACGTCCGCCAAGACCGGATCAAGACCCACGCGTGCCTCCCGAGCGCGGCGCGACGTCGTCGTGAGGCCGCGTCTGCGATTCCATGCGGCGATCATGCCAGCAACGTCGTGATCTCACTCACGCGCTCCGCTACCGCCCCAGCGTCAGGTGCCTCGAGATTCAGCCGCAGCAGGGGCTCGGTATTGGACGGCCGCAGGTTGAACCACCAGTCGCCACCATCAATCGTCAGCCCATCAAGCCAGTCCTGGGAGAACGTCGCGAAGTACGCACCGACCCGCCGCAGCACCCCGTCGACGTCGGCGACACGGGTGTTGATCTCGCCCGAAGATGAGTACCGGTCGAGCGGAGCCAGCAGCTCCGAGAGCGGCATCTGCGCGGCACTCAGCTGCTCGAGTGCGATGAGCGCCGCTATGAGGCCGGAATCGGCCCGGTAGTTGTCAGCGAAGTAGTAGTGACCGCTGTGCTCGCCGCCGAAGGAGGCCCCGGTGCGTGCCATCTCTGCCTTGATGAAACTGTGACCTACCCGGGTGCGCACCGGCTGGCCACCCGCTTCGACTATCGCCTCGGGCACGGCGCGTGAGCAGATCAGGTTGTGCAGGATCGGACCCGGCCCGCTGCGACGCAGCATGGCCTGGGCCACCAGCGCAGTGAGCAACGACCCGCTGACCGCTCTGCCCCGCTCGTCCACGAGAAACACCCGGTCGGCATCGCCGTCGAATGCGAGGCCGACGTCGGCTCCGGTGCTGCGCACGCGCTCGCTCAGATCAACCAGGTTCTCCGGTTGGATCGGGTCGGCCGGATGGTTGGGAAACGTGCCGTCGAGCTCGCCGTACATCAGCTCCCACTCGAACGGCAGCGGGTCGAAGACGGCCGGCACTACCAGACCCCCCATGCCATTCGCAGTGTCGGCTACCACGCGCAGCGGCCCGAGCCCCGAGGCATCGACGAACGAGCGGACGTGAGCGGCGAACGTGTCAAGCAGATCGCGGCGGCTGCGCCGGCCGCCGCCTGGCGGCGACGGGTCGCCCTGTGCCGCCCGCTCAGCGATCTCGTCGAGTCCGCTGTCCGCACCCACCGGCGCAGCGCCCGGGCCGCACAGCTTGATGCCGTTGTAGGACGCCGGATTGTGCGACGCCGTCAGCATTGCGCCCGGCATGCCCAGGTGGCCGGAGGCGAAGTAGAGCAGATCCGTGGAAGCCAGCCCGATGTCGATGACGTCGAACCCGGCCGCTTGAGCGCCATCGGCGAACGCCTCGGCCAGCGAAACACCGCTCGGCCGCATGTCGCGTGCCATGACGATCTGCGGCGCTGTCGACCACGTCGCAAATGCGTAACCGATGCCTCGCGCCACTGACGGGCTGAGCTCCTCAGGGCAAATGCCACGTATGTCATATGCCTTGACAATGCCTGCCAAAACGCCAGCAGTTACAGGGTCGATTCGGGCCGTCATACGCTCGCAAAGCCTAAAAGACCGCGCAGCAGTGCGCGGCCCTCGCGGACAAGCCCCTTGCAATCTGCACGGTCGTTTCCCTAGGGTGGGAGCAGAGAGTGGGATGCGACCCTACCTGAAGCAAGCGAGAGAGGCGATGACGAAGAGTAAATACCAGCCAACAGAACGGGAACAATTGGTGCTTGACGAGGTCGAGAACCCTAGGTACGACCGTCAAATTGTCAATGGCCTCGAACCCTTCATGAGTGGCTCAGCGCCTGAGGATTTCCGCACATTCTATAGTGAGAAAGAGCTCAGCGATTTAAGCCAACTGCGTGGCACAGATCGTGACGTAGAATTAAGAATGCCCGTCAAACTGACACGGCATTATTTTGAAATGGCCAAGTCGAGCCCAGCACTACAAAAGCTGGTCAAGGCCTCACCTGATGAAACAGTGGATCTTGAGGGTGATCCAGACCCAGCGAACCAACTTGACTACAGCCCTATCGAAGGACTGCTGCACAAGTATGAAATGGCGCTGCTGTATGTGATCTCGACGTGCTCGGCCCATTGCCGATTCTGTTATCGCGAGGAACTGATTGGGCGCAAAGAGATTGAGCGTTCGGACGGCACAGTCAAGAAAAAGGGCCTCGCCCAAGTTGGCGAGATCACCGAGTACATCCAGACACACAATGCCGCTGTTGCAGCGAACGGCGGTACTCATCCGGAAACCGGCAGGCCGAAGCTGCGTGAGATTCTCCTGTCGGGCGGCGACCCCATGGTGCTGCCGAATTCCAAGCTGGCGGCATGGTTCACGGCATTGGCCGAAGCGGGCGCTGAGGCCATCCGGGTGGGCACCAAGGAGCTGGCGTTCTACCCGGATCGCTTCGATGACGCCTTCTTCGCGATGATCGACCGCTTCCATGAGGTGTATCCCGATGTCGCGATGCGGTTCATGATCCACTTCAACCATCCCGACGAGTTCCTGTTGAAAGATGCCGACGGGCGGTATATCGCCGATCAGAAGGGATTCCTTCAGTGGCGTCCGAACACAAGGCAGGCAGTCGATTCGCTGGTTGAACGCGGCTGGATCAGCGTCGAGAACCAGACTCCCATCATCGCTGGGGTCAACGACAATGCCGATGCACTGCGGATTCTCCAGCGCACGCTCAAGGGCGTCGGCGTCGAGAACCACTACTTCTTCTGCGGACGGAACATCATTGCCTACAAGGCATTTAATGTGCCCATCGAGACCGCGTGGCAGCTCCTCAACGATTCGCAGCGCGGGCTGTCGGGAGTGGAGTCGCACGCCCGACTCACCATCGTGCATTACAAGGGCAAGACAGAAGTCTCAGCGGTGACCGACGAGCCGATTGCCGGTTTGCCGGGTGCCGAGAACGGCGTGGTGATCTTCAAGGTGCTGCGAAATCCGGCCCACGCGCCGGACCGGGGCAAGGTCACCATCGTCGGGCGGAATCCCGAAGCGCTGTGGTTCGACGAATACGAGGACCGGGTGCTGCTCGACGAAGCTGGCCTGTTCTCCCAGACGCGTCCCAGCGGCGTGACCATTCCGCGATCGCGGTCACGGCACCATGCGTCGCCGACCCGACGCACGCCGGGTCAGGCACGGCCGGCCCCGCTCATGGCTGTCGTAGCGAGCAATGAGCGCAGGCCGCACCCCAAGAGCCCGGTCAGCGATCCCGCACCTGCAGTTCAGGACGCTCAAGCCTGAGGGGCCGGGCCGGCAGGCATGCCGGATGGCGGCACTCGAGGGGCGTCGTAGGCGCCCGCGGCGGCGCGGTGACGGATGCGGCCGATGTCGGCCACGACTCTGGGCAACTGGGCCATCAGCCGGACGGTGGTATCGGCTGAGTGATCCACGGTGACGGGCACTTCGGCGGTTGTCAGCTCGAGGTGCTCGACGAGGTAGAGCACCTCGACGTCGAAGGCGAACCCGTCAATGACTGCGCGGCCGAAGATTTCCTCTGCAGCCCCGGCGGTGAAGCCCTTGAAGCCGCACTGCGTGTCTCGGTAGCGACGCAGGAGCACGAGGCGCGTGAAGGCGTTGAACATCCGGCTCGCGAACACCCTGGCAGGCCGCGCCGGGCTGATCGTTCGTGCTTCGGCGTGGCGCCGGTTGCCCAGCGCGACATCGGCCCCGTCACGCAGCGCATCGATGAGCGAAGCGAGCTGCCCGGGCGGATAGGCGAGATCGACATCGGTGAACAGACGCAGACGGCCGCTCGCTGCCAGCATCCCGGCGCGCACCGCAGCACCCTTGCCCCGGTTGGCCTCCAGCGACACCACCACATCAGCGCCTGCTCGCCGGGCCGCTTCTGCTGTGCCGTCGGTCGAACCGTCATCGACCACCACGATCTCGAGCGGGCCATCCAGAGCTACGTGGCCGCCCAGAGCTGCGCTGATCTCGGTGACGGCTGCGCCGACGAGGTGCGCTGCTTGGTACGCCGGCAGCACTACCGAGACCGCCGGCTCAATGCCGGTGGGAGGTTGCAGGCGGCCCGCGCGGGGCGGGGACTCAGCCTCTGAGCGACGGAAGAAGCGCACCGGGGGCCGTACGGCGACCAGCGCCAGCGCTGCCGCGCCGAGCAGCGTTGTCAGCCAAGCGAGATACTCCACCGCAGTGGCGCCGTAGCTCAGCTCGACTCGCTCGTCGGTGGGGATCACGACCATCCAGTTGGGTGTCACCCGGTACGGACCCTCAGCACCGTGCACCGACCAGTTCGGGAAGTACGACACCTTCACCAGCACCGGAATGCCGGGCCGATCCACCGAGAACGACAGCCGGTCCCGCTCCACCTCGGGGTTGCTGATCTGGACCGGCGGCAAGGCGCGCCTCGGTGCCGCGCTGAATCGCGTCAACGACGCAGGCGGCGCCCCGTCTGGATCGGGGGGCGCCAGCAGCGACACCCTGGACCAGTGCTCGGGCCCATCAGCAGCAATCGGCACAGCCCACGCCGCCGGGTCGTTCCACCAGATTGCAGCCGGATCGGTCCACGCTCGTCCGGCTTGGGACACATCGTCGGCCACGGCTGGCTCGAACGGCAGCGGCGACACCAGGTCGCTGTCGGCGACGAGGTAAATCGACCACGGCCCCGCCGTGGCAATGTGCAGCAGGTCAGCAGAATTCTGGGCTGCTGTGGTCGCTTCGGTGCTGAACGCTGCGTAGTAGCGCACGCCCGACATCTGCAGGTGGGGAACGCCCAAATCGAAATTCAAGGCGTTGTAGGGAAGGCCGCGCATCGGACGCGAGGGCGACGCCGACAGCTCCGACTGCATGAGGAAGTGGAACGGCACGGTGGGCGACGACTCGAAGTAGAGACCCTCCATAGAGGCGATGCAGCCGTCAGTCCAGTGCGGCAGCAGCATCGGGGCCATCGGCGTGCCGTACGCACCCACGATGTCCCGGTCGTACTCCCACAACAGGCGCCCGCAGCCGTATGCAGGCGTCTTGCCGATATCGCTCATCTCTGTGACGAATTCGTGGTACTCGGGATACGCCGGGCGGCCCTCGTAGCCGCGAAAGTTCCAGTCGGCCCAGCCGTGCACGAAGTTGCGATCCTCTGCGGACACCGTGAACGGTCCCAAGCGATGTGCGCCGTCGGCGTGGCGCCTCGCAGCGGGCCAGTTGCCGAATTGCAATGACAGCAGGCCTGCTGCCGCCGCCAAGGCGACGACTGGCACGACTGTCCGGACCCACGGCAACACGCCATGTCCGGATGCCACCGGCCCCTGCGCCGCAGTGGCCGGGAGATCGGCAGCCGGAGCGTCTGCATCCGAGGCGTACGCATCTGGAGTAGCCGCAGCAGGAGCGCGGCGACGAGTCAGCGTGTCGATGATGAGCCACAGGCCCATCGCCGCCAGCACGTACACCGCCAGGTACCAGAACGGCAGGATGCGTGCGTTCCACAGCCGGTGCTGGGGCCAGTGGACAAACCCCATGGCCATCGTGAAGGCGATGACCGTCCACGTCAGCGCCGGGCGGTACCAGCGTGCGAGACCGACGACGGCCCCGACGCCCGCAAGCACGAGCAGCCAGGTGATGCTGTGGTGCGCCCCGTCGCCGCTGATCTTGTCGGTGAAGAACAAATTCTCCCGGACCGAGGTGAGCCGTTCCCAGCCCATGTCGTTGAGGTACGCCCGCCGGGCGACGAACGGCACCGTCCAGAACGCAGACAGCGCTCCGCCGATGATGCCGATGACCAGCGCGTGCCACGACCGGCGCCACTCCATGGCCACGAGCACCGCAACGGCGCCCGCAGGCACCGCCAGACGAGTCAGCGGAGACTCGGCAAGGTTCCAGATGGCGGCCCACAGCATGATCGCCGCAATGGACGCACCCAGCACCGGGATCCGGCCCATGCGTCCAGGCAGCGCGTGGAGGCCGCGCATCGCAACTATCAGGATGCTGGCGGTGACCGCGAACGCCAGCGGGATGGGATGGCACAGGGCCACGAACGCCAACACCAGGCTCGCCCGGGCGCGCCCGGTCCCCCGCTCCAGCGAGCGCCAGAGCATGCCCAAGTACACGAGCGTCGCTGACAGCGCGATCGAGAACGCGAACTCCCCTGCCAGCGTCGAGGCTGCATTCCCGCCGTAAATCGTGAAGTTGACATCGAAGACGAACAGCAGCAGCGCGGCGGGCAGCAGCATCCGCAGCGGTTGCGCCCACCCCGCCAGCCGACCCATGAGCCAGGCAGCGGCCGGCATCGACACGATGCCGCTGATCGCCACCAGCTTGAACGCCACGCCGTAGGGCAGCACCACGTTCGCCGCCACGATCATCAGGTACGGCAGCACCATGTAGAAGTGCATGGCGGGCATGCCGGCGTACCACTCCATCGTCCAGCCGCGCAGCGAGCCCGCCGGCAACAGCTCATGGCGCAAGAAGGCCGGTCCCCAGACATGGGCGCCCATGTCCCCGCCGGTGGGCGTCGCCACCGAGAGGATCCGGCCTGGATCGAGCCACGCCACCACCGCGACGCAGCTCGCCACGACCACCGCAGCTTCAACCCACGCTCGCAACACCGACCCCGTATCCGGGGGGCGCGTGGTCAGTGCGGCCACCCGCGCAGGCTAGAGGCCGGGTGGAGGGGCGACGACACGGGCCGCTCGGGCCACGGCATCGCCGCATAGCGGCTCAGCCTCTTAGCATGAACCCATGGCATCTGAGGTGCCCTCGGGCGAGCGGCACTCCCGCGCGCGAAAGCCGCGCGCCAGCGAGCCTTCCGACGCGCCGGCCGACGACACCCCGAAAGACGGGCCCAGGCACAGCGCGCCATCTCCGGCCGACTCCGGAGCCCGCCGGCGCGGCGAGCGCTGGCCCCGCTGGTCGATCTGGCTGCTGGCCATGGTGCTGCTGTCGGTGATGTTCCTGCCCGGGCTGCTGCGCAATGACGGCGGCGAGCCCATCGACTACAGCGCACTGATGGCCGAGGTGCAGTCGGGAACTGTCAACAGCATCAAGGTGACCAACGGCACCGGCGCCATCACCGGCGAGTACACCGACGGCACCAGGTTCTCCTCCGAGGGACCTGTGGAGCTTCCCGAGACCGATCTGCGAACCCTGCGAGCGCGCGAGGTGACCATCGAGTTCCACACCGACCGGCCCAACCTGCTCGTCAGCCTGCTGCCGTTCCTGCTGCCGTTCGGATTGATCTTCCTGCTGTTCTGGTGGATGCAGCGGCGGGCGCAAGGCCAGATGTCGGGCATCATGTCGATCGGCCGGAGCAAGGCCAAGACCTACACCACCGAGCGCCCCTCGACGAAGTTCGACGACATTGCGGGCTACGACGGCGTCAAGCAGGAGATCACCGAAGTCGTCGACTTCCTGCGAACGCCCGAACGCTTCACGGCGATCGGTGCCAAGGTCCCCAAAGGGGTGCTGCTGGTGGGCCCGCCCGGCACCGGCAAGACCCTCATCGCCAGGGCGGTTGCTGGAGAGGCCGGTGTGCCTTTCCTGTCGGTGACCGGTTCGGACTTCATGGAGATGTTCGTGGGCGTCGGAGCCAGCCGCGTGCGAGACCTCTTCCAGAGCGCCCGCAAGCTGGGGCGGGCGATCATCTTCATCGACGAGATCGACTCGATCGGCCGCAAGCGAGGCGCGGGTCTCGGCGGCGGCCACGACGAGCGGGAGCAGACGCTCAACCAGATGCTGGCCGAGATGGACGGATTCGAGGAGAGCGGCGGCATCGTGATGATGGCGGCCACCAACCGGCCCGACATCTTGGATCCCGCCCTGCTGCGGCCCGGCCGGTTCGACCGCCAAGTGGTGGTGCCACTGCCGGAATTCTCCGAGCGCCTCGCCATCCTGGAGGTGCACTCGAAGGACAAGAAAACCAACTCCGACGTGCAGTTCGACACCCTGGCGAAGGGCACGCCCGGCATGAGCGGCGCCGACCTGGCGAACTTGGTCAACGAGGCGGCCCTGCACGCCGTCCGGCGCGACTCGGAATCGATCGCCCAAGCAGACTTCGAAGCGGCGCGCGACCGGGTGCTGATGGGCCAGCGTCGCGAGTCGGTGGCGCTGACAGAGCGAGAGCGGGAGGTCACCGCCTACCACGAAGGCGGGCATGCGCTGATCGCCACCCTGTTCCCGCACGCCGACCCTGTCCACAAAGTGACCATCCTGCCCACCGGTCAGGCGCTGGGTGTCACCATGCAGCTGCCCGAGGAACGACACGCCTACAGCCAGGAGTACATCGAGGATCGGCTGGCAGTGCTGTTCGGCGGCCGCATGGCAGAGGAAACCGTGTTCGGCGTGACCTCGACTGGGGCGGCGAACGACCTCATACAGGGCACCGAGCTGGCGCGCAAGATGGTTTCCGAGTGGGGCATGAGCGACCGAGTGGGGCCCATGGCCTGGGGCTCGCACGCGCAGGTCTTTCTCGGCGAGGATCTCGTGTCGGGACGCGACTACTCAGACGAGACCGCCCGGGTCATCGACGAGGAAGTCGAGCGGATCCTGCGGACACAGCAGGACCGGGCACGTAATGCGCTCGTCGAGCACCGCGCTGCCCTTGACCGCATTGCCGCGGCCCTGCTCGAGCACGAAACCATCACGGGCGAGCAGATCACCGCGCTCGTAGCTGGCTAATCGGCGCGGGGTACTGCCTGCGCCAGGGCCGCGGCCAGGCCGGACAGGTCAACGCTGCCGACCCAGCCATCGACCACGCGGCCGTCGACGTCGGCTACCACCGTTGTCGGCACAGTGTCGATGCCGTGCTGGCGATGCAGCTCCTGCTCGACGCCGAACGGCACTTCGGCGACTGGCAACCCTGCGCCAGCGGGGCCTCGCACCACTGCGAGGGCTGATTGACAGGTGCGGCAGGTCTCTTCGGTGAAGACCACCAGCGCCGGGCCTGCCGGGATGCCCACCGCCGCGAGATCGACGACCGGGGGCAGTTCCGACCTCGGCACTGCCGTGGCCGATGCACCGCGGCGGCGCTGGGCGAGCGACGCGATCGCGATCGCGACAACGATCAGGACTACGGCAATGACGAGGCGCTCCATCAGCCGTTCACCAGGCCACCGGATGCGCCACGCTCAGGCCTGCATCGGACACTCGTGCCTGCCACAGCAGCACTGCGAACGGCGTGTCGGACACGAGAAGGCGGGCCGTGCCGCTGGCTAACCGGTGAGTGATCACACCCGATGCCGGCACGTCGATGACGGCCACCGTCTCGCGACTCAGCGTCGCGACCACCACGCGGCCATGGCCGCCTGCCAACTCAGCTGAATCGCCGTCATCGGGGGCACCGGTTTCGGACGGCGCGAACGGATCCGTCATAATCGTCACAAACGCCTCGTCACCGGATTGCGGCGCAATGACGACCAGCCACCGGTCGCCCGTCTGGACGACACCCGGCACGAAAGCAAGGCCCGACCGCGCCCGCAGTACCGGAGGGCGGGCCTCGACTGCCGGTTCGTCGACAACTCCGGCAGCGGCACCAGACTCTGTGGCGTCGGTTGCGCCGCCAGTCTGGGCCACCACCGTGACGGACTCGTCCTCCGGCTCGGCTTCGGAGGCAGTATCCCGATCGGCACTGAGGTCGGTGAGCGGGCTCGCCGCACTGCCCACCAGCGCTTCTGCCCACACGACGATGGGAACGTCATTCTGCGAGGCAACCGACACACCGAAGGGGACTCCTGGTGTGGCGAGGAGCGTTTCCAGTCCCGGTGCCAGCTCACTGGGCGGGGTGACTTTCAACTCCACCACGTCGTGCGATGCCACGGCGAAGGCCAGATGATCACTGAGCGGGTCGTCGGACACGATGGACGCAGTGACTTCCGCCACATCGTCGGACGGGTTGAAGATCCGCACCCACAAGCGTGTGCCGTCGTCAATGCCGGCCACCGGCACAAGCCAGCGCCGGCCGGTGGCCACCGAAGCCAGCTCCGCAGCCAGACCGCGGCGGCCGACGCTCCCGTCGTAGGCCACGAGCGAGTCCACTGCGATCCGGCCGGCGCGGGCCCGTACTGATGCCGCCACAACGTCTCGACGGCGCGCATGCTCGCCGATATCAACGGCGACAGTGCTCCACGCAGGTACCACCACTCCCGTCAGCGCCGGCGCCACGAACGGGCCGAATTCTGCTTCCGATGCAAAGGTGACATCGACGATCGCGTCCCGGGGCAGCGGATTCATGATGGCCAGCACCGCCAGCGCGTCGGTCTGCGTATCGCCGACGGGCACGTACCAATCCGGAGCCAGCACGCTCGAACAGCGAGCCTCGTCGATCCCGAGCGGCGAGACAAACCTGCGCGTTACTGCCAGCCCACCCGACGAAGACTCCACCAGTGCACCGGTGACCTCGTCACTCACATAGTCAGACGTGCTGACCACCCCGGTGCTATGCGGCGCAACGTCGGCCATCACATACTGCCGACCCGTTGTGCGTCCTCGGAACTCGACCGACACCGATGCCACCTCGGCCGTCATGTTGGTGAGCAGCACCTCTGTGGTGACCTCTCCGAAACCCTGGACTGGTCCCCGCAGGCCGACGAGGGGGCAGAACCAGCTCGATGTCAGCGCATCGGGGGGCGGCACCGCGACCTGCGCCTGCGCCTGCGGGCCTTCGGCCGCAACAGAGGTCGGCGCCCGGTCGTCGCGGGTGTCGATCACCAGCGCTGCCGCGAGTGCCAGCGGAATCAGCAACCGGGGCAGCCATCGGATGACCTTCACCGCGTTGACCTCTTCATGAGCGCAGCGAGTCGGTCGGCGAGGGGGGTCGGCTGGCCGATCGCCACCCAGATCAGCGCCAGCCAGATCAGCACCTGCGCAGCGATCCGGTTGGACACCACGGCAGAACGTTCGAAGCGCAGCTCAGCCTGGCCGGCTTGGGGCGGATCGAAGCGCATCGCCCAGCCCAGCGCCGGTGCCGGCTCAACTGCTGCAGCGCCTGCATTGTCCGCATTGTCGATGTGAAGTCGCCAGCCCGGATCGTAGGAATCAGCGACCAGCACGGTGCCGGCACCCACCGGTCCGAACTGACTAGTAGCCGACCGGTAGTCGATGAGCACGCCGATGCCGTCGGTCAAGTCGCTCACGACGAGATCCACTGGGTCAGCGGCGAAGCCAGCCGGAATCGGCCGGGAGAACTGTGACCGCGACGACCACCACGCCTCGTTGCGGAACACTTGCACCGAGGGATCTGCCGCCAGCGGGCGCAGATCGATCTGCGAGGCGAGCGCTTCGGAGACCGCCGCGGACACCGGTCGGTCCCAGCCGTCGGTGTATGACGGTCCAGAGCGTTCCACTACCACGACATACCTGACGCCGAAAGAACCCAGCAACCGCCCTAATCGCAGCGTGTCGCCCGCCAGCCCCACCCGTACGGCGTTAGCCAGGCGTTCATCGCCGGGTGCTTGCGGCGTGGCCCACGAGTGCCGGATGTCGGGATACCCCCGCACCGACATCCCCATGGCGAGTCCCTCCACGCCGAGGTCGGAGCCGCGCAACGGCAAGACCTCGGGGGCACCGAGCCAGAGCACCCGGTAGTCGGGCCCGACGTCCCGGTCATCGACCAGCCCGAGCGGCACCCGGTGATCGAAGCTCGGCGCCGACCAGTCGCCGTCGATCGACGCCCACGCAGTCGGGAGCACCATGGCACCCACCGCAATGCCGCTCAGCAAGACCATGGCACTGCGGATCCGTGGAGGTGCGTCTGAGTCGGCGGTCGCCAGCGTTGCAGGCCCTGCTGCTGCGGCCCAGCACAGGCCGACAGCCCCGAATGCCAAGGACACTTCGGCGAGCGAGAGCTCCGGCGTTGCGCTGCTGACCAGCTGGTCGGCCCAGCCGGCCACGATGACCCATGCGAACGCGAAGCCGGCCAGCGCTACCAGCCAGCCACGCACCGCCAGCCACAGCCGGCCCCCGCTCCCGACCAATAGCGGCACTGCCGCGGCAGCCAGCAGACCCCAGCTGAGCGGCAGGTCGCCGAGCGGGCCGGTCTGGAACCGCAACAGCTCCCCCAGCGACAACGGCGTCGACGAGGTGCGGCCGCCGAGCGAGACTTCGAGGAAGGCGCGCAATGAACCGAACTCGAACAGCCAGGGAAGATGCGCCACCGCTGCGAGTGCCACGGCCACAGCTACCCGCAGCAATCCGGCGACCGGCGCGCCGAGCGGCTCACGGCGCGGCGCACGGCGCACCAGCTCGACCAAGGCGAGGGCCACCCCCGCCGCGGCGGCCAGCACAACGATGAACGGCTCGAACGCTGCCACAACAGCAAGGAGCAAGGCGAGCGAGGCCAGCCTGGCTGCCGTGCCGCGCCGGGAGCCGTCGCGTGGCGGCCGAGCAGCCGAGGTGCCCACCAGGCGGCTGGTGAGCAGCACGATCGCAGGTGCAGTTCCGTATGCCAGCAGTACATCCCAGCGGCCGGCCGCCAGCGCGTTGTACGGCAACGGGCACACGGCGTACAACACAAGGGCGACCAGCCGGCCATTGCGGCTCGGCCCGTCTTCACTCGAACCGGTGGCGCACAACCGCCACATGCCGACGGGGCCCGCGAGCACCAAGCCCCAGATAGCGATGTTCCTCAAAAGCCCGACACCGCCAAGCAGCACAGCGCCAGCGAGGCCTAGCAGGCCCATCGCGGGAGGGCCGATCCCGGCTGCACCGACCCCGCTGTCGCGCCAGCCGTCCAGGTACGCCCCGAGCATCGTGCCGGCGTCGGGGAAGTGTGCGAACTGGCCGTATGCCCCGACGCCGCCCGTGAGCAGGTGGCGCGAGCCGAAGGCGATCAGCCCGAGCACCCCCAGCCAGACCACCCACACCGTCCGGTGCGCATTGCGTCGCCAGGTGCCCAGGATGCTCTCGTCGATCGTGGTCCGTGCCGCCAGTCCGCCTTCTGGACTCAGGCGATAGCGGAACCAGTCGGCGACACGTACCGAACCGCCCTGCTGCAATCGGCGCAGATCGGCATCTCGCACCCGCCGGTAGCGCTTGGCAGCGCCGCGTAGTGCGAACGTGCCGCCGAGGTGGCGGGCGTTCCACAGCCATGCCAGTGCCACGTCTGAGGCTTGGGCGAACCGCCCACGCAGCGCGGCCAGCACCACCTCACCCGCAGCCAGCACTGCCGCAAGAATCACGGCAGGCAGCAGGTGCACCCACCCGTAGCACTTCGCCATGGTGCGCAGCCGGGCTCGATGCTCATGCTGGCGCGCCGAGGGCCCGTGAGCGGCCGGCGCTGTATCTGACTGCACCGTCCCGGTTGCAGACGGCACCACCCGGACCCGCGCACCTGAGAGCTGGATCCGCCAGCAGAGGTCGACAACAGCGCCGTCGCCTTCGAGCGCTGGATCGAAGCCGCCGACGATGCGGAAGATGTCCTCCCGCACCAGCATCGCCTCAGTGGGAGCCACGAACAGATCGCGGGCCTCATCGTGCTGTTCTTGGTCGAGTTCGTCCTGACCGGCGACGGGAATCCGGACCCCGAGGCGGTCAGCGGTGCCGCCAAGATCGCGCAGCGTCAGACCGTCGCTGGCGTCGAGCAGCTTGGGACCGGCGACACCGACGATCCGGCCCGGGACGTTCTCGGCATCGTCGACGAGAATGCTGATGGCATCGGATGCCAGCGCGACGCGATCGGAGAGGAAGAGGAGGTAGTCGGCTCCCCGGACCAGCGATGCTCCCCGGTTGTTGACAGCGCCCATCCGCCCGCGCTGCATCCCACGGCCTCGACTTCTGCGAAACGACACGGGATCCGCAACAGCGGCGGTGGGAAGCAGCTCTCGGACCCGAAGCCCCTGCTCCCCTTCGGCATCGCACAGCACCAGCACCGCGAGCCGCGGGTAGTCCTGGGCGGCGAGGGCCCGCAGGGTGAATTCGGCATCGGACCACTGCGATCCCGTCGTGACGATGGCAGCAACCGCAGGCGCCGGCGCCGGAACGGCCGGTTCAGATGCAGCGGGCGACGGCTGCTCTCCCAATGTCGGCGAGCTCACGTCCGGCTCACTGCTCTCACGATTGCTTACCGCACCGATTCGGCCGCGACGACGCCCGGGCCTGCGCGGGAGGTCGGGTAGTCCGGCGCGTCGCCGCGATTGAAGCTGGTGCCATCGCTCCAAATCAGCCAGTAGCCGTTCCCGTCGGCCGTCGACGCAATCGCCACCATCTCGAGACGGTTGGCCAATCCTGCACGCGAACCCAGCGGTTGGGCAGAGCCGACTGCGTAGACCGCCGTATCGGCACCCGCGATCCAATAGCCCTGCCCGTCGGGATGGGTGACGAGGCCCACTGCGGCCCGACCACCGCTCAGGGTCGAGAGGCATCCAGCGTCGTGTGCGTCGCCGAATGCCACCACGCGCCCATCGGCCAGGGCGAGCCAGTAGCCGTTGCCGGTCGGACTTGCTTCGATGTCAACAACGGACACGTCTAGGTCAAGGTGTGCCACACCGCCCCAGTGCCCTGCTGCACCGAAGGCGAATACCGCACCGTCCCGCGTCGCGAGCCAATAGCCGCGACCGCCGGGATGCGCCGTTGCCGCGACGACGCTGCTGTGTGCCTCCACCGCTGTGGCATCGCCGTGATCGACTGCGTCGCCGCGTTCCTGCACCGTTCCCCCTGCGGTGACGAGCCAGTAGCCGCGTCCCGACGGCAGGGCAGCTATGTCCACGAAACGCGTCGCCATCGAGGAGCGCTTCCCGTCGCCGAAATGCCGCGCTGCACCGTCCGCCAGCACGGTCCCATCCGACTTCAGCAGCCACAGACCGGGTCCGGTCTCGACTGGGGTCGGCCCAACTGTGTCGGCTTCTGGCACTGGTCCGGTGGGACACGGCCCCGATTGGTCAAATTGCGGGAAGCGGTACCAGTCGGATCGCAGTGAGAACGCCTTGCGGAATGAGTCACGTGACCACCTGATCCAGCTGTCCTCCCAGACCCCCTTCGTGCCGACGAGCCTCACCCCACGGGTCCTCCCACCCCACAGGCCATTCCCGTTGCGCTTCGTCACCTCGATGCACACCAGCTTGCCGATCTGGGGAAAAGCCGCCTCGATATCGGCACGGCGAAGGCGTCGTTCCCAGGCATGGTGCCTGTTGACGTCGTCCGCATCGCCGAGGTCCTCGACGGCGCCGAAGTGCGATCCTTCGTCCAAGCCAGCAGTCCATCCCCCGCTCGATGCGTGAAACTCGGTGAGGGCGATGGCACCGTCGGCTTGCCGAACGACCCGACCGGCTGTGTTGACGATGGCAGTGTTGGAATGGATGTAGCGAGTGCCGTGATCGAGCGGCGCGCCATTGCGCACAGCACCTGCGTACACCTGACAAGCCGTGGTGTCGCAGGTGTCGGTGAATCGTCCGCGTGGCTCACGCAGCGCAGCGAGCGCCAGTGCGTATGACCGCGCTGCAATGGCCTGAGCTTCCAGTGCAGCGATGCCTAACCCGCCGTCGGCGGAACCCCATTCGGGAACGCTCTCGTGCGGCACAACGCTTCGCAGGTACTGCTCGACCGGCAGCCGGTTGAAGGTAAACGGGTTGCCTTGATCGACGATGCCCACCGACCCGCGGTAGGCGACGCGCATCGATTCGACATCGGGGTTTGTCGCGTCGCAGTAGATCACCGTCAGCATCGCGGAGGCGTGGTCAGCCGAGTAGTCGTCGCCGCTCGGGCGCGCCTCGATATACCGATCGCCGCGGCGGCTTGACGGTGCCAAGGCTCCGTCGACCAAGCTTCCCTGTTGAGCGCATCCGCTCGTTGAGCGGACCCAGAAGGTGCCATTGCTGACGCCGATGCGCGCAACGGCGCCTGCGTCGAACGACCGTCCGGCAACAGTGAAGCCGGCACCGGAAGTCAGCAGCAGGTCGCGGCGGTCATTGCGGGTCAAGTGAACCCAGACGTCGAAGTCCGCCACGTCTGAGACAGATGTCGGCCCGTGCGAAGTCGATCCGTAATAGTGCGAGATGATCTGCTCGCCGCTCCAGCGGTGCTTGGTTGCGTATCCGAGGGCGCCCCACTGGCTCATGCCGTTGCCGTGACCCCAGCCACGTCCGTGCACGCTGATCTCGTCGGGCGCCAGCTGCGGACTGCTCTGCGCCGCCGCCGGCAGTGCGGCGAACGCCAACGACCCAGTCGCCAGAGATGAGGCAGCGACGAGGCACGCCATGGCCGCGCGGGCGAGCTGACGCAGGTGTGCTGCTGCGCGCCGCAGCATCGGGAGTTCCCGCACTCCTGTAGTGGTACCGGCCTGTGGGCGGTACCGGTCGGATATCGCGCCGTTCAGGACTCGTCCGCGACGGCGCACTTCACCGCCCGCAAGGCGAGGTGCCCGCATCGAAGTCGTCACTTGAGCTTGCGCCGCTCGATCTCGATGTCGCTCGTCACCATCGATGTGACCAACTCTTCGAATGACATCTGGGGCGTCCACCCGAGCACCCGCTCGGCTTTGGAGGCATCACCGACGAGCAGATCGACCTCGGCGGGCCTGAAGAATCGGGGGTCTATGCGGACGTATCGCTCCCAGTCATCGATGCCCGCAGCAGCGAAGGCAAGCTGCACGAAATCACGCACCGCATGGGTCGTGCCGGTCGCGATGACATAGTCGTCGGGCTCGGGCTGGCGGAGCATCAGGTGCATGGCGCGCACGTAGTCGCCGGCGAAGCCCCAGTCGCGTTTGGCATCGAGATTCCCCAGTGCCACCTCGTCCTGCAGGCCGAGCTTGATGCGCGCCACGGCGTTGGTGACCTTGCGAGTCACGAATTCGAGTCCGCGGCGCGGCGACTCGTGATTGAACAGAATGCCGCTGCAGGCGAACAGCCCGTAGCTCTCGCGGTAGTTCACCGTGGTGTGGTGGCCGAACACCTTGGCCGAGCCGTAGGGGCTGCGAGGGTGCAGCGGCGTCAGCTCGTTCTGGGGCGTCTCACGCACCTTGCCGAACATCTCGCTGGAGGAGGCCTGGTAGAAGCGGATCGGGTTGTCCACGCCGCCCACCAGCCGGATGGCCTCGAGCAGGCGCAGCACCCCCAGACCGGTGATGTTGGCGGTCAGCTCGGGTTGCTTGAACGACAGCGCCACGAAGCTGATCGCGCCGAGGTTGTACACCTCATCGGGCTGGGTGTACTCGAGTGCAGCGATCAGCGAGGCGAGATCGGCGAGGTCACCGGGCACGAGCTCGACATAGGGCAGATCTGCAGCCACCGTCTCCGAGCGCGGGTTGTGCTGGCCGGTCATCAGCCCGACGACTCGGTATCCCTCGCCGTGCAGGTGCTCGGCCAGGTATTGGCCGTCCTGGCCGGTGATGCCGGTGATGAGGGCCGTCGGCACGGGTCAGCTCCGGTTCTCCGAGTGCAGGGCGGACGTGTGGACCGGAGATCAGGGTACGGGTCACCGCCGATGCTGTGAAGTCAGCGCCGGGCTCAGCCTCTGGCAGCCCTCACCCGCGTTGCCGAAGGGTTCCGGTACGGTGCCGCGAATGGCACGTCGCCCGCGTTCTGAGGCTGAGCCGAATGGCGAAGCCGTGGCCCGAGCGGCCCGTGAGCGCAGCGAACAAGAGCGGGAAACAAAAGGTGCAGCGACAAGCAGGTGCACCAACCTGAGCATCCTCAAGGACTGGGTAAGCCCGCTGCGGGCGCTGGCGGCGGCACTGCTGGCCGGTACTGCTGTGGTCGGAATCGGAGACCTAGCGGGTGCCGCGTCGCGTGTCGAGTCAGACCGGCTGTGGGGCAACGACCGCTACGAGACCGCAGCGGAGATTGCGGAGGAGTACGCATCTGTCGCCGGTCCGATCAACACAGCCATCGTGGCTTCAGGAGAGTCATTCGCTGACGCGCTGGCGGCCACCCCGCTGGCGCGCGTGCGCAACGCGCCGATCCTGCTGTCTCCACCCGATGAGCTGCATCCCACCACCCGCAGATTCATCGTACGGCACCGAGTAAGCGACATCATCATCTCCGGCGACACCGACGCTGTCTCCGTTGAGGTCGAAGGTGTGCTGGCCGGCCTGACTGGCAGCAGGCCGCAGCGGCTGGAGGGATCCGACCGCTACCGGACTGTGGTCAACATCGCCCGCGAAATCGGCGCCAGCCAGATCGGCAGCTTCTGCGGCGACGGTCGCCGCACCGCGCTGCTGGCGACCGGGGAAAAGTTCGCCGACGCGCTGGCGCTGTCGCCGCTCGCCTTCGCGGGCCCGCACCCGGTGCTGCTCACCTCACCTGACAGGCTGCCCGCGACTGTCGAGGACTTTCTCACCGACTACACCATCGAACAGGTGCTGATCGCGGGCGGACCGGCGGCGATCGCGGACTCGGTCGAGGCTGAGCTTTCTGCTCTTGGCATCAGGATCCAGCGCCTGTGGGGGCAAGACCGATTCGAGACGGCTGCTGAGATCGCCGAAGCGCTCGCCGATCGCTGCTTCGAGTCGGACGAGTTCGGTCTCGCAGACGGCCGGAAGTTCCCGGACGCGCTGGTCGGCGGCGCATTGCTGGGCCTGCGTCGGGCGCCGCTGCTGCTGTCCGAACCCGCTTTGCCCGATGCGACTCGCAGATTCCTGGCCGGCCCGGTTCCCGATGCGGGCACCGTGCAGCTCACCATCTTCGGCGGGCCCGCGGCGGTGACCGATTCCGCCGCGGCGGCGGCAACCGACGCGCTGAGAGGCCTGGACCGCGAGTGCGATCCCCGCGCGGACGCATCCGGAGCGCCGCGTGACGTGACAGTGCAGCCGCTCAACGGTGCCCTCGAAGTCCGCTGGGGGGCCCCGGCCGCAGTCGGCAGCAGCGGCCCGTCTGGCTACCGGATCAGGTACCGGCCCGTCGGGGGGCAGTGGATCACGATGCGCGATGTCAGCTCGCCCGCGACCATCTCGGGCCTCCAGAACACTGCCCTCTATGAGGTGCAGGTACGCGCTGACGGCAGTGGCTACGAGGTGTGGAGCCCGAGCAGCTACGCGACGCCGTCGGATGCGGTGGGTGTCGCTGCACCGTCGGCTCCGGGCGGCACGAGCCGCAGCCTGCGTGCCACCGCTGTGTCGCTGGCCGCCGGCCAGCAGGCCAACACAGCTGCACCAGACTGCCCACCCGAACCGACCTCGGCATGATCGCCTCGAACTCTCGATCCGTCGCCGTGCTGGCCGGCGGCGTCGGCGCCGCCCGGTTCCTCAGCGGGCTGCTGCGCGTTTGCCGGCCCACGGATGTCACTGCGATCGTGAACGTCGGCGACGACTTCACGCTGCACGGCCTTGACATCAGCCCCGATCTCGACACAGTCACCTACACGCTCGCTGGCCAGATCAACCCCGAGACCGGCTGGGGCCGGGCCGGCGAGACATGGCGCGTGCTCACCGAGCTGGGACGCCTCGGCGGCCAGGACTGGTTCAAGCTCGGCGACCTAGATCTTGCGCTGCACCTGTTCCGCACGCAGCGACGCAGCGACGGTGCATCCCTGTCGCAGGTGACCGGCGAGATTGCTGCCAGCTTCGGGCTCGAGCTGACGCTGCTGCCGGTCAGCGACGATCCCATCGCCACCCGCATCACGCCGGCTGAGCCCGACGGAGCAACCGAGATCGACTTCCAGGAGTATTTCGTGGCTCACCGGCACGGCATCGCCGTGCGGTCGGTTCGCTTCGCAGGCATCGAGGGGGCCAAGCCGGCACCGGGCGTGCTGGATGCGCTGAGCAGCGCCGGCACGGTGGTGGTCGCGCCGTCGAATCCGTTTGTCTCGATCGGCCCCGTCATCGATGTTCCCCAGGTGCGCGAGACGCTGCGCGGCCGACGAGGCAGTGTCGTCGCCGTGTCACCCATCGTGGGCGGCGCATCGATCAAGGGGCCGGCCGGAGCCATGATGCGCGAGATGGGCCACGAGCCCAGCGTCGTCGGCGTGGCACGGCTCTACGCCGAGTTCGCAGGCACGTTGGTGATCGATCACGCCGACGCCGAACTCGCTCCCGCCGTGGCCCAGGCGGGGATGACACCGGTGGTGACCGACACGATCATGGCCGACCCGGACCGCGCGGCCGGGCTGGCCCGAGCGACGTTGGAAGGCGTCGGCGCAAGAATGAGCACATGACCATCGAATTGCATCCGCTCGAAGGCATCGGTGAGATCACGCTCGGTGCCGATCTCGGAGCCGTCATCGCCAGCGCCTGCGAAGCGTCACCTGCCGGCCTGCAGGACGGCGATGTACTCGTCGTGACGCAGAAGATCGTTTCCAAGGCTGAGGGCGCCATGGAGCAGATCGACCCCAACGATCCGCTGTCGCACAAGCCCCTCGTCGAGCGTGAGTCAGTCCGCATCCTGCGCCGGCGCGGCGACCTCATCATCAGCGAGACCAAGCACGGATTCATCTGCGCAAACGCAGGAATCGATCTGTCCAACGTCGAACGGGGTTACGCCGCGCTGCTGCCCGACGACAGCGACCGCTCCGCCAACAAGATCCGAGATCGCATACGGGCGCTGTCGGGCCGCGCCGTCGGGGTGATCATCTCCGACACATTCGGGCGCCCGTGGCGGCGCGGCGTCACCGATGTGGCCATCGGCTGCGCGGGCATCGCCGCCGTCGTCGACCTGAAGGGCACTGCAGATGCGCTGGGGCGAGAGCTGATGGTCACCGAAGTGTGCGTGGCCGATGAGATCGCCTCCGCTGCCGACTTGGTGTGCGGCAAGGCGCGGGGCGTACCGGTTGCGATCGTGCGCGGGGTCGACCCGAGTTGGCTGCGGCGTGCCTCGGTGCGCTCAGAGATCATCAGGGATCCCGCCGAGGACCTGTTCCGTTAACTGTCAGACACCAGCTCCGGCGACGGTTGGCGCTGTGCGCGCAGCACGGCGCCCGGGGCGACCCGCTCGCCGCTGCCGATCACGGAGCAATCGCAGAGTGTTGCCCCGGCTCCCACGACAGCGCCCGCGCCGAGCACCGAATCGATCACGATGGCGCCGGCGGCGAGGCGGCAGCCGTCCCCCACCACTGACCGCTGCACGACAGCGCCCGGTCCGACCTCGCACCCGCTGCCGATGACTGACGTGCGTATCTGCGCATCGGGATGAATGCCGACTGGCACCCCGGCGTCCACTACTTCGGCACCGGGGCGCCGGCCCGCGAGAACGTCCAAGTTGGCAGCGAGGTATTGCTGCGGCGTGCCCGTGTCGAGCCAGTACGAGTCGGCGACCAGCGCTGCCAGCGCCCCGTCCGCGACGATCTGAGGGAAGATCTCCCGTTCGATGGAGACAGGCCGGTCGGGCGCAATGCGATCGAGCACCGCCGAGGTCAGCACGTAGGTACCGGCGCTGATCGTGGGCCGATCGCCGCCTCGCGGCAGCGTTGCAGGGGCCGA
Source organism: Acidimicrobiales bacterium (assembly GCA_009843525.1). GTDB lineage: Bacteria > Actinomycetota > Acidimicrobiia > Acidimicrobiales > Poriferisodalaceae > Poriferisodalis > Poriferisodalis multihospitum. The sequence continues at coordinate 151,869 of VYDH01000016.1, read as the reverse complement.
ACCCGGATCCGGCTTCTCCGAGAACGACAGCACCCGGCCCGACGGATCTGCCGCCACGAGGCCGTATGGCGAGGGATCTGCGACCGGCTGCAGCGCAATGGTGGCTTCCGCTCCCGAGCTGGCATGGAGGCTCGCAAGTGCGTCCACGTCGAGATCGGTCAGCACATCGCCATTGAGCACCAGGAAGGTGTCCGTGATGCCGCTGGCTTCCGCGGCAAACCGCACGGCTCCCGCGGTGCCGCGCGGGTCGGGCTCAACTGCCACCTGATAGGCGAGCTGTCCGATGCGACCGCGTGGGTAGGCAACAGTGAACGCCTCGGCCCGGTAGCCCAACGAGAGCACGATGTCATCGATCCCGTGGATGTGCAGGTGCTCGCAAACCCATTCGATCATCGGCCGCCCGCACACCGGCAGCATCTGCTTGGGGGTGTCGTTGGTCAGCGGGCGCAGCCGGGTGCCGAAGCCGCCCAGCAGCAGGATCGCCTTCACTCAGCAGGCTCAGATGTCTCCGAGGGCTCCGACGTGGCAGGAAGGTCGCCCTCAACCGGCTCGGTCTCGCTGCCGTCGTCTAGCACCGGTCCTTCTTCGGTCGAGCCGTCGATCAGCGGCTGATCCTCGGGCGGCAGATTGAGGTAGGCCCGCAGGAATGCGTCGTCGGGTCGCGGAACGTCCGCATTCTCCACGCTCGGGTGGACGAATGCGAACACAAAGATCTGTCCGTCGTCCAGGAAGCGCACATCGCGCAGATCCTCGGTGAACGCCAGTGCCTTCTCTGCCTGCAACGTCTCCCAGCGCATGATCCGCAGCTCTGCTCCCGGTTCGGAGATGTCGGGATCGTCGCTGTCGGGATCAGGAGACGCGCAACCTTCGCCGGACTCGTCGAGGATGGTCCCGTCGGGCAGCTCGATCCTCGAGTCGGTCAACTCGAACTCGATCTCGCGCATGAATGCACCGACGGTGGCGAACTGTCCCGTCACGCCGGTGTGGAACGGGTGGATGTGGATGAGCCCGTCGCCATGCGTGTGGATGCCCGACTGGTCGTCGACGTCGTTGGGATACAGGTCACCGATGAACTCGTCGCAGTCGTAGATCGCGTAGAGAGAGTGCCAGTGATCGCCGAGGCGCGGCGGGCCCGCCGGGGCATTCGAGGACCGCTCGTTGCGGGCCACCAGAATCAGCACGACACCCAGGAGGACAACGAGCAGCATCGCCGCCGGGAACAGGATGTCGCGCCGGGGGCGGAAGCTCCTGCCGCTTCCGCCGGCGCTCGCTGCTTTGGCAACCTTTTTGGCAGCGGCTGATCTCGCCATACGGGGCGACAAGCTACCGGCGCTCGAGGCTCTATCTGCGCCGGGCCCGATGCGCCGGCGCTCAGCGCCGGCCGAGGCCCTCGTAGGTGAAGCCTGCAGCGCGCAGCTGGTCCGCGTCGAGCAGGTTGCGTGCGTCCACGACGCGGGCTGCGGCCATCTCCGACGCGGCCCGATCCCAGTCGAGCGCCGCGAACTCAGGCCACTCGGTCAGCACGACGGCTACGTCGGCACCATGCAGGGCTTCGAGCGCCGAGTCTCGGATGTGCAGGGTCGCTGGCAGTTGCGAGGCGATGTCGGGACGGTCGTCGAGTTTGACCAGTGCCGGGTCGTACGCCACGAGGCGCGCGCCCGTCGCGCTCAGCCGCTCGGCGACCCGCAGCGCAGGGGAGCCGCGCAGGTCATCAGTGCCAGCCTTGAAGGTGAGTCCCAGCAGGGCCACTGTGACACCGTCAAGGTCGGCAGATCCCGGGGCTCCGTCACCGGCAGTCGGATCCGTCACGTCGCCTGACTCGCCCACGACCATCCGGGCAACCTTCGCCACCACCCGGTCGAGCTGCTGCTCGTTGACAGCAATGACGCCTTCGAGCAGGTCGAAGACGTAGCCGGCGTCGTTGGCGACCGACACCAGCGCACGGGTGTCCTTCGGCAGGCAAGAGCCGCCCCAGCCGGGACCGGGCTGCAGATAGGCCGAGCCGATGCGGTGATCGGTACCCACCCCGGCAAGAACTGTGTCGACATCGGCGCCGACTGCCTCGCACACGGCTGCGAGCGCATTCACGAACGAAACCTTGGCGGCCAGAAACGCGTTCGCCGCGTACTTGACGGTCTCGGCCGATGTGGGATCGCTGAGGATCACCGGCGCTTCGACGCCCGCATACAGCGCCGCAACCCGGCGTGCCACTGAGGGATCTTCGGCCCCGATGACGATCCGATCGGGTGACAGGAAATCGGCAACCGCCGAGCCTTCTCGCAGGAACTCGGGATTCGACGCCAGCGCCACATCGGTGCGCCCGAGCGCCGCGGCAATCTTGGGCGCGGTTCCCACCGGCACAGTCGACTTCGTCACCACGACCGAGCCTGGCTGCAGGCGAGACGCCACCGAATCGAGTGCCGCCAGCAAGTAGCTGAGCTCGGTCTCGCCGTCGGCACGCAGCGGCGTCGGCACGCAGACGAAGACAAAATCGCACGTGCCTGCGACGGCTTCAGCCGAGATCACAAACCGGAGGCGACGCTCGGCTATGCCCTCCGCGACGAGCCGATCCAGATTGGCTTCGCGAATTGGCACGACACCGGCCGACAAGGACGCCACCTTGGCCCGGTCGATGTCCGCGCAGATGACGTCGTGGCCGAGGTGGGCGAAACACGCGGCTGTCGTGAGTCCGACGTAGCCCGCGCCAACGACGAGGATGCGGCGCTCGGGCGATGTACCGCTCATGGCGCCAGCTGGTCGGCGGGAGGCACGTCGACCCTCCGGTAGCCGGGATCGATGCGAAGCGGTTCGTCGCCGATGTGCAGGATCACCGTCGTTGCGTCAAGCTCGGCATGGCCGGCGAAGTCTGGCACAGGCAGCAGGTGACTGACCAGCAGGCCGGCAGCGAGCCGTCCCTGCGGGGCCAGATAGACGACGGTGCCTTCCGGAGCGTGCGAGATGCCCTCGGGCATCGGCCCCGCTGCCTGCGCGTCGAACCCGAGCTCGCTCAGCCGTGCAGCCACCTGGTGCCGCGCCGTCCCGGTGACCTGCACCCGCACGCGCGATTCGACGATGTCGTCCCAGCCGATGCCCCGGAATACGTCCAGAACCCGTTGATTGTGCTCGGCGCGCAGCGGATCGAGCCCGAGCGACCATCGCACCGGGTCGTGTACGTCAACGACTCGCAGCTCGTAGTCCTCGACGTCGACATCGACGTCGAGGCCGGCGAACTTGTCCGCGAGTCTCCGGCCGTCGTTGACGATGCTCAGCGTGTCGGACGTGGACAGATGGTCGGCCGCGATGTCCAGCACCGCGAGCAGGTTGATCGGGTTGGCAAGCAACGCTGGTGCCACTTGCGCAGCTGCGGTGCGCATAAATCCGCGCTGGCGGTCGGTACGGGCGAGATCATTCCAGGCGCCATGCTGCCGCCAGGTCCCGTCAGGCAACTGCTCCTCGAGGTGGCGGCTGCGGACGTACGCAAGCGCCTGCCTGCCGTCGAGGAGATGGGTGCCCGCCCCGGTGACGAACCCGCTCCGGCTCTCCGTCGGATCGGTGGCGTTCTCTTTCGGCTGGTCACGCAACGGCCGGTCGAAGGTCATCTCGACGCCGCCCACAGCATCGACCAGCCGCAAGAACGCCTGGAAATCTGCCTCGACGAAGTGCTGCAGCGTGATGTCAAGGTTCTCCTCGACGGTGTCGATCAGGCGGGCTGCGCGCGCTGCCGTGGTGCGGTCGCGGTTGTAGGCGCTGTTGATCTTGGCAATGACACCGGTGCCGGCGATGTCGCTCGTGCCGGCAATCTCCGCTGCCAAGTCCCGCGGGATGGACATCATGGCCGCGGTGCCGTCGTCGCGCAGTCGGATCACCATCATGACGTCCGCTAGCCGGTTCTGGTCTGAGTGGCCGGCGCGCAACGGATCATCGGCAGCGAGTCCCAAGGGGCTGTCGGTGCCGACCAGCAGGTAGTTCTCCCCGTCCGGACCGCCCGGCAGCACCGGCTCGCCTGCGGTGAGGTTCCCAGCGCTTGACGAGCTCGAGAACTCATCCTGCTCGCCGAGCACGGCATCGTCGCCGCTGGCATCGTCGCCGATGCTCGCGCCGTCCCCAGCGGTCGCGCTATCGGGATTCGCCGCGGCCGTGCGGGATTGGTCGATGAGCACGTCGGCGGCGGTCACCGGCTGCTGGGGAGCGGATGTCAGCACGTCCGCCAGCTCGTGTCGTTCGATCCTTCCGAGCTGCAGCAGCACGAATGCGGACGCACCAGTCGCCACCGCCCCGATAAGAGTCAGCACCGCCAGCGAGATCAGAATGAGGCGAGTGCGCCAGCTGCGGTGATTCACTCAGCTGCCTCGGAGAGGGCCTCGCTCAGGGACGGGTATACGAACAGGCTCTCGGCGATGTCCTGGACGCGCAGGTTCGCGCTGACAGCAAGAGCCACCACAGAGATCAGCTCGGCCGCGTGCCGGCCCACGATGGAGCCGCCCAGCACTTGGCCGGTCAGCGGGTCGGAGACGATCTTCACGAAACCGCGGGGGTTCTCCTCGATGAGTGCTTTGGCATTCGCGCCGAACGGCACCTTCGTGACGCGAATCTTGCGGCCGGTAGCGAATGCTTCCGCCTCGGCCAGTCCGACATCGGCGATCTCGGGCTCAGTGAAGATGGCCGATGCCGCCTTGTCGTAGTCGAGATGGCGGTGCGGGCGGGTCTCGTGCAGGCCCATGGCGTGCTCGACGATCTTGCGTCCCTGCATTGCCGCCACCGATGAGAGCGGCAGCTTGCCCGACAGGTCGCCCGCCGCATAGATGCTCGGCACCGACGAGCACAGGTTGTGGTCGACATCCACATAGCCCTCGCCGTCGACTCGCACTTCGGTGTTCTCCAGCCCCAAGCCGTCGCTGTTGGGAATCGAGCCGATGGCGAGCAAGGCGTGCGTTGCCCGTACCGTGCGACCGTCGCTGCACACGACCGCGACCGCATCGCCGTCACGCACAATGTCCACCGCACGTGCGCCCTTGAGCATGGCGACACCGAGATCACTGAAGGTCTGCTCCAGCACCGCGGCAGCTTCGGGGTCTTTATGGGGCAGCACTTGCTGCCGGCTCACGATCAGCGTGACTTGGGAGCCCAGCGAGGTGAACATGTGCACGAACTCGACGCCCGTCACCCCCGAGCCCACCACCACAAGGTGCTCGGGCAGCTCTGCGGGCGGATAAGCGTCGCGGGTGGTCAAGACCCGCTCGCCGTCGATGGGCGCCCACTCGGGGATGCGGGGCCGGCTGCCGGTCGACAGCACGACGACATCGGCCGACATCTCGACCGCCCCGTCGGCGGTATCTGCGCAGACTTCGTTGGGTCCGAGCAGGCGGCCCGAGCCCGACAGGATCCGCACACCCTGGCTGACCAGCATCTGCCGGGCAACCTCAGCGAGGCGGTCTTCGATGTCGCCGATGCGCTGGCGGAGGTGCGGGGTATCCACCGATGTGGACACATTGGCGAGGCCCAGCTCGTCGAGATGACCGGCGAAGCTGAGCGCCGAGCCGGTGGCGATCATGGTCTTGGACGGCACGCAGTCGCGCAGGTGGGCGGAGCCGCCCACGATGTCGCGCTCGATCAGCGTCACGTCTGCGCCGTAGCGCGCCGCATAGGTAGCCGCCGAGTGACCCGCCGGGCCACCGCCGATCACGACGAACCGCTTCTGGGCCATGGTCCCGCAGCGTACCGGTGCCCCCCAGTCCGCCTGCCGCGGCAGTCCCGATCTGTGAGGGGATTAGCTCAGTGTGGGGCTGCAGAGGCCGTCGAGTTCGCTGACGGTGATGCGCTCGCGATTGGCGTAGGTGACCTCATTGGCAGGGTCCGGACGCAGCCGGAACTCGCGGAAGGTCATCTCCAGCGAGTCGAAGGCGACGATGCGGCCCGACAGCGAATCACCGACGCCGAGGATCAGCTTGATGGTCTCGAGGGCCTGGATCGAGCCCACGATTCCCGGCAGCACGCCGAGCACACCGGCCTCCGCGCACGACGGGGCGAGTTCCGCCGGCGGCGGCTCGGGCAGGTAGTCGCGATAGGTCGGCCCATGCTGCGGGTCGAATACGGTGACCTGGCCCTCGAAGCGGAAGATCGAGCCGTGCACTATGGGTATGCCCAGCTTCACCGAGGCATCGTTGAGCAGGTACCGGCTCGGGAAGTTGTCGGCGCCGTCCACGATCACGTCCCAGCCCGACAGGATCTCCAGCACATTGTCGGCGCCGAGCCGCGTGTCGTAGGTGACCACATTGACGTCGGGGTTCAGTGCAGTCAGGGTTTTCTTGGCCGAATCCACCTTGCGGTCGCCGACCCGGTCGACATTGTGGAGAATCTGGCGCTGCAAGTTCGACTCGTCAACCACGTCCATGTCGATGATGCCGAGCGTGCCGACACCGGCGGCGGCCAGGTAGAGCGCCGCGGGCGAGCCGAGGCCGCCTGCGCCGAGCATGAGCACCTTGGCGTCAAGCAGCTTGAGCTGCCCGGCCTCGCCCACCTCGGGGAGCAGCAGGTGCCGCTGGTAGCGGTTGCGCTGCTCGGCGCCGAGCGAGGCCGGCGTCGACCACGGCCGGCCTTCGTCCTTCCACTGGCCGAAGCCGCCGTCCATGGACACCGCGTTCGGATATCCCAGCTCAGTGAGCGTTTTGGCCGCGAAGGCCGAGCGCACGCCGCCGGCGCAGTAGATGATGATCTCGGCATCGTGATCGGGCAGCCGGTTCTCGATCTGCGCTTCCAGGTGCCCGCGTGGGATGTGGATGGCGTCGGCCAGCGCACCCTGCTCGTATTCGTCGGGCTCGCGCACATCAAGCACCACAGGCGAACGGTCGGTGATCCATTCGGCAGCCGTGGCCGTCGTGATCTCGGTGATCTCGCGCTTGGTCGCTGTCAGCAGTTCGCGGAACGAGGGCATCGGGGCCTCCCTGTTCGTCGCTTGGTGTCGCGTTCGATAGGGCCCAGTCCTGTGACCAGGCTCAGGCCCTAAATCCTACTAATTCAGTCGGGTTTTAGTGCCGCCGCCGATCGCCGCAGATCTGGGGGAGGACCTCGGAGATGGATCGGCGGAGCACCATGTCGGCGAGGTGGTCCATCTCGGTGGGTTCCGCATTGACGATCACAACACGAGCGCCTGCCGATTTCGCCGCCGGCACCACCGCAGCGATCGGATAGACGGCCAGCGTCGTGCCCACCGCCAGCATCAGGTCGCAATTCTCAGCAGCAATCTGGGCACGCAGCAGATCCCGCGCCACGAGCTGCTGGCCGAAGCTGATCGTGGCGCTCTTGAGAATCCCGCCGCACACCGGACACAGCGGGTCGTCCTCGCCGAGCCGCACCCGGTCGAGCACCGCCCCCATGTCAGCGCGGTAGTCGCACTCCAGGCACGCAACCTCGCGGATGGTGCCGTGCACCTCCACGATCTTGTCGGGATCCGAGCCGGCGTCGTGGTGCAGCCCGTCCACATTCTGCGTCAGCAGCGACACCAGCTTGCGGCGGCGCTCGAGCTGCACAAGTGCTCGGTGCCCGTCGTTGGGCTCGGCACCCCACGCACGGTGATCCATGCGCGCCCGCCAGGCCAGCACGCGCACCTCGGGATCGGCCAGGTAGTTCTGCAGCGTCGCCTGCTTCTCGGCAGCGGGGTTCTTGGTCCATACGCCATTGGGGCCGCGGAAGTCCGGGATTCCCGAGTCAGTGGAGATCCCGGCGCCGGTCAGCACCGTGATGGCGCTCGCCTCGTCGATCCATCCCGCCACCGTCCGGACATCGTCATCAGTGTCAGAACTCGAATCGGGCCCCGTGTCCGTCTCGGCTGGGCTCATGCCTCTCAGTCTGACTGATCGCGGGGTACGGGGTTTCACGAGTCTTGTGTGATTAAAAATATATTTCATGTTGTATAAGTATTTTTTGATATACAACACGTTCGCTGTGCACAAACGGCGATCGCCGCCGAACGCGACACAGGATGCTGAAGGAGACCTCGATGCGAACCGATCACCTGCCGACGACTCCCCCGCCCCTGACTGCCAGCAGCGACGCTGCAGCGGTCAACCTGCAGCTCGTCGGCGGCACGGCGACTGTGCAGAGCGAGCCGCTGGTCCCCGCGGCCACAAGCCAGCCGCTGCGTGTCCTTTTGGCGCGGCCGTGGGATGACCCCAGCTTGCGGCGCCGTGGCCACGACCCGCGCTCGGCCTACGTGGAGCGCTTCTGGGTCGCCATCCTGGGCCCGAGCGCCGTCTGGTTTCTGCGCCTGCTCGCACGGGAGTTCGACGAGCTGGCCCCAGGCGAAGACCTGCGGCTGGATCTCGACTCCACCGCCCGGCGACTCGGACTCCAGCACCGCGGCGGCCGCACGAGCAGCTTCATGCGCACTATCGACCGCTGCGCCATGTTCCACCTAGCGCAGTTCGCCGATGACGCCGTGCTGATGGTTCGCCGCCTGCTGCCGCCCGTGCCACGTCGGCTGCACGACCGGATGCCCCAAGAACTGCGTAACGAGGTCGGACGCTGGTCGCGCACCGATGGGGGCGCGGATTTCTCGGTCGGCGAGACACGCTTGCTGGCTTCTTGCATGTTGATGCTCGGCCACGGCCTGCACGAATCAGCCGAGCGCCTGGTGACGCTGGGGCTCGCGCCCAATGCCGCGAACGAGGCAACGGCATGGGCTTGGGCGCAGCGATGCACCCGACCCAGCACACACCGCGGCGGCTAACCCCCGGTCACCAACCGCAGATCAGCTCCACCAGCGTGCGCACACCGAAGCCGGACGCTCCCTTGGACAACTCGCCGGCATCGGCGTCGGTGCGCACGGGCCCCGCGATGTCGAAGTGCACCCACGGCGTCTCGCCCACAAACTCCGACAGGAACAGGCCGGCGTGAAGCGTGCCCCCGTAACGGTTCTTGCCGATGTTGCGCAGGTCGGCAATCGGCGAGTCGAGCTGCTCGCGGTACTCCGGCGGCAGGGGCAGATGCCAGAGCAGCTCGCCAGCGGCGCTTGCCGCAGCCTCGGCACGCTCGATCGCTGCGGCGTCGTTGCCCATGAGCCCGCCGTACTTGTCGCCGAGCGCCACCATGCAGGCACCCGTCAGCGTGGCGAGGTCGACAACCAGGTCAGGCTCCTCTTCGACCGAGAGCGACAGACCGTCAGCGAGCACGAGCCGCCCCTCGGCGTCGGTGTTCAGCACTTCCACGGTCTTGCCGTTGCGGATGCGCAGCACATCGCCGGGCTTAGTGGCCGTGGGTCCGGGCTGGTTGTCGGTGCAGCAGCAGATGCCCGTGACCGCGACATCGGGCGCGAGCCGCACGATCGCGCTCATCGCGCCGATGACCGCGGCAGCGCCGCCCATGTCGATCTTCATCCACTCCATGCCCTCGAAGGTCTTGAGGTTGAGCCCGCCCGTGTCGAATGTGATGCCCTTGCCGACGAGGTGCACGGTGGCGCGCGGCTCAGCGGTCGGCTGCCAGCGCATGCGGATGAGCGCCGGCGGCTCTGTCGAGCCTGCGTTGACACCCAGGAGCCCACCGCATCGCTCCGCCTCGAGTCGTTCGCGGTCCCACACTTCCACCGATGCAGTGCCTGCCGCGGGATCGCCGTCTGCGGAGGCCGCCTCGATGGCCTCGGTTGCGGCATCGGCGAGGCCGCTTGCGGTGAGCGCGCCGGCTGGCTGGTTGACCAGGTCGCGGGCCAGGGCAATGCCGCCGGCCACAGCGGCGGCACGGGCGACGGCGGCCGCGGTGTCGGTGCCGTCGGGCGCTGCGAGCACAACTTGGCCGAGTGCGTCGGCTTCGGGCGGTTCGCCCTTGTGCTCGTTGAACCCGTAGGAGGCCAGGAGCATGCCTTCGACCACTGCCGCGAGTGCGACATCGGCACCGAGATCGTCAGCCGCGACGGTCGCCAGTGCCGAGGTCAGCGAGTCAACCTTCGATGCCGCCCGCCAGAGATTCGCCGCCGCCTTGCGGACGTCCGCCGCAGTGAGATCGTCGGAACCGAGCCCGACGGCGATGGGCATGGTGTCGTCAGCAGTGTCGGCGATGCCGGCCATCAGCGCGGTACTGCCGGCGGCGCCATCGAAGCCGCTGGCTGCCAAGTAGTTGGGCGTGGCGCCCAGCGTGTCCAGCGCATCGCTGCGCACCGGCCTGTCCACGGCGGCAGTGGACGGCGCAGCAGCGGGGTCGGTCACAACCTCGAAGGCGTCAGTTGAAACAGTCAGCGGCACAGCGTCCTCACTCTGTCGGGGGTGTCGCGAGCGGCGGCAAGCGCGGCCCGCACTGCGGTTCTACCCGACGCCGACGCTCAACGCAGGAGATTTCTGTCCTGCGCCGATCGGGGGCCGTATGTCGCTTCACGCTGGGCGCAGGTGCACCACGTCGCCGACCGCCACCGTATGGACTGTCCCGACATCGTCGGTGATCAGCAACCTGCCCTCAGCATCGAGGTCGCTCGCCAAACCTTCGAGGCTGCGCGCATCGTTGGCGGACGCCACCGTTGTGGCATCAAGCGAGACGCGCACGCGATGACCGAGCGTGGCGGAATTCCGACGAGCCTCGTCCAGCACGATGGCCGCGCCGGTGCCGTCAGCGGCCCGGCACAGCAACTCGTAGCGAGCCTCCAGACCCTCCAGCACCCGGCGTGCCAGCAGCGTCCGGTCCACCGGAGCCCCCGATTCCAGGTTCAAGCTCGTCGCGACGCCTTCCAGTTCCGCGGGCACCTCCGGCCAGCCGGTGTTGAGGCCCATGCCCACGACCACCGCAGACAGCAGTCCCTGCGTGCTGATGGACTCGGCCAGGATGCCCGCCAGCTTGCGATCGTGGCGAACGGCGCCGTGACCGTCCGCGTCAGGACCCGCCGGGCCAGCTATCACGAGGTCGTTGGGCCACTTCAGCAGCGGCCGGATTCCGCATACCTGCTCGCACGCGTCTGCGGCCGCCAGACCGACGGCAAGCGTCACCAGGGCCGCCCGAGTCGGAGGCAGCGGTCCCGGCGGCGGGCGCAGCAGCACCGACATCATGAGCGAGGTGCCCGGCGGCGCCGTCCAGCGGCGGCCCCGACGGCCGCGGCCGGCGGTCTGCAGGTCGGCGATCAGCACCTTTCCTTCGGGTGCCCCACTGCGTGCTCGATCCAGCAGCTCAGTGTTAGTCGAGCCGATCTCGTCGCGCCACACGACATCGCCGAAGCGAGTGCCGGCGACCGACCCGAAGTGCGGCGAGTCGAATTCCCCCGGTTCGTGCTCGGCAGGCACGCAGCGACAGTACCGGTAGCGAACATGAGCAGGGAGCAATAGCGTCGCCTTTCTATGTCCTGCCGTTCGGGGACCTGATCCGTGTTCAGCAAGCTCCTCATCGCCAACCGGGGCGAGATAGCGGTGCGTGTCATCCGAGCGTGCCGCGAGCTGGGCATTCCGTCCGTCGCGGTGTACAGCGAACTCGACCGCGACGCCATGCATGTGCGGCTCGCCGACGAGGCGTTCGCCCTCGGCGGTCAGACCGCGGCGGAAAGCTACCTCAACACCGAGGCAATCCTCGACGTCATCGCCCGGTGCGGCGCCGATGCGGTCCACCCCGGCTATGGCTTCTATTCCGAGAACGCCGACTTTGCCCGCGCCATCACCGAGCGGGGTGTGACGTTCGTGGGGCCGCCGCCCGAGGCCATTGAGGTGATGGGCGACAAGATCTCGGCCCGCCTGGCTGCGGAACGTTCCGGCGTCGCCGGCGTGCCCGGCACCACCGAGGTGATCACCTCCCCCGACGAAATCGCAGCATTCGGCGACGAGCACGGTTACCCCATCGCCATCAAGGCGGCGTACGGGGGCGGCGGTCGCGGCATGAAAGTCGTCGGCAGCCCCGACGAGATCGAAGCCGCCCTGGCATCGGCGCAGCGGGAGGCCGAGGCGTTCTTCGGGCGCGGCGAGTGCTACATGGAGCGCTACCTCACCTGGCCCCGCCACATCGAGATGCAGATCATCGCCGATCACCACGGCAACGCCATGTGGCTTGGCGAGCGTGACTGCTCCGCGCAGCGCCGGCACCAGAAGCTGGTGGAGGAGAGCCCTGCGCCCCTGCTCGACGATGCCGTCCGCAAGGCGATGGGCGACGCGGCGGTGGCCGTGGCCCGCGGCTGCAACTACACGAATGCCGGCACGGTGGAGTTCCTTTACCAGGACGGCGAGTTCTTCTACTTGGAGATGAACACTCGGCTGCAGGTGGAGCACCCGGTCACCGAAATGGTGACCGGCATCGATCTTGTCCGCGAGCAGATCCGGGTGGCCGCCGGGGAGCCGCTGTCGTTCACGCAGTCCGAGGTGACCTCGGTCGGCCACGCGATCGAGGCACGCATCAATGCCGAGGATCCGGCGGGCGGTCGCTTCCTGCCGTCCCCGGGCTCGCTGACGTCTCTGGTGGTGCCGGACGGTTTCGGCATTCGCTGGGACGGCGGCTACGAAGCCGGCGACACCGTCAGCCAGTACTACGACAACCTCATCGGCAAGCTCGTCGTGTGGGGCTCCGATCGTCCGACGGCCATCGCCCGCATGCAGCGGGCCCTCAGCGAGCTGAGCGTCGGCGGCGTCGCGACCACCTCAGCAGCGCACGCGCGGATCATGGCCTCAGAGGACTTCCAGGCTGGCATCCACAGCACGAAGTGGGTGGAAGAACGGCTCGACCTGAGCGGTGTGACCGGCAAGACCGACGCAGAACCCCCCGCTGCGCCCGACGGCGACGACCTGCCGCGCGTGCGACGGGACGTGGTGGTGGAAGTGGACGGCAAGCGGTTCTCGGTGAGCGCGTGGGTGCCCGAGACAGCGCCGCCACATCCAGCCAGCACAGGCAATGCGGCCAACACGGCTGCTCGCCCCCGGCGCGCAAGCGGCGGCGCTTCGGCGGGCACCGGCACCGGTCAGGTGACCGTCCCGATGCAGGGGACCATTGTCAAGATCCTGGTGGAAGTCGGCCAGGAGGTCACGGCCGGCGAAGGGGTAGTGGTGCTCGAAGCCATGAAGATGGAGAACAGCATCAACGCCGACCGGTCGGGAACCGTCACCGAGATCAAGGTCGAACCGGGCGACACGGTGGGCGCGGGCGACGTGGTGGTCGTTGTTTCGTAGCACTCGAGCCAGCAGGCGCATGTGCCATAACCGGCGCACCTATCTGCGCGGCTCCCCGGTTTCAGAATCTGGCTGCTTCAGTGTTCCGACGTCGAGCTCTATCGCGCGGACTCGGCGCAACGTTCGCTCTGCGATCACACGGTTCGCGCGCAGCAGGTCGGCCAGAACGCCCAGCATCACGAGCTGCATGGCCACGAGCAGCGCGACGGCGCCGATGATGAGCGATTGCACATGTCCTGAGCCGTCCGAGGTCACCAGGAACCACCCGAAGCGGGCGAACAGGAACATGCCGATCGCGGCGAACAGTGCCGCCGGCACAGCGAAGACCCGCAGCGGTTCGTGCATCGCGTAGACGCGGGCGATGGTGCCGGCCGCCCTGCGCACGTACTGGCGCTTGGACTTGAACAAGCGGGACGGCCGGGTGGTGGGATTCACCCGCACCGGCACATCGGTGACCGCAAGGTCCGACTTGCCGGCCTGGATCACGGTCTCGAGCGTGTACGTGAACCGCGACACGACGTTCGCCGCCAGCGCAGCCTCCCGGCTGTAGGCGCGGAACCCAGAAGTCACATCGGCCACGTCGGTCGCCGATGCTTGGCGGACCGTCCACGAGCCGAGCCGCTGCAGCCGCTTCTTGAGCGGCGAGAACTCTGGGTGGTTGCGGATGTCTCGCGAGCCGATCACCAGGTCGGCGCGGCCGGCCACGATCGGCTCGGTCAGCTTGCTGATGTCGTCCGCTTCGTACTGGTTGTCGCCGTCGGTGTTCACGATCACGTCGGCGCCCATGCGCAGCGCCGCATCGATGCCACTGGCGAAGGCCACGGCGAGCCCCTTGTTCTGCGTGAGGCTGACAACGGCGTCGGCACCGTGGTTCCGAGCCACCTTCACCGTGTCGTCGGTGGAGCCATCGTCGATGACCAGCCACAGCACTTCGCTGAAGCCGTCCACCTGGCGCGGCAGCTCGCTCATGGTCTGACCCAGGGTCTCTGCCTCATTGAGACAGGGGATCTGAATCACCAGGCGCACTCGTCCATTGTGTCGCGCTCCCGCTGCGGAGGTATGACCCCCGGTTGCCCACCTTGGCGCGGTCAGTCGACGTTGAGGCGGCTGAGTCGCACGGCGGCGAGGGCGAGGCTGACAACCGACACGCTTGCGAGCACGATGATCGACGTCACGAGACCGTAGGTGGTGAAGCCGAGATCGACGTCAGCGATCTGCGAGAGCAGCGAGCGGGCATAGCCGCGCAATGACAGCCGCTCGGCAAAATCGCCCAAGCCGACCGCCAGCCCCTCCCACAGCAGCACGTAGGCGATCCCCCACAGCACGGCTTTGCGGAACAGCAGGCCCAGCAGCACGAACAGGCACGAATACGCGACCGTGCCCAGCGCCGCTGCGGCCAGCGCTCCCAGTGCGACGCCTCCTGATTCGGCAACGAAGTCAGTCGCGAACCAGCCGCCCAGCGTGGTCGGGATGACGCACAGCGGCAGCGAGACTGTCACTGCCGCCGCGGCAGCCGCCACCACCAGCGGGGCGCGGCCCATGGGGCGCAGCCACAGGTACACGAGCGTGCCGTCATCGCGGACGTCGCCGAGCGAGGCCGCGGCGAACACCAGCGAGACGATCGGCACGATGACGATCAGGCCGAATCCGTCGGCGTAGCTGGCGCCGTCGAACAGCGCCCCTGCATTGGCGGGGGCGCCGCCGTTCGTCGAGTTGCCCACGACCCAGCCGACGATGACCATGACTGCCCCGAGCGCGCCCAGCGCCGCAAGGCGGCCAGCCGAGACGATCTGGCGGATGAGCACCCGGTAGCACAGCGCCGTCGCGCGAACAGCGCCGACGCGGCGCCGCTGTTCCGTCGTCGCTGGCGTATCGGGTCCTGTGCTCATCGTCGTTCCACCAAGTAGCGGAAGACCGATTCGAGATCTTCGTCCAGCGGGATCACCTGCCGCAGTCGGGCGCCCAGATCCTTCGCCAGCGGCGCAACCTCACGTCCCAGGCGATCGGCCTGCAGCGTGTCGGCCACCACCACATCGCCCTCGATGCGCACTCCGACCACGGTGCCCGAAGAGACCAGCGCAGCGGCGAGATCGCGGGGCCGGTCGGCCTCGATGCTGATGCGGTGCGGGCGATCGTCCATCAGCTCGCGGAGCTCGCGGTAATCGCCGCTGGCGACGAGGCGGCCCTGGGCAATCACCAGGATTCTCGATCCGAGCCGGGCGACCTCCTCCAGCACGTGGGACGAGACGAGCACGCAGCGCCCCTGCGCGCCGAGGTCTTCGAGCAACTCGATCATGCGGCGTCGTTGCACCGGATCGAGACCGTTGAGCGGCTCGTCCAGGATCAGCACCTCCGGATCGTGGACAAGAGCCGCGGCCAGCTTGGTGCGCTGCCGCATGCCCTTGGAATAGCCCGACACCGGTCGATGATCGTCGGGATCGAGTTCCACAATGCCCAGAGCGTGTCGCCCGGCCGCTTCAGGATCCGCCACACCCTGCGTGGCGGCTGCGATCGTCACGAACTCGAGCGCGTCGAGCCGGTCGAAGAGGGCGTCCTGCTGCGGCGACAGCCCGATCCGGCCGCGCACATCGCGATTACGCCGGGCATCAGCTCCCAGCACGCGCACCGTTCCCCTCGATGGCGGCGTGAGCCCGCACATCATGCGGAACAGCGTTGATTTGCCTGCGCCGTTGGGCCCCAGCAGTGCCGTGACGCCGGCACGGACGGCGAAGGTCACATCGGACACGGCCACCACATCGCCGAAGAACTTCGATACACCGTGCACCTCGACCATGCCTGCGGGCGGCACAGGGACCGCAGCGGCGCCCGGTCCCTGCGCGGACGCCTGTTCGTCGCCGGCGGCGTCCGGCATGGGGGCCGGTGCAGGAGCGGGGCGAGGTCGGGAGTTCATCGACCCCCCTCAATGCGGCGATAGCGCCACCACAGCACAGATGCACCTGCCGCCACCCATGCGGCATTCACCGCGATGACGAACAGCGTCGACAGCTCGCTGATGCGTTGCTCTGGCGACCATTCGTCTTCACCCAGCGTCGGCTGTCCGACGCCGAAGATCCGATCCTTGAGCGCATCGCCCATCTCGCCCAGGTTGAACGCGTAGATGCGAGCGTCCATCTCGGCCACCTCGACGAGCACGCCGGTGACGAGCTGTGAGCCGAGAAGCAGCAGGACGACACCGATCACGGCGAATGCCCGCCGATCGGTCAAGCTCGAGATCGCCAGGCTGGCGGCGGTGATGGTGGCCGCAATGGCGATGCCCGAGCCCAGTATTCGCACGAGCACCGCCAGCCAGTCGCCGAGTCCGTCGGGGCCGGATCCCTCCACGGTGTAGGCGACGAGCAGGAACAGCAGCGGCCCCACCGTGATGACTGCGAGCGTCACCGTCACTGCTGCTGCCTTCGAGACCAGGTAGCTCCACAGACGCAGCGGTGTGGACAGCTACAGCGACAGCATGCCGTTGCGTCGGTCGGCCACCAGGATCTCGGGCACCACGATCCCGCAGAAGAAGAACAGCGCCGCCTCGATGAAGCCGTAGTACTCGTGGTACTCGGGCAGGATGTTCTCGGAGATCAGATCGATGTCGAGCACCGTGGCGATGCCCACGAAGACGATTGCGGGAACCAAAGCGACCACCACGGCCAGCCACGGCAGGAACTTGTGCCGCGCGGGGCGCCCGAAGCCAAGCGTGAACCTCACCGACGAGCCGACTACGGCGCGCATCGCGCCGGCGAGCCCGTGGCGGGCGCCGCTGTAGGGCCGGTAGCGCTGGTCGAGGATCTGGGCCGCGTCGTTGTCGGTGCCGGGCGCCGGCATGGCGACGTCGTTCATATTGCCGATCCCTCGAACAGATCGGCAAGCGTGCGCTGGCGGGCTTCGAGGCGCCGGATGCGCGCACCTGCTTCGGCAACCGCGTCGCGCGCCCGGTCGCTGAGCTCATCCCGACCCTGACCGCCCAGTCGCAGCGTGGTGCCGGTGCGCTCCACCTCCACGCCGGCCCGTGTGAGCAAGCGCTGGACCTCATCCACCGAGCCCGCCGGCTCGGCGATGTCGACCAGTTCCAAGGTGATGCCCTCGCCGTCGCCGACCAGCTCGTCGATCGGCCCATCGGCCACGAGACGGCCCGCGTCGAGGGCGACGATGTGGTCGCAGACCCGCTCGACCTCCTCGAGCAGGTGCGACGACAAGACCACGTTGACCGAGTGCTCGTTGCTGATCTCGCCGATGAGCGTGAGCATCTCGGTGCGCTGCGTCGGATCGAGCCCGGAGGTGGGTTCGTCGAGCAGCACCAGCTGCGGGTCGGACGCGACGGCCTGCGCCAGCTTGACGCGCTGGCGCTGACCGGTGGACATGGTGCCGAGCGTGCGGGTGCGCTCCTCGCCGAGCCCGACCAGCCACAGGCTGTCCGATGCCCGGGTGCGGGCTTCGCTGCGAGGCAGGCCGCGTACCTGTGCCAGATGGCGCACGAAATCGACGGCCCGCATTTCGTCAGGCAGCACGTCCCGCTCGGGAGCGAATCCGACTTGTGCGCGCAGTGCGGCGCCCTGGCTGCGGGGATCGAGCCCCAGCACCGTGGCCGAACCCGAGGTCGGCGGACGCAGGCCGAGCAAAGCGTTGAGCAGCGTGGTCTTGCCGGCACCATTCGCCCCGACGAGCCCGGTCACGCCGGGCCGCATCCGAATGTCGAGCGCGTCCAGCGCCACCGTCGATCCGAACTGCTGTGTCAGTGATGTCGTCGAGGCGATCACTGCCGGCTCGGATGAGGATTCGCTCACATCGTCAAGCTAGGCGAGCCGCTCTCGCGACCCCCGTCAGGGGGGCCGCTCGGCACTAGTGCTCGGCGTCGGCGAGCCCAGCCACGGCCAGCGCCTTCTGCTTGGCGGCGTCGAGGTCGTAGTGCTTACGCGTCACAATGCGCTGCGCATAGAGCCCGCCTCCGGCCTGCAGGTTGGTCACGAACTTCCAGCCGCCGTAGGAGTCGGCGGTGAGGTCCCGGATGGTGTGCATCAGGCGTGCCCGGTACTCGCCGTCGACATCGTGGCGGGTGGACATGTACTTGCGTGCCAGCGCGCCGACATCAGGATTCTCGAAGTCGGCCGGCACCGGCGAGGTGAGCACGGCACCGCCGGCGATGTCGTGGAGGTGGCGAACCATGGCGCTGTAGTTCGCCGCCGCTTGGAACTTGCCGGCGTTGGTGTAGAGCTCGTTAGGAAACGCCGCACCCTCGGGCCCGATGGAACAGTGAGCGATGGCCGCTTCCAGCGCAGCGCGGATCAGCGTGGCGTGGATGATCAACTCGGAGATCTTCTCCTTGACGTGGCCGATCCCCGCTGTGCCGTTGGCCTCGGCCACGAGCTGGGCCAGCCCGACGAGCTGGTCGGCTTCCTCCACGAAGGCCGACAGCCCGCCGAGGCGCTCCCACAGTCCCAACGCATGGGCGAACACGGCGGCGTAGTGCGTCTCGCCATCGAGGAAGACGCGCTCGTGAGGCACGAACACGTCGTCGAAGATCACGAAGCCCTCGGGATAGTGATGCTCGCCCGACACCGGGAACGCCCGGGGGTCCTCATGCCGAGGTGCGTAGGTGGTGTTGATGATCTTGACACCGGGGGCGCTCACCGGCACCGAGCAGCCGATCGACCAGTCCTCCTCGCCGGGCTTCATGGCCTTGGTGGGGATAGTGAGCAGCTCGTGGCCGAACGAGGCGCCGGTGATGTGCAGCTTGGCACCGCGGATCACCACGCCGTCCCGCTGGCGGTCCACGACGCGCACATAGGAGTCGAGGTCGTCCTGGCGGGCCGGCGGCCGGCTGCGGTCGCCCTTGGCATCGGTGATGCACTGGGTGATCCGCACGTCGTCGCGCTGCGCCTCGCCGATGAAGGCATCCATCCGCTCGATGTAGTCGGGCTTGGTGTCGACCATGCGACCTGCGGCCGTCTTTAGCGTCTGGATGGACGTGTAGGTGACATGGGCCATCATCCCCGCCGAATGCAGCATGGGGATCATCTCGCGCAGGTCGTCCGCGCTGCGCGGCACGGTCATCAGCGGCGAGGTGGCATCGGGTGCCGGGTCGTAGAAGCGGTCGTACCCCGCAGCGGTCGCGTCGACCGTTTGGCCGAGGATCGGGTGAGTCTCCAGGTCGTCGACCTGCTTGCCCTCGAAGTACGTCAGGCGTCCGTCTGCGAGCGATTCCTTGTACTGCTGGCCGGTGCGCATCGTGAGCTCCCCATCTGTCGCGAGTGCCGTCGCGAGCGGCAGTCACGCTAGTAGTGCGCTGCTGAGCTAGCCGGAGTCGCAGGTGGCCGCACGGGTGGGTGCGCTAGAACGGCACCCATGACGGATCCTTCCTACAAGGGCCCTGTGCCCGACATCTCCGACCCCAGCGCCGCTGCCACGTACCAGCTCGACGGGCACATCGCCACCATCACCTACAACCGGCCCGAGGCCATGAACGCCATCAACGGCGACATGCGGCAGTGCCTGAACGCCGCGTGGATGGAGTTCTACAACAACCCAGACGCGTGGGTGGCGATCATGACCGGGGAGGGCCGGGCCTTCTGCGCCGGCGCCGACCTGCGCGATCCGACCAAGGGCTCAGCAGGCACCTGGTCGGGGTCGTACTTCGAGATCCCCACCATCAACAGCCTCGAGAGCGGCCTCGAGCTGTACAAGCCGATCATTGCGGCCATCAACGGCGCGTGCATCGGCTACGGGCTCACCGGGGCCCTGGTGGCGGACTTTCTCATCGCGTCTGACCGCGCCATCTTCGGCATGCCCGAGGTGAGGATCGGCGTGCCGACCATCGTGGGCTCGATGCGGATGCCGCACAAGATCGGCTGGGCAAACGCCATGGAGATCCTGCTGACCGGCGAAAACTTCGACGCCGAGCAAGCTCACGAGATGGGGCTCGCATGGAAGGTCGTTCCGCACGACACGCTCATGGACGAAGCCCGCTCCCTGGCCGAGCGGCTGTGCCAGGGAGCGCCCCTTGCCGTGCGAGCCGTGAAGGAAGTGGCGTGGCGCAGCCAGCGCATGGGCTGGACCGAGGCCCTGCGCATGGGCGAGTCGATACGCAGGATCGTTGGCGACAGCGAGGACGCCAAGGAGGGCGGCCGTGCCTTCGCCGAGAAGCGCCCGCCCGAGTGGACGGGCACTTGACCGCTCAGCCGCTGAACGGCGCTAGCCGGCGAGGGTGAGGCGCGCCACGAGGTCGGTGCCGAAGCCCGTGAGGATCGCCAGGTAGAGCAGCCCGGTGGCCGCCATGACGGCCGCGTACTGGCGTTCGCGCAGCGCCGCCATGGCCACCGCGGCCAGCGCCACGGTGGTGACCGCGCAGGCAACCCAGAACCAGCCCAGCAGCCCGCCGTAGCCGTCGTCGATGGTGCCGGTCAGCACCGCAATCATGCCGGTGGGCAGCAGCAGCAATCCCACCTCGATGGGCCAAATGCCGCCGAGATGGCGCACGAGTTCTCGCAGCGGTTCGCGGCGCAGACCGGGTTGCACGAGGTACCAGTGGCCGAGCAGCATCGCGTTGCTCACTACGCCCAGAAACGCAGCGCCGACAACGACACGCGCGAGGTGGAGCGCCGGTGCGGTGTCGCCGCTCGCGCCGAGTCCTGCAGCGATGACCCCGAGCAGTCCGACGAGAGGCGCTGCGAGGTCCCAGCGCGGGTCGAAGCCCTCGATCGTCCTCCCCGGTGAGGATGCGGCTGGTGCCGCACCGTCGCTGCCAGCATCGCCGGTCGGCGCCTTGCGATCCTCTGTGGGCACGTTGGGCACGGCCGAACGCACGAGTGTCGCACCGGCGCACAGCGCCATCGCAATGCAGGCCATGTCACGCACGGCGTTCGGCTGGAACACGAGGCCGGTGACAGCCCCGATGGCGGCGATTACTGCGTAGAGCGAGCGCAGCAGCCAGCCGTAACCGAGCCCGACTTCCTGCCGGCGCGTGGTCACCCACAGGTAGGCCAGCCCCCCTGCGGCCCACTGGCACATCACCGTCGCCACATCCACCGGTGCGCCCTCAGCCATCGTGCGCTGTCTCTCGCTGACCGGGGCGCGCTAGGCCGGGGTGGGGTGGGCGCGGGGGGTGAGCTGCACGGCCGCTGCGGACTCGGCGGCGTGGTAGCTCGAACGGGTGAGCGGACTCGACTCGACATGGTCGATGTCGAGCCCCGCGCCCACCTCCCGCCAACGTTCAAAGGACTCGGGCGGCACCCAGCGGGCTACCGGAATGTGATGGCTTGTCGGTCGCAGGTACTGGCCGATCGTGACGATGCTCACGCCTACGGCCGCCAGGTCGGCCAGCGCGAGGTCGACCTCCGCGTCATCCTCGCCCATGCCGACGATGATGCCCGACTTGGTGACGTGCCCCGCCGAGGCGCTGCGCGCCAGCAGGGCGAGGCTGCGTGCGTAACCGGCCGAGGGCCGCACCGCCCGCTGCAGCCGGGCGACGGTCTCGATGTTGTGATTCAGAATGTCGGGGCTCGCGTCGAGGACGGTCTGCAGCGAGGCAGCGTCGCCGCCGAAGTCGGGAACGAGCACCTCGACCGTCGTGCCCGGCGACTGGGCCCGGATGGCAGCGATGGTCTCGGCGAACGCGGTGGCCCCGCCATCGGGAAGATCGTCCCGGGCCACGGCGGTCACCACCGCATGATCCAGCTCCATCTCGGCGACCGCGTCGGCCACGCGGCGGGGCTCGCCGGGGTCGAGAGGTGCTGGTTGGCGAGTATCCACGAGACAGAAGCCGCATGCACGCGTGCAGCGTTCGCCGTTGAGCATGAACGTGGCCGTGCCCGCCCCCCAGCACTCGAAGATGTTCGGGCAGCCGGCCTCCTCGCACACCGTCACCAGGTCGTGCTGGCGCATCACCCGACGCAGCCGCAGATAGCCCTCGTTCACGTCCACCCGGGCACGCAGCCATGACGGCTTCCGCTCGTCCAGCCCCAGCCCGCCGTTGACTCCCGCCTGTGCAAGACGGGCGAGGCTGCGCGGCGGCGAGACGTCAACCGGGCCAGACGCTTGTCCCGGTCCAAGACCCCGGCTGAAGGCGCTGAGGTCGGATGGCCGGTGGCGCCACGCCACTTCTGCGCGCTCGCGGCCGGCTTCGCCCCATCGCTCGGCCGCGCGGCGGACTACAGCATCGGCCACCTCGCGCATGGTCGCTGCGCAGCCCTCGGCTCGCAATGCCGTCGGCCGGAAGTCGCGGATGCCGCACGGGATGATCCGGTCGAACCACGACAGATCCGTCTCGACGTTGAGCGCGAAGCCGTGCATCGTGCGGCCGCGGCTGAGGCGCACGCCGATGGCGGCGATCTTGCGAGGGGTACCGTCGAGGTCCGTCCAAACGCCGGGATACCCGTGCAGTCGGCCACAGCCAGGTAGTCCCAAGTCGGACAGCGCGTCGATGAGCACCTGTTCCAGGTCGCACACGTACGCCGCTGTCTCGGCGAGTCCGCCGCCGCGGCGACCGGGCAGCGTCAGGATCGGGTAGCCGACGAGTTGGCCGGGACCGTGGTAGGTGAAGTCGCCGCCGCGGTCGATGCGGACGCAGTCGGCGCCGACCTCGCCGGGATCGACGAGCAGGTTGGCCTCGTCTGCGCTCGGACCCGCAGTGAAGACGTGGTGGTGTTCAAGCAGAAGCAGGTAGTTGTCCGCGCTGTGCGCCCACAGGCGCCGCTGCAAGTCGAGCGCTTCGCGGAAGCCGACCCTTCCGAGCCAGCGCACCTGCAGCACGGAGTGCACAGTTAGAACTCCGCTCCCCAGTCGTGCTGTTCGAGCATCTGGCGGATGTGGCCTAGGAAGCCTGCGGCATAGCTGCCGTCGAACGCACGGTGATCCCAGCCCATCGCAAGGTGGCCCACCGAATGCACGGCGATGCTCTCGTTGCCGAAACGATCTGTGACCACGACTGGGCGCCGGGCGACGCCGTCGGTCGAGAGCACAGCAACCTGGGGTTGGTTGATGATGGCGGCAGTGGTGTAGGTGCCGAATGATCCGTTGTTGGAGATGGTGAACGTGCCGCCGCTGATGTCGTCGGGTGTCAGGCGCCGCTCCCGGGCGCGCGCCGCGAGCTCGTTCATCGTGCGGGCAACGCCGCGCAAGCTGAACGAGTCGGCATCGCGCAGCACCGGCACGATCAGCCCGTCGTAGTCGAGGTCGACCGCGACGCCCACGTTGCGACGGCGCCAGATGCGCAGGCCGCCGTCTTCCACCGAGGCGTTGAGCCGTGGCCAGTGAGCCAGGGCATCTGCCACGGCGACCACGATGAACGGCAGGTAGGTGAGGCTGAATCCCTCCGCAGCCCGCCACGCCTCTCGGTGAGCCCGGCGCACCTGCTCCACGTTCTCGTAGTCGACCTCGACGACAGTGAGGGCATGCGGCGACGTGGCCATGGAGTTGACCATGTGCTCGCCCGTGCGGCGCCGGATGTTGTTGAACGATTCGTAGCGCGAGTCGCCGTCGGTCCATTCAGCAGCGGCAGCGGCAGCGACTGGTGCCGGCACCGGCGGCGGGGTGGGCGCCGCAGAGCGTTCGCCGGCGGCCGGTCTCGCCGTCGCCGTCGTGGGGCCCGCGCTCACAGCTGCGGTGCGTTGCCGCTCGTCGATGGCGTTCAGCACGTCGGAGCGTGTGATGCGACCGCCCACGCCCGTGCCCACGAGGGCCGCGGGGTCGAGACCGTGCTCCCGCACCAAGCGTCGGACAACGGGCGAGAGCAGATGACTGCCATGCTCGGTTGTGGGCCCGTTCGCCGCACCGTTGGCCGGTGCAGCAGCAGCAGCAGGCGCAGCAACCGGTGCAACGGCGGGAGCCGCTGGCGGATCGGCCGCTGCCGGCGCGGTCGCGGGAGCCGCAGCCAGTTCTGACGGCGTGCCGCTGGGCACGGGGATTGCCGCATCGGGCGGCGGCGCGACAGCGCCTTCGGCCAGCTCCACGATCGCCAGCACCGTCCCGACGTCCACCGTCTCGCCCTCGGGGACGCGAATCTCGGTAATGACGCCTTCCATCGGCGAGGGCACTTCGCTGTCGACCTTGTCGGTCGACACCTCGTAGAGCACCTCGCCCACCGCGATCGAATCGCCCGGGTTTTTGAACCAGCGGGTAATGGTGCCTTCGGTGACCGTTTCGCCGAGCTGGGGCAGCACCAAGTCAGCCATGTCGCGCCCCTGAACGGCGCACGGCGGCTGCTGCCGGGCTCATCCGTGCAGACCTCGCCCGGTGAGCGAGAGCATCGTCTCGCCGAAGAGTTCTGACAGCGTCGGGTGGGGCTGCACGAGCGCCGCCACCTCGGCGACTGTGGCCTCCCAGTTCACCGCCAGGTAGCCCTGACCGAGCTGCTCGGTGACCCACGGTCCCATCATGTGAACGCCGAGCACGCGCCCAGCGGTGCCGTCGGCTTCGCGTTCGGCCACGATCTTGACGAGTCCTTCGGTGTCGTTGACGATCATCGCCCGCGAGTTGCCGGTGAAGCGGTGCTTCGACGCCACTACGTCGTAGCCGGCCTCGCGAGCCGCCGACTCGGTGAGCCCCGCAAACGCCACCTCGGGATGGCAGTAGATCGCCCAAGGAACGTTTGCGTAGTCGACAGGCGCCGGGTGCTCGCCGAGCATGTCCTTGGTGGCCACGATTGCCTCCGCGAACCCGACATGGGCGAGCTGCGGCGTATTGATTAGATCGCCGATGGCATAGACGCCGGCCATGGTGGTGCGGCACATCTCGTCGGCCACGACGAAGCCCCGCTCGTCGAGCTTGACCCCGGTGCCGTCGAGGCCGAGATGATCCGGGTACGGCCGGCGTCCCACCGACACCACCACGGCGTCGACCTCGAGGGACGCGTCCACCATGTCGCCATCGCCAGACCGGGGAGCGATCTCGTACTGCACGGTCGTGCCGCCACCGCCCGGCTTGTGCGCGGTGACCCGGCAGCCAGTGAGCACTGTGATTCCCCGCTTGGAGAACGCCCGAGCGAGGGCCTTGGCAATGTCGGCGTCGACACCGGGGATGATCTGCGGCGCGTACTCGAGCACGGTGACCTCGGCGCCAAGGTCGGCGAGCATCGAAGCGAACTCGCAGCCGATGGCCCCCCCGCCGATCACAGCGACTCGGCTCGGCACCTCGTCGAGTGCGAGCACCTCGTCGGAGGTCATCACCAGCGTGCCGTCACGATCGAAGCCGGGCAGCGTGATCGGCACTGATCCTGCTGCGAGCAGGACGTGGTCTCCCTGCAACGTCTGGGTGCCGGACTCGCCTGCTTCGACCTCGACGGAACGATCGGCACACAGCCGTCCCGTGCCTTCGTAGGTGGTGACCTTGCGGCGGCGCAGCAGCCCCTTCACCCCGTTCTCGAGACCGTCGACAATGCGCTGTTTGCGGCCCTGCGAGACGCCGAAGTCCAGCTCCGGCGGCTCGACGTTCACGCCGAATTCGGCGGCCTCGCCGACGGTACGCCAGACGGCAGCGGTCTCGAGCAGTTCCTTGGCGGGAATGCAGCCTCGATGCAGGCACGTCCCGCCGAGCCGGTCGCGCTCCACGAGGGCGACGCTCATGCCTGCGGCGCCGGCATACAAGGCTGCCCCGTAGCCCGCGGGGCCCCCGCCGATCACCACAAGGTCGTACCGAACCGGACTGCCTGTCTCGCCGGTATTCGTGTCATCTGCCATCGCGCGACGAGGGTACGCCGAGTTCTCGACCGGTTCGCACCGGGGCCGCGCAGCATGCGCTGCGGCCGGGCCAGACAGCGCTACAGCGCGATGAGCACCTGGACCGCGAACGCCATCAGGATGACCATCCCGGTGACGAGAGCCAAAGCAATCAGCGCCCGGGTGCTCACCGAGCCGAATGTAACCCGCGCTCTCCCATTCCAGGCCCAGGGATAGGCTCGGCAAGGTGACGCATCCGCGGTACCGAGCGGTCATCGTGCTGCTGGCCGGGCTGGCAGGCCTCGGCGTTCTGGCCGGCTGCGGGAGCGTCGAGGTCAGCGTGTCCCGCGACACCGCGGCCACGACATCTGCTGCCGAGGCGCCCGCGACCACGGCCGGCGGCGCTGACACCGCTGCGGCTGCCGAGCCGGCTGCCACCGCCGCTGTCGCACAGGAGAACCGAGCCGAGATCCTGCTGCTGGAAGGTGCGCTGCTCGACGGGCAGCAATTCGATCTGGCTGCGACAGCCGGGAACGACGTCCTCCTGTGGTTCTGGGCGCCTTGGTGACCGGCGTGCAATCGTGAAGCGCCTGCGGTCGCAGCGCTGAAGGCGGAGCACGGCGACAGCTTGGTCCTGGTGGGTGTGCCCGGCGGCGACTCCCAGGATTCGTACCGGCGCTTCGTGGCCAAGCACCAGCTGGGCGACGTCCCGCAGGTCGCCAACGAAGACGGCGAGCTGTGGGGTCAGCTCGGCGTGAGCTACCAGCCGAGGTGGGTGCTGGTGCGAGCCGACGGCAGCATCGAGCGCGGCGGCGGCACTCCCCCGCCCGACATCGTGCAAGACGCCCTCACGCCCGCCTGAGGCCGATCCCGCCCAAAGGACAGCATGGCCAAGCCGACCCAGCGGAGCGTGAGTGTCGAGCGGCTCATCGCCGCCCCCGCGGAGAAGATCTTCGCCGTGCTGACCGATCCCCGCCGTCATTGCGAAATCGACGGCTCGGGAACACTGGCTCGCCTGACCACCAGCAATGCACCGCTCACGCTGGGCAGCACGTTCTCGATGCGTATCAAGGTGGGCGTCTCCTACACCGTGAAGAATCGTGTGCTGGAGTTCGAGGAGAACCGCCTGATCACCTGGGCGCACTGGCAGGGCCAACGCTGGAGCTACCAGCTTGAGCCCCAGCCCGGCGGCGCCACGCTGGTGCGCGAGACCTTCGACTGGTCGACTGCGAAGCTGCCGCGCAGTGTCGAGCTCATCGGGGCCCACCGCAAGAACGTGCCGAACATGGAGAAGACGCTCGAACGGCTGGCTGCGCTCGTCGAGGCTCCTGCCGACGGCGACTAGTCGCCGGGCTCGATCACCCAGACATCGTCCAGCGCTTCTTCAAGACGCCGATACAGATCACCCAAGGTGCGATCGTCAGTGCGACGTACCAGCACGGCTTCGTCGCAGTTGTGCATGAACCAGGTGTCCCGACGACGCATGGCCTTGCCGAACGCCTCGGTGTCCACCGGCACGCTGTTCGCGAGCACGAATTCCTGCCCTGCGCGCTGGCGCAGCTCTGCGAACCGCTGGCGTGACGGCCCCGGCCACCGCCGCTCGACGCCCTCGAACGCCAGCACTACGACATAAGGCACACCGGCCGCGAACGCGGCCTCGGCACCCAGGGTCTCGGCACCGAGCCCGAGGCCTGTGGCCACGACGAGATCGGGATGCATCTTGCGCTTGGCCGCAATGACGTCGCTCAACTGCCGGAGCACCTTGCGCGACACCGGGTTCTCGTTGTAGCCGCCGAGCTCCGGCGGCCGGTGGCCCAGCACGGCCACGGCGTGACCGGTGATCTCCCGGTTCCCCGATGTCGGCTCGTCGGTGCTGACGGCACCCTTGGCGGGGCGCTGCGGTGCCGATCGCGGGTCGCTCAGCCGATCGAGCACGTCATCGTCGAACCGATTGCCGCTCTGGCCGGCACCTGCCCCCGCAGCATGCACGGCCAGCGCGTCAGCAGCAGAGTTCAGCCGCTGGCCGGCATGACCCTTCACCCATTCGAACGTCACATCGCCCCGCGCCAGCACGGCCTCGATGAATGGCTCCCACAAGTCGCGGTTGGCCACCGGTTTCTTCGCAGTGTTCAGCCAGTTGCGCCGGTGCCAGCCCTTCCACCATTCGTCGGTGAAGCACTTCACCACGTAGGTGGAGTCGCTGACGATCCGCAGCGGCCCGTCCAAGTCCTCGACGGCTTGCACCGCAGCCACGACCTCCATGCGCTGGTTCGTGGTGGCGGGCTCGAAGCCGCAGGCCCACGGTCCGCCGTCGACCACGTAGGCCCAACCGCCCGGACCTGGATTGCCCAGGCATGACCCGTCCGTAAAGACCTCTCGCGCTGCCGCGTTCGATATCTGGCTCATCCAAGTGCGACACTAGAACCCATGCTCTTTGACGGGTTGCATGAGCAGATCCCCGATATCGACCCCGATGAGACCGACGATTGGTTGCAGTCGTTCGCGGCAGTCGTCGAGGAACGGGGCAAGAACCGCGCGCGGTTTCTCATTCGCAGGCTCATGTCCAAGGCCCGCGAGATGCAGGTCGACTTCCCCGCCACCGTCTCGACCCCGTACATCAACACGATCGCCCCCGAGGACGAGCCGTGGTTTCCCGGCGACGAAGATATCGAGAAACGCCTGCGGGCCTTCATCCGCTGGAACGCCGTCGCGATGGTGACTCATGCGAACTCGTGG
The DNA here is from genome assembly GCA_009843525.1 of Acidimicrobiales bacterium. Classification (GTDB taxonomy): domain Bacteria; phylum Actinomycetota; class Acidimicrobiia; order Acidimicrobiales; family Poriferisodalaceae; genus Poriferisodalis; species Poriferisodalis multihospitum. The sequence continues at coordinate 123,368 of VYDH01000016.1, read as the reverse complement.
GCCGACGGAATCGGCGGCCACCTGTCCACCTTCGCCAGCTCGGCGGCGCTCTACGACGTGGGCTTCAACCACTTCTGGCACGGCAAGGATGACGGCGAGCCCGGCGACCACATCTACATCCAGGGTCATGCGGCGCCCGGCATCTACGCCCGGGCCTACCTCGAAGGCCGCCTCGACGACACCGACCTCGAGCACTTCCGGCGCGAGATCGGCCGCACCGGCCTGTCGTCGTACCCCCATCCCCGCCTCATGCCCGAGTTCTGGGAGTTCCCGACGGTGTCGATGGGCCTCGGACCGATCACCGCCATCTATCACGCTCGCTTCAACCGCTACCTCCACAACCGCCGCATCGACAACACCTCGGAATCGAAGGTGTGGTGCTTCGTGGGCGACGGCGAGACCGACGAGCCCGAGACGCTGGGCGCGCTGCACCTCGCCGCCCGGGAGCGGCTCGACAACCTGATCTTCGTGGTGAACTGCAACCTGCAGCGGCTCGACGGTCCCGTGCGGGGCAACGGGAAGATCATCCAGGAGCTTGAGGCCAACTTCCGCGGCTCGGGCTGGAACGTGATCAAGGTGATCTGGGGCGGCCGCTGGGACGAGCTGCTCGCCCGCGACCGCGACGGCGTGCTGCTCAACAAGATGAACGAGACCATCGACGGCGAGTACCAGCGCTATTCGGTGGAGAGCGGGCAGTACATCCGCGAGCGGTTCTTCGGCCCCGATCCGCGGCTGCGCGAGATGGTGCAGCACCTCTCCGATGAAGACCTCCAAACGCTGCCCCGCGGCGGCCACGACTACAAGAAGCTGTATGCGGCATACCAAGCGGCCGTCGAGCACGAGGGCAGCCCCACGGTCATCCTGACCAAGACGGTCAAGGGCTGGTCGCTGGGGCCCGACCTCGAAGCCCGCAACGCCACCCACCAGATCAAGAAGCTGAACCGCACGCAGCTCATGACGATCCGCGAGCGACTGCGGCTGCACAACGAGATCGACGCCGAGTTCGATCCCGACGACCCGCCCTATTGCCGGCCGGCGCCCGGCAGCGCCGAGCACGAGTACCTCATGGCACGCCGCAAGGCGCTCAACGGCCCATTGCCCAAGCGCATCGGCAACTGGTGCCGCAAGGCGCTGCCGATGCCCAGCTCCAAGCCGTTCGAGGAATTCTCGGCGGGATCGGGCGAGATGGCCGTGTCGACCACCATGGCGTTCACCCGGATGCTGCGGGCCATGACGCGTGAGCCGGGCTTCGGCGACCGCGTGGTGCCGATCATTCCCGACGAGGCCCGCACGTTCGGCATGGACTCGCTGTTCCGCGAGCTGGGCATCTACGCCAGCCAGGGACAGCTGTACGAGCCGGTGGATCACGACCTGCTGCTGTCCTACACCGAGCACATCGACGGCCAGATCCTCGAAGAGGGCATCACCGAGGCGGGTGCGCTGGCCAGTTTCACCGCCGCGGCCACGTCGTATGCCACCCGCGGCGTGGCGATGGTGCCCTTCTACACCTTCTATTCGATGTTCGGCTTCCAGCGGGTCGGCGACATGATCTGGGCGCTGGCCGACATGCGGGGGCGCGGCTTCCTCATGGGGGCCACGGCGGGTCGCACCACCCTGATGGGCGAGGGCCTCCAGCACCAGGACGGCCATTCACCGCTGCTGGCCTCGGTGGTGCCGCCGTGCCAGGCCTACGACCCGGCGTTCGCCTACGAGCTGGCCGCCATCGTGCAGGACGGCATCCGGCGGATGTACGGCGTGGGCGAGGACGTCTTCTACTACCTCACGATCTACAACGAGAACTACGTCCAGCCGCCTGAACCCGACGATCTCGCTGTGGAGGATCTGCTGGCGGGGCTGTACCGCTACGCCCCGTCACCGCCCGGACGCGCCCACTCCGGCACGATCCTGTTCTCGGGCTCAGCGCAGGGGGCTGCGCGGGCAGCAGCAGAGCTGCTGGCGGCCGAACACGACGTAGGCGTCGACCTGTGGAGCGCCACGTCGTACAAGGCGCTGCGCGAGGAGGCGCTGTCGTGCGAGCGGTGGAACACGCTCCATCCCGACGATCCCCAGCAGGTGCCCTTCGTGACCCGGCAGCTGGCCGAGGGCATGGGACCGGTGATCGCCGTGACCGACTTCATGCGGGCCGTGCCCGACCAGGTGTCGCGCTGGATCGGCCGCGACTACACGTCGCTCGGTACCGACGGCTTCGGCCACAGCGACACCCGCAGCCGGCTGCGGGAGCACTTCGAGATCACCGCCGAGCACATCACCGTGGCCGTGCTGTGGCGCCTCGCCGAACTGGGCGAGATCGACTCGAGCGCGGCGGCGGAGGCCATCAAGCGCTACGGCCTGGCCACCGACAGCGCCGACCCCTGGTCCGCGGCAGCGCACTGAGCCCTGCGCGCAGCGGGCATGTCCGGCAATGTCCGGCCCGCGCCGCCAGACTGTCCCGGTGCCCAGCGATATCCCGTGCCCGCAGCGATGGTTCGACGACTACGAGGCCGGTGAGCGCTTCACGTTCGGCTCGACGACGATCGACGAGGCCGAGATCATCGAATTCGGCCGCAAGTTCGACCCGCAGCCTTTCCACATCGATCCCGAAGCCGCACGTCACACCGTCTACGGCCGGCTGATCGCCTCGGGATGGCACACCGGCTCGATCATGATGAGGCTGCTGGGCGAGCACCTGCTGGGGCCGTCCAGCATGGGCTCGCCCGGTCTCGACGAGCTGCGCTGGCTGGCCCCGGTGCATCCAGGCGACCGGCTCACCCTCGTGGTGGAAGTACTGGAGATGCTTCCGAGCCGCTCCAAGCCCGACCGGGGCATCGTCAAGATGGCCCACGAACTCGTCAACCAGCACGGCGCCACGGTGGTGCGCTCGGTGGCGAACATGATGATCGCCCGGCGGCCCAGAGGCTGAGCCCCGAGCCCGAGCGGCCCGTGAGCGACAGCGAACAAGAGCCGGAAACGACTGGTGCGACAGCGATCTAGGCGTACTGGGCGGCTGCTTGGCGCTCCAGCCAGCCGAGCAGGATGGCCACCGCTCGCGGATCGTGACGGATGCGGTGGTCGGCACCCTCGATAAGGCGCAATTCTGCACTGGGATGCCCCGAAGCCAGATGTCGGGCCTCTTCGTAGGGCACCTGCCGGTCGTTGATGCCGTGCAGGATCAGCAACGGCCGGTCCGCCAGCTGTCCCACTGCGTCCATCGCCCGGTTCTGCTTCAGTTCACGATTCCAAGCGCCCGTCGACTTCGGAAAGCCCTCAGTTCGGATCACACCCACGTTGCGACAGTGCTGCAGGAACGCCTTGGGGTCGCTCGCCCAGTCGTCAAAATCCGCCCTGGGCGCCATTGCGGCCACGCCGCGAATCCGGGCGTCGCGCGCGGCCGCCAGGATCGCCACAGATCCGCCGGTTGTCGAGCCCACGAGCCATACACCCCGGCAACCCTCGGCGAGCACACGGGTGACCGAGCGGCCGATGTCGTCGATCCAGCCGAGCAAGGAGAAATCGCCGTCAGACTCGCCGCAGCCGCGCATGCTCACTGCAAGCACCGTCCAGCCTTGGGCCTCGGCGATGCGCTCGGCGAAGAGCTGGTAGGTGCGATTCGGCACGCCGGGCCGCTGCATCGATGGGAAACCGTGGCACAGCACTACTGCCGGCCCGCTCCGGACAGATCGCTTCGGGCGCACCAGGATCGCTGCGAGACCCGGGCTGCCCTCGATGGTGGTCTCGGTGACGTCGGTGCTCACGTCGCTGCGCGCTGTCGGCCGAGCGCCGCTTGCGCAGCTGTAGCAGGGTGCACCGTCACGTCCTAGCGGCAGAGCCGCGACAGGCGGTAGCCGCGGTTGCGTGCTTCTGGCAACTCGTCGGGGCCGAAAGTGGCGTAGGACTGGGCCGCCACGATGTCAGCGACGGCTGCGGCGAGCTGTTCGGTGACCGCCGGATCATCGGTCGCCAGCTCCATGTCGTAGACGATCTGGTTGCGCTTGTCGCCGACGAATCGGCAGCCGGCGAGCTCCCTGGGGATGTCCATGGGAACATTCTGCCGTCCTGCTGCGGGCTCAGCTTCCGTCGGGGTCCACGACGGCGAGTGCGCCGATCAGGCGCAGGTACTCCAGATGCGCATCAGCGACTGCGCTGACCTGCTCCAGCGACACCTCGAGCCCGTCTCGACGGACGCTGCGGTACAGATCGGCCGCGGAGGACTGGTCCTCGGTGACCGTCGTGCCTGTCTCGCCTTCGGCGTCAGGATCATCGCCGTCTGGCGTTGCTGGGGGCGCGAACTGCAGCTGATTGAGGTGTGCCCGCAGCAGCGCTTCGAGCTCGCTGGGCTCCAGTGCCGCAGCAATGTCGAACGGCACGAGGTCGGCGACGATTTCCGCCGCCTCGGCAAGACGCCACACGGGCTCGCGTCGCTGGCGGCCCAGCCGCTGCGCCTGGGTGCCGACCACGCCCGCGGCGACAACGAAGCCGATCACCAATGAGATGACGATGACCGCGACAATCACCGGCGCCTCCCGGCGGCTCACATGCCCGCGCGGCGCGCCTGCCGCGTCGGGTTGCCTCAGTCTGTCGCGTTCCGGCCTACAGGCCGATGCGCTGGGCCAGCTGCTCCCGGTGGTAGGCGGGATCACCGAAGATCAGCTCTGAGCTCTTCGCGCGCTTGAAATACAGGTGCGCAGGGTGCTCCCACGTGAAGCCGATGCCGCCGTGGATCTGGATGTTCTCCGCGGCGCAATGGAAATACGCCTCGGAGCAGTAGGCCTTGGCAAGCGACGCCACCGACGGCAGCTCGTCGTTCATCTCCGCAGCGCACCAGGCCGCGTAGTAGGCGGCCGACTTGGCCGATTCGACCTCGAGCAACATGTCGGCGCACTTGTGCTTGATGGCCTGGAACGAGCCGATCGGGCGCCCGAACTGCACACGGTCCTTCGCGTACTGCACGGCCATGTCCAACACGAACTGCGCACCGCCGACCTGCTCGCTGGCCAGCGCCACCGCAGCCAGGTCGAGCACCTGGTCGATGTAGGCGAAGTTGTCGGTGTCGCACAGGTGCTTGGCCGGCGTGTTGTCAAAAGTGATGCGGGCCTGCTTGCGGGTCTGGTCCATGGTGGCGAGGTTCTCGCGGCTGAGCCCCGCGGCATCGCCCTCGACGGTGAACAGGTGGATCCCGCCGTTGCAGCGCGCCGCCACCACGAACAGGTTCGCAGTGCCACCGTCGGTCACGAACATCTTCTCGCCCGAGATCGTCGCCGAGTCGCCGGTGTCAGTGGCCTCCACTTCGACGCCCTCGGCGTCCCAGCGGCCGCTGGCCTCGGCCAAGGCCAGGGTGGCGATGATCTCGCCCGAAGCGATGCCTTCGAGCAGTTCTTCTTTGGCCTTCTCATTGCCCGAGTGCAAGATGGCGTTGCCGGCCAGCACCACCGTGGAGAAGTAGGGCGAGCACAGCAGGCTTCGGCCCATCTCTTCGAGCACGATGCCGAGCTCCACGTAGCTGGCGCCCTGGCCGCCATATTCCTCGGGAATGATCAGCGCCTGCAGGCCGAGCTGCTCGGCCATCTGCGACCACACGGCAGGGTCGTAGCCGTCGTCGGTCTCCATCAGCTCCCGAACGGTGGTCTCCGAGGACTTCTCCTCGAGGAATGAGCGGACGAAGTTGCGGAGCTCTTCCTGCTCCTCAGTGAATGCGAAGTTCACGGACGCGCCTCCGGGGCTGATGCAGCCAGTGCAGCCTGAGCACCGGCCCTGCCGGTGCGATGGACAGCCGAAGTTCTATCACCCAGCGGCCGGATCGACTCAGAAACGGTGGAACCCCCGGCACACCTGGAGCGTTAGCTTTCGTGACGGGCGCCCCTAGCGGGGTACACCGGTTCGACCCCCCGACCGGTGCCCGTCAAACTCGACCCGGAGGCTGAGCCGGCCTCTTTCAGCCAGCAAGCCGATCCTCCATCGAAACGGGCAGACATGAGCGACAGTTCCCACGAGGCCACGGCAGATGCACCCTCCCCTTCCGACGCCTTGGGCGGCCGAGGCATCGGCAGGCTCATCCGCCGGCCCGGCTCGGTAGCTGGGCTGATCGCCGGCATTGCAGGTGCAGCCGTCGCGCTGGCGTTCGGCGAGTTCATCGACGGGCTGGTGGACACGATCCCGTCGCTCGTGGTGGCCGTCGGCGAGGCGCTGGTGGACTACTCGCCCGACTGGGCAGTGAAGCTGAGCATCGAGCTGTTCGGCGAGAAGGACAAGGCCGTGCTGGCGATCGGCATCGTCGGCGTGTCGCTGATCATCGGCGGCCTGCTGGGCGCTTGCGCCATGGCGCCACGGCGCCGGTGGGTGCCCTTTGCCGGATTCGCTGCGTTCGGCGTGATCGGCGGCTGGACCGCTGCGCGCAACCCGATGAGCCCGTTCGTGGGCTCGTGGGTGGTGGCCATCGTCGCCGCTGCGTTGGGCTACATCACACTGAGGCTGTTGCTGCGAGTCGCCCCGGCCCGCAGCGCCGCACCCCCGGAAGATCAAGCGCCGCACGAACCTGCTGTCGCGGCAGCCGCCGAGGCTGCCCCCGACGCCAGCCGGCGGGCTTTCCTGCTCGGGGTCGGTGGCGCCGGTGTAGCCGCCGTCGGGCTCGTCGCGCTCGGTCGGGGCGTACGCGGTCCCTCAGCGGCAGAGACCGCTCGGGCCGGCATCGACCTGAGTGCTGCAAGGCCCCCGTCCACCACCGCTGCTGCGGGCGCGGCTGCCGCTGCGGAGCCCACAGCCACCACGGCTGCCGGACCCTCCGTCGCCACCCAGGTCGCCGCGCTCGACACGCTCGACGAGATCACCGGCATCTCGAGCTACGTCACCCCCAACAACGACTTCTACCGAATCGACACGGCGCTGACGGTGCCCCAGGTCGACCCTGCCAACTGGAAGCTCAGCTTCACCGGAATGGTCGACAATCCCTACGAGCTGACCTTCGATGAGATCCTGGCGATGGATCTGCAAGAGCACGTGATCACGCTGTCGTGCGTGTCGAATCGGGTCGGCGGCAGCCTGGTCGGCAACGCCGTCTGGACCGGCGTGCCGCTGGTGGATCTGCTCGACCGGGCCGGGGTTCAGAGCGGTGCCGATCAGGTTGTCGGGCGCTCGGTGGATGACTGGACCGCCGGCTTCCCCACCGAGATCCTGCGCGACGGCCGCAACGCGGTGCTGGCCGTCGGCATGAACGGCGAGCCGCTGCCGACCGCCCACGGCTTCCCCGCACGCTTGGTGGTGGCAGGGCTGTACGGCTACGTGTCGGCCGTGAAGTGGGTCGAAGAGATTCATCTGACCACCTGGGATGGCTTCGATGGTTACTGGGTGCCGCGGGGATGGTCCAAGCGCGGCCCCATGAAGACGCAGAGCCGCATCGACGTTCCCGGCAGAGGCGAGCGCCCAGTCGCAGGCACGGAAACGGCGATTGCAGGCATCGCTTGGGCGCCGACACGAGGCATCAGCGCGGTCGAGGTGCGCGTCGACGATGGGCCGTGGCAGCGCTGCGAGCTGGGCGAGGCGCTGGGCGACGAGAGCTGGGTGCAGTGGCACCTTCCCTGGACGCCCACCGCAGGCACGCACTCATTGCAGGTGCGGGCGATCGACGGCACCGGCATGACCCAGCCCGAGGGACCCAAGGACGTTCGGCCTGACGGAGCCGAAGGCTGGCACCGCGTCGCCGTGCGAGTGGACGCCGCCTGAACGGTACGACACAGGAGTACTAGCTGCGGGGGCGGCAGGAGAATCGGCGACGTTGCGACCTGCCGGATCGCTGGTCGCCGAGGGTCCTGCCGCCTCCGCAGCGGGCTCGCTTGCCTGCAGCCTCTTAGGATGCGTGCATGGCCCTGCACTGGTCCGCCACCGGTATCGAAGTCCACAAGCACGTCGTGCGCCCGCTCGAGGGCAACCTGCCCCACGGCTTCCCCGAAGACTTCGACAACAACGTTTTCACTATCCGTTGCACCGAAACCGGCGAGGCGATGCTGATCGACGCATCGAACGAGCATGAGCGCCTGCTGGAGGTGTGCCAGAAGCTCGGCGTCGTCACGGTGGTGGAGACCCACGGCCACTGGGACCACATTCAGGCCGTGCCTGCCGTGCGCGACGCCGGCATCGAGGTGGGCATCACCGCCGAGGACGCGTCGATGCTGCCCAGCTACGACTACATCCTGGAAGACGACTCGGTGATCGAAGTGGGCCGCCTGCGGATCCGCACCATCCACAATCCCGGTCACACCGCTGGCTCCATGAGCTTTCACGTGGAGGGCACGCCGCTGCTGTTCACTGGCGACACGCTGTTCCCCGGCGGGCCCGGCGCCACCAGCGGCGGCGGCGACTTCGACCAGATCATCCGCAGCATCGAGGACCGCATGTTCTCGGCATTTCCCGCAGACACAATGGTGCTGCCCGGCCACGGCCTCGACACCACCATCGGCACCGAGTCGCCGCACCTGCAGGAGTGGATCGACCGCCGCTGGTAACCCCTAGCCCGTCGCCACCCGGCGACCCAGCGACCTGAACGCGATGTAGAAGGTCACGATCGCGAGCCCGACGATGGCCGCAGCGCCCTTCACTATGGCGAGCCCATCCCAACCCATGAACAGCAGTGCTCGCATGCCCTCCATCAGGTAGGTGACGGGATTCCACGCCGCCACCGCCTCGAGCCAGCCGCCCATCAGATCGCGCGGCAGGTATGACGGCGTGAGAAACGCGAACGGGAAGAAGATCAGGAACGACGAGTTCACTGCGGCGGGGTTCCCGGTACGCAATGCCACCGTGTACGGGATGCCGCTGTAGGCCACGCTCCAGGCAATCGCGAGGAGCAGGAAGACCAAGAGCCCCAAGACGCCCGTCTCGAACCAGACACCGAATACGAGCCCAAGAGCGACCACGAACAGGGCCAATCCGAGCGCCATGACGATGTCGGCCACCATCAGCCCGAACAGCAGCGTGGATCGCCGTATCGGCGTCACGAGCATCCGGTCGAGATAGCCGGACTGGATGTCGATCACGAGCACGCTGGCTCGTGAGATTCCCGTGACAGCGAAAATGATCGCCACGGGAAGCTGGAACGCCCGGTAGTCGAGACCGACGGTGCTGCCACTGGGGGCCTGTCGCTCCACGAAGGACTCCAGCGCACCCGTGTTCACCACGAAGAAGAAGAAGGGAATGATCAGCGCCGGGACGACGTATTCGGGCTCCCGCACCACGCTGCGCACGGCTCGCCGGGCAATCGTGGCAATGTCGGTGAGGAAGCTGACCCGATTCGTCAGGCCGCCGCCAGGGGTGATGGTTGCGTCGGTCATGACGCACCTCCGGGGGCGGCCAGTTGACCGTCACGTACCTCGTCTCCCGATGCTTCGGCTGCGACTGCGCTCCCGGCAGCAGCCTCCTCGGTCGCGACTGCACCTTCGGCCGCAGCCTCCTCAGCGGCGGCCATGCGATACCCGGTCGCTTGCAGGAACACGTCGTCGAGCGACGGCGTACGGACGGTGAGCGCTGTCGGGTGCACGTCGGCGGTCGCCAAGGCCACAGCCACGGCGCCGACGAGTCCTGCCCCGTCGGCAGTCGCGATCGTGACACCGAGCCGGCCGGCGGTCACCCCGTCTGCGCCCGGCACGGTGCCCGCCACCTCTGCTGCCCGTGCGATGTCACCCGGTTCCAGATCAACCACGATCACGTCGGACCCGACCGCCCGTTTCAGCTCGGCGGGCGTGCCCTGCTGCACGATTCGGCCATCGGCGAGGATCGCCACCCGGTCCGACAGCGCATCGGCCTCCTCCATGTACTGCGTGGTGAGGAAGACCGTCACGCCCAACTCGCTGTTCAGGCGGCGCACCTCGTCCCAGACCTGTGCCCGGCTGACGGGGTCAAGACCGGTCGTCGGCTCATCGAGGAAGATGACTTCAGGAGCGTGGATCAGCGATGCTGCGAGATCCAGCCGCCGCTTCATGCCGCCGCTGTAGGTGGAGATGCGGGCGTCGATGGCATCGCCGATGTCAGCCAGATCGATGGCTTGGGCGATGGACGCAGCCCGGTCTGCGGGGCGCAGGCCGTACAGGCGGGCCTGCAGATCGAGGATCTCGCGGCCGGTCTGCTTGTCGTCGAGCGCCGCTTCCTGCATGGCAACGCCGATGCGGATGCGTACCTCACCCGGGCTCTTCTCGACGTCGTAGCCGGCAACCCGGGCCGTCCCGGCCGTCGGGCTCAGCAGCGTGCACAGCATCCGCACCGTGGTGCTCTTGCCGGCGCCGTTGGGTCCCAGGAACCCGAAGATCTCGCCTTCGCGCACCAGCAGGTCCACTCCGTCGACGGCGCGCTTGGCGCCGAAGTCGCGCACCAGCCCGTGGGCCTCGATGGCTGTTACGGATCCGTTCGACACCGCCTCGGACACGGGCGGCAGGCTAGCGAGCGGCCTGCGGTGCCGACCCCCGATTTTCGGGCCGGCGCTTGACGTCGGGGGCGGAGCGTCAGCCCGGCAGCGGCGGGAGGCGGTCAATGTGGCGGGTGGCCGACTCCCAGGCGTGGGCCAGCTCCAGCACCGAGCGGTCGGCGCGATGGCGGCCGACGAGCTGCAGGCCGACTGGCAAACCGTCCGCGGTGAAGCCGGCCGGCACCGAGATCGCTGGATGGGTCGTGACGGTGATATCGCTGCACGAGCGCATCCAGTCGATGTAGGTGTCGAAGGTGACGCCTTCGATCTCGGTGGGGTACTCGACCTCGACATCGAACGGCGGCACCTGGGTGGTCGGGCAGGCCATGAACTCGAAGCCGCCGCCGGCCGACATGAACTCGTCCATGCGGGCGAACAGCTGGGTGTGGCGCCGGCAGGCGTCGGCGTACTCGCCGATCGGCATCGACAGCCCCTGTTCGATGTTCCAAGCCAATGTCTCCTTGAACTGGCCAGGGTGCTGGGACAGCAAGGGTCCGAAGCCGAGGGCGAACAGCCAGGCGCGTCGGGCCTGGAAGACCTGCGGCGCATCGGACAGGTCGGGCCACGCCTCGACCACCTCGCAGCCCAGGTCGGCGAGCACGTCGGGCACGTTCGCCGTGGCTGCCCGCACCGCTGGGTCGACGGGCAGCCCGCCGGCGTCGGGCGACCATGCCACCCGCACACCGCGCAGATCGCGCTCCAGCGCACCGGCGAAAACATCCGGCGATTCCTGGTTCGACACCGGCGAGCGGTCATCGGGGCCGACCAGCGCCTGCAGGAAGAACGCCACGTCACCGACCGTGCGGGCCATCGGACCCTCGACGGCCAGCGGGAACCAGGCATCCATCGCGGTGGTCGACGGCACCCGACCCGGCGAGGGCCGGAAGCCCACGATGTTGCAGAACGCAGCCGGGTTGCGCAGCGAGCCGCCCAGGTCTGACCCGTCGCACAGCGGCAGCATCCGGGCGGCCAGCGCCACTGCTGCGCCCCCGCTGGAGCCGCCGCACGTCTTGCCGACGTCGTAGGGGTTGCGGGTGATGCCGAACACCGGGTTGAACGTGTGCGAGCCGGCGCCGAACTCGGGCGTGTTGGTCTTGCCCACCATCACCGCCCCGGCTGCGCGCTGGCGTTCCACTACCAGGGCATCGATGTCGGGGACAAAGTCGGCGAACAGCGGCGAGCCCATGGTGGTGCGGACACCGGCGGTCAGCGCCAGGTCCTTGTGGGCCACGGGCAGCCCGTGCAGCAGTCCCAGCGACTCGCCGCGGGCGTGCGCCTCGTCGGCAGCGGCGGCGCGCTCGGCCGCCAGTTCCGGCGTGAACGTGACGATGGCATTGAGAGCGGGGTTGACCTGCTCGATGCGCTCGAGATGTGCCGCCAGCAGCTCCCGCGCCGAGATCTCGCCGCCGGCCAGCATGGCCGCCATCTGTGTGGCAGGCAGCCCGCAGATGCCCGCTTCGTTCCCAGAGCCCGAGTTCATCGGGTCATTCGACCACAGTCGCACCCACGCCGCCGCGTAAGTTGCTTCCCATGAGCCAGTCATTCACTGCCGGGACCAGCGACGAGAACCGTCGCACCGGTCAGACCGTCGAGCTGCTGCAGACCCTGATCCGCAACGAATGCGTCAACTACGGCACGCCCGAATCAGGCGGCGAGGTCCGCAACTCCGACACACTTCAGGCCTACCTCGAAGGCGCCGGACTGGATCTCGAAGTCTTCGACGCGGCGCCTGGCCGGCGGTCGCTGGTGACCCGCATCGAGGGCAGCGACCCGAACGCTCCCAGCCTGTGCCTGATGGGCCACACCGACGTGGTGCCGGTGAATCGTGACGGCTGGAGCCGCGATCCGTTCGGCGGGGAGCTGGTCGACGGCGAAGTCTGGGGCCGCGGCGCCGTCGACATGCTCAACCTCACGTCCTCGATGGCGGTGGCAATGCGGCACCTGGCCCTGACCGGCTACCGGCCCAAGGGCGACCTCATTTACTTCGCCTGCGCCGACGAGGAAGCCGGTTCGAACTACGGCGCTCGCTGGATGGCCGAGAACCACTGGGATGTCATCGGCGCCGACTACGTGCTGACCGAGAACGGCGGCCTGCACTCGGGGTCGCCCGACGCCCCGTTCATCGGCATGAACATCGGCGAGAAGGGCGTGGCGTGGCGGCGGCTGCGGGTGCGCGGCGTGCCCGGCCACGGCTCACGCCCGTTCCGTCAGGACAACGCCTTGGTGAAGGCCGCCGCGGTGGTGCACCGGATCTCGCAGTACCGGCCCCCGCCGAAGTTCCACGAGCTGTGGCGCGAGCAGGTCGACACGCTTGGGGTCGATGATGAGACCAAGGCCATCATGCTCGACGAGACCCTCATCGAGGACTGGCTGGATGCCCATCCGAGCGCGTCGGCCGCAGCGCACCTGTACTCATGCACCCACACATCGTTCTCGCCGAACGTCCTCGGGGCGCCCACCGCCATGAAGACGAACGTCATCCCCGATCACGTCGACATCGAGGTGGATGTGCGGACGCTGCCCGGCGAAGGCACTGCGGAGGTGCAGGCGCATCTCGACGAGGCGCTCGGTGATCTGGCCGACCAGGTCGAGGTGGAGATCATCATGAACGACCCGGCATCGCTGAGCCGGGTCGAGACGCCGCTGTGGGACGCACTGGAGGTGGCGGTGGAGCGGCGCTTCCCGACGGCCCGGCTGACGCCGCAGCTCATCATCGGTTTCACCGACTCCCGGGTGTATCGCGACATGGGCGCGGTCGCGTACGGCGCCGGCCTGTTCAGCCCCGAGCTCGACGGAGCCGACTTCGGCGCCCGGTTCCACGGGAACGACGAGCGCATCGACATCGAGTCGCTGGCGCTCACCACCCAGCTGTGGCTCGACGTGGTCGACAGCCTCTGGGACTAAGGGCCGCGCTCACGGGCCGGCCGGCCGGGGCCCGGCGCCGGTTGAGGCATTTGGGGCCAGCCATACACTGCGGTTGATGGCAGTGGCCAACACAGCGCCTGATGCACCCCTCTTCGAGATCGACGATTTGGGCGTACGGGCCGTCGACGGCCCGCAGATCCTGCGCGGCGTGGATCTGGTGGTCCACGCGGGCGAGTGCCACGCCATCATGGGCCCCAACGGGTCGGGCAAGTCAACGCTGGCCACCACGATCCTGGGATCGCCGGAGTACGAGGTGACCGGCGGGGAGATCCGCTACCGGGGCGACGACGTCTCCGAGTGGGATCCCGACGCCCGCTCGAAGGCCGGGCTGTTCCTGGCCTTCCAGTACCCGCAGCACATTCCGGGCGTGTCGGTGCGCAACTTCCTGCGCCAGGCAGTCTCGGCACGGCGCGGCGAGGACGTGTCGGCCATCGAGATCTATGTCGCCATGGGCGAGTGGATGTCACGGCTGGGCATGGACGAGTCGTTCATGGACCGCTACCTCAACGAGGGCTTCAGCGGCGGCGAGCGCAAGCGCAACGAGATCCTGCAGCTGGCGCTGCTCGAGCCCGACGTGGCCGTGCTCGACGAGACCGATTCGGGCCTCGACATCGACGCGCTGCGGGTGGTGGCCACCGGCTTGCAGCAGGTCCGTGCCGAGCGGCCGCACATGGGCGTCGTGCTCATCACGCACTACGAGCGCCTGCTGGGCGAGATCGAGCCCGACTACGTCCACGTGCTGGTCGACGGGCAGATCGTGGCCTCGGGCGGCCCCGAGCTCGCCGCCGAGCTGGAACGCGACGGCTACGAGCCCTTCGAGCAGAAGGCAGCGGCATGAGCGCCGGCGCCGGCCCCGACATCGACGGAGCCGTGAAGGCGCAGTTTCCGCTGCTCGAGCGCAGCGTCCACGGCCATCCGATCGTCTATCTCGACTCTGCGGCGTCGTCGCAGAAGCCGGTGGCGGTGCTCGACGCCATGGACGACTACTACCGCACGGTCAACGCCAACGTGCATCGTGGCGCGTACGAGATCGCTGCCGCCGCGACCGAGCAGATGGAGCAGGCTCGGGCCGACGTTGCCCGGTTCATCTCCGCTCCGAGCGCGGACGAGATCGTGTTCACCAAGAACGCCACCGAGGCCATGAACCTGGTGGCCCGCTCGTGGGGCGGCTCGAACCTCGGGCCGGCCGATGCGATCGTGCTCACCGAGATGGAGCACCACGCCAACATCGTGCCGTGGCACATCCTGGCCGCCGAGCGGGGCTTCGAGATCCGCTGGATTCCGATCACCCACGACGGCTGCTTGGACCTCACCGATCTCGACCGCCTGCTCGACGGGGCGAAGCTGCTGTCGGTCACCGCCATGAGCAACGTGCTCGGCACGCTCAACCCGATCCCCCGCCTTGCCGCCGCCGCTCACGACGCCGGCGCGCTGCTCAGCGTGGACGCCAGCCAGTACGTGCCGCATCTGCCTACCGACGTGGGTGAACTGGGCGCCGACTTCATGGTGTTCACCGGGCACAAGATGTGCGGCCCGACCGGTGTGGGCGTGCTGTGGGCCCGCATGGAGCTGCTCGACGCCATGCCGCCGTTCCTGGGCGGCGGCGAGATGATCCTCGACGTCACCAAGGAAGGCTTCCGGCCCAACACGGTGCCGCACAAGTTCGAGGCGGGCACGCCGCCCATCGCCGAGATCGTGGGCCTCGGTGCAGCGGTCAGATACCTGGAGGGGCTGGGCATGGATGCCGTGCGAGCCCACGAAGTCAGCCTCACGGGCTACGCCTTGCGAACGCTGACCGACCGCCACGGCGACGACATCACCGTGCACGGACCGTCCGAGCCGGCCCAGCGCGGCGGTGTGCTGTCGTTCGTGTATCGCGACGTGCATCCGCACGACATCTCCCAGGTGCTCGACCAGAGCGGCGTGTGCGTGCGTGCCGGTCACCACTGCGCCAAGCCGCTCATGCGATGCCTCGGCGTCACCGCCACGACGCGGGCCTCGCTGTACGTGTACAACGACACTTCCGACATAGATTCGCTGGCCGAAGCGCTCGACGAAGTCGGCGCGCTGTTCGGCCACTAGAGGCAACAGACCGGGACGAAGCGAGATCCGATGGCTGGGCTCGAAGACCTGTACCGGGAGATCATCCTCGACCACTACCGGAACCCGCGCAATCGCGGCGAGCTGGAGTGCCCGCCCGCGCGCCGGAGCGAGGGCTTCAACCCGCTGTGCGGGGACGAGGTGGTGCTGACCTTCGAGATGGACGGCGAAGTGGTGACCGACCTTCGAGTCGGCGGCTACGGCTGCTCGATCAGCCAGGCGTCCGCGTCGATGATGTCGGCTGCGGTGATCGGCAAGACCATCGATGAGATCCGCGATCTGACGCGGTCGTTCAAGGCCATGATGTCGATTCACGAGGAATCGATCGGCGGCGATGGCAGCGAAGCGCTCGACGGAGCTGGAGCCGGTGGGTCAGGTAGCTCAGACGACGGGGCGCTGCGTCTAGGTGATCTGGAAGCGTTGCGGGGCGTGGTGAAGTTCCCCGTGCGCATAAAGTGCGCCACTCTCGGCTGGAACGCGCTCGCCACCGGCCTCGACGAGTCAGCCGAGGGCGAGTGAGCCGTCGAGCCGAACTGGTCGAGCGGGCGCGCCAGCTCGCCCCCAAGCTGGCTGCGCGGGCAGCGGCCGATCCGTGGGCTCGCCGGGTCGAGCCCGACGTCATCGACGAGCTGCGTGGCGCAGATCTGATGACGATCGGCCAGCCGAGCGCCAATGGCGGCCAAGAGCTCGACTGGATCACGTACCTGGAAGTGAATGCGGCGCTGGCCGAGGGCTGCCCGTCTACCGCGTGGCACTCGTGCGTTGGCAATGCACACGCGTGGCTAGTGGGCCACTGGCCCGACGCTTGCCAGGAGGAGATGTACTGCGGCGGACCTGACATCTATGTGGCAGGCGTGCTGGTCGACCGCGGCGACGCCACCCCGGTGGACGGCGGCTGGAAGCTCAGCGGCTTCTGGCCGTTCGGGTCAGGCATCGATCACGCCGGCTGGGTCATCCTGGGCGGACACTTCCCGTCCCCAGACGGCGACGGCCACGTCTCGGGCATGTTCGTGCTGCCGGCCGACGACGTCTCCGCGCTCGACGACTGGCACGCCAACGGTCTGCGGGCCACCGGCAGCAGCAGCATCGTGGCCGACGACGTGTTCGTGCCCGAACACCGTTTCGTCGCCGGCGAGGTGCTGGCTTCAGGCGACACGCCGGGCATGGCCCGCAACACCGGCTGGATACAGCGCAGTTCGCTGATGCCGACACTGGCCTACGCGTTGGTCCCACCGGCTCTGGGGGCCGCCCGGGCGTCGTTGGCCGCGTTCGCGGAGGAGGTCGACGGCAAGGTCATCAGCCACGTCGACGTGCTGCAGACCGACTGGCCGCTGACGCACCGCCAATTCGCCGAAGCCCATGCGCTCGTCGACCAGGGCGAGCTGCTGATGCGACGCACCGCAGAGCTGCTCATGGAGACGGCCCTCAACAACGAGTCGCTGGAGCTTCCACTGCGCGCACGGGTGCGCCTGGACTGCGCGTACGCCGTCCGCCGCTGCCTTGAAGCGACCCAGACGATCTACCTGGCAACTGGCGGCCGCGGCGTGCGCGACTCCAACCGGATCGGCCGCCTGCAGGCCGATCTGCAGGCCATCAACATGCACGCCATCACAGCACTCGACCCAGCCCTCGAGGCCTACGGACGCATCCTCATGGGCCACCCACCCCGCACCCCCCGCCTCTAGCCATCCTCCGGCGGGCGGCCGGTGCTACCAGCGGTGGCCGGGGGGGACGCCGGTCATCCATTCGGAGATGCGGCGTGAGGTGCCTGGTGTGGTGCCGGGGGGCAGTTCGCCGGGGGGAAAGAACGCCACTTCGGCGATCTCGGGGGAGGCTGATTCCTCGACGCGCCAGTCGGTGACCACGAACACCACGACGTGATCGCTGCGGTTGCCATGGCGTGACGAGTAGACGCCGAGCACATTCTGGGGCGTCTCGGCGACGACGACGCCGGTCTCCTCGCGCAGCTCCCTCGCCACCGCGTCCACGAGCGCCTCGCGGGTCTTGACCCCGCCGCCCGGCAGGAACCAGCCGTCCCGGTAGGTGTGCCGCACCAGGCAGACGCGGCCCTTGTGGTCGACCACCAGCCCGCGCACACCCAGCGTCACCCGGGCAGGCCGCAGGCGCACCCAGAACTCGAAGAGCTGATGCAGCAGCCGGCGCAGACCCGGCTTCGATTCGACCGTTCCCTCGACGACCGGCGCAGGCGCGGGTCGTTCGGTTTGGTCGGGCTTCGGACGCCGCCTCAGGCGTGGCAGTCGCATCGAGCGGCAATCAGCCTGCGCCGCCTGCCAGGCCGTCCATGGCACGCGCCAGCGCGGCGTCCAGCTCGGTCACCCCGCCGCGGTCGTGCGTGCTCAGCGCAACCTCCACCGTGCTGTACACGTTGGACCAGTTGGGGTGGTGGTCCATCTTCTCGGCCACCAGGGCCGCGGCGGCCATGAACCCGAATGCCTCCACGAAGTTCCCGAAGCGGAACGTGCG
Organism: Acidimicrobiales bacterium; assembly: GCA_009843525.1. Lineage (GTDB taxonomy): Bacteria > Actinomycetota > Acidimicrobiia > Acidimicrobiales > Poriferisodalaceae > Poriferisodalis > Poriferisodalis multihospitum. The sequence goes on along the minus strand of VYDH01000016.1, from coordinate 105,415 downwards.
GCGCAATTCGCTGCCCGACACATCCCATGCCCCGAGCTCGGCAGCCAGCGCTTCCAGTTCGTCTTCACTCAACAGCTCTCGTGCCATCGGATCACCCTCCCCTTGTTTCCCCTTGACCAGTCAACACGAACTCCTCGGCACATCGAAGGCACGCAACGGTGCCCGCGTCAAGGGAGATTCAGCGGCGCTCAGCCCAACTCGTCGAGCGGATCTGCCCAGGGGTCAGCGAACGGATCGTCGGCCGGAGACGGCCCCGCTCCTGTACCGAGCGAGCTGCCGAGCCCGCCGATCGACACCGCCACGCCGGCGTCGGGCTCTTCGGGCAGGTACGGGGCGTAGCCGTCGGCTTCGAGTGCCTCCGCGAGCTCGGGACCGCCGGAGTCCACGATGCGGCCGTCCACGATCACGTGGACCTCATCGGGCCGGAGGTACTCCAGCACCCGGGTGAAGTGCGTGATGGCCAGCACGCCTAGGCCCGCCTCGGTGAGCGCTTCGATGCGGTTGGCGCAGGCCCGCAGCGCGTCGATGTCGAGGCCGCTGTCGATCTCGTCGAGGATGGCGATGCGTGGCTGCAGCACTGCGAGCTGGACCGTCTCGTTGCGCTTCTTCTCGCCGCCCGACATGTCGACATTCAGCGGCCGTGCCACCAGCTCGGCCTTCAGCCCGACAGCGGCCGCCTCGGCTTCGAGAAGGCTGCGGGTGCGCTCGAGCTGGTCATCGCTCGGACCGTCATCGCCAGCCCGCAGCGCAAGTGCCTCGGCCAGTGCCTGGGCGGCCGAGACGCCGGGCACCTCGGTCGGGTGCTGCATGGCCAGGAACAGCCCAGCCTGCGCCCGCTCCCAGGGCGCCAGGCTCAGCACGTCGACGCCGTCGAGGGTCACTGAGCCAGCGGTGACCTCGTAACCGGGCCTGCCCATGACGACATGGGCCAGGGTGCTCTTGCCCGAGCCGTTGGGTCCCATGACCGCATGCACACGGCCCGAGGAGACCTCCAGGTCGACGCCCTGCAGGATTTCGGTGTCGCCCGCCGATGCGTGCAGGCCTTCGATGCGCAGCGTGTGCGCGGTGTTGTCGCTCATGGCAGCACCACCGCGACATCGTCGCCGCTGATACGGATCTCATAGACCGGAACGGGCTGGGTGGCGGGGAAGCAATTCGGCTTGCCGGTCCGCAGGTCAAAGCTCGACGAGTGCTGCGGGCACTCGAGCGCGCACTCGTCGGGCCAGACCCAGCCGTCGGCCAGCGAGTAGTTCTGGTGGCTGCACCGGTCGCCGATGGCGTAGTAGTCGTCGCCGATGCGCGCCAGAGCGATGCGGTGCCCTTCGACGTCGAAGCGGTGGGCTTCGCCGTCGGGCACGTCGCCACGCTGGCACAGCACCTCGGTGCGGGTCTCGTCTGCTGCGCTCATGGCGCCGCCTCCACGGCAACCAAGCTCATTGCACTGCCCGCACGGCCGTCGCGCTCATTGCGCGACCGCGAAGTCGGCATCGGACACCAGCTCGTCGATGCGCTGGCGCACCGATGCCGAGATCTCTTCAGACGGCAGCGCATCGAGCACCTCGTCGAAGAAGCCACGCACCACCAGCGCCTCGGCCACGTCGGTGGGCACGCCCCGGCTCTCGAGGTAGAAGCGCTGGTCGGCGTCGACAGGGCCGATCGAGGAGGCGTGGCTGCACTGCACATCGCTGTTCTCGATCTCGAGGTTCGGCACCGATTCGGCCCACGCATTGGGGGACAGCTTCAGATTCCGGTTGGTCTGGTTGGCCACGACGTGGGGAGCGTCGGCCTCGATGCGGATCAGCCCCGTGTAGACCGCCCGGGCATGGTCATCGACCGCGCCCTTGAACAGCAGGTCGGAGGTGGTGTGGGGTGCTACGTGGGTCTGGAAGGTGCGGAAGTCGAGCGTGGAGCTGCCCCGGCCGAAATACACGGCGTCGATCTCGCTGTGGCCGCCGCGCCCGGTCATGTCGATGCCGATGCGGGCCCGGGCGTATGCGCCGCCCATCGCCACCTGGCCGGTCCGCAGGTTGGCGTCGCGGCCCACGTCCGAGCAGAGGTTGGCAATCTGCCATGCGCCCGAGCCCAGTTCCTGCACGGTGAGGTGACCGAGGTGCGCACCGTCACCGACGCTCAGCTCAGTCAGGGGGCAGACGAGTGCGGGCGTGTCGCCGCCGGTGTGATGCTCGATCACGGTGGCCTGGCTGGTGCGGCCGGCCACCACGACGAGCCGGGGGAACCATGCCAGCCCCTCGACATCGGTGTGGACGTGCACGACGATCGGCGCAGTCACCACCGCGTTCGGATCGATGCTGACGGCCACCGGCGCTGTGGCCAGAGCCAGATTCCAGTCGCCGAAGACGTCCGGCCCCTCGGGGGCGACCGTGCCGATCAGATCGTCCGCGCCGTCGCCGAGCGTGCCCACGCGGATGCCCTCTGCCCGAACCGAGACGTCGACGACGGCACCGTTGGTGATGCGAACCACTGCCGCAGCGCCGTCGTCGACACCGTCCATCAGGCCCGCCGGCCCCGCAGCGCCGCCAGGCGCCGCGAAGGCATACAGCGCAGGGTCGAGATCGTCGATGGGGGTGTAGCGCCACACCTCTTCGGTGAACGACGGCTGGCCGCTGGCGACCGCTCGTTCCGCCGCGGCGCGGCGCCGCTTGGTCAACGCGTCGGAGCCGTCGAGCGCGTCGACGAGGTCGGGGCTGAACACGCTGCGGAGGCTACCGGCGCGCCCGTGAGGGCCTAGCGGGCCGGAGCGGCCCGCATCGAGCCGTGATCAGATCTCGCCGTCTTTGCGGTCGTCGCGGTCCGCACGACGCTTCACACGCTTTGCCTTGCGGGCAGCCTTGCGATTCTTGGACCTGATGCGGATGCCCTTGCGCCGGGACTGCTCCGCGGCAACCTCTTCGAGGATTCGCGGACCGGCCTCGTTCAGGATGTCCTCGGCAGCATCGAGGAGGTCGCCGATGGACTCATCCACGCCGACGCTCTCGGGCTCGGTGGCGAAGTTGCGAACACCCAGCGAGCCGTGCTGCCAGCCGGCGTCTAGCCGTCGAGGCGAATACGACGGACAGTCTTCGGGGCAGCGCCACGGGGCCTCGGGGGCCAAGTCGAGGTTGCACTTTCGCACGGTGTCGCCGTTGGGGTAGGACCGGCTCTCGTAGTGGCGGCAGTTCGTTCGCATCGGCATGGCAGCCGCCTCCCTCAGCGCTGCGCAATCGCGTCGGCGAGCGCTATCGCCCGCCGGGCTTCATCGACGTGAAGATTCTCGACCATCTTGCCGTCTACGGTCACCACCCCACGGCCATCTGCCACCGCCGCCTCGAATGCCTCGATCACCTGGCGGTGGAAGTCGAGCTCGTCAAGGCTCGGCGAGAAGGCCTCGTTGGCGGGATCGACCTGGCTGGGGTGGATCAGCGTCTTGCCGTCGAACCCCAGATCGGCGCCTTGGCGGCACACGGCCGCGAATCCGTCTGCGTCGCGGATGTCGTTGTAGACACCGTCGAGGGCGGTGACGCCGGCTTCCCGGGCGGCCACCAAGCACGTCGCGAGGTGCGGCACCAGCGCTGCCCGGTCGGGCGTGATAGTGGCGTGCAATTCCTTGGCCATGTCGTTGGTGCCCATCACCACCGCATCGGTTCGCTCGAAGCCGGCGATCTCGCGGGCATGGGCGATGCCGGCAGGTGTCTCGATCATGGCCCAGATGCGCATCGAGTCGGGGGCGCCCGCGGTGTCGAGCAGGTCGGACACGGCAGCGAGATGTGCGGCGCTCGACACCTTGGGGATGACAACGGCTGAGGGGGCCGCTGCACCCGCGGCCCTGATGTCGTCGCGACCCCACGGGGTGTCGAGCCCGTTGCAACGGATGGTCAGCTCGCGGTAGCCGTACTCGCCAGATGATGCGGCGGCGCACGCGCCCTCGCGGGCGGCTTCCTTGGCATCGGGCGCTACCGCATCCTCGAGATCGAAGATGAGCGCATCCGCGCCGATGGCCTTGGCCTTCTCCAGCGCCCGGGCATTGGCCGCCGGCATATAGAGCACCGATCGGCGCGGGCGGGCGGGGCGGGCGGCGGCAGCGCTCATATGGAGTCCAGACTCTCTCAGGCAGTCTCGAGCCCGTAGGCAGCGGCCAGCTCGGGGTCGGCCGCAGACAGGTCACGGGCGAGCTGCAGCACCACGCGGCACTGCTTGACGGTGGCGTCGTCCTGCATCTTGCCGTCGATCATCACGGCGCCGGTGCCGTCGCCCATCTCGGTCACCACCCGCTGCGCCCACGCCACTTCGGCAGGCTCGGGGCTGAACACCCGCTTGGCGATGGCGATCTGGCTGGGGTGCAGGCTCCACGCCCCCACACAGCCGAGCAGGTAGGCGTTGCGGAACTGGTCCTCGCAGCCGATGGGGTCGGCGATGTCGCCGAACGGCCCGTAGTAGGGCAGGATGCCAGCGGTGCCGCAGGCGTCAACCATGCGGGCCAGCGTGTAGTGCCACAGGTCCTGCTGGAATGACGTGCGCGCGTCGTCGTCGCCGTCGGGCACGGGGTCGGTGCGCACGAGGTAGCCGGGATGCCCGCCGCCGACGCGGGTGGTCTTCATGCGGCGGTCAGCGGCCAGGTCGGCAGGCCCCAGCGACAGCCCCTGCATGCGGGGGCTGGCCAGGCAGATCGATTCCACGTTGGCCACGCCACGGGCGGTCTCGAGGATCGCATGCACCAGCAGCGGCCGTTCCAGCCCCACGCGGGCCTCGAGCTGGGCCAGCAGCCGATCCACGTAGTGAATGTCCTCGGGGCCTTCCACCTTGGGCACCATGATCACGTCGAGCTTGTCGCCGATCTCGTGGCACAGCGCCCACACGTCGTCGAGGAACCACGGCGAGTCGAGGCTGTTCACCCGGGTCCACAGCTGCGTGTGGCCCGGCTCCCACGCCTTGCCCACCTCGATCAGCCCGGCACGGGCAGCGTCTTTGCTGTCGGCCGACACGGCGTCTTCCAGGTTGCCGAGCAGCACGTCGACCGTGGGGGCGATGTCGGGCACCTTGGCCCGCATCCGCTCGTTCGACGGGTCGAAGAAGTGGATCATGCGAGAGGGCCGGAAGGGCACCTCGCGCAGCGGTTCAGGCGCCCCGAGCGCCAGCGGGGCGAAGAAGTCCTTTGGGCTGCGCATCAGCCGATCGATCCCTCCATCTGAAGCTCGATCAGCCGGCTCCATTCGACGGCGTACTCCATCGGCAGCGTGCGGGTGACGGGCTCGATGAAGCCGTTCACCACCATGCCCATGGCCTGCTCGGCCGACAGGCCGCGGCTCATGAGGTAGAAGAGCTGCTCGTCAGCCACCTTCGACACCGTGGCCTCGTGGCCGATCTCGGCGTCGCGTGAGCCGATCTCCTGGTACGGGTAGGTGTCCGAGCGGCTGTCCTGGTCGAGCAGCAGCGCATCGCACTGGACGTGGCTGCGGCAGCCGCTCATGCCCTCTTCCACCCGCACGAGGCCGCGGTAGGTGGTGCGGCCGCCGTCCTTCGAGATCGACTTCGACACGATCTTGGAGGTGGTCTCGGGGGCGGCGTGGACCATCTTGGCGCCGGCGTCCTGGTGCTGGCCGTTGCCGGCGTAGGCCACCGACAGCACCTCGCCCGAGGCCTTGGGCCCCATCAGGTACACCGCCGGGTACTTCATGGTGAGGCGGCTGCCGATGTTGCCGTCGATCCATTCCACGTGGGCCTCGTCGTAGGCGGCGGCCCGCTTGGTGACCAGGTTGAACACATTGTTCGACCAGTTCTGGATGGTGGTGTAGGTGATGCGCCCGCCAGGCAGCGCCACCAGCTCCACCACGGCCGAGTGCAGCGAGTCGGTGGTGTACACCGGCGCCGAGCAGCCCTCGATGTAGTGCACCGTGGCGCCCTCGTCGGCGATGATCAGCGTCCGCTCGAACTGGCCCATGTTCTCGGCGTTGATGCGGAAGTAGGCCTGCAGCGGCATCTCCACCTCGACGCCGGGCGGCACGTAGATGAACGACCCGCCCGACCACACCGCCGAGTTCAGCGCGGCGAACTTGTTGTCGCCCGGCGGGATGATGGTGCCGAAGTAGCGCTGGACGATGTCGGGGTATTCCTTGACGGCGGAGTCCATGTCGCTGAACAGCACGCCCTGGGCTTCAAGGTCTTCCCGGTTGCGGTGGTACACCACCTCGGACTCGTACTGGGCGGTGACGCCGGCGAGGTACTTGCGCTCGGCCTCGGGGATGCCCAGCTTCTCGTAGGTGTCCTTGACCGAGTCGGGCAACTCTTCCCAGGCGTCGACCTGGCCCTCGGTGGGCTTGATGTAGTAGTAGATGTCGTCGAAGTAGATCTCCGACATGTCGCCGCCCCAGTTGGGCATGGGCTTGCGCTGGAAGATCTTGTAGGCACGCAGGCGGAAGTCGAGCATCCACTGCGGCTCGTTCTTGAGCGCCGACATCTCGCGGATGATCTCTTCGTCCAAGCCCTTGCGCGGCTTGAAGACGTAGTCTTCCTCGTCGCTCCACCCCAGCTTGTACTTGCCGAGGTCGATGCCAACGGCGGCTTCAGCGGTGTCGGTCACAACCTCAGCCTAACGCCGCCCCTGCCCGGGTCATAGTGCAGGGCGCGGGCGGCGCGATCAGCTCAGCAGGGTGGGGGCGAGGCGGCGCCAGCCGTCGAACGCCGCTGCAGGGTCGTCTGCCAGGACCTGCACGCAGACGTGGTCGGCGCCGGCGTCGAAGTGAGCGTCCACGCGGGCCTTGACGTCTTCTTCGGTGCCCCAGACGACGATGGCGTCGACCAGCTTGTCGGACGGGCCGCCGTCGGGGCCGCCGTCGATGTCGGCCTGGGTGAAGCCCAGCCGCAGCAGGTTGTTGGCGTAGTTCGGCAGGCCCAGGTAGATGGCCATGTTCTTGCGGGCCAGCGCTCGGGCTGAATCGGCGTCGGTGTCCAGAATGGCCATCTGCTCGGGATACAGCGCCGCGTCGGGGCCCATGGTCTCGCGGGCCACCGCCGTGTGCTCGGGCGGCACGAAGTACGGGTGGGCGCCCGCGGTCGCCGTGGCCGACAGCTCCAGCATCTTGGGGCCCAGCGCCGCCAGCACGATCTCGGGCAGCTCCTGGGGGCCGTGGGCCATGAAGCGGGACTTGCCCATGCGCTCGAGGTACTCGCGCATGTAGCTGAGCGGCTTGGAGTAGTCGTGCTTGCGGATGTACTCCACCAGGTGGTGGTGGCTGACGCCGAGACCCAGCAGGAACCGGCCCGGAAACGCCTCGTCGATGGTACGCAGCGTGTTGGCCATGGTCATGGGGTCGCGGGCGTAGATGTTGGCGATGCCGGTGGCGATCTTGATGGTGCTGGTGCCTTCCAGCAGCCGGGCGGCCGCCACGAATGGGTCACGCCCGACGGCCTCGGGGATCCAGAACGCCCCGTATCCCAGCTCTTCGGCTTCGGCGACGAACTCCACGCCCTGCGCAGACGGCAGCGCGTCGAGCACCCCCGTCCAGATGCCGATGCGTCCCAGGTCGATGCTTCCCATGCTCATGGGCCGTGACGCTACCGCCGCCGTGCAGGGCGCGTCAGAGTGCGCTCGCTGACCTTTCTTGCGAGGTCAGTCGATGCGGCGGAGCTCGCCCATGTAGCGGACCCGGCGGTCCAGGTAGTTCTGCACGCCCGGCAGGATCAGCGGCACCGTGTCGACGCCCTCGCGGATCTTGGCCGGCGTGCCCACCGCGATCGTGCCGGGTGGCACCTTCATGCCGCCTGGCACCACGGCGCCGGCGCCGACGAGTGCTCGCTCGCCGATCTCGGCGTCGTGCAGCACGATCGCGCCGGTGCCGACGAGGGCCTCGTCGTGCACCACGCCGCCCTCGATGTGGGCCAGGTGGCCGATGGTGCAGCGCTCCCCCACGGTGGTCGACCATTCCTCGGTGACGTGCAGCACGGCATTGTCCTGCACTGATGAGCCGGCGCCCACGAAGATGTCGTTGTCGTCGCCGCGCAGCACCGCACCCGACCAGATCGACGCCTCCGCGCCGATGGTCACCCGCCCGATGATGATCGCCTCGGGCATCACGAAGGCGTCGGGGTGGATGTCGGGCTCGTAATCGCCAAGCGCATAGATGGGCACGCCGCCACGCTACGCGGTTGTCGCCAGCCGCCACACATGGCCCGAGAGGGGCCGGGCGGTACGGTGCGCTCTCCATGACGCAACCTCCGGTGGCACCGCAGCGGGCCCATGTCCGGCGCATTCACGGCACCGAGACGGCCGACCCGTGGCACTGGCTGCGCGACCGCGACGCCCCGGCGGTGCGGGAGTACCTCGAGGCCGAGAATGCCTACACCGAGGCTGTCACCGCGCACCTGGCCGAGTTGCGCGAGGCGATCTTCGGTGAGATCAAGGCCCGCACCAAGGAGACCCACCAGTCGCTCCCGACGCCCAAGGACGACTGGGAATACCGGGCTCGCACGGTGGAGGGCCTGCAGTACGTCATCCATGTGCGGCGCCCCCGCGACGGCACCGACGATGACGAGGTGGTGCTGCTCGACGAGAACGAGCTGGCCGAGGGTCACGAGTACTTCGCCGTCGGCGACCTGGCAGTCAGCCCCGACCATCGCCTGCTCGCTTACACCGTCGACACCGACGGCGACGAGCAGTACGCGCTGACCGTCTTCGACATCGCCAGCGGCGAGGTGCTGGACGGCCCGGACACCCCTGCGCCAGGGTGCGGGCTCGCCAAGCTCAGCTACGGGCTGGTGTGGGCAAACGACAACTCGACGCTGTTCGCGGTGCGCACTGACGAGGCCCAGCGACCCAACCGGGTCATCCGCCATGTCGTGGGAGCCGACCCCGTCGGCGACGTCGAGGCCTACCGGGAGGACGACGAGCGGTTCTGGGTGGGCGTCGGCGGCACCAGCAGCGAACGCTTCGTGGTGATCGGCTCGCAGTCGAAGACCACGTCCGAGCACCGGCTGGTGGACGCCGATCGGCCAGATTCAGAACCATTGCTCGTGCGCGAGCGGCGAGCGAATATCGAGTACGGCATCGATCACCAAGGCGAGCGACTGCTCATCGTGACGAACGATGGCGCGCTGGATTTCCGGCTAGTGGAGGCACCCGTGCCGAGTGCAGGCGACACGCCGGCCACGGGCGAATCACCTGGCGCGGGCGACGCACCGCCAGAAGACGCTCCTTTCGGGCACGGCAGCACATGGCGCGAGCTGATCGGCGCCCGCGACGGAATCCGTATCGACGGCATCGACTGTTTCCAGGACTTCGTGGTGGTTCACGAGCGCCAGGACGGTCTGGTCCGGCTGCGGGTTCATGACACTCGCAGCGCCCAGCCGAGCGGGCTGGATTCGAATAGTGCAGATTCGGGCGAGCTCGGCCCATCGTTCGAGATCGAGATGCCCGAGCCGGTCTACGAGGCCGGCGGCGGGGCAAACGCCGAGTTCGACACCCGGCGCTACCGCTTCGGCTACACGTCGATGGTGACGCCGCCATCGATCTTCGAGCTGGACCTCGACAGCGGCGAGCGCGAACTGCTCGACCAGCTCCCGGTGCTCGGCGATGTCGACTTGGCCGCCTACACCACCGAGCGCATCACCGCCACGACACCCGACGGCACCGCGGTGCCGATCAGCCTGGTGTGGAAGCCGGGCGCGGTGAACTGGCCCGCACCCTGCCTGCTGTACGGCTACGGGGCCTACGAGATCCCGATGCCGGCGTCGTTCTCGACAGCCCGGCTGTCGCTGCTGGATCGGGGCGTGCTATTCGCCATCGCGCACATCCGTGGCGGCGGCGAGCTGGGGCGGGCGTGGTACGAGGGCGGCAAGCTCACTAACAAGCACAACACGTTCGACGACTTCGCTGCCTGCGCCACCCACCTTGCCTCAGCAGGCTGGGCAGACCCGGCCCGGATCTGCGCCCGTGGCGGCAGTGCCGGCGGCCTGCTGATGGGCGCGATGGTGAACCGCCACCCAGAGCTGTTCTGCGGCGTCGTGGCCGAGGTCCCCTTCGTGGACGTGCTGAACACCATGCTCGACCCGGCCATCCCCCTGACGGTCACCGAGTACGACGAGTGGGGCGACCCAGCCGACCCCGTGACGTTCGAGACGATCCGGTCGTACGCGCCGTATGAGAACGTCGAGCCAGCCCACCATCCGGCACTGCTGGTGACCGCCGGGCTGACCGACCCACGGGTGCAGTACTGGGAGCCCGCCAAGTGGGTGGCCAAGCTGCGAGCGACCACAACGTCGACGAAGCCCATCCTGCTGCGCACCGAGCTGGGAGCCGGCCACGGCGGCCCGTCCGGCCGCTACGACGCCTGGCGCGACGAAGCCTTCATTCTGGCGTTCATCTGCGATGTCTTGGGGGTGGCGTAGCCACACGCAGCAGGCACAGGCGGCCTAGAGCAGCGCGACCACCGCGATCCCAGCCAACACGGCGTTGCGCAGCAGCGAGCCAACGCCCACTGGCCTGGCAGACCAGCGGCCGAAACAGGCGCAAGCGGGACGCTCAGCGAGGGGCTGACGCAGCACGCGCAGCAGAGCCACGCTGAACACTGCCAGCAGCGCCAGCGCCAGCCACGCCGGCCACGGTCGGACCGCACCAGCCGCAAGCGCCGCGCCGAGCACGATCTCAACTGGGGCGATCAACGGCACCGACCACTGCGGTGCACCCATCGCCCTCGCTGCACCCGGCCAGGACGGGTCGCGCAGCTTCAGTGCCCCAGACGCCAGGAGCAGCGCTCCCAGCACGATGCGGGCGACGGTGCCGATCACACGATCACCGTGCCCGGCGCATCGGCCCGCCTTCAGGCAAAGGTGCCGTAGCCGCCCTTCCAGAACAGCAGGGGATCCTTGGCATCGAGGATCTCGAGCTCCACCACACGGCCGACCACGATGTCATGGTCTCCCCCGTCGTGGACGGCTTCGATCGTGCAATCGATGTAGGCGATGGAGCCGTCGATGATCGGAGCGCCGGTGGGCCCGGGCCGCCAGCTCACCTCTGCGAACTTGTCGTCGGACCGGCTGGCCATCACGCCGCAGGTGGCCATCTGATCCTGGGCCATGACGTTCACGCAGAAGCTGCCCGCAGCGCGGATGTCGCTCCACGTCGTCGAGTCCTTGGTGGGCAGGAATGCCACCAGCGGCGGATCGAGCGACACCGACGTGAACGAGCCAATGGCCATGCCGACCGGCCGGCCGTCGATCATGGCCGTCACGGCCGTGACCCCCGTGGGGAAATGCCCCAGAACGTCCCGGAAGAGCCTGCTGTCGATGGTGGGTTGGTCGCTCGCGTCAGTCACGGCTGCAACCCTAGACACGCCGTCGGGTTCGGGACGTAGCCTCCGGCCATGACTTCCAGCGTCGACCGAGACACCACGAACGGCGAGGCGGCGGGCGCGCCACGGGATGGCTTGGTGGCGGTGGTGAAGCGCGACTGCCCGACGTGCGAGCTGATCGCCCCGGTGCTGGCCGACATCGAAGCTCGGGGCTCGCTGACCGTGTACACCCAGGACGACCCGAGCTTTCCCGAATCGGTTTCGATCCGGCATCACGACGGCGACCTGTCGTTCTCGTGGCACCACGACATCGAGACGGTGCCGACGCTCATGCGCATCTCCGGCGGCACCGAGGTCGGACGCATCGTGGGCTGGTCCCGGCCTGAGTGGCAAGCCTTCACCGAACTGGACGCGCTCGGCGACAGCCTGCCCGAGCACCGGCCCGGGTGCGGATCGCTGTCGGTCGACTCGTCGATGGTCGACGTGCTCGCAGCACGATTCGGCAGCGACGGCCTGGCCGCACGGAGAGTCGAGTTCGGCTCGCTCGAGGACGCTCAGGAAGCCATGCACGACCGGGGCTGGTCGGACGGCCTGCCGCTCGTGGCACCGTCCGCGGAGCGGGTCTCGGCGATGCTGGCGGGAACGTCACGCCGCGCAGACGAAGTCGTCGCCAACGTGGCACCGGATCTCGCCGACTGCACGGTCACCAAGGCCGCCGTCAACGCAGTGATGGCAGGCTGCCGGCCCGAGTACTTCCCGGTGGTGCTCGCTGCGCTGACCGCCGTCTGCAATGACACGTTCAACATGCACGGAATGCTCGCCACCACCATGCCGGTGGGGCCGGTCTTCATCGTGAACGGCCCCATCGCCCGCGAGATCGGCATGAACAGCGGCATCAACGTGTTCGGGCAGGGCAACCGGGCCAACAGCACGATCGGCCGGGCGGTGCAGCTCATCGTGCGCAATGTGGGCGGGGGACGGCCCGGCGAAGTGGATCGAGCCGCACTCGGCCAACCCGGCAAGGTGGGCTTCTGCTTCGCCGAGATCGAAGATGACTCTGATAACAGCGACGACGGCACCGAGGGCGCCGGCGGGAACGGCTGGGGCCCGCTGTGCACCGACTTCGGTTTCGAGGCCGGCACCAATACGGTCACAGCGTTCCCTGGCGAGGCGCCCCGCTCGGTGGTGGACCAGCTCTCTCGCGATCCCGAGTCGCTGGCACGCACGATGGCGGCCGCGCTGAACGCCATCCATCACCCGAAGCTGGTGCTGGGGTTCGATGCGATCCTGGCCGTGGCCCCCGATCACTCCCGCGTGTTCATCGACAGCGGTTGGACGCGCCAGCACACGGCCGAGCGCATCAACGAACTGACGACCCGTCCTGGCGCCGAGCTGGTCCGCGGCGCCGGCGGCATCGCCGAGGGGGTCCCCCAGTTCCTGGCCGAGGCCGACCTGCCGAAGTTCCGTGACGGCGGCCTGCACCTAGTGCACTGCGGCGGCGGCGCCGGGCTGTTCTCGGCGGTGATCGGCGGCTGGGTGAATGGCGACGTGGGCGCTCAGCCCGTGTGCGTCGAGATCGATCCCTGGCGCTAGTAGGCCAGTGCTCACGGGCCGCTCGGGCCCGGAGGCGGCTACAGTCGATGCCGACGTGCCCACCGGATTCCAACACAGGGGGGACCACATGAGCACTGTCGTCTTGGACCCGACGAACGAAGCGGCGCCCGCCCATCGTGAACGGGTCACCCGGCCCGATTCGCTGGACGGCCTCACCGTGGGCCTGCTGGACATCAGCAAGCCCCGCGGCGACCGCTTCCTGAACCGGCTGGAGGAACGGCTGACGGAGCGGGGACTGCGCGTCGAGCGCTACTCCAAGCCCACGTTCACCAAGCCGGCCCCGGTCGACCTGCGCCACGAGATCGCCACCAAGTGCGACGTGGTGATCGAAGCGCTAGCCGATTGAGGCAGCTGCACGTCGTGCAGTGTGCACGACATCGCTGATCTGGAACGCCGCGGCATCCCGTCGGTGTTCGTCGCCACCGTCCAGTTCGTCGACGGGGCCGAGGTGCAGGGCAAGGCGCTCGGCTTCGACCCAGCGGCCGTGTGGGTGGAGCACCCCATCCAGGACCGCACCGACGACGAGATGGTCGCCATCGCCGACAAGGCCTTCGACGAGCTGATCGAACAGCTCGTGGCTGCTTGAGCCACGAGCCAGACAAGTACAGCGTGGCCGCCTAGCCCAAGCGAATCTGGCTGCTCGTCGCGCTGACCAAACCCTCAGCAATCAATTCGTCGACGAGTCGCTGAACGCGGGCTGCGTCGCCTTCGAGCCCCATCGCCGCAGCGGCCCGTTCCGTGGGAAGCGGGCCATCTGACAGTGCTGCGAGCAGGCGGCCCCTGGCCTGGCGGTCGCTGCCTTCGAACGGCGCCTGCCGCGCACTGACCCCGGCGCTGCGGTCGGCTGGATCTGGTCGATCCGAAGGCTCCGAGCCCAAGACCTCGCCCGCCCACGCACACCACGGTTGCGCCGGGCAGCGAATGCAGCTCGGATCGCGCTTGGTGCAAACCTGGGCACCAAGGTCCATCAGCGCCTGGTTCCATGCCCAGCTCTCCCCCGCGGGCACCCATTCGTCCGCAATCCGCTGGGCTTCTGCAGGAGCCAGCCGACGACCGGTCCAGCGGGCCAGGATGCGGCCCACGTTGGTATCTACCACGCTGGTGTCGATGCCGAAGGCGAAGGCCCGAACTGCCCGAGCGGTGTACGGCCCCACGCCAGGCAGCGCCAGCAGGTGTTCGAGATCGGCGGGCACCCGGCCGTCGTGGTGCTCGGTGATGATCGCCGCCGCCCGCCAGAGGTTGCGAGCGCGTCGGGGATAGCCCAGCCCTTGCCAAGTGGCGAGCACATCGGCGAGCTCCGCCGCCGCGCACTGCTCCGGCGTCGGCCAGCGCTCGGCGAACGCCTTGAAGTACGACAGCACCCGGTCCACTTGGGTCTGCTGCAGCATGACCTCCGAGACGAGCACGAGCCACGGGTCTCGCGTGCGCCGCCACGGCAGATCCCGCCGCTCGGACGCCCACCAACCGATCAGTTCGGCGTGGCGTGAGCCAAGCGCATCCGACTCCGCATGGTGCAAGCGATCAGCCCTGCCCGACTGCCGCCTCATCGCTGTAGGGGAAGCGCCGCTCGGGCGCGGCGTCCCGCTTCCAGATCATCACCTTGCGCCGGAAGTAGCACACCTCTTCCGAGCGCTGGTTGAACGCCCGGGTCTCCACGGTCACCACGCCCCGGTCGGGCCGCGAGCCGGACTCGCGCTTGTCGAGCACTTTGGTGACGGCGTAGATGGTGTCGCCGTGGAAGGTCGGGCGCGAATGGGTCAGCGTCTCGACTTCGAGGTTCGCAATGGCTGCGCCGCTGACATCGGGCACGCTCATGCCCAGCACCAGCGAGTACACGAGGTTGCCCACCACCACGTTCTTGCCGTGCACGGTCTCGTGCTGGGCGAACCACTCGTTGGTGTGCAGCGGGTGGTGGTTCATCGTGATCATGCAGAACAGGTGGTCGTCGGCCTCGGTGATGGTCTTGCCCGGCCAGTGCCGGTACACGTCGCCGATCTCGAAGTCCTCGAAGTAGCGCCCGAACGGGCGGTCATGGACGGTCACAGGAACCTCCGTGCGGTGCTGCGGGTGAGTGGGTCGAGTCATCGTACGGCGCAACGTCCTCGCTGACCGGACCCAGCCCCGTCACTGCCCGGGCCGCGCGCAGAAGCGGGCTTTAGCCTGTGCGGCTGTGACGACGACGGGGACGAGATGACTGCCGACGCTGGCCTTACTGTGACCGAGCCGGATATACAGGCGGCGGCCGATGCGCTGGCGGTGGGCAACGCCGCGTTGAGCCGTGCGTGCAGCCATGCGGTCGGCATGGGCGACGACCACCAGTGCTTCCTGTACGACTTGGCCCACACGGCGTCGGCGCTGCGCATCTGCGATTCGCTGGTCGCGTGGGGTGCGCTGGGCGATGCCGAAGCTCGGCTCGCCTGCGGTTTCATCGCCGACGCCCTCGGAGAATTCCACGCTCGGCTGTTCGCCCGAGAGGCCCAGTGGGGTCTCGCACCCGGCGCCCTCGACGACGCTCGCGACTTCGTAGCCGCCTACCGCGACCCGGCCTACGTGGCCACGCTGGCCGGCCTCGACGCACCCAGCCACCTCGACGACGACTTCGAGCTCGTGGCGGAGACCTTCCGCCGCTTCGGCGAGGACAAGATCGCTCCCGCCGCCGAGCACATCCACCGGGGCGACACCGACATCCCCGAAGAAATCATCGGTGGGCTGGCCGAGCTGGGCTGCTTCGGCCTGTCGGTGCCCGAGGAATACGGCGGGTTCGCGTCCGGCTCCGAGAGCGACTACCTCGGCATGGTCATCGCCACCGAGGAGCTGTCGCGGGCATCGCTGGGTGCGGGCGGCTCGCTCATCACCCGGCCCGAGATCCTCACCCGGGCGCTGGAGCGGGGCGGCACCGAGGAGCAGAAGAAGCACTGGTTTCCCCAGATCGCCACCGGCGAGACCATGGTGGCGGTCGCCGTGACCGAGCCCGACTACGGCAGCGACGTGGCCAACCTGGTCGTGTCGGCATCGCCCACCGAGGGCGGCTGGCTGATCTCAGGCACCAAGACGTGGTGCACCTTCGCCGGCCGGGCCGACGTGCTGATGCTGCTGGCCCGCACCGATCCAGACCGGCGCAAGGCCCACCGTGGCCTCAGCCTGTTCATCGTTCCGAAGCCCCAGTCAGAGGGCCACGACTTCCAGTTCACCGACGAGCGGGGCGGCACCATCGAGGGGCGGGCCATCGCCACGCTGGGCTACCGGGGCATGCACAGCTTCGAGATCGCCTTCGACGACTGGTTCGTGCCGGCGGAGAACCTCATCGGCGGCGACGACGGCATCGGGCAGGGCTTCTACCTGCAGATGGCCGGCTTCGAGAACGGCCGGCTGCAGACTGCGGCGCGTGCAGTGGGCGTGATGCAGGCGGCCTACGACGAGGCCCGGAGCTACGCCGACGAGCGCAAGGTGTTCGGCCAGCCGATCGCGGAGTACCAGCTGACCCAGGCAAAGCTGGGCCGGATGGCGGCGATCATCGCTGCCGCCCGCCAGTACAGCTACCAGGTGGCCCGCATGATGGCGCGGGGCGAAGGCGCGCTCGAGGCGTCGATGATCAAGGCGTATGTCTGCAAGGCCGCCGAGTGGGTGACCCGCGAAGCGCAGCAGCTCCACGGCGGCTTCGGCTTCGCCGAGGAATACACGGTGAGCCGGCTGTTCGTGGACGCCCGGGTGCTGTCGATCTTCGAAGGCGCGGATGAAACGCTGTGCCTCAAGGTGATTGCACGCCGGCTGCAGACGCAGAGCGCCTGAGCAGCGCCGCGCAGCGGCCATCCGGGACTGCAACGAATCAGATCGCCGGCACGGGATAGCTTCGGCGCGTGCACCCGATGGAGCATCTGCGCTATGTGGCGCGTGCGGGCGACCTGTCGCAGGACCTGCTGGTGCGCGAGGCCGCATCGGCGCTGGGCGCGCTCGCTTCGGACCCGCTCGAGCTGGTCACGGTGTGCCGTCGCATCCTCGATAAGTATCCGATCGCCGGCGCGCTGTGGTCGATGGCAGCGCGGGTGTGCGCCTCGTCGCAGCCGTACCGGGCGGCACACGAGTTCGCTGCCGAGCTGCGAGCCGATGCCACTGCCGACCGCGCCGCCGTTGCGCTGCCCGAGGGCGCCACGGTGTGCCTGCTGGGTTGGCCCGACCTTGCCGCTGAGGGACTGGGCCGACGCGCCGACATCGAGGTGCGCATCATCGACGCCTACGGCGAGGGAGCCGGACTGGCCCGGCGACTTGCCGGCGAAGGCTGCGAGGTGACCGACGTGCCGCTCGCCGGCTTGGCGGCTGCGTGCTCGACCGCAGAGGTGATCCTGGTGGAAGCTGCCGCCGCCGGTCCCGAAGCTGTGATCGCAGCCGGCGGTTCCCATGCCGCCGCTGCGGTCGGATACGTGTCGGGCGTGGAGGTTTGGTGCATCGTCGGGCAGGGACGTGCACTGCCGCAGCCGCTCTTCGAGGCCGCCGCGGGCTCCGTGGCCGACGAGCCGTGGGAATGCGACGAGGAGATCGTGCCGATTGGTCTGTTCAGTCACGTCGTGGGTCCGGGCGGCATCGAACCGGCCACCGGCTGGCAGCGGGCTGACTGCCCCCTTGCCGCCGAGCTGCTGCGCCCGCCGATCTGACAACCGGCGCATCGGCGCATGAACCGTGGCCGCGCCCACCGGGAGCGCTAGTTTGCCTGCCGTGCTTGACGCGCCGTCCACCGACATCAAGCTCGAGACGCTCACCGGCCACACCCACACGCTGGCCGAATGGCTGGTGGTGTTCAACCTGATGGGCGTCGTCATCGACCCCTACACGCACCAGAGCGGCTGGATCCTGCCTACTGCATCGCGCCTGTTCCTGGTGTACGAGGAAGCCGACGTGCGCTGCGCATTCGTGGTGTGCAGCGATGCGCACGGCGCCCGCAGCTTCCTGGGCCGCTTTGCCGACGAGCATTTCGTGCTGCTCGACCCCGAGCGCGAGTTCGTTCGATCGCTGGGACTCGAACGGCTGCCCGCCCTCGTGCATCTCGCCCAGGACGCCAGCGTGCTCGGCGCGGCCCAAGGCTGGATTGCCGGGGAGTGGTCGGACGTCATCGACGGCGTCGAAGAGGCCATGGACTGGCGGGCACGCCCGGTGCTGCCCACAGCCGACGACCCGGGCAACTTCGAAGGCACACCGGCATCGGGCTAGCGCGACCTTCCACGACGCCTGTACGAGCGGCCACGACCCCATGCGCAAGTCACGCGCGAGCACACAGTGCTGTACCTGGCAGATGAGCCTCAAGGCCCAGGCTGACAGATCCTTTGTGGCTCGCCACTGTGTCACCGCGCGATAGGCGTTCGACCAGTAGGGGCACCAGCTTGCCCACTATTCTGCCTACGGTGCGATGCTGAGCCTCGCCAGCGTGCATTGTGCCAAGCTAGTTAGCCCACAATGAGCTCTATTCGGCATTGAGCACGCGACCAGCGGCGCTCTCAACGACGATTCCGTCGTCGGACGTCGCCAGCCACTCCCGAGCGATCCTGCGCGCAGTTTGAGTCGTCAGCGACTCGACGCCGCGACGCTCGCACTCGGCAGCAATTCGACTCTCGACGCCGACGGCCGCGCTCGCGGCGGCGTTCGCCAAGTCAACGTGCGCAACTTCACCCTGGTCGAAGGGTGGAATCGGCAATTTCCAGAGGTGTGTGTGCAGATGGCGAACGCCGTACTGGCCCCGCGGCATGTATGGCGCCACGCGATCGCGCAGGGAGCGCGAGTTGATGATGCCGCACAGGTACAGAGCCTCATCACGAGTCGTCGTAGCGGCCCAATAGAGGGAGTTCTCGACAATGACATCAGGGTCATCGCAGATCGCAGCCGTCGGATGGCCCGAAGATGCGTACACCAGTCGCACTGCTCGATCTGCTTCGACGTCTGCTCGCCAATTCAACTGAGCCGTCAGGGCACGCACGTGGTCGAGGCGGTCCATCAGTGACCGGTCTCGACGTCTTTCCCAGATGTCGGAGACATAGGCCCAGCGCTCCCTCATTCGCGGTGAGAGTGAAGCGAGGTCGATCCGCGATGCATCGCTCTGCTTTCGAACCAATTCTCCAGTTGGTGAGATCGGCAAGAGCGCAGAAAACGTGCGCATGAAGAGATACGGAGCGATGCTCGCTCCGAGGGCTACTTGGTACTGATAGTCGACTTCCACGGTGTGCGGTTCGATCTCGGCAAGGTCGAGGGACCGCCACGGCTCGTCACCCAAGAGCTCGCGATGAGGTCGGACACGGACTGTCCCAGCAGCCGTCACCGGACCTGCGAGCGGTGCTTCCTCAACAAAGAAGAGTCGCCGGGGAAAGATCGTCGCTCCGTTGCGTACGCGACCCGCATACGGAGACTGAAACCCGTCGCTGGATGCGAGCCGAGAGACGGCTCTTTTGACTCCGGCAGTTCCAGGCTCGCCGAACCATCGCTCCACCTCGGAGGGAAGCGCGCTCCCGGACTCGGCCCGACTGCCGTACACCACACATGCAGGTACCGGAAAAAAGTCATTCGGATCTAGCGTCTCCAAGTCCCACGGAAGCGCATGGGCGAGATTCATGTTGAGCGGGGCGTCGGGTTTGGTCCATCGTCCGGTTCGCCATCTTGCGTAGTGGCCCTGAGCAAGGGCGGAGTGCGGCATGACCATGGCGCAAACGCCGCCAGGAGCGAGATACAGGTCGGCGCTGCGCGTGAAGAACAGGGCAGCAAGATCGGCGTTCGTGGCGAACTGGGCGCCCTTCCAAATGCCGTACTCAGTGCTGAGTGCCTTGAGACGCTCGCCAAGACGATCCACGGTTTGGTTGTACGTGATCCACGGTGGGTTTCCGATCACCACGTCAACCGTTTCTTCCGCGAGCACGAGCGGTCGCACGACGTTGCGCGCGTAGTAGCTCCAGATGTGGTCCCGGCCTTCCGCATGAAGAGCTTCCAGAAGAGCAAGCGTTGGCTCCAGCGCCGTGCGCTCCGTTTCCGGTAGCCCTGCATCGACGAGTGCCTGACGGGGATCGCCGTCAACTCGAACCTGAGCAGCTACGCGCTCCATTGCCGAATCGAATACCTCGGGGCGTTCGATCAGAGAGCGAGGGAACCGCAGCTCGCGGCGCAGAGGATCGCCTGTCACTCCGATGCTGACCTCCGCGCGATCCAGCAGTTGGTCGCCTCTGGTCAGCAGCTGCAGGGAATCCCCCAAGTAGACGGGCGGCGTGAAGTCGGGCCGGTCGACTGCACCTGCGATGGCATCGCGTGAAGCGAGAACCCACTCGGACCGTGCGAGATGGACAGCAACCGGGTGCACGTCCACGCCGATGACGTTGCGGCGCAGTCTGTCCAAGGTCTCCGCAGGACTCAGTGCCCGCGCCTGTGCCACAACCAGCAGGTGCCGGATTGCGGCGACGAGAAAGCTCCCAGAGCCACACGCTGGGTCGAGCACTCGCTGTGCAAGTGGGTCGGTCACGGCCTGCTGCACCATGGCGTCAGCAAGCCAGTCAGGTGTGTAGTACTCGCCAAGCTGCTCACGCTCCGCAGCCGGGATGACGCTCTGATACAAGGCCGAAGCCATGCCCAATTCGGCATTCGACCAGTCGTACGAGGAAGCCCACGCCGCCATCTCCCGCACGACATCGATTCCGCCGTCCACTTCACCCAGCCATGTGAAGAAGTCAGTCTCGATGACGCCGACGAGACCGGTGTCGGCGGCGAACTTGTTGCCAACCAGCAAGTCCACCGGGTCGTGGGCCGAGAGATGCTCGATGTCGACCCCATACGTTGCCTGGGTGATCATGCCGATCATCGTCACCAGGTACGTATGGCGGACAAACAGGCTGTGCAGCGATTCGGTCCCTCCATCTCCGACTACCTCTCCGAGGGCAACTTCCAGGAGTTCTTGCCAGAGGTCGTACTTGATCGCAACGGTTCGATCCTCGCCATGTCGCTCGAACAGCCGACGGATGAGCTCGATGTGGGTCGCATACACCGGGCTGGAGGGGCCGAATTCCTTGCCAACGGTGTTCGCGTCAATCGACATTGCTCGTCGGCCGCTGAAGATGTACTCATTGAGCCATCGGTAGAGTTCCACGCCGTCGTCAGGTTCACTCAGCGTGAACGCCCACGGATGCGCAGTCGGCACCTCCGACTGGCCGGTAGAGCGACGGATCCAGTGACGCCCATCAGTAAGCACCCCCAAGTTCACATCTTGGGATGCGTTGAGGTAACTATCGAGCTGGGCGACATGATCAGTGGCCGGCGCCGCTGCGTCTGCGGCGGTCCCGATCCGCGTCTTCACTTCGATGAAGGCATCCGGCAGCACCAGGTCGACGCGGCTGCGCTTGATGCGCTGAGGATTGGGGCTGGCTTCTGACTCAATGTCGTAGAACTCGGTTAGCTCGGTGCCAACGAGAAAATTGCGTACAGCGGACCTGATGTTGTCCTCGTGAGCACTGGTGCCATGCCAATGCAGCAACTCACGCGCCAAGTCGGCAAAGCGGGGATCGTCAGCGCTCAGTTCTGCCGCCGCAGTCACGGCTGTGAGTGTGTCACTTGGCTGCGACACGAATGGTGACCGAGGATGATCGGGCTCGGCAGGCGCCCGTTACTTGCGACGATGCAAAGACGACACCGGTGGTACGGCCCTGTGCGGCAGCTGAACGCCTAGGGTCGCCAGCCCTTCTGCCGGTACATCGAGCGGTCGGCTGCGTGCAACAGCGCCCCGGGCGTCACGTCGCCACCGCGGCCGGTGGCGCTGCCGATGCTCACGGTGACGCCCATCTCGGCCAGGGGGTTGCCAGTCTCGTTCTGCACAGGCGCTTGGGTGAGCGACGCCTGCAAACGCTCAGTGATGATCTCCATGTCGCCCGCGCTGCGCAAACCGCCGCACACCACTACGAACTCGTCACCGCCGACTCGGGCCACCACATCGGACGGCCGAACCGCATCGCGCAGGCACTGCGCCACCGTGACCAGCACCAGGTCGCCGGCCAGGTGGCCATGCTGATCGTTCACCTGCTTGAAGGCATCAATGTCACAGAATGCGACGCCGACCACGCGGCCGGTGCGTGCCGAGCGCGCCAGCTCGGCATGCAAATGGCGCAACGCCCCGTCGCGGGTGGCCACTCCGGTCAGCGAGTCGGCACGCCACGTTCGACGCCAGCGGCCCGACGCCAGCCACCAGCCGCCGCCGAGCGCTGCGGCCAGTGCAGCTGCTCCCACGCGCAGCCGTGATGCGACCGAGCGGCTCACCGAACTCCCCCGCACCGGGAATGCGGATCGAGACAGCGAGTGGCACTCACCGGGCGGTCCAGCCCCCGTCCACCATGAGCGAACTGCCGGTTACGTAGCTGCTGGCGTCGCTGGCCAGAAACAGCAGCGCCCCGTCCAGTTCGTGTTCGTGCCCGGGGCGCCGCATCGGGGCGTTCCGGCTGATCCACGCCATCGAGCGATCGTCGTCGAACATCGGCGCCGTCAGCTCAGTCTCGAAGTAGCCAGGGCACAGCGCGTTGACCCGTACGCCACGGGTCGCCCATTGCACAGCCAAGTCGCGGGTGAGGTTCACCAAGCCCGCCTTGGATGCCGCGTACGCAGGCTGCAGGTTGGGCGCCGAGGCCACATGCCCGTGCACCGATGCCACATTGATGATGCTGCCCGTGGCCTCCCGGCCGATGATGTCGGCGGCGACCAGTCCCGCCAGCAGGAAGCACGCGTTCAGGTTGATGTCGACCACGTGCCGGAAGCTCTCCACGTCGGCCTGCTCGCCGGGGTTGATGGCGTCGCTCACGCCGGCGTTGTTGACCAGCACATCGACCTTCCCATAGCGGTCCACCACTTGCGCCACCAGGTCTCGGCAAGCGTCGTCGTCGCCCACATCGCATCGCACGGCGAGTGCATCGGGCAGCTCGGCGGCCAGCGCCTCCAGCCGGTCGGCCCGCCGGGCGGCCACGGCCACCTTGGCGCCCGCCGCCGCGAACACCCGGGCGAAGCGGACCCCGAAGCCGCTCGATGCACCGGTCACCAAGCACACCTGCCCATCGAGCCGGAATGGCGAGCTCAGATCGATCTGCCCGTTCGCTGCTGGCTGGTTCATGGACGCCCTCTCATCAGCACCGTCACGTATCGCCCGAGGGTACGGTGCACAGCAACGCCGTTCATGCCGACCGCCGCCGGGAGCGCCACCCGGGTCGAAGCGGCTGCAGTGTCCTAGCGTGGGCCCCATGAAGATCCGGATCGGCTTCGGGCTGGGCACGCGCAGCTTCACCAACGACCACGCCACCTTCGACCCGTTCGTGGACGCGCTGGAGGACAACGGCTTCGACTCGCTGTGGATGAGCGAACGGCTCGGCGGCGAATGCCCCGACCCGATCGTGGGCCTCGCGTACGCGGCGGGCCGCACCAAGCGCATGAAGTTCGGCATGTCGGTGCTAGTGCTGCCCGGCCGGAACCTCGCCGTGCTGGCCAAGGAACTGGCCAGCCTCGACCGCCTGTCCGACGGCCGGCTGCTGCCCGCATTCGGACTGGGCGTGGCCGATGTGCACGAGCAGGCGGCCTTCGGCGTGGAGCGCCGCGAGCGGGCGAAGATGTTCAACGAAGCCCTGCCGCTGCTGAAGCGCTTCTGGGAGGACGAGCCCGTCACCCATCATGGCGATTGGTACCACTACGACGAGGTGTCACTGCTGCCGAAGCCGGCCCAGAAGCCCATGGACATCTGGCTGGGCGGTGCGGCGGAAGTGGAGTTGCGCCGCTGCGGGCGATTCGGCGACGGGTGGCTGCCGTCGTTCTGCACTCCCGACATCGCAGCGGCCGGCTGGAAGATCGTGAACGAGGCCGCTGACGAGCACGAGCGCTGGATCGACCCCGAGCACTTCGGCGTGCTCATCCCTTACACCCACGGCGAGATCAGCCCTGGCTACAAGGCCATCCTCGAACGGCGGGCGCCCGATGCCGACCCGGGCGACATCATCCCGACCGGCTGGGACGGTTTGCGCGACCAGATCCAGCGATTCATCGAGGTGGGCGCGTCGAAGTTCGTGCCCGTGCTGGTGGGCGAGCCCGACGATTGGTTCGCGGAGCTCGAGGGCGTCGCTAACGCCGTCCTGCCGCTGCAAAACTAACCCGGCTCGCCCGAGCCTTCTGCTGCGTCGCCGCTGTCCTTGCTGCCGCCCAGGTACGACGTGCGCAGGGCCGGGTTCGCCAGCAAAGCCTCAGCGGTGTCGTCGAGCACCACCCGACCCGTCTGCAGCACCCATCCCCGGTCGGCGATGCCGAGCGCCATGTTGGCGTTCTGTTCCACCATGAACACCGTCATGCCGGCCTCGTGAATCTGGCTGATCAGCTCGAAGTTCTGCTGCACCAGCGCGGGTGCCAAGCCCATCGACGGCTCGTCCATCAGCAGCACCCGCGGCTGGGACATGAGCGCCCGGCCGATGGCCACCATCTGCTGCTCGCCGCCCGACAGCGTGCCCGCCTTCTGGCCGAGCCGCTCCTTGACTCGGGGGAACAGCTCATACACACGCTCCAAGTCGGCCGCTATGCCGTCGCTGTCCTTGCGGAGGTAGGCACCGAGCTGCAGGTTCTCCCGCACCGTGAGCCGCTTGAACAAGCGCCGGTTCTCGGGGACCATCGTGATGCCCCGGGCCACCCGGTAGCTGGTCGGGCGGTCGTTCACGACCTCACCGTCGAGCACCACCTCGCCGGAGGTGGGCTTCAGCATGCCGAGCAGCGTCTTGAGCGTGGTGGACTTGCCGCTGGCGTTGCCGCCCAGCAGGCACACCAACTCGCCCTCGTAGATCGACAGGTCGACGTCTCGCAGGGCATGCACCGCCCCGTAGTGCGCATTCACCTTGCGCATCTCCAGCAGCGGGATGCGCCCAACACTGCTGCTCATACCGATGCCCCGCGGCCGAGGTACGCCTCGATGACCTGCGGGTCAGCCGAGACGTCGGCGTAGTCGCCCTCGGCGATCTTCACGCCATGGTCAAGCACCACCACCCGGTCGGAAACCTCGCGCACTACCTCCATGTCGTGCTCGATCACCACGATGGCGAAGCCCCACTCGTCCCGCAGCCGCCCGATCAGGCCGGTCAGCTCGGCCGACTCAGTGGGGTTCATGCCGGCGACCGGTTCATCCAGCAGGATCAGCTTGGGCTGGGTGGCCATGGCCCGGGCGATCTCCAGCCGCCGCCGGTTGGCATACGACAGGGTGTAGGCGGGCTGATCGAACCGGTAGCCCGTCAGCCGGCTGCCGAAGAACGACAGCACCTCCTTGCCCCGCTCGGTGATCTCAGCCTCTTCATTGCGGAACGCCTTGGTGAACAGCAGCGCCCCGAACACGCTCTGGCGGGTGCGGCAGTGCTGGGACACCATCACGTTCTCGAGCACGGTCATGTTGGCGAACAGGCGGACGTTCTGAAAGGTGCGGGCGATGCCGCGGGAGGTGACCCGGTTGGGATCGAGACCGATGAGCGACTCGCCCTCAAAGAGAATGTCGCCCTCGCTGGCGGCGACCGTGGCCGTGATGGCGTTGAACAGCGTGGTCTTGCCAGCACCGTTCGGGCCGATGACCGAGACGATCTCGCCCGGGTAGACCGCCAGGTCGAGCCCGTCGAGGGCCTTGAGCCCGCCGAAGTCGACACCAAGGCCCCGGGTTTCCAAAATCGGCTGCTGCGCCGCCGGGCTCATGGCTGACCTTCGTCCTGCTCGTCTTCGGTTTGGCCGCGCAGCCAAGCGTCTTGGGCCAGCTCTTCCTGGTGCAGCTCACGGGTGCGGCGCACGCTGGGGATCAATCCCTCGGGCCGGGCCAGCATCATCCACACCAGCAGCGCTCCGTAGATAAGCAGCTTGAACTCGGAGAACTCCGCCAGCAGGCCCGGCTGCTTCGGCCCGCCGAGCACGCCGATCAGCACCGCCGAGCCGGCGATGACGCCGACGATGTTGCCCATGCCACCGAAGATGACCACCACCAGGATCACGATCGACACCAGGATCAGGAAGCTGGCGGGGAACACCGAGCCCACCTTCGCCGAGAAGATCGCCCCGCTGAACGAGCCGAGCACGGCACCCACCACGAACGCCAGCAGCTTGACGTTGACCGTGTTGATGCCCATTGCCTCGGCCACGGTCTCGTCCTCGCGCACGGCCATCCACGCGCGGCCGATGCGCGACCGCTCCAGCCGCCACGAGACGTAGATGGCGATCGCGCAGAAGGCGAGCACCAGGTAGAAGACGCTTCGCGGATCGGTGCCGGCCACTTCGGCCAGGCCGAAGATCTCCGCACCCGGGATGTTGGTGATGCCTTGGGAGCCGCCGAACCAGCCCGACAGCCAATCCGACAAGAACAGCAGCCGGATGATCTCGCCGAAGCCGAGCGTGACGATCGCGAGGTAATCGCCACGCATGCGGATGACCGGGGCGCCGATGAACAGCCCCACCAGCCCGGTCAGCACCACGACGCCGATGAGCGCCACGAACCACGGCAGCTCCGGGTGGATCTTCGGCGATGTGGCGGCCGTGAGCACGGCTGCGCTGTAGCTGCCCACGGCGAAAAACGCCACGTAGCCCAAGTCGAGGATGCCGGCGAGGCCGACCACGATGTTCAACCCCAGCGCCAGCAGCACGAACAGGCCGACGTTGGCGAGCAGCTCGTTGGTGAGCTTGCCGGCAAACATCGGCAAAATGACGAGCACCGCAGCGGTGGCCATGATCAAGCCCAGATGCGCCCGGTTGCGGGCAGGGCCTTCGAGCGCGTCGATGCGGGCCTTGGCCCCCTTGACGCGGCCCCGGGCCACGAACGCCAGCACTCCCGATCCGGCGGCGAGGGCGATGGCACCGGTGATGGTGAGCCCGCCCCGCGGGGCATAAAACCACTCGATCAGCCCCTCAATGCCCATGCCCTCGGCCAGGTCGGTGGTCAGCGATTCGAGCACTGCAGCGCCGAACAGCGTGAGCACCATGGTCGACAGCACTCGCCGCGCCGCCGGCGGCACCACTCGCAGCAGGCCGCCTGCAGCGCCCACGGCTGCGCCGATGGCAAGCCAGATGAGCACTGCGAACGCCGTACCGCGGTTGAACGCCAGCAGATCGGCCAGGATCGGGCTCCAGTTGACCAGCGGTTCGCGCAGGTCGAAGTTGGCGATGAGGATTGCCAGCAGCGACAGTCCCCCGCCGACAAGCGCACCGCATGCGGCTCCGCCGATCACCTCGTGGGCACCGGGACGGTGGAACGGCACGCCTTCGCGCCGGAGTTGGTGCCCGACGCGGCTGCCTGCCGCCAGCGGCAGCACCACCAGCGAGAGGTAGCCCAGGCTGAGGACACCCTCGATGATCGCCCGGCCGTCGAGCTTGACCGGCATGTTGGACAGCGAGATGAAGATCTGCCCGATAGCGCCGATGGCACCCATGCGGGCGATGCGACGCCAGTCCTGCGCGAACGGCGGGCGCGGCGGCGCATCGTTGCTGGGGCCGTTGGCGGCGCCGCCAGCGCTCGGCCCGGCCTCCGGCGCAGGCGGCGGCCCCGGTTCGGATGGCGTCGTGAGGCTCATGCCCGATCCTCCGCGGGCAGCCGCTCGCCGAACAGACCGGCCGGCCTTACCAGCAGCACGATGATCAGCATCGAGAACGCCACGGCGTCACGCAGCTGCGACACGCCGCTCACCCCCAGCGGCTCCAGGATCAGCAGCGGCCCCACCGACTCGGCCACCCCGATCGACAGCCCGCCCGCCATCGCACCGCCCAAGTGGCCGATGCCGCCCACCACCGCCGCGCTGAATGCCTTGATACCCGGCAGGAAACCGGTGGTGTGAATGACGCTGCGGAACAGGATCCCCCACAGGATCCCGGCCATGCCCGCCATCGCACCGCCCACGGCGAACACCTTCACGATGGTGCGGTTCACGTCGATGCCCATGAGCGACGCGATCTCGGCGTCCTCGGCCACCGCCCGCATCGCCTTGCCGGTCTTGGTGCGGTCGACGTAGTACCACAGCGCCGCCATCGACAGCGCAGCCACGACGATCACCAGGATCTTGGCGCCCTCGATCTGCAGGAAGGTGTGCTTGGCCTTCACCCAGTCCGGCACGTTGGGGTACGACTTGCTGGCCGGCCCCAGCAGCACCACCGACGCGTTCTGCAGGAAGAACGACACGCCGATGGAGGTGATCAGCGGGATCAGCCGCGGCGCCCCCCGCAGCGGCCGGTACGCAACCCGTTCCATGACCACCGCCGTCAGCGACGACACGATGATCGACACCACCACGATGAACACCAGTGAGCCGATGAAGTTCGACTCCCACAGGCCGACGTCGGCCAGCTTGTTGGAGGTGATCATGCCGGTCATGGCACCCACCATGAACACCTCGCCGTGGGCGAAGTTGATGAATCCCAGCACGCCGTAGACCATCGAGTAGCCGAGCGCGATCAGCCCGTACATCGAGCCCTGGGCGATGCCCGAGATCACCAGTCCGCGGAACTGCGCCCCGGTGAGGCCGGTGGCATCGGGGTTGGCCCAGCGGGCGAACGGATTGTCGGGGTTGATCTCCTGGGCGATGAAGGCCATGAAGCCGACGGCCAGAACGATCAGCACCGCCACCCGGATGACCGTGAGGAACCAGTCGACCCGGGTGCGGGGCCGCAGGAGCCGGGGGCGGGGCGCCCCGCTGGGGGGCGCCCCTTCATCCATCACCGGATTGACCCTAGAAGGCCGTGACCGACCACCTAGGACCCGACCCCCTGTGCTCATGGAGCGAAGGAGAACACCACGTTGTCCATGCTGGCCTCGGCGTTCTCCTCGCCCCCGAGGTTCTGGACGACAGTGATGCGGGCAGCGCCGCAGTCGCCGAAGTCGTCGCAGTTGATGGTGCCGATCAGGCCGCTGTAGCCCTCGACGCTGTTGAGGTGGTCGCGGATGCCCTGGCGGTCGACATTGAGGTTCCCGTCGGCATCGACCGAGGACGCAGCAGCGATGGCGTCGAGCAGCAGCGTGGTCGCGTCGTAGCCGTGCGCCCAGAACGGAGCAGCCGGGGCCTCGCCCCACTGCTCCTCGTAGGCAGCCAGGAAGTCCTGCGCCGTCTTGCCGGTGCTCTGGTTCACGTTCTCGCCGAAGCGCGTGTCCGGACCCGAGAAGTACATGCCCGCGGTCTGCGGCAGCGCCAGATAATTCGTGTTGAGCAGGCCATCAGCAGCCAGCAGCACCGTGTTCTCCAACCCCGACACTCCCGGCGCCTGATCGGCGATGAAGTCGCCGGCCGGCTGGAAGATCGGGAAGAAGAGCGCCTCAGGAGCGCCGGCGGCGACCTCGGTCAGCACCGGCACCATGTCGGTGTCTTCCTTGTTGACCGCGGTGAAGCCGGTGACGGTTCCGCCCTCGGCCTCGAACGCATCGGCGAATGCCTGCGCCAGTCCCTGGGTGTACGGGTCGCCGTCGTGGATCGCGGCAGCCGTGGTCAGCCCCAGCTCGCCGAAGACGAACTGCGCCATCGCAGCACCCTGGAACAGGTCGTTGTGCGCCGTGCGGTAGTAGCCCACGCTGTAGTTCTCGCCCGCGGTTCCCGCCAGGTCAGACGTGAGCGCCGGAGACGTGTTGCCGCCCGAGATCAGCACCATGCCCGCATCGGTGATGAGCGGCGCCGCAGCCACCGCAGCACCTGAGCAGGACGTGCCGATGACGCCGAGCACGTCTTCGTCAGCCACGATGATCTGCGCAGCCGCCTGGCCGCCGTCGTTGGAGCACAGGTCGTCGAGCCCGGTGCCCAGGTCGACGTCGAAGCCATGAATCGGCCCGTAGTCCTCGATTGCCAAGGCGACCGACCGTTCGAGCGGCAGGCCGAAGAAGGCGACATCGCCGGTGATCGCATTGAGCGAGCGGATCTGGACCGCACCGCCAGCTTCTACCTGGACCACGCCGAGCGAGCCGTCGCCGAGATGCTCCATCATCTCTTCTTCGGGTTCGTCGGCCGCCTCGGCCGGCGCTTCGGTCGCCGCCGGCGCGGCGGCCGTATCCGTGGTCTCGTCATCGCCGTCGTCACCGCATGCCGCGGCAAAGATCGACAATGCAAAGAGTGCCGCCAAGAGCGCCAGCAGTTTCTTGTTCATGCGCATGTTCCTTCCTGAGTTCACCCGGCGAATCCTCGCGACGACACCCCGTGCGTCGGTCGGTCACTACCGCATCCACCTGAATCGTGCACGAGCGTCAGCATGGTTCGCCAAGCTGTATGCGTCTGACTCGCAGCCTAGATGGCGACCGTCACGGGAAGGCACCTAGTTGAGCGCACCTGTCGAACGCAGCTGGAGCGCAAGCCGGGTATCGCCCGAGATGCTGTTCACCGTCGGCGCCGTGTCGCAATACCTGGGCGCTGCCACGGCCTTCGAGCTGTTCGAGGAGCTGGGGCCACCGACGGTCGCCCTGCTGCGGGTGGCAGGTGCCGGAGCGGTGCTGGTGCTGGTGCGTCGGTCGTGGAGGCGGCGCTGGTCACGCGCGGAACTGGTGTGGACGGCGGCCTTCGGGGCAGCGTTGGCGTCGATGAACCTGTTCTTCTACCTGGCCATCGAGCGGGTCCCATTGGGGAACTCGGTGGCGATCGAGTTCCTCGGGCCGATCGCCGTGGCGGCGCTCGGCACTCGGACGCTGCGCTCGGGCGCGGCGCTGGTGCTGGCCATAGGCGGCGTGGTGGCCTTGGCGGGTTTTGCGCCGCCCGAGGCCCAGCTCGGGGCGCTGTTCTCGCTGATCGCCGGAGCACTGTGGGCGGGCTACATCATTCTGGGGCATCGGGTGGCCCGCGCCGGAATGGCCGTGGACGGGCTCGGCGTGGGCATGCTCATCGGTGCTCTGGTGATCAGCCCGGCGGGAATCGCCGACGGCGGCGGCGGGATGAGCGCGGCGGTGGGAACGCCGCTGCTGCTGGCAGGCGGCGTGGCGGCGGGGGTGCTGTCGAACGTCATCCCGTACGGCATCGACCAACTCGTGATGCAGCGCCTGGCCCGGGCGAGATTCGCCCTGCTGCAGGCGCTGCTGCCGGTGACCGCGACGCTGATCGGGCTGGTGTGGCTGCACCAGGTGTTGAGCCTGCGTGAGGTAGCAGGGATCGCGGCCGTGATCGCTGCCATCGTCATCAACCGGGAGTCGGACCCGACGCCTGGCGATGTCGTCGGGTGAGCGCGCCAGCCTGGCTCAGAACAGCGGGTCGCGCCAGGTGGAGGCTGCCGCCAGCGCACCCGCGAATGCTGCGGCCGCGATGAGCGCCAACAAGCCCCACACCGCCACCGGCGAACGCCGCATCCGCGTGTCGATGGGCTCGTTCGAAAGTCGTTCCGCCAGCGTGGGCGGGTGACGGCGCCGGCTGGTGTCGCCGATCGCGAAGCCGGCCAGCACACCGGCCACGAGGCCGCCGAGGTGGCCGCCGATGGAGATGCCCGGGATGAGGAACGAGATGATCACGTTGATGATGATCAAGCTGCCCAGGCCGTCCCGCCACGGGTTGCCGCCGCGCAGGTACTCCACCACGTAGGCCGCTCCCACCAGGCCGTACACGGCACCCGAGGCCCCCACCACAAACGCCGCCGGAAGCAGAAGCACGGTGCCTGAAGCACTCACCGCGAACGCTGCGGGCAGCGTCAGAATGGCACCCGCCGAGCCGCCGATCAGCGAAGTGATATAGACACCGGCCAGCAGGACCGGTCCGATCACCTGCTCGAGCCGACGCCCGAGCAGATACAGGACGAACATGTTGAACAACAGATGACGCAAGTCGGCATGCAGAAACGTCCCCGTGAAGATCCGCCACCAATCCCCCTCCTCGGCGATGTAAGCGGCAGCGGTGCCATAACTGCCGAGGGATGAGTCCTTCAAGGAGCCACCGGTAAACGACAGCACCCGCGCCAAGTCGTGTGTCAGGAAGAAGGCGACCACCGAGATGCCGCCGAGCACAACCGTCGCCGCCGGCTGCCCACCCCGTCGAACACCGAGCCCACGCACGAGCCTGAACCCTACGAGTTGTGCGCGTGCCGGCAGATGCAGCCCGCAGTAGCGTCGCGTTTCTCCGTCCGTGTGACCTTCTGCATGCCGATGAAGGACGCCCGAGAAAGCGTGGTGCCATGTCGACGCTGCAGGACGTGATGGTGCAGCTGCGGTCGGCTGGGACAGCGCAGAACCGCAAGGTGTACGCCCGCCACGGCGCAGCCGAGCCGATGTTCGGCGTCAGCTACAAGGATCTCGGTCGTATCGCCAAGCCATTGCGGACTGATCACGCCTTGGCAGGCGACTTGTGGGACAGCGGCAATCACGACGCACGAGTGCTGGCGTTGCGCGTGGCCGATGCGTCCGCGATGACCAAGACCCGTGCCCGGCGCTGGCTGCGCGACGTCGACAACTACATCCTTGCCGAGGCCCTCGGCGGGCTGCTCGCTCAGACGCGGCAGGCGCGAGAGCTCAGCAACGAATGGCGGGACTCCCCCTCCGAGTGGCCTGCGTCGGTGGGCTGGTTCCTCGTGGCCTGCACCGCCGAGCAGCGCGACATCTGGTCTGCCGACGAGTTGCGGACCCTCATGGGCCAGATCTGCGCCGAGATCGCCGAGCGGCCGAATCGGGTGCGTCACGAGATGAATGCCGTGCTCATCGCGATCGGTCTGCGCGACGGCAACCTGCGACGCTCGGTGCTCAAGCTGGCCGCCGACATCGGCCCCATACAGGTCGACCACGGCGAGACCGGCTGCAAGACGCCTGCCATCGCGCCCTACATCGACCGCACGCTCGCGCATCGCGAGAAGATGGCGGCGCGCCGAGCCGCCAAAGCGGCGGCCAACGCCAAGGCCTAGGCCTCGCCGTCGGACCCGTCGAGGAGCCGGCGGGCCACAGCCCGAGCGCCGTCGAGATCGTCGACGAAGTTCTCCGCGGGAACGCTGCGCAGCACGTTCAGCTCCCTGACACTCGTCGCCTGTGAGCCTTCGAGGCCCATCACGATGCACCTGGCCCCTGATTCCACCGCGACGTCGACAAGCTGGCCGACCATGTAGGCGGCACTGTCGTCCATGTAGCGCGTGTCGGTGAAATCGAAGATCACCACCTCGTGCTCTTCCACGTCGTGGTTGATGGCGTTGAACAGCTTGATCGACGAGGCCGCGGTGTAGGTACCCCGCAGCGACAGCAGGCCGGTGCGGGCCGTGAACGGATCGGGACCGTCGAGATCGAGACTGGGGATCGCTGGGCCGCCGGTCTCATCGGCGGCATCGGGCTGGTTCAGGAAGGTCATGTCCAGCAACGGCGTGGAGACCGCATTGTCGAGCTCGAGGCGCTCGAACTGCCGGGAAGCGGTCATCGCTGCTGCGAGCAGGCCGGCGCCGACGGCCAGCAGCAGGTCGGACACGACCGACAGGCCTAGGGTGAGCCCCATGACGGCGTACTGATCGAATTGCGTCCGCCGCACCCGCACCAGGTATTGCCAGTCGATGATGTCGAAGCCGATCTTGATGAGGATGCCGGCCAGCACCGGGTGCGGGATGACCTCCGCGAAACGTCCCAGCCCGAGCACCAGCGCTCCGAGCACCAGCGCGCACAGCGTCCCGGACACTCGTGAGCGGCCGCCGGCCTTGACGTTGGCAACCGTGGCCGACGTGGCCCCTGCGCCGGGCACCGCGCCGATGAACGCTGACAGGCAGTTGGCTGCGCCCACGCCGATCAGCTCGCGATTGGGTTGATGCGAATCGCGGGTCATCGAATCGGCGACTCGCGCCGTCAGCAGGCTGTTGATGGAGCCGAGCAGAGCGAGCGTCACGGCAGAGGGCAGGGCACCGCCGATATCAGCCCAGTCGAAGCTCGGCATCACCAGGTCGGGCAGGCCCGACGGCACCTCGCCGATGACATCCACATCGTCGATCCACAGCACGCTGACCACGGTGGCCACGAGCAGGGCGCCGACAGACGGGGGCAAGATCCGTGCGAGCCGCCGCGGCCAGAACAGGCACACGGCGATCGCCAGGATGCCGAGTGCGGCGGCGCTGGTGTCGACGCCGCTGATCGCGTCGGGCAGTGCGCTGATGGAGGCCGCCACCCCGCCGAGCGCTACTTCGTGGCCCAGCAGCGGGATGAGCTGCACCACGATGATGATCACGCCGACAGCAGAGGTGAAGCCCGAGACGACGGGGTATGGCGTGTAGGCCACGAAGCTGCCCAGGCGCAGCAGGCCCAGCAGGATCTGCAGGGCCCCCGCCAACACCATGATGAACAGTGCTTTGCGGACGTCTCCTTGGGCGTAGTCGACCACCACCACCGACATCGCCACCGACAGCGGCGCCGTCGGCCCCGATATCTGTGTCGTCGAGCCGCCTCCGAGCGCAGTCAGCAACCCCACGGCCACGGCTCCATAGAGGCCGGCGATAGCGCCGAGACCCGAGGCCACGCCGAATGCCAGCGAGAGCGGCAGCATCACCACAGCCGCGGTGAGACCGCCGAAGACGTCCCCGCGCAGCTGCTCTGCGGTGTAGTTCAGCGTCGGCGTCTTCAGCGCTGCCATGTCAACGCCGAGTCAGGTCGGCTTCTCGACTACTGGCCGAGGAAGGTGCTCAACGCCTCCAGCACGGTGGCTTTGTCGGGGTCCACGAAGACATGGGTCGCGCCCGAGCTGTAGATCGAGTCGCCGACGCGTACGAGGACGCCGTAGCGGTTGACGGGCAGCCCCTGGAAGGTGGCCGTGTAGTCGGTGCCGAACGACTCGTCGCCGAGAGCGGGGTCCTCGCCGTAGGTGAACGCGCCGATGGCGCCGGTCGACGGCTCAGGGAACTCGCCGCAGGCGACGATCTCTGCCTTGTAGTTGTTGAAGGCCTCCGAAGCCACGTCAACTGACTCGAATCGGGTGATGGAGAGATCGAGGAACGGTCCCGTCAGCGGATCGGCCGCCCAGACAGCTTCGGAGTAGGCCACCGGCAGCAGGCCGCCGTAGGCCGGGGTACCGGGGCAGGTCTCGGGGCGCGGGATGTTCGTGGCGGTCTGCAGGGTGTCGAAACCGGCAGGTGTCTCACCTTCCAGCAGGGCGCCCTCCACGGCACCGGGCAGCGCGGTGCCAGCAGAGGCTTCGGTCGTTGGCGGCGGCGCTTCTGTCGTTGTGGGAGGCGGAGCCGCAGTGGTGGGCGGCGGGGCTTATGTCGTTGTGGGAGGCGGAGGCGCGGTGGTGGGCGGCGGCGGGGCCTCCGTAGTGGCCACGGTGGTCGGCGCAGCCGCCTCAGTCGCCGGAGGCGGATCATCGTCAGCGCCGCCGCACCCAGCAGCAACCAGGGCAAGCACCACGAACAAAGCAGAGATGCGTCGCATAAGGGCAGACTACGGGCTACCGCGACAAGATGAGAGGTACACCGTGAAATTCGGAATGACGCTCGCCAACACGGGCCCCAACGTCGAGGGCGAATCGGCGATTGGATATGCACAAGCGGCAGAGGCAGCCGGCTTCGAGTCGCTGTGGACGGTCGAGCACGTGGTGGTGCCCGAGGGCTACCAGACGCCGTACCCGTACTCGGAAGACGGCAAGATGCCCGGCAAGCGGGACGACATCGACATTCCCGACCCGCTGATGTGGATGGCCTTCGTTGCCTCGGTGACGTCCGAGATCAAGCTGGGCACCGGGATTCTCATCGTGCCGCAGCGCAACTTCGCCGTCACCGCGAAGGCCGTGGCCACGCTCGACCGCCTCTCGGGCGGCCGCGTGCTGCTAGGCATCGGCGCCGGGTGGATGGAGGAGGAATTCGATGCGCTGGGCGTGCCGTTCGCCGACCGCGGCGACATCACCGATGAGCATCTGGGCGCCTACCGAGCGCTGTGGCAGCAGGACGTCTGCTCATTCGACGGCGAGCACGTTTCCTTCGACCGCGTGTACTGCCGCCCCCAGCCGTCGGGCCACATCCCGATCATCGTGGGCGGCGACAGTAAGCGTGCAGCTCGGCGCGCCGGCGAGCACGGCGACGGGTTCTTCCCCGTCTCAGGAGACCTCGACGAGATGGCGATGCTCTTCGACCATGCGAAGCGCTGCGCGGAGAAGGCGGGACGGGATCCCGACAAGCTCGACTTCACCACAATCGGCGCGGCCACTCCTGAATGGGTAGAGAAGTACGCAGCGATCGGCATCACCCGGCTCATCACCAATCCGATGTCGCGTTCCAGGTTCGATGAATTCAGCCGGGACATCATCACCGCGTACGCCGACGCGTGATGACCTGATGCTCGACTCGCTGTTCGAGTTCATCGAGGCATCGCCGTCGCCGTTTCATGCGGCTGCGGCGGCGGTCGACCGGCTGGCGGCGGCCGGCTTTGTCGAGACCGGCCGCAGCGAGTCATGGAGTGAACTCGACGTTGTGCAGGGTTTCGCGGTGCGCGACGGCGGCACCGTGGTGGCTGTGCGCGCTGGCGCTGCGGTAGACCCTGAGCGGTTGCGTTTCAGTGTGATCGGCGCGCACACCGACAGCCCCAACCTGCGTGTCCGTCCCCAGCCCGACAGCGGCACGCTGGGCTACCGGCAGCTCGGCGTGGAGGTGTACGGCGGCGTGCTGCTGAACTCATGGCTCGACCGCGACCTTGGCCTGTCGGGACGCGTGGAGGTGCGCAGCGGGGACGGCGACGGCCGAGCGGCTAGGTCCCGAACGGTGCTGTGGCGCTGCGATCGGGCGCTGCTGCGCGTCCCGCAGCTCGCGATTCACCTGGATCGAGACGTGAACGACGGACTCAAGCTCGACCGCCAGCAGCACATGATCCCGGTGTGGGGGCTCGGCGAGCCGAGCGCTGCGGGGTTCCGCGAGTTTCTGGCAGACGAGCTCAAGGTC
Source organism: Acidimicrobiales bacterium (assembly GCA_009843525.1). Lineage (GTDB taxonomy): Bacteria > Actinomycetota > Acidimicrobiia > Acidimicrobiales > Poriferisodalaceae > Poriferisodalis > Poriferisodalis multihospitum. The sequence continues at coordinate 68,711 of VYDH01000016.1, read as the reverse complement.
GAGCCCGACGCCGTGCTGGCGTGGGATGTCATGGCGCATGACCTCACACCGCCGGCACGGCTGGGACGCTACGGGGAGATGTACGCCGCCAGTCGCATCGACAATCTCGCATCGTGCCATGCGGCCGTCGAAGCGCTGGCCCGCCTGAGTTCGCTTCCCGACGACACAGCAGCGGTCGTCGTGCTGTTCGACCATGAGGAGATCGGCAGCGACTCCGCCACCGGTGCCGGCAGCCCGATCCTGGCCGATGCACTTGAGCGCATCGCGGCAGCGCTGGGCGCCAGCCGCGATCAGTACCTGCGGGCGGTGGCCCGTTCGCTGTGCGTCTCAGCCGACGGGGCCCATGCGGTGCATCCGAACTATCCCGAACGCCACGAGCCCCAGCACCTGCCGTTGCTCAACGGCGGCCCGGTCGTCAAGACCAACGTCAACGTGCGCTACGCCACCGATGCACGCACCCACGCCCGCTTCGTAGCGGCGTGCGGCGCGGCGGGTGTGCCCCACCAGATCTATTCCCACCGGGGCAACCTGGCATGCGGATCGACCATCGGGCCGATCACCGCGTCCCGGCTGGGCATGAGCGTCGTCGATGTGGGCTCGCCGATGCTGTCGATGCACTCGGCCCGTGAACTCGGCGGCAGCGATGACCCCGCCATGCTCACGGCCGCGCTCGGTGCCTTCCTCGCAGACGGCTGAGCGCTGCGCGTCCCTCAGAGACCGAGGATGGCGTTGAGCGCGTGCATCACCGCGGCGAGGTCGGGCCCGGTGAACAGGGCGGCGAGAGCAGAGGAATAGAGCGTGTCGCCGATCCGCACCACGGCGCCGTAGCGGTTGACGGGGAAGCCGGCGACGACGCCCGTGTAGTCGACGCCGAATGACTCGTCGCCCAGTTCCGGATCTGCTCCCGGGCTGAACGAACCCAGCGCCGTCGTGGCGGGATCGGTGAACTCCCCGCAGGCGATCAGTTCGGCACCGAGGCTCTGGATGGCCCCCGATGCAACCTCGGGCGATTCGAAGCGGGCAACCCAGACGTCCAGGAACGGTCCTGTCGTGGGGTCTTGCACCCAGACAGCGCCCGAGAACGCAACCGGTTCGGCACCGCCGAAGGCCACGGTGCCCGGGCAGGTCTCCGCGAGCGGCGTGGTGGTCTCGCTGAACAGGTTGTCGAGGCCCTCCGGCGCCGAGCCCTCGAGCAGCGTGCCCTCGACGGCAGCCGGGGTCTGCGCAGCCGCCTCGATCGCAGCGAGATCAGGGTCGACGTAGTCGCAGCCATGCGGCTCGGCAACGCCGTCGAGCCGGTCGGCCACCCAGCTGAGCGTTGCCTCCATGGACGTGATCGAGGTGTCGACGTGTCCGCCGTTGGGATACACCTCGAGCGTCACCTCGGTGCCGCCCGCGCAGTACACGCCGTGCAGGTCGCGGACCAGCTCGGCCGGGACGACGGCATCGGCCCAACCCTGCACGAACAGCACCGGAGCATCGGCGATGGGCGACCCGCCGGCTTGATTGGCGGCGAGCACCTCGGCCAGCCGGCCGACCGGCGCGATGCCGTCCCAGCCGCTGGGGTTGCGCATGGCAGCGTCGTCGAGATCGAAGAACGCCTCGAAGACCGCGCCGAGGCAGGCCTCCTCCACAACTCCCATCCGGCCGATGGCCTCGGCCGAGAAGTAGTCCTCGAGATCGAGGTGGTCATCGTTGGCCGCCATGGCATACGCCGCCATGACAGCGAAGCCCTGCGCCGTCGTGCCGATGGTCTCCATCAGCCGGTTGATGTCGGTTGCAGGAGCGGCTGCGACGATCCCGGCCAAGTCCAGCTCGGGCGCGTACGACGCGGCCAGCTGCCCGGCCCACAGCGCGGCGTGGCCGCCCTGGGACAGGCCCCACACGACGTAGCGCTCGCTGGCGCCCATATCCATCTGGCGCACGGCTCGCACGATGTCGAGACTGCTGCGACCCTCGCTTTCGCCCACCAGGTACGGGTGGACGCCGGGCGTGCCCAAGCCCTCGTAGTCGGTGGCCGCAACGATGTGGCCCGCGGCGGCGATCGCCATCGGGAACTCTGAGCCGACCGGATGCGTCGCCGACGGCGCGCAGATATCAGCCACGCCGGTGGTGCCGTGAGCCCACGAGACGATCGGAGTATCGGCGGGCACGCCAGGCGGCGCGAAGACCAGCCCGCTCACCTCGACCAGATCGCCCCCGACACCGGTCGAGAGATACGTGATGCGCCAGCCGTCGAGATCGCCGGCGTCGACCGGCTCGGCCTTCACCAAGTCGCCCGCAGCCGGTTCGGCAGGAGGCGCCTCGGTCGTCGTCGCAGCCGGTGCTTCGGTGGTCGCCGGTGCCTCGGTGGTGGCGGCGGGCGCCGTCGTAGTGGGCGCGGGCGTTTGGGCAGTCGTCGGGGTTGCAGCTTCGGCGGCAGCGGTGGCCGGGGGCGAATCCGGTTCGGCCTCGCTGCAAGCGGCAGCAACGAACGCAAGCGCCACAAGCGGCACGAGAAGGCGGTTCATCCTCGAACCCTATGGCTTCTGCTGGCACCCCCCGGACCCGCTGAGACGCGGCGTATCGGGTGACTTCGAGGAGGTTGGAGGATCCTCAGGCGTGGTGCAGGAAGTCGTCGAGGTGTGAGCAGTCGTTGAACCGGCGCAGCACCCAGTCGCCGTCGCACCGCACCACTTGGGTGACCGAGCAGTTGTCGGAGCCGCCGAAGGAGAACGGCGTGGACTCGGTGATGTGCGCCAGCACAGCGCCGATCACCCCGCCGTGGACGCATGCCGCCACGAGCTGATCCGGGTGCGCGTCAGCGATGCGCCCGAGCGCCGCCATGCACCGGCCGATGAGCTGCTCGTTCGATTCGGCGCCGGGTATGACATCCCAGCGCCGTTCGATGTGCAGGCGCTCGTACAGCGGGTGATTGTCGGCAGCGAACTGGCGGATGCGGCCCCCGTCCCACTCGCCCAGGGCCACCTCGCGCAGATCGTGCTCGATCGTCGGGGTCATGCCCAACCGTTCGGCAAGGGGCGCGAACGTCTGCTGGGTGCGCCGCAGCGACGACACATACAGCGCGTCGATCGGCTCATGCGCCAGCCGCTTGGCCATCGCCGCAGCCTGCTCGTGCCCTTTCGGGGCCAACGCCGGATCGCCTTGGTCGCCGAGCATGGGAAACGGCTCGCCGGGGATGAAGGCTTGGGACGCACCGTGACGCACCAGCAGCACCTCGGTCGCGCCCGGCGGCCGGATCCACCGTTCCTGCTCGAATTGGCGGACTTCGGTATCGGACGGCGCGAGGTCGTAGTCGTCGTAGACGGGCTCCGCTTCTGCGGCCGCCTCGGCTGTCTCTTGGGGTTGTGTCACGGCGGGCAACCTAGCGGCGGCACGAATAGGCCCGCCGTCACCCCGAGCGCTACAGCTGGTAGGCAGCCTCGCCGTGGTCGCTCACATCGATGCCGGCCATCTCGACCTCGGCCGAGACCCGGATGCCCATGGTCGCCTTGATCACGCTGGCGATGATCCACGTGGCAGCGAACGAGTACACAGTGACCACGGCGATCGAGAGAACCTGGTTCCACAGCAGCACGCCGCCGCCGAAGAACACGCCGTCGATGAAGTCGCCGCCGGGCACCGCGGAGGCGTCGGCGAAGAAGCCGAGCAGCACGCCGCCGACGGCGCCGCCGACCCAGTGGATGCCGACCACATCGAGGCTGTCGTCGAAGCCGACCCGGAACTTGGCCTCTATGGCGAAGAAGCAGACGACGCCGGCGATCGCGCCGAACGCCAGCGAGTGCATCGAGCCCACGTAGCCCGCCGCCGGCGTGATGGCCACCAGCGCCGCCACGACGCCCGACGCAATGCCGATGGTGGACACCCGCTGGTGCCGTGCGTACTCGGCGAATGCCCAGCCCACCATGCCAGCGGCAGCGGCAATGAAGGTGTTGACGAAGGCCTGCGCCGCCGCGCCGTCGGCCGCAAGGGCCGAACCGGCGTTGAAACCGAACCAGCCGAACCACAGGATGCCCGCACCCAGCATCACGAACGGCACGTTGTGGGGAACCGGCCGGTTGTCGGGCCAGCCGGAGCGACGGCCGACGACCAATGCGAGCGCCATTGCGGCAGCGCCGGCATTCACGTGGATCGCAGTTCCGCCCGCAAAGTCGTGGGCAGGCAGGTTGAAGATCCAGCCGTCAGCGCCGTACACCCAGTACACGACCGGCGCGTACACCAGCAGCGACCACACGGGTACGAACACCATCCAGGCCGAGAACTTCATGCGGTCGGCGACGGCGCCCGAGATCAGCGCAGGAGTGATGGCCGCGAACGTCATCAGGAAGGCGAACGTGGCCAGTCCCTCGGCATCGTGAATGCCTGCCATACCCATCAGCGAGAAATCGCCGATGATCGGCAGGCCGCTCTCGCCCGCTGCGAGGCTGTAGCCGATCAGCACCCAGATCACCGGCACGATGCCCAGGCACCACATGTTCATGTTGAGCATGTTCAGCGCGTTCTTGGCGCGCACCATGCCGCCGTAGAACAGCGCGAGCCCCGGCACCATGAACAGCACCAGGGCCGCAGAGGTCAGTATCCAGGCAATGTTGCCTTCCATCGCTTCTCTCCTCGTCGCGCGCGGGCGCGCCAGCGGGTAATACGGCGGCTGATCCGCACATCATTGCAGGCCAGCCGCTTATGAGCCGTGTTTCACACGGCGTCGAGGGCGGCGCCGAGATCGTCCAGCAAATCCGAGACCGTTTCGAGCCCTACCGACAGCCGGACAAGGTCGTCGGGCACCTCCAGGGCCGAACCTGCGGCCGACGCGTGGGTCATCGCTCCGGGATGCTCGATCAGCGATTCGACTGCGCCCAGCGATTCCGCCAGCGTGAAGACCTTGGTCGACGCCGCGATCTGCTCGGCAGCTGCTCGCCCGCCGTGCAGCCGGAACGACAGCATGCCGCCGAAGCCGCTCATCTGGCGGCAGGCGATGTCGTGCCCGAGATGATCAACAAGCCCGGGGTACAGCACAGACCGCACCGCCGGGTGCTCCTCCAGTAGTTCGACCACTGCTTGAGCGTTTGCACAGTGGCGGTCCATTCGCACGCCGAGCGTCTTGATGCCGCGAAGGGTCAAGTAGCAATCGAACGGGCTGGGAACGGCGCCCACGGCGTTCTGCGTATAGACGAGGTGGTCGGCCATCTCGTCGTCGTTGGTGGCCACGAAGCCGCCGACCACGTCGCTGTGACCGCCGAGGTACTTGGTGGCCGAGTGCACGACGGCGTCGGCACCGAACGCAAGCGGCTGCTGCAGGTAGGGCGTGGCGAACGTGTTGTCCACCACCACGATGCCGCCCAGCTCGTGCGTGACGGCACAGATGGCTTCGATGTCGAACACCGTGAGCAGCGGGTTGGTGGGCGTCTCCAGCCACACCATGCGGGTGCTCGGCGTCCAGGCGTCGCGGATTTTGTCCGGGGCGGTGAGATCGACCGCAGCGAGCCCCACGCCCGCGTTGCCGAACACCTTGTCGATCAGGCGGAACGTTCCTCCGTAGGCGTCATCTCCGAGCAGCAGACTGTCGCCTGGGCGCAGCACTCGCAGAAGCGCATCCGACGCCGCCAGCCCGCTGGCGAACGCGAACCCGTGCCGGGCGCCTTCCAGCGACGCCACGCAGACCTGGTAGGCGTGACGGGTCGGGTTTCCCGTTCGGCCGTACTCGTAGCCGTGCCGGGGCCGGCCGACGGCTTCCTGGGCGAAGGTGGTGGCCAGCGAGATCGGCGTGACGACCGCACCCGTGTAGGGGTCGTGGGGCTGGCCCGCCCGGATCGCCCGCGTCTCGAAGCCGAACTCGTCGGGGTCCTCGAAGCCCGACACCTGCGGATCGCCGCCCAGCATCAGCTGCCTCCGATTGCGTCCGCGCCCAGCGTCGCGACTGGCCTGCCCTGGTCATAGACCACGACCGCCTCGGGTCCCGCGAGCAGGTCGGCTCGGGCCAGCAGCTCGGCGATTCGACCGACTGGTTCTCCGATGCCGACCGCAGGCAGAGGCGGTTCGATCGCCGCAGACACCGTTGCGCCGCCCTCCACCGCCAGCAGCCCTTCTTGGGCCACCGAGCCCACGACCTGAGCAGCGGCCAGTGGCATCTCGCCCGTGCACACCGGAACGGCACGCAATTCCGCCCGATCCATGCATCGCCGCGCAGCGGCCACGGTGTCGTCGGGCCGTACGAACACGAACTCGCCGTGGACGAGACCGCTCACCGTTCCAGGCCCGGGCACCTGCGGCAGGAACCCCATCTGTGCCATCCACTCGTCGTCGAACACCCGACTGAGGTAGCCACGGCCCGAGTCCGGAATGAGCGTGACCACTAACGACTCCTCCGAGCGGCCGGCGGCATCGAGTTCCGCGGCAACGGCGAATGCGCCTGTCACAGCCGTACCGCCAGAACCGCCGATCAGCAGGCCCTCGCGCCGGGCAACCCGACGTGCCATCGCGAACGACTCGGCATCGGTCACGGGAATTCCACGGTCGACGACGCCGGGATCGTAGGTGGACGGCCAGAAGTCTTCGCCGATGCCTTCCACCAAGTAGGGCCGCCCGTCTCCGCCGACATACACCGACTCCGGCGGGTCAGCGATCACGACCTGAATGCCGGGATCCTGTTCTTTGAGATAGCGACCTACGCCGGCGACGGTGCCACCTGTACCTGCACCGGCCACGAAGTGGGTGATGCGGCCCTCGGTCTGTGCCCAGATCTCTGGTCCGGTCGTTTCGTAGTGCGCTCGGGGGTTTCTCGGGTTGCCGTACTGGTTCGGCGAGTAGGCACCCGGCGTCTCGCTCCTCAAGCGCTCCGCGGTCGAGTAGTACGAGCGTGGATCGTCGGGCGCAACCGCCACCGGGCAGACCACCACCTCTGCGCCATAGGCCCGCAACAGCGCCATCTTCTCAGGCGCCACCTTGTCGGTGCATACGAAGATGCAGCGGTAACCGCGCTGCGCAGCAACCACGGCAAGGCCCACGCCGGTGTTGCCCGAAGTGGGCTCCACTATCACGCCGCCCGGCTGCAGCAAGCCGTCAGCTTCGGCGGCGTCGATCATCGCCACTGCGGCGCGGTCTTTCACCGAGCCGCCGGGGTTGGCGGTCTCCAGCTTGGCGACGACCGGCGTTGCGATATGCGGCTCGACCTTCCTCAGCCGAACCATCGGCGTGCGACCCACAAGGTCCAGAACCGACGGTGCAATGTCCAAGCCCTTCAGGGCCTCGGGCATCGGCGTCGGCTCCCGACTGGCGTCACTCACGGCGTCACAGCCTAGGAAGCATTGGCTCACGCTGCCCCGAACGCGGCGCTGCAGAACGTCTCCCCTCGAACACAACCCGGCGCCGCGGATCTCGAGCCTGACGCAGGTAGACGCCGCGCGGCGACTGATGACTACGCTGTCGTCGTGCCGGTCGTCTCGATCAGATTCACCAACACGCTGCTCCACGAGCGGCTCAAGAAAACCGCTCGTCGGCGCAGCGTCTCGATCTCTACGCTCGCGCAGCGCCTGATCGACGAAGGACTGCGCATGGAGAATCACCCCCTCATCCACTTCCGACAGCAGACCACGGGGCGCTATCCGGCGCTCGTGGGAGGTCCACTGGTTGTGTGGGTCATCGACATGCTGATCGGCGGGGACGTGCCGACCGAGCAACGCCGCGCCCGGACTGCCGATCTGATGAACCTGAGCCTGACTCAGGTAGACGCCGCGCTCGCGTACTACGCCGAATTCACCGACGAGATCGACAAGGACGTCGCCGAACGGAAACGGACCTCCGCAGAGATGGAATCGGCATGGCTGCGCGAGCAAGAACTGCTCGCAACCTGATCAGGACGCGGCGGGACCCGATTGCCACCGGACACTGAGCGACGTGCGCCTGCTCATCGACGAGATGCACTCACCGCGGGTTGCCGAAGCGTTGCGCGCCGACGGCTGGGATGCCGTCGCGCTGGCGGAGGACGGCACACTGCGCGGCAGCCCAGACGCCAGGTTGCTCGCGGTTGCTGTCGAAGCCGGCAGAACGATGGTCACCGAGGACAACGGCGATTTCCTCAGACTCGCCCACCTCAGTCGCTCAGAAGGCAATGCTCATTGCGGCATCATCATCACCGCAAGCACACGCTTCTACCGGGGCTCGGTCGCATATCCGAACAACCTCATCGAGGCGCTGCGCCGCTTCCTCGCAGCGCCTCCTGTCGACGGCGATACCTGGGTCTGGTGGCTGAGCTAGCCGGTGCCCAGGCGAGCGACTCGGCTAGGGATGCAGCCGTGTCGCGGTTCGCAGCCGTCACTCATCCTCCCGCAGTTCGCCCGCGCCGCAGTCCGGCCGCAGGTCGCTGCTCCGGATCGTACGGCGACACTGCTCGTCGCTCCAGACGATCTTGAACGCGGGTGGCGCGTCGGTTCAACAGGAGGCCGGCCACCACAAGAGTTGTCCCGGCGACCTGGCCGCCAGTGATCTGCTCGTCAAGCAGGAAACTCGCAGCGACGCCGCTCTTAATCGGCACCGTGAACAGCAACGGCGCTACCCGTTCGGCGTCGAGGTGGCGGAGCACCCAGTTCCATACGGACCACGCCACGAACACCGGTCCGATCACCACCCAGCTCATCGCAGCCCAGCCGGTCGCGTCGACGCCGCTCCAATCCTGCGACCCCAGCGTTGGCACCGTGAGCGCGACGATCGGAACCGCGGCAATCGTCGTGGCGTAGGTCGTCAGCGTGAATGGCTTGAAGTGGGCGACCAAGGGACGAATTGCGAGCAGATACGTCGCATAGGACGCAGCGACCAGCAGCGTCACGAGGTCTCCCCAGCCAATTGAAACCGAGGTGCGAGCCGTGACGAACAGCACGCAGCCGGCGGCGGCTACAGCTACGGCAACCAGGGAATTGGGCGCTGGGAACCTGCGGTTTCCCAAGGATGTGAACAACATCACGAACAGAGGAACCACGGCCAGCAGCAACGATGCCGAAAAGGCGCTGGTGAGCGACAGCCCGACGCTGAATCCGAAGACGTACCCACAGAAGCCCACGACAGCGACGGCACAGAGTCTCCCCCGATGCTCTCGGGGCACCGGTGTGACACCGCCTGTGAGACTCAGTACGACCCACCCGAGAACCCCCATCGAGCTGAAGCGAATGAGATTGAACGCACCCACGTCGAATTGGTTCAGCGCCTCCTTGGCAAATGCGAAGTTGACTCCCCAAGCAGTCACCACGACGCATGCGACGATCCACACCACGGCCGTCGACACAGGTTTCTGGGGGCGACCCAGCCGAGCCCCAAGGGACATGGCGACAAGCTAGAGAGGCCCCAAGGGAGCAATCCGGCCTTTCCGGGTATGTGTCCGAGAATGTCTGAAACCGTTCTGTCTCGTTGCGAAGTCGCGCCGGAGATCGCCCTCCGAGGAGGTTGCCCGTACTTGATCGGGGCGGTTCTCAGCGTTGACTCAAAGCCGGGCCAGGTTCAAGCGCCGAGTTCGGCGGCGCAGGTGCGGAAGCGCTCGACGTTGGCTTCCTTGATGTCCTCGTAGCCGCGGATGATGTCGGGAAGCTGCGCAATCTCGACCACTCGCAGCTGCGGGAGGCCTCAGATCTTCTTCTGCGACCGCCACAGCTATACGCCGGAGCCCGACTGACACGGCACTGTGAACCCCCCAATGGACCTGATACGCGCTTGGCCGGTGAATTGTCATCAGCGAGGCCATGTATAGATTTCATTCCGGTTTGGCGACCGACGACAGGGCTTGGGGGTGTGCTGTGAGCGTTACGAAGTACGGCATCGAGAAGGAATCGCTGCGTGACCTTCTTGGTGAGGCCCGCGACGGCCAGTCGCAGCTACCGGACTTCCAGCGGGGATGGATCTGGGACGACGACCGCGTCCGAAGCCTGTTGGCCAGCATCTCACTGGGGTTTCCGATTGGTGCGGTGATGATGCTGGAGACGGGGGGCCAATCCGTCCGCTTCAAGCAGCGGTCCCTTGAAGGCGCCCCGCCCTCGCCCAAGAGGGACGCGGACCGCCTAGTGCTTGACGGGCAACAGCGCCTTACCTCGCTCTTTCAGTCGTTGTTCTTGGACCAACCGGTGGAGACGCGAGATCAGCGGGGCAAGCCGATCAAGCGCTGGTACTACGTCGACATGCAGCTGGCGCTCGATCCGAACGTCGATCGCGAAGATGCCATCGTGTCACTGCCGCCTGATCGGCAAATCAAGAAGTTCGGGCGGGACAGTGTGGAGGACTACTCCACACCGGAGCGGGAGTACGAAGAGATGCTCTTCCCGCTGTCGAGGGTCTTCCGCTCGTCGGGTTGGCGCCGAGGTTTCCAGAAATACTGGAAACACGCCGAAGACAAGATGGACCTGTGGGACGAGTTCGAACAGAACTTCGTCGACCGTTTCGAGCAGTACCAAGTGCCGGTCATCGAGCTCGGCAAGGACACGCCCAAAGAGGCTGTTTGTCAAGTCTTCGAAAAGGTCAACACCGGCGGTGTGACGCTCACCGTGTTCGAGTTATTGACAGCCACCTTCGCCGCCGATGATTTTCAGCTGCGCAAGGACTGGGAGCAACGAGAACAGGCAATTCATGCTCACTCGGTTCTCTCCGGTGTGTCGAACACGGACTTCGTCCAAGCAGTGACGCTGCTCGCGACCCGGGCACGCAGGGAAGCTGCACTTCGCGATCACCCCGATGAAGAGCGGGCACCCGGTATTGGGTGTCGGCGCGCTGACATGCTGGCCCTGCAACTTGACGAGTACAAGCGATGGGCCGATCCACTGGTCGGCGGACTTGAGACGGCAGCCCGGTTCCTGCACTCACAACATCTGTATGACGCGCGGTTCCTGCCCTACGGCAGTCAGCTCATCCCTCTGGCCGCGATCCTCACGGTCCTAGGCCATAAGTGGGAGCCGTACCACGTGAGGGCCAGGCTCGCACAGTGGTACTGGTGCGGCGTCCTCGGCGAGCTGTACGGCGGTTCGACCGAAACCCGATTTTCCCGTGATCTGCCAGAAGTGCTGAGCTGGATTCGCGACGGCGGACCCGAGCCTCGCACCGTCTACGACGCGCAGTTCGCTGCCAGCCGATTACTCACGCTTCGTACCCGAAGAAGCGCGGCCTATAAGGGCATCTACGCCTTGCTGTTGCGCGAAGGCGCACGAGACTGGAAAACCGGCGAGGAGTCCTCGATCGCGGGTTACTTCGACGCGAGCATCGATATCCACCACGTCTTCCCACAACGGTGGTGCAAGGATCGAGGCATCGAACCGGCACGCTGCGACTCGATCGTCAACAAGACACCGCTGGCAGCGAGCACGAACCGCAGCATCGGCGGCGCGGCTCCCAGCGATTACTTACGCAGAATCGCTCAAGGAAACGTGCCAAGAGAAACTCTGGCTGAGTACCTACAGTCGCATCTGATCGCCCCCGAACATCTGTGGGCAGACAACTTCGACAGCTATTTCATGACGCGGCAAGCGGCGCTCCTTCGTCAGATCGCGATCGTGATGGGCAAACAACCCTCAGATGATCTGGAAGAACCTGACGAAGCGCCCACCGACTACGAATTGGTGCAGGCTGACAGCTTGGCCGTGTTTCCGTTCGACGAAGCGTTGTCGAAGCCAGCAGTGGCCACATGGTGACTGCCACGCGCTACAGCGATGAGTGCTCAGGTGCTCTCGTAGTCGATGCTCGGCGAAGCACTCTGATCCCGACTGTCGGCGCGGTGCCCACAGTGGATTCTGATGGCTGCGCTTCCGCTAGGAGGCCCGAGCCAACGGTGATCCGTAGGGGCTGTTGACACAACTCACAGGATCCCCGCCGTTCGCTCCGTCATGGGTGGGATCAGTTGAAGACGCCGGACAGGACTGCGCGTAGGGCCACGAATGCCCACGCCACGACTAGAGCAGCGCCCCCGGCAGCTATCGCCCAGCCAATGACGATCGCTATGCGGTCTTTGGTTGAGCCAGTGCGCCACTCCTCGCGGCGCTTCTCGCGCTGTTGCTGCTGATACACCAGTCTTCGGGGATCACGTCGGTGCTCGTCCGCGCGGGTTCTTGCGCGTTCGCGTTCGTGTTGCCGACGGCACTTGCTGTGCCAATAGTCCCACTTCGAACCGATCAGGGGATTCCAGGACTCGGGCTGTTCGGCGGAGAGGGTTGCCTGCGACGGTCGCCCAGGCTCGTGACCGTGCCCGCAACGGGGGCAGCGATCGTTCCTACTGGGTGGGCGCACTCCTTCGGTCGAGTCGAACACGACCGTCGCCCCTGCCCTAAGGGCGACGCTCAAGCGCCGAGTTCGGTTGCGCGGGCCCGGAACAGCTCGACGTTGTTCTCCTTGATTTCCTCGTAGCCGCGGATCATGTCGGGAAGCCGGGCGATCTCGACGGCCCGGGCGTAGGCAGCTTCGTCGCCTGCGCCCAGCGTGTCGAGTGCCCGTTCGATCATCCCGCGGTACTCGTCGATCAGCTCACGCTCCATCTTCCGGTGAGCGGTCCTGCCGAAGACGTCGAGCGCGCCGCCGCGCAGGCCCTTCATCCGCGCCAGCAGTGCGAATGCCATGTCACCTGAGCGGCCGAGGCCGATCTTCTTCTCGACGCCCATGCGACGCATGATCGGCGGGTGCAGCTTGTAGGTGACATCGGTCTTGTCGCCGAACTGGTCGCGCACAGCCTGCTGGAACGCCTTGGAGCGGTGCAGCCGGGCCACCTCGTACTCGTCCTTGTAGGCCATCAGCTTGTACAGGTACGTCGCCACGGCCTCGCTGAGCGCTGTCTCGCTGCCCGCCGCTGCCTCGGCCTCGCGCACCTTGGCAATGAAGCTGGCGTAGGCGGCTGCGTATGCGTGGTTCTGGTAGGCCACCAAGTCGGGCACCCGGATCCGCAGCAGCCGTGCCAGTTCCTCGGACTGGTTGGGCACTGCGTCGATGAGGTCCTGCTCACGGCCTGACGGGCCGATCTCACGCTTCACCTTGCCGACCCGCTCGACCTCGAGCGTTACCAGGAAGTCGGGGTCGAGCACGATCTTGCGGCCGATGCGGAACGCCTGGGTGTTCATCTCCACCGCAACGCCGTTCAGCTCGATGGCTCGCTCGATCGCCGAAGCGCTGATCGGGACCACGCCCGCCTGGTAGGCGGCGCCCACCACCAGCACGTTGGCCGGCATGTGCGAGCGGAACAGGTTGTCCGACAAAGTGCCGGCGTCGAAGTAGACGTTGCGCTCGGGGCTGGTGGACTCGTCGATCACCCGCTGGAACGCCGTCCACTCAGGGAACTCGGCGGAGGTGTCGCGCACCATCGAGGTGGTGGGCACCTTCGACGACGACACCACGGCCACCGTCTTGCCGGCCAGGGCCTTGTCGAGGTTGGCCGGGTTGGTGCCGGTCAGCAGGTCGAACACGATGTAGGCGTCGGCCTCGCCAAGCCCGACCTTGTTGGCCTCGTCACCCCCGGCCTCGTCAGCAGAGTGGCCGTCGCCATTCGGGCTGCCGTTGTCCGACCCCATGCGCCGAACCTTGAGGTTCGACAGCACCGGGCCGCCCTTCTGGGCAAGACCGGTCTGGTCGAGGCCGTTGGCCGTCTTGCCGTCGAGCAGGGCGGCCGTCGCCAGCATCTGGTTCACCGTGACCACGCCCGTGCCGCCGATGCCCATCATCAAGATGTTGCCCTCGTCGATACGGTCGGGCCCAGGCAGGTTGTCGCCGATGTGCTCGATTGCCACCGTGGCCTTGGTGGGGATCTTCCCCGCCGGCACCACCTCGATGAACGCCGGGCAGTCGCCGTCGAGGCAGGTGAAGTCCTTATTGCACGACGACTGGTGTATCTGCGTCTTGCGGCCGAACTCGGTCTCGATGGGCTGCACGCTCAGGCAGCTCGACTTCTCGCCGCAGTCGCCGCAGCCCTCGCAGACCGCCTCGTTGATGAACACTCGCGTGTTGGGCTCGGCCACCTTGCCGCGCTTGCGGTCGCGCCGCAGCTCGGCCGCACACGCCTGGTCATAGATCAGGACCGTGCAGCCCTCGATCTCGCGCAGCACGCGCTGCGCCTCGTCCATGCGGTCGCGGTGCCAGACGTCGGTGCCGGGAGCGAACTCGGCATCGGCGGGGTACTTGGAGGTGTCGTCGGTGACAACCATCACCTTGGCCACGCCCTCGGCGTGCACCGAGCGGGTCAGCTCGGGCACGGCCATGCCGCCGTCGATGTCCTGGCCGCCCGTCATGGCGACCGCGCCGTTGTAGAGGATCTTGTAGGTGACGTTGGTGCCGGCGGCCACCGCCTGTCGCAGCGCCAGCGAGCCGGAGTGGTGGTAGGTGCCGTCGCCGATGTTCTGAAACCGGTGCTCCATGGTGACGAACGGCGCGGCGCCGACCCACTGGCAGCCTTCGCCGCCCATCTGAGTCGTGCCGCGGACGTTGCGGGTGGGCGTCATGGCCGCCATGCCGTGGCAGCCGATGCCGCCGCCTGCCTCGGAGCCCTCCGGCACCCAGGTGGAGCGGTTGTGCGGGCAGCCCGAGCAGAACCCCGGCGTGCGGCCGGCGGCCTTCTCGCCCTTGGAAGTGGTGACCGCCAACGGGATCGTGATGCGCTCGGGCACAGCCGGCCCGATGCCTTCGGGACCGAGCCGCTCCACCAGGAACGGCCGGATCTTGCGTGCGATGAGATCGGCGTCCATCTCACCGTGGCCCGGGAACCAGAAGCCGCCGTGCTGATCGCGCTTGCCGAGCACGACGGGCGCGCCGGCCACGCCGTAGAGGTTCTCTTTCATGAGCGCCTCGATGATCGAGCGCTTCTCTTCCACAGCGACGATCACATCGAGCCCATCGGCGAACTCGCGCAGGCTGGTGGGCTCGAGCGGCCACACCACGGCTGGCTTCCAGACGCGGACGCCTCGGCGCTCCAGCTCGATGTCGTCGAATCCCATGCGGTCGAGCGCCTCGCGCAGGTCGTAATGGGTCTTGCCGGCGGCCACGAGGCCGATCCGGGCGTCGCGGGTGGGAACGGTCTGGCGATTGAGCTTGTTGGCCGCCACGAACTCGTCGACTGCGACCATGCGGCCCTCGTGGATCTCGAGCTCCATGCGCACCGCGTTCGGGCCGAACAGGGCGTCCTGCTGGGTGTGCGCCCAGGGCTTGCCCTCCCATTCGAATTCGGGACGCGTGACCGAGACACGGCCAGGGCCAACCTGCACGGTCGCGTAGCCGTCGGCCACGTTGGTGACGATCTTGAGCGCCGACCAGAATCCGCTGTAGCGGGACAGCTCGTAGCCCCAGCGGCCGTAGTCGATGACCTCCTGGACCGAGCCGGGATACAGGATCGGCGTCTGGAAGTGGATGAGCACGGGCTCGGACTCAGACGCCAGCGTGGACGACTTCGAAGCGGGGTCGTCGCCGGCCACGAGCAGCACGCCACCCTTGGGGTCAACGCCACAGACGTTCGCATGTTTGATGGCGTCTCCAGACCGGTCGACCCCCGGCGCCTTGCCGTACCACATGCCGAGCACACCGTCGTAGCGGCCCTCGAAGTTGCGGTTCGAGAGCTGGCTTCCCCACACGATCGTGGCGCCCAGATCCTCGTTGAGGCCGGGCTCGAAGATGATGTTGTTCTGCTCGAGCTCGGTGGCATTGGTCGTCATCAGCGAGTCGATGCCGCCCAGCGGCGACCCGCGGTAGCCCGACACCATGGCCGCGTTGTTCAGCCCGTCACGGCGATCTGCCCGGAGCTGATCCAGCAGCACGCGCAGCAGCGCCTGCACGCCCGACATGGCCACATCGCCTTCCATGCGGTCGAAGCGATCCTCGAGCTTGAAGTCGGCGAGTGCCATCGAATCCCCCTCATGAGCCGCGGCGGCGGGTGTAACGGCCATCTGCGAGGCTACCCGTCAGCCCAAAGTGCTGCCCGGGAGGCTGGAGCGCTCAGCGCTTGGGCAGCAGACCGGGACGGGGCAGCGTGAATGCGAGCCCCAGCGCACACGCATTGGCAACTGCCGCCATGGTGAAGGTCCAGCCATAGCCCCCCGTTGCATTCAGCAGCAACTGCGCCACGTACGGCCCGATCGCTGCGCACGATCCTGCGGTTGCGAAGAAGCGGCCCACTATCGCACCGGCATGGGTACGGCCGAAATAATCGGCGACCAGCGCCGGGAAGACCGCCACGCTCCCGCCGTAGGACAATCCGAACGCGATAGCCGAGGCGTACAGCAGCACCAGATTGTCGGCCACGGCTATGCCGACGAACGACAGCGTTTCGACCGCCAACGCCAGAGCCACGGCTCGACGGCGGTCGATGCGGTCCGACAATGGACCGGTCACAATGCGCCCCACGAGGCCCCCGACGCCGACCGAGCTGATGACTCCTGACGCCCATTGCAGGGAGAAGCCGAGGCTGCGGGCGTACTGAACGCCGTGTGCGAACGGCACGAACACGACGACGAACGTCAAGGCGAACATCCCGAAGATGCGCCAGAACACCGAGGTGCGCCACGCTGCGGATGCCGTCCACGCCGTGCGGGGATTCTCGGCGTCGGGGGCGCTGCTGCGGGTGGCTTCCACGACGAATCCCGCCGGCCTCGACACGACCCGCGAACGGGCGAGCGGGCGGTCGGCGGGATCCGGCGTGCGACCGTCGGGATACTGGCCGATCGACTCGGGATCGCGCACGAACAGCATGGCGGTGGCCGCCATGAACACGCCGCCCACTACGGCCATCGCGGCGATCGCCGTGCGCCAGCCGAACTGTGAGACGAGCCACGCGGCGATCGGCGGTGCCACGATCCCGCCGGCGCTGCCGCCCGAACCCACGATGCCCGTCGCCAAGCCGCGCCGAGCGGTGAACCAGCGCACGACGGTGGCATTCGCGGGCACCCACGACGACGACATGCCGAGCGGCGCGATCACCGCCAACCCGATGAAGACCAGCATCAAGCTCGGCGCAGACGACAGCACCAGGTAGCCGGCAGCCAGCAGCAGGGCGCCCACGGCGATGACCTGACGGGGGCCGATCCGGTCGGTGAGCTGCCCGCTCCACACGCTGACGGCGCTGTAGCTGAGGATGTATAGCGCGTACGCGAGCTGCAGCCAGTTGGTTGACCAGCCGGTGTCTGCGCTGATGGCGCCCTCGAAGGTGCCGTAGCTGAATTGCAGGCCGTACACGATGAATAGCACCCAGAAACCGGCCCACGCCACGCGCCAGCCGTGGAATGGCCGGCCGATCAACACGCGGACGCCGCCGGCAGACGCCTAATGGGCACAGTCACGAGATGAGCTTCATGTGTGCGGTTTGCCGCCCGAGGCGGCATCCGCTACATGTCGCCTGGTGCGAGGAAGAACCAGATGGGCTGCTTCTCGCCGGCGTCGGCCATGGCCTTGCGGGCGGCCATGATCGTGCGGCCCGCCTCGGTGGAGGTGAAGAACCAGCGCGCGCCCGCCCATGCGGCAGGAGCGTGTTCGGCAAGCGCGAGGGCGGCAGTCTCGTAGTAGCCGCGGATGTCCTGAGCCACCCGGGCCGGGATGCCGGGAATACCCGCTTCCTTCCAGGGCGTTCCCTCGGCGACGCGCACAAAGGACTGCACGGCATCCCCGATGTCATCGGCGGCCACGACGCGCCCGGCGCCCGTGCGGTTGCCCAGCTTGGCCACGGCCCGGTCGTAGGCCTGCCGCAGGCCGTTGGCCTCGTCCACTGCGGGATGCAGGCTGGGATCGTGCCGCGGCGGCAGCTCGCACGACATGGTGCTGGTGCCGTCGTCGTCGATCGACTCGGCGAACTTCTCCACCACAGGCTGATCGGAGGTGAGCAGCCCGAAGGCGTGCGCCAGCACCCGGTGCTGGAAGTCGGCGTCGTTGGGCTTGCCGAGCGGGCGCCCGAGTGGGAAGTCGCACCACAGCCCGCGCGGCGGGGCGGTGCCCTGAATGTGAGCGCCGATGGAACCCAGTGCCACGGTGGCGATTCCGGCTTCCTCGAAAACGTGGGCGAGCGTACTCACGGTACGCGTGCACAGCGGTCAGACGGGGGTGAACAGGGCGATGTCCACCCCTTGCTCACGCAGGAACTTCGCGCCCGCAGGACCGGAGTCCATGCGCACGCCGGACAGGTCGAACTGGTTGCCTGCGTAGGACAGGTGAATATCGGAGACCCGGCCGATGGTTCCGTCAGCGGCCAGCTCGTCGAGGCGGTCGATCGGGAACACCGTGTTGAGGTCGAGGGCGATCCCGGTGGCGTCGAAGTTGGGGCTCCAGTGGCCGCACATGTAGTCGCGCCGGCCGCCGTCGAGCACGCGATAGCCGGTGTCGATCGGCTCGAAATCGTCCTGGTCGGGATGGTGGAGCGACGCCGAAGTCACGATGGCCACGGTGGCATCGGCCAGCGGCGGTGGCGTCGTGAACGCCGTTGTCTCGAAGTCGGGCAGCTCGAGCCCGCCCGTCAGTGCCTTGACATCGGTATCAGCCATGGCGGCAAAGCTACGACTTGCGGCGCTGCGTTGCTCGAAAGCCCTCGACGATCAGGCGCCTTCTTCCAGGTCGAGCGAGCGCTCGCGCAGCCGGCGCATGCCCCGGAGCCAGCGGTCCGGGTCGGACGCTTTGCGCTCCACGTAGGTCTGGGCCTCGGGGTGGGAGAGGATCAGGAAGCGCTCTTCGGCCATGGCCTCGGTGATGACCTGTGCCACGAACTCGGGTTCGACAATCCCGTCGGTGCCGCCGTCGGCCAGCCGCTGGGGCGCCATGGCGGTGTTCACGCCCTGCGGGCACAGCACCGACACCCGGATGCCGTCGTCGCCGTGTAGGATCGCCTCCATCTCGGCCAGCTTGATGCACGCGGCCTTGGTGACCGAGTACGGCGCAGAGCCCATGGCAGCCAGCAGCCCAGCTGCGCTGGCGGTGTGCACCAGATAGCCCTCGCCTCGGGCCAGCATTGAGGGCAGCACGGCACGGGCGGCATACACGTGGCTCATCACGTGCAGCTCCCACTGGGACTGCCACGCGTCATTGGAGGCGTCAACGCCGCCTTCGGCACCAGCGCCGGCGTTCGAGAAGAACACATCGATCGGGCCGTGCGCGTCGAGCGCGCGTTCGACCAGGTCGGCAACGGCCGCTTCGTCGGTGACGTCGAGCCCGACGCCCTCGCATCCGATCTCGTCCGCTACGGCTAGCGCAGCTTCGGCGTTGTAGTCGGCCACGACGACGTGGCGAGCACCCTCGGCCATCCAGTGCCGTGCGGTGGCCCCGCCGATGCCGCCGCCCCCGCCGGTGATGATCGCAACTCGATCGCGCAATTCCATGGAGCCTGCTCCTTCTTCGTGTCGGTGGGCT
Organism: Acidimicrobiales bacterium; assembly: GCA_009843525.1. Lineage (GTDB taxonomy): Bacteria > Actinomycetota > Acidimicrobiia > Acidimicrobiales > Poriferisodalaceae > Poriferisodalis > Poriferisodalis multihospitum. The sequence goes on along the minus strand of VYDH01000016.1, from coordinate 49,400 downwards.
CAGTCAGCCGCGGCGGCTTCAGGTTCGACTGCGTCGTTGCCGCCAGCCTGCGGCTCGGCGGTGCCGATACCGCCAATCTCTTCGCCCTCGTCGATCGCCTTGATGCGCGCCGCATATGCGGTCTCGGCAAGGCCCTCGGCACCGAGGAACCGGCCCGGGCTGGCGCCGTCGATGTGGCCCATGATCCCCCGGTACAGGCTGAACCCGCACAACGCAGCCAGCTCGTCGGGCATGTCACGGACGTCTTCTGGGGAGAGGCTGAAGTACTGGTTCTGCTGCTGGCGCATCCAGCCCCGGCAGTACTGAACGCTGATGCCCAGCCGCCAGTCGTCTTCCGACGTGTTGGCGCCGCCGCAGTGCCAGGTGCCGCCGTTCACCACTAGCACCGAGCCTGCCGGCATCTCGGCTGCGATGTAGTCCGGCTTCTCGCCCGGCTGAGGCTCGTGGTCGAAGCGGTGCGAGCCAGGGACCAATCGGGTGGCACCGTTCTCGTCGGTGAAGTCGGTGAACGCCCAGATGGTCGTGACCATGAACGGTGGGCGGGGCCGCGGCACGTCGATCTGGTCGACCAGGCCGTCGTCGGAGTGCAGGCCCTGGTGCACCTCGCCGGGGCCGATGTGCATGCACGTAGTGCCCGACAGGATCGCTCCGGGTTCCATCAGCCGCTGCGGGAACGGCAGCACGTTGCGGTGGATCGGCAGCTTCCAGAACGACCGGTCCTTGTGGAGCAGGTTGTACATGCGCTTGGTGGCGAACCCCTCGATGCGGTTCCCCTTCGGCTGAACGTTCAGCTCGTCCTCCACCCGGGCCACGGTCTCGCGGATCTCGGTGACGAGCGCCGGTTCGAGGGCCCCTTCGACGATGCAGTAGCCGTGCTCGTCGACTTCGTCGAGATAGCGCTGGAGTTCCGTTTCGTTCGAAGTGAGGTCCAAGGTGCCGCTCATGGCCCCAGTCTCGCAGGAAGTCCCGTCTCAGGCCTCATCGACGCCCGCGAAGCGCAGGTCGCAGCCGTCGCGCACCTCGCTGGCCCGGCCGAGGAAGTGGCTGTCCTCGACGTTCCAGGTGTGCTCGTCGCCGTGGCGCACCCGCAGGTAGCCGGCACCGTGGGTCCAGTAGATGCGCCCGCCGGCCAGTGTGACGTCGTGGGCCAGGGCGATGTCGACCCGCCGCGGCACCCGCCGCCAGCCCCCGGCTGCATCGAGATCGTGGCGGGAGATCATCAGCACGCCGCCCGAGACGCCCACGAACGGGATGTACCGCTCGGAGAACTTCTGGCGGTTCTGGTCTCGCACAGTCGTGTCGAGCCGTTCCAGGTACACGTACTCGGCGGACTTGCCGATCAGCTCCGCCCCCGAGTACTCGTGCGCCAGCACCAGATCCCAGATGTGCTCGGCGCCGTAGTAGTCGTCGTCGTCCATCTTGGTGATCAAGGATCCGCCCGCCGCGTCGGCTGCAGCGCGAAGGACTCCACCGAGGGTCTGCGAACCGTCGACACGCACGATGCGAAGCGAGGCATCGAGATCGCCGGCCAGTGCCTCGATCTCGGCATCGCTGTCGAACCCGTCGCCGTGCAGCCCCAGCACGAGCTCGAGGCGGGGGTATGTCTGACTGCCGACGGTTGCGATGACATCGGCGACGCGATCCGGTCGCCGCGTCGGCGCCAGAATCGACACGTCCGGCAGCGTTGCGCCCAAGTCGACGGCCGACAGTGCTTGGCGGGCGCGAGCTCGCAGCGAGTGATCGCGCAACGCGCAGCGCCGCATGGCGATGCTGAGCTGTTCGCGACGGTGCGCATCGGCATCGACCACCTCTGCCGAGGCCATCAGGTCGGTCAGCTTGAGGCCCAGGCACGCAGCCAGCTCCGAGTCTGGCTCCGCAAGATGCACGAGCACTCCGGCGGCCGCTAGGGCTGCCAGCGCTCCGGCCCGCTCCGCGGTGTTGCGGTGGTCGGCCGCCTGGTCCTCAAGGTGGTGGCGTGAACGCAAATCGGCCAACAGCTCACCGCCGATTTGCAGGCTGAACACTGTGCCCCGCGACAGCGACAGCTGCGAACCCAAGGTCGCAGTTCCTCCGTCGCACGTCGCCGACCAACCGATCGGGTTGACGGCCTCGGGATTGAAGGCCTGCACGCTCAGCTGCGACGGCAGTTCCGACAGCACAGCCACCGCAGGCTTGCGATCCCCCGCAGTTCCCCTCAAGACTGCCTCGGCCACCCTGAGTGAGTCCGCGACGAGGACATCAGTGTGGTGATCGCCGTCGTCGCCGAGCCGGGACGCCACTCGGGTGGACGCGGCAAACACCGATGACGCTATGCGGCCGGTGGCTGCCAGCTCTCCGCCCAGGGGATAGCGCGCCAAGCGTTGCAGGTAGCGTTCGGTGCGGGGCAGCAGCCCCAGCCATATCTTGAGACGTCTGGGCCATCGTCGGCGGGCGCGTCGCAAGGCCCACATGACGCTGCGGAACTTCCAGCGAAGGTTCTTGACACGCCACCACACCGCCCGCGCGATCGTCCCGACCAGGCGGGCAACATCCCCGGGCCGCCTGATGCGTCGCACCGCGACAAACAGCGTCCCCAAGTGCCGACGCGTCCGGGCCCATAAGCGCAGGAATCGCCGGGCGGGTCCGTGCAGCTTGCCGGCGAGCCAGCCTTGGGGCTTGGCCTCCTGGGTGACCTGCAGGCTGTCGACGTCCAGCTCGACGACCGTGCCGAATTCGGCAGCCGCTCTGCCCGACCGCCGAGCACGGTGGACTGCCCAGCCGCGTGCGATGCCGACTCGATGGCCCGAGGCCAGATCCGACTCGCCCGCGGCGGCAGTGCCGAGCTGGTTCTGGAGGCGGTCAAGCATCCGGGGGCGGACCCGCGCGCCAGCGGGAACCCGAACGTGAAATGCCGCTGCTGGATGGGCGAGCGCTGCGCCTCCCGCCGAGCCCACGCCCACTCGCGGGTCGGGGTCGAGCAGGCGTCGGAGCCGTTCGAACTGCTCATCGGGTCGCTCGTCGACCCACACCACCAAATCGTGCGCGTTGGCGGCCAGCACCTGCTCAACCGTGTCCAGCACGCCTTCCTCGTCGGCGTGTCCCGGCTCCACGGTCACCACGAACTGCGGGACGGTATATGAGCGACCGGGAGGCGAGGTGCGCAGCCGCCGGTCAGGAATGAGGTGCGAGAGCTTGTCGCGCTGCTGGGTGAGGCTGATCGACTCGTCCTCGCTCAGCACCGCACCTTCGCCCTGATGCCAGCACAGCGCAGAGCGCTCGGGCACCAACACGGCCCCGAGCGCGTAGGCACGCCAGCCGAACTCGACGTCTTCTGAGCCCCATTGCGTGAACGACTCGTCAAAGCAGCCGGCTGCGGTGAAGAAATCCTTCGAGACGGCAAAGTTGCCGCCAGTGACCGCCCGGAAGACGTCATCTGCGTCTGAGGCCAGGTCATCCGTGGCCTCCATGCGGCGCTCAATCCACTCCGGGCGCTGGACCGGCCGTCCCTCGAAGAGGTCAGCGAGCGTCGCGTCCCGGTCACGCACATCGGCTGCTCCGATGCCGTCCGCTTCGACGTGGTAGCGGAACCCCAGCGTCAGCAGGTCGCTGGCGGCGTGGTGCCAGCGGGCGTGTGCAGCCAGCCAATCGGCCTCGGGCACCATGTCGCAGTCCAGGAAGACCAGCACGTCGCCTTGGGCGGCACGCGCCCCGTTGTTGCGCGCCCGGGCCAGGCCGAAGCCGAGGTCTTCCTGGTGGACGACTCGCAGGCTCAGCGAGCTAGGTGCAGGCATGTCGAGCGCAGCAAGATCGAGCGGCGGATCCGAGCCGTCGTCCACCACGATCACCTCGAAGAGGTCCAAGGGGTAGGTCTGGCGCTCGAGACCGGCCAGCGTCAGTGCCAGCGCTTCGGGCGCCTCGTAGTAGGGCACCACGACCGTCACCGGCAGCAGCGGCTCGAACACGTCCAGCGGGGCCACCCCCAGCGAGCGCCAGTCATTGCCCCGCACGTCTGCGGGCGGAGGCGTGGGGCGGTGAGGCGGCAGTGTGAACACAGGCGGTCCGTTGCGGTCAGACGTCCGTCGCCGGACATCACTCAGCGGCGTGAGTATGCCCCCGCTGGCTGCCTCTGCCGGGCACAAGGGCACTGGGACGGCCTTCGTAGGATGACCCGCATGGCCGACGAAGGAGGCACAACCAGCACAGCCGACGACGGAGGCGAGGCAGCAGCCCGGCCCCTCATCGACTTGACGTCCCGTCCGTCGACGCTGGCCTACCTGCGCGAAGCGTGGAGACGTCGGGAGTTCGCCATCGTGGTGCCCGCGCAGGATCTCCGGGCCCAGAACATGGACACCACGCTGGGCCAGCTCTGGCATCTGGTGAATCCTGCCCTGCTGGTGGGCGTGTACTTCCTGGTCTTCGGCGTCATCATCGACACCCGGCGCGGGGTCGACAACTTCCTGGGGTTCCTCATCATCGGCGTGGTGCTGTTCCACCTCACCCAGCGCGTCACGCTGGAAGCGTCGGGCTCGATCACCCAGAACCTGGGCCTGATCCGATCGATCCAGTTCCCGCGCATCCTGCTGCCAGCGGCATCGGTCAACGGGCAGACCGCCGCGTTCGTGCCCGCGCTGGTGCTGGCGCTGCTGGCGGTGCTCGCCACCGGCGAGCTGCCGACGCTGCGTTGGCTGGTGCTGCCGGCCGTGCTGGTGGCACAGTTCGCCTTCAATTTCGGCGTTGCGCTGCTGGTGGCCCGTATCGGCACGACTATGCGCGACCTGCGCCAGATCCTGCCGCACCTGTTCCGGCTGCTGTTCTATGGCTCGGGCGTGATCTTCAGCGTCGATGCGTTCGTGCAGAGCACGGCGTGGCGGCGTGCCTTCGCGCTCAACCCGGTCTACGACGTGATCACCTGTGCGCGCTGGTGCCTGCTGGGCGAGCCAGTGGATCTGTGGGTCGTCGCCGGCCTGGTGCTGTGGTGCATCGTGATGCCGGCGCTGGGTTTCGTCGTGTTCCACCGGTCCGAGCAGAGGCTCGGCGCATGACTGACTCTGGCAATCCCGATGTCACCGTCGAGGTACGCGACGCCCACGTCAGCTACCGGGTGTTCGAGGAGCCGGCCATGGGTCTCAAGCAGGGCTTTGCCCGGGGCCGGGTGCGTCGCCAGCACCGCATGATCCCCGCAGTGCAAGGCGTGACGCTGGATCTGTTCGAGCGCGAGACGCTGGGGCTGATCGGGCCGAACGGTGCGGGCAAGTCGACGCTGCTCGCCGCGATGACCGGGCTGCTGCCGCTGCGCTCGGGCACCATCCGGGGACGGTCGCGGCCGTCGCTGCTCGGGGTGTCATCGGTGCTGCGACCGGCGCTCTCGGGGCGGCGCAACATCCTGATCGGCGGTCTGGCGTTGGGGTTCACCCGTGCCGAAGTGGAGCGCCGGATGGACGAGATCATCGACTTCGCCGGGCTGCGTGCCGACATCGACCGGCCGATGCGCACGTACTCCTCGGGCATGCGCGCCCGGCTGCGCTTTGCCATCGCCACCGCCCGCATTCCCGAGATCCTGCTGATCGACGAGGCGCTGACGGTGGGCGACGAGGAGTTCCGGCGGCTGGCGGCCGAACGCATCGACGACGTGCGCTCAGCCTCGGGGTCGGTGGTGCTGGTCACCCACAACATGAACGAGATCCGGCGCTTCTGCGACCGGGTGGTCTGGCTGGACGAGGGCCGCATCCGGGCCGCCGGCGACCCTGCCGAGATCGTCGACAGCTATCTCGCAGCCCCCAGCCCCAACTCTCGCTGACGGGTCGGGACAGCTCACAGCGAGTGATGCGAGACTGACGCCGTGGCGGCGGACGCGGGGGCAGACGGGTCGGACGGGCGGCGCATCATCCTGAACGCGTTCACCATGAACTGCGTCAGCCACATCCAGCAGGGACTGTGGGTGCGCGCCGACACCCGCCAGCGGGAATACACCTCGCTGGAGCCATGGCTGGAGCTGGCCCGCATCTGCGAGGCGGGCTGCTTCGACGCCGTCTTCCTGGCCGACGTGATCGGGCTGTACGACACCTACCGGGGCAGTGCCGACACCGTGCTGCGCGAGGGCATGCAGGTGCCCGTCAACGACCCGATGCTGCTGATCCCCGCGATGGCGACGGTCACCGAGCATCTCGGGTTTGCGTTCACCAGCAACGTGCTGCAGGCGCACCCGTTCACGTTCTCCCGCCAGATCACCACGCTCGATCACCTCACCGGCGGGCGTGTGGCGTGGAACGTGGTCACGTCATACCTGCAGAACGGTGCACAGAGCCTCGGCTACGAGGCGCTGCCGAAGCACGACACTCGTTACGAGCGAGCTGAGGACTACCTGGACGTCTGCTACAAGCTCTGGGAGGGCAGTTGGTCTGACGACGCGGTGCTGGCCGACACCGAGCGCGGTGTCTATGCCGATCCGGCCGGCATCCGGCCGATCGACCACCAAGGCCCGTACTACACCGTGGCGGGCCCGCACCTGGCCGAGCCGTCGCCGCAGCGCACACCGGTGATATACCAAGCCGGCTCGTCGGATCGAGGACGGGACTTCGCCGCCAAGCACGCCGAGTGCGTCTTCGTAGTGGCAGCCTCTCGGGGACTCGAGCGCATCGCTGCAGACATCAAGCGCCGGGTCGCTGCAGCCGGACGCCATCCCGATGACGTGAAGATCATCGCCGGCCTGTCCCCCATCGTGGGCGGCACCGAGGCCGAGGCGAAGGCCAAGCACGCCGACTATCTCGAAACGCTCTCGCTGGAGGCCGGCCTGGCGCATCTCAGCGGCAACCTCAACGTGGACCTCAGCCACATCGATCCCGACCAGCCGCTCGAGACGCTGCGCACCGAGGGCGTACGGGGCCCGGTGAAATCGCTGCTGGATTCAGCCCGGCCGGGCACGCGCACCTTCGGGGACCTCATCAAGCTGAACATGGCCGGCCAGTTCCTGGTGGGATCGCCCGAGCAGATCGCGGATGGCATGCAGCGTCGCCTGGACCAGGGCGTGGACGGCTTCAACCTGGTGTATGCCACCACCCCCGGCACGTTCGTCGACTTCATCGACGGCGTCGTGCCGGTTCTGCGCGAGCGAGGACTGGTGCAGCGGGAATACCAGCCGGGAACGCTGCGAGAGAAGCTCTTCGGCCATCGGCGCCTGCCCGAGACGCACTACGCCAGCGGCTTCCGCCAGCAGCGGGTGTAGCCGATCGGCGCGGCGCGTGGCGGCCCGTGACCGGCTCAGCCAGCGAGGCGCATGACGGCTGCGGCCCGCTCAGCCCCGCGGCGAGGCGCGTGACGGGCCTCGCAGGGTCACGCCGCCGTCGACGACCAGCGTGTGGCCGGTGATGTAGCGGGCCTCGTCGGTGCACAGGAACCGCACCGCCGCGCCGATATCCCAGCCGTTGCCCTCGATCTTCAGCACGCTGGCCCGTCGACGGGCCTCGGCAAGCTCGTCGGGCATGTCGTCGCCGCCCACCATCGGCGTGCGCACGGGCCCGGGAGCCACGCAGTTCACCCGCACGCCCTCGGTGCCGTGGTCGACGGCCATGGCGGCGGTGAGCGCCATGATCGCCCCCTTGGAGGTCGAGTAGGCCGTCATGCCGCGCGGCCGCAGCGCCGAAATGGACGAGATGTTGACGATCGCTCCCCCACCCGAGTGAGAGTTCATCGCCGGGATGGCGTGGCGTGACGCCAGCACCATCGAAGTCAGGTTCACGTCCATCACTCGCTGCCACGCATCGACAGCGCCCGTCACCACGGTGCCGTCGCTGCCGATGCCCACGTTGTTGACCAAGATGTCCAGCCGGCCCCACCGGTCGAGCGCAACCTTCACCATTGCCTCGCAATCGGCTTCAACGGTCACATCGGCGCCGATAGCGGCGGCGCTGCCTCCCTCGGCGCTGATCATCTCGGCGGTTGCCTCGGCGAGCGCGGGCTTGCGATCCACCGCCAGCACATGCGCTCCGGCCTCGGCCAGCAGGATCGCCGCAGCCCGCCCGTTGCCGATCCCGTCCGCGCGTGCACCCGCACCGGTGACGATCGCCACCCGGCCCCCCAGATCAGCACTCGCTCGTGTCGCAGCCATCAGTCGACGCTCTGGCGGGACGAGCGATCAGCCGTCGCCGTTGCGGCGCAGGGTGCTGCGGTCGTCCAGCGGCGACCAGGCGGCGGCGTAGTCGTCCTGCAACTCGGCCAGGCCCGCAGCCCACGCGGTGGGGATCCATGCGTAGCGGGACTCGAACATGAAGGCCAGCATGTCGGCCATCCGCCGCGGCTCGAGCTCGGCCGTGGTGCCTGCGTCGTAGGCCTCGATGTCGGGGCCGTGGGGCAGGAAAGCGTTGTGGATGCTGACGCCGCCGGGCAGGAAGCCCCCTTCGGGCTTGGCGTCATAGGTGCCCTCGACCAGGCCCATCAGCTCGCTCATCACGTTGGAGTGGTACCAGGGCGGCCGGAACGTGTGCTCCTGCACCGCCCAGCGCTCGCGAAACAGCACGAAGTCGACATTGGCAGTGCCCGGGGACTCCGACGGCGAGGTCAGCAGCGTCCAGATGGACGGCGCCGGGTGGTCGAACAGCAGCGGCCCGAGCGGACAGTAATTGCGCAGGTCGTACTTGTAAGGAGCGAAGTTGCCGTGCCACGCCACCACGTCCAGCGGCGAGTGCGGCAGATGCGTCTCGAGCAGGCGGCCGTCGTGCTTGAAGACCAGCCGGGTCGGGCGGTCGTCGGCCTCGTAACTGGCCACCGGGTACAGGAAGTCCCGGGGCATGGCGAGCGCGTCCACGCCGATCAGGCCCGGGTCGGGCAGCCGGAACGGCGCCCCGTAGTTCTCGCACACGTAGCCCCGGGCTGATTCCTCCATCAGCTCCACCCGGAACTTCACCCCGCGGGGAACCGTGGCCATCTCCGCCGGGCCGACGGTCAGCGTGCCCATCTCGGTGACGAGCCGCAGCGTCCCCTGCTGGGGGACCATCAGCATCTCGCCGTCGGCGTTGGCGAACACCTCGTCTTCCATCGAGCGGTTGGCGAAGTACAGGTGAGTTGCGGCTCCGCACTGGGTGTGGGCATCGCCGTTCGCAGCCAGCGTGCAGAGCCCTTCCAGCCACGTGCAGGGTTCGGTCGGAATGTTGACCGGGCTCCAGCGCAGCTGTGCCACGGGAGGAGAACCCTCCCGGCACGGCGAGGTGCGGATGCTGCCCGGATCGATGTCGCGCAGGCCGCTGACGTGGCGCACGGACGGGCGGATGCGGTACATCCAGGTGCGCATCGCATCGGCGCGGGCGACCGTGAAAGCGCTGCCGGTGAGCTGCTCGGTGTAGAGATCGTGGGCGACGCGCTGAGGGCTGTTCTGGCCGAGAGGCAGCACACCCGGCTCGGCCTCGGTGGCGTGCTCGTTGCCGAACCCGCTCTGATACTCGACCCCGAAGTCATCCCCCATGGATGCCAGCCTAGATCGGGCCGCCGAACCCCCTTCGGCTCCCCGATGTCGGCGCTTGCTCACATGACGGCGCGGCGGCGGCGCATGGTCATCGCCAGAACCGAAGCGCCCGCGGCACAGACGGCAAAGGCCAGCCAGACCGTGTCGAATCCGCCTGTCCACTCGATGACGTACCCCGCGGCGAGGCCGCCGATGCTCAATCCCGACATGAAGCCGAGCATCACGATTCCCGACGCCCGCCCGGCGAGGGCGACCGGAACGCCGGTGATGATGGCCAGCATCGCCACGGCGTTCCACGACATCATCGTGAAGCCCGCCAGCAGCGACATCACCCACATCAGCGAGCCATGGACGGACGTGGTTGCCAGCAGCAGCGCCATGGCGACCACGGTGAACGCGGACTGGATGGCGAGCGCACTGGCCGGGCGGACCCGGGTCTCGGTGAGGCGGGCCCACCAGATGCGCGACCCTGCTGCGGTAATGCCCGCAAGCGCGCTGGCCATGCCGGCCCAGAAGTTGGTCCAGCCCAAAGACTGCTCGGCGAAGAGCACCTGAAATCGGCCCACGCCGCCCACCACGCCTCCCATGAGCAGCGAGAACCAGGCGATCTTCGTGATGTAGACGCGCTCGGCGAGCGCCATCCGCACTGGCCGGGGATGCAGCGGCTTGACGGCGAACACCGCTCCCGGCGGCGCCTCGTACTCGGCTTGTTCCTCAGCGTTCGGGTCGGCATCAGGGCGCATCCACAGCTGGATGCCCAGCGCACACACCAGCGCCGCCGCGCCATAGATGCCCATCGCAGTCCGCCAACCGAACCAGACGGCCAGCGTCGGCAGCGTGGAGCCAGACAGGAAGATGCCGAACATGACGCCCGACTGCTTGAGTCCGGTGATGGTGCCGCGGCGCCCAGCGGGCACCCGCTCGGCGATGAGCTTGTTGGTGGCCGGGTTGCACCAGCCCTGCCCGAGGCCGGCGAACCCTGCCGACGCCATGAGCACCCAGAGGTTGGTGGCGAATGCCATCCCGAACATGCCGATCCCGGCTGTGGCAATGGTCAGCACCGTCGACAGCTTGGGTCCGACGCGATCGGTGAGACGGCCCGACAGCGGTGCGAACAGTGCTGCGACGATCGTGTTGGCCGTCAGCGCCACGCTGAAGGCGCCGGTGGTGATCTGCAGGGCGGCAATGAGATCAACCGCCATCACGGCCGGCAGCATCATCGGAATCGGGCCGAGGATCATGGTGGCGACCAGCACGAAGTTCAGGCCCAGGCGCTGCAGCGGGCCGTCGTCGGCGCCGGAGGGCACCACGGCTTCGGCGGCTGCTCCAGCGTGCACGACGGGATCTCCGGCCGTTCGCATCGCTGCGAACCCTATGGCCGCTCGGCGCTTGCCGTTCGGAGTGCCGAGCGTTCCAGCGTGAATACTCACCAGGTGCTGTTGCCAGCCGACGACTACGCCCATCTCGCCGACCGGCTGGCGGCGCTCGATCACGACCTCACGCCGCTGCTGTGGAGCCGCGACGGCATCACCCTGCCCGACGGCTCACAGATCGCTGGCGCGGACGGCATGCCGACCGGCGACGCCACCTATGCGCCCGTTGCCGCCTGGGTCTCGATCGGCTTGCTGTTCGGCGGCAACCTGGCTGCCTTCGTCGACGCGGCGCTTGCTCCCGGGACGTTGCGCTGGACTCAGGCCTGTCTTGCCGGCACCGATGCACCGCCTTTCCAGCAGCTTCTGAGCGCGGGCGTCCAGCTGAGCCGCAGCGACGCTCCCAACGACGCCACCGCCGAGCACACCATGTCGCTGGTGCTGCACACGTTTCACGGCTGGGAAGGGCGCATCGATCGTCGCCGGGCCGGCGAGTGGCTGCAGGTGCCATGGAGAGAGGTGCGGGGCAGCCGCTGGCTGGTGATCGGATTCGGATCCATCGGTCGCAAGGTTGCGGCGCTGGCCCGTCCCTTCGGCGCCGTGGTAGTAGGTGCCCGCCGCAGCGTCGCCGGCGCGACAGACCTGGAGGCCGCCGACGCGATGGTGACGATGGAGGGCATAGCCGAAGAGCTGCCGCTCGCCGATGTGGTGGTGTTGGCCTGCCCGCTCACCGACGAGACCCGCGGGCTCGTCGATGCCGAATTCCTGTCGGCGTTGCGTGACGACGTGGTGCTGGTGAATGTGTCCCGAGGGGCGGTCATCGACACCGACGACCTGCTCGTCTGGCTGGACGGCGACCGGGCGGCGACTGCGGTGCTCGACGTGTTCGATGCGGAGCCGCTGCCCGAGGGCAGCCCGCTGTGGAAGCACCCCAACGTAGTGATGACCACCCACATCGGAGGGGCCGGAAGCGGGATGGCCTCCCGCAACGACGACCTCTTCATCGACCAGCTCGCAACCTTCCTCGCCGGCGGGACGCCGCGGCTGGGTGTGCAGGGCTGAACCGAGAAACCTGAGCCACGGAGATCGGGTCATGAAGGCTGAGTCATGAAATCAGAGACGCTGCTGCCGCTGGGCAAGCTGGACCCGGGATTGCGAGCGCCCGACGTGCCGCTCGACGTCACCACGATCGGCGACGCCGCGGCGCAGGTAGAAGCACTGGGCTACGACGCCCTCGTGGTGGAGGAAACCAAGGATGACCCCTACCAGCTGCTCGCCATGGCGGCGGTGGCGACGTCCACGCTGAGTCTGGGCACCTCGGTGGCCATGGCATTCCCGCGCTCGCCCACCGTCACGGCGCTGTCGGCATGGACGCTGCAGAAGGCCTCGGCAGGTCGGGCCATCTTGGGGCTGGGAAGCCAGGTGCGTGGACACATTCGCCGCCGGTACGGCATGGAGTGGTCGGCGCCGGGTCCGTGGATGCGCGACTACGTGGGCGCCCTGCGTGCGGTGTGGCGCTGCTGGCAGGAGCGCACGCCGCTCGACTTCCAGAGCGAGCACTACCGGCTCAATCTGATGGTGCCGCTGTTCGACCCCGGTCCCATCGCCCACCCCGACATTCCGGTGCACATCGCAGCCATCAATCCCAACATGTGCGGGGTGGCCGGCGAGGTGGCCGACGGCATCCGGCTGCACCCGGTGTGCTCGCCGAAGTACATCACCGAGGTCATGGCACCGGCGGTGGCCAGAGGGGCCGAGCGTGCCGGGCGCAACGCCGCCGCCGTGAACTGGTGCATGAAGCCGCTGGTGGCCACGGCTCCCGATGAGGCGACGCTGGCTGCGGTGGCCCGCACCGTGCGCGAGCGAGTCGGCTTCTACCTGTCCACCCCCGCCTACCGGGCAGCGTTCGACGTGCACGGCTGGACTGATGAGGCCACCCAGGCCGCGGTGCTGTCGAAGGCACAGCGCTGGGATGAGATCTCGGCGATCGTGTCCGACGAGATGCTCCACACCATCGCCACCGTCGGCACCTACGACCAGATCGGCGGTTTGCTGGGTGAGCGCTACGGCCCCCACATCGACCGCATCGAGTTCTCGATCCCTGTCAACACGCCTGACGACGGCGAGCAGCTCTCGGCCATACTCGCTGAGCTGGGCCGCGCCGAACGCTCCTGAGCGATCCCGGAAGCCCGGGGACAACGGCACCTGCGGGCGTCGAGGTCTAGGGTCTCGCCGTCGCTCGCGCGCGGGCGCGGCGAGGGGCAGACCGCCTTCGCCGATCACATTTGACACGGGGAGACAACAGATGGGCGTTCTGGACGGACGGGTTGCGATCATCACCGGCGGCGCACGAGGGCAGGGTGCCGTCGAGGGCCAGCTCTTTGTTGACGAGGGCGCGACGGTGGTGCTCACCGACGTGCTCGACGACGAAGGCGGGCAGACCGCCGCCGAGGTGGGCTGCGAGTACCTGCATCACGACGTGGCCGCCGAGGCCGATTGGGACGCGGTGGTTGCCGACGTCATGGGCCGGCACGGCCGCATCGATGTCCTGGTGAACAACGCGGGCATCTTCCAGGGAGCTGGCCTCATGAACACCTCGGTGGCTGACTACGACCGCATGCTGGCTATCAACGCCCGCGGCGTGTTTCTGGGCATGCAGAAGGTCGGGGCCGCCATGGCGGATGCCGAATCCGGTTCGATCATCAACATCAGCTCGGTCGCAGGCCTCATGGGCACGATGGGGTCGTTCGCCTACAGCGCCAGCAAATGGGCCGTGCGCGGCATGACCAAGTCGGCGGCCAAGGAGCTCGGCCGCCGCAACGTGCGCGTCAACTCGGTGCATCCCGGCTATATCGACACCGAGATGCTGGCGCAGACCAGCGTGTTCACCGAGGACGACGACCGTACGCGGCGGGTGCTGCGACAGGTGCCGCTGCGCCGTATCGCCGAGCCCGCCGAGGTCGGCCGCGTGGTGCTGTTCCTGGCCTCAGACGCCAGCAGCTACTGCACCGGTCAAGAATTCACCGTCGACGGGGGCATGTGGGGTTGAGTTTGCTCAACCCCACCATCAAACACATCGGCTGAGTTCGCTCGGCAGTGAACTACTGTGACCCGCGGGCGCATACCACGCGGCGAGGTCTGAGATGAACTACGACAGCGGTCGCCTTCGTGCCGATCTGGGGGCCGGCCTTGTCTCCGCGATAGTCGTGCTGCCGCTGGCGCTCGCGTTCGGTGTGGTGTCCGGACTCGGTCCCATTGCAGGACTGTGGGGCGCGGTCGCCGTCGGGTTCATCGCTGCGGTGCTGGGCGGCTCCCGGGTGCAGATCTCGGCGGCAACAGCGCCGATGGCGATTGCCGTGTCGTTCGTGCTGGTGCGCTACGCCGACACCCCGGTTGAGGCCCTCGTCATCATCTTCATCGCCGGTGTGCTGCAGGCGCTGATGGGGCTGCTGCGGCTCGGCAGCCTCGTGCAGTACACGCCGTACTCGGTGACATCGGGCTTCATCAGCGGCATCGGCGTGATGCTGGTGCTGCTGCAAGTGCTGCCGTTCTTCGGCGCCGATCCGATCCTGGGCAACCCCATCGACTCCATCCGTCACTGGGACGACGCCGCCAGCGACATGGATTTCCACGCGTTCGGCCTGGCGGTCACCACGTTCGTGATTTGCGCGGGCTGGCCGAGGCAGCTCCGGCGCTATGTGCCGCGTGTTCCCGGTGCTCTCGTTGTCGGCGCCATCGTGGGTGCTGTCGTGTTCGATGGGGCTCCGCGCATCGCCGACGTCGTCGAGGCCCCGTCCTTCTGGGCAATGGAGATGCCCGCCGGCGGCTTCTGGGGCGCTGTGGGTGCCGCCGTGACCATCGCCCTGATCGGCGCGATGAACAGCCTGATGAACGCTTCGCACGCCGATTCCATGACGGGCCAGCAGCACGATCCGAATCGAGAGATGATCGGCGTGGGTCTCGGCAATGCGGTCGCGGCCATGTTCGGCGGCCTGCCGGGCGCCGGGTCGCCCAGCGCGACGTTGGCCAACGTCCGAGCCGGCGCGCAGACCCGAGTCGCCGGCGCCGCGTCGGCGGTGATCGCACTCGTGCTGATCATCGTGCTGAGCGGTCTCATCGACGCCATCCCGTACGCGGTACTCGCGGGAATCCTGCTGTGGCTGGGGCTCAGCCTCATCGACTGGCGGCTCATCACGCACCTCTACCGGGTGCAGCCCGAGCATGTGCTGGTGATGCTGCTCACGCTCGGTCTCACGGTGTTCGTCGACCTGCTGGTGGCCATCGCCGCTGGCGTTGTCGCTGCAGCGCTGGCAGCCAGCCGCCGATTCGAGCGCCTCGAGCTCGACAGCGTCTTGTCGGTGCCGATGCTCGACGCGGTGTTCTTCGCCGACAGCGACCGGGTGGACATCAGCCAGTTCGACGCGTTCACGGCCCGCGTCGGCATGGTCAAGATGCGCGGCAGCTTCACCATCGCTTCCTCGAACCGATTGCGCATCGCCATCAGCAAGGACATCGTCGAGCACGAGGTCGTCATCTTGGACTTCACCGAGACGAGCTACGTCGACGACAGCGCCGCTCTGGTGGTGGAGCAGCTCATCGACGCTGCAATGGAGCACGACACGGAGTGCATCGTGATCGGGCTCGAGAACCTGCCCTCCGGCAGCCTGCAATCACTGGATGTGCTGCACCGGGTGCCCGGCGACCACTTCGTCGGAAGCTTCGACGAAGCCCGGACCATCGCGGCCCGGCTGCTCGAGATCAATATGGAATCGCGGACTGAGGCCTGAGCTCGCCCAGCTCAGAACAGCTCGGGCACGAAGGTCTGGTCGGTGATCGGCGGGCGCACATAGCCGCCGGCTGCGCCCCGATCGGGCAGATCGACGTGCTCCCAGGGCACCTTTTCGTAGGGCATCTGCGACAGCAGGTGGGCGATGCAGTTGAGGTGCGCGGCGCGCTTGTCGTCGGCCTCGACAACCCACCATGGTGCCTGCTTGATGTCGGTATGCGCGAACAGGGTGTCCTTGGCGCGTGAGAAGTCCACCCAGCGCGTACGGGCCTCGAGATCCATCGGTGAGAGCTTCCAGCGGCGAGCCGGGTCGGAAATGCGTCGTTGGAAGCGGCGCTCCTGCTCCTCGTCGCTGATCGAGAACCAGTACTTGATCAGGATGATGCCCGAGCGCACCAGCATCCGCTCGAACTCGGGGCACGAGCGCAGGAACTCCTCGTACTCGTCGTCGGTGCAGAAGCCCATCACCGGCTCGACGAGGCCGCGGTTGTACCAGCTGCGATCGAAGATCACCATCTCGCCCGCCGCTGGCAGCTCCTCTACGTAGCGCTGGAACCACCACTGGGTTTTCTCGCGGTCGCTGGGCGTGCCCAGTGCCACGACGCGAACTATGCGGGGGTTCAGCCGCCGGATGATGCGCTTGATCGTGCTGCCTTTGCCGGCGGCGTCGCGGCCCTCGAAGATGACGACGACCTTCAGCCCCTGGTGACGGATCCAGCGCTGGAGGTGGGCCAGCTCTTGTTGCAGCAGCTCAAGCTCACGCTCGTATTTCTTGCGAGGCAGGCGACTCTTGCGTTTCGGAGGCCCGGAGGGAGCGTCGTCGGGGGACCCCATGGGTTCGGACAGTATCCGAGCGGCTCGCAGAGCGAAGACCCGAACGGCCCCTTGCGAACCAGCAGTCGTCAGTCGCTGCCGAATGCCACCGCGCCCCTGCGGTCCAGCACCGTCGCGTACAGCATGCCGAAGATCACCACCACGGCTCCGCCCAGCGTGACCAGCGCTGGGTACTCGTTGAGGAACAGCGCAGCCCACACGATGCCTGCGACGGTTTCGACCGGGGCGAAGAGCGCTACCTCGCTGGCCGGCGCGTACCTGGGGGCATTGCTGTAGGACAAGCGCCCGAGCGGATTGCAGACCAGGCCCATGGCGAAGATTGCCGCCCATGCCTTGGCGTCGAGCGCGCCGAGATCGGCCGCGAACGCCGTGGGAATCACCACGAGCACCGCCGCGAGCGACAGGCCGACGATACGGCTCATGTCCCGATGGCGGCGCCAGATGACCGTGCTGGCGGCAAAGCAGATCACCGCGATGAGAGCCAGGAAGTCGCCGAGGAGGTTGGGCGAGCCGATCGACGTGGACACCACCATGCCGATGCCCACCACGGTCAGCGCGATGCCCACGGCCACCCGCGGCGACGTGCGCTCACGCAGAGCCACCCACGCGAACGCCGCCGCCAACACCGGCGCTGCGGCCACGATCGCCACCACGTTGGGCACCTCGGTATGGGTGATGGCCGAGATGAACGTGAGCTGGCTGATCGCGCCGAGCACCCCGATCACCAGCAGCGGCCAGGTATCAGCCCGCAACGATGCCCACGACGCCGACGCCTGGCGGATGGCCATGGTGCCGTAGAGCACCAGCGACAACACGCTCACGACGAAGGCGATGTCGAGCGCATCGGCGCCGGAGACACGAACCCACAGCGAATCCGTGGACACCAGCAGCATGCCGAGGGCTGCGAGGCCCCAGCCGAGGCGTCGGCTGCCGGTTCGGACCATCACGAGTGTGATGCACCCGCATCTGGTGAGCCCACTGCACCGGATGCGATCCGGCGATGCACGAGCCTGGCGGCGGCCAGATCGGACAGTGCGAAGCCGACCGACTTGAACAGGGTGATCTCACTGTCGGAGGTGCGTCCCGGGTGGCGGCCGGCGGCGAGCGACGCCAGGTCGGCAGCGACGTCGCTGACGGAGATCACGCCGGCATCGAGCGGCTGTGCCAGGTCTCCCGCCCCGAGCGCGCCGTCGAGCGTGTCGACGAACAGCGTCGCCCGGCTGACGGCCTCGTCGTCGGCCTCGCGCATGTCGGCCCGGAATGCCCCGACCAGATCGATGTGCGTGCCCGGCCGCACAAGGGCACCGCGCACCAGCGGGCTGGTGGCACCCGTGGCGCAGGAGACGACGTCGGCTCGCTCGATGGACTCCTCAAGTGAACCGGCTGGCTGCGCCGGCAGACCATGATCGACGAGCTGCTGCGCCGTGGCGGCGGCGCGCTGCGGGCTGCGACCCCAGACCTCGACGACGTCGAAACAGCGGACGGCGGCGTGGGCGAGCGCCAGGTTCGGCGCCAAGTTGCCGGTGCCGACCACCAGCAAGCGCCGGGCGTTTGGGCGGGCCAGACGGTCGGCGGCGAGAGCAGAAACCGCTGCAGTGCGCCGCAGCGTGAGCTCGTCACCGTCGAGCACTGCGCAGAGCTGCCCGGTTTGACCGTCAAACAGCAGGTAGCCGGCGCTGATGGTCGGCAGGTCTGTGCCGGCATTGGAGGGGTAGTAGGTCACCGCCTTCACCCCGAGCACCTCGCGGTCCACCCAGGCGGGCATCACCAGCAGCGAACCTGTCCCGCCGTCCGGCAGGCCGACGTCATGGATTTCTCGTTGCGGCACCGAGGCGTTGCGGTCGACCAGCAGGCGCTCGATTGCCTCCATCAGCTCGTGCCACGGCGTGGACTGTTGCACCGCCGCCGCGTCGAGCGTCAGCATCAGTCGGCGGCTGCGGCCGGGCCGCCCCAGACGACGCGCGGCAACTGCTTTTGCTTGTCAATGAAAGGCAGCGTGTCGACGGTCGCCGCGTGCGGCGTGCCGTCATGGTCGTGCAGGCGGACGGTCTTGGCGAGCCAGTCGTCGCCGGGGAGCGATTGGTCGAAGCGCACATAGCCGACGCCGGTATCGAGCGTGGGCGACCAGGTGCCGATGGTGACGTGCCCGACCTGGCGATCTGCGTAGCTGATGCCCATGCCAGGCTCGGGCATCGCCGTGGGGCAGATCAGGCCGAACAGCAGCTGGCTGCGATCGGCGCGCTCCAGCGCGGCCTTGCCGATGAAATCCTCCTTGTCGAGCCGGACGAATTGGCCGAGGCCAGCGCCGAAGGGCGTCAGGTCGGGTTCGATGTCGCTGCCGTTGTCCAGGATTCCGGCTTCGATACGTCGGATCCCCATGGACGACCCGGTGCTGAATTCCATGCCGAAGCGTTCGCCGCAGGCGAACAGGCCGTCCCACAGTGCGTCGTAGTCGGTGAGCTCGGGCCCGCTGTTGCAGTAGATCTCGATGCCGGCCTCGCCCGTCCAGCCCGTGCGAGACACCCACAGCGTCTGGCCGCAGACCTCGAAGTAACCGGCGCGGAAGTAGCGGAAATCGGCTGGCAGCCCGCCGCGGATCGCCGCATCGGCCACATCGAGCGACGTGGGTCCCTGGATCTGCAACACCCGTGAGCGAGGGTCGAAAACCTCGACATCGAGCCCAATAGCGTGCGCCTTCAGCCAGCTCAGAAAGTCGCCGTTGGCGATGACGTACCAGAAGCGGTCCTCGGCGAGGCGCATCAGCACCCCGTCCATCAGGATCGCGCCGTCGTCGTTGCACCCGAGCCCGTACCGGCATCGGCCAACGCCGAGGTCGGTGACCCTGCACGCCAGGACGCACTCAAGCAGCCGCGCGGCATCGGGACCTTCGATTGCCAGGGGCATCTCAGGCACGTCGTACAGCAGGACGCCCTCGCGCAGCTTCCAGTAGGCCGGGATGGGATCCTCGTCGAAGCTCGACTTCATCGGGTACAGCCGGTTGCAGTACACCGCGTGGACGGTCTCGGGGGTTGTGTAGCGATGCGCGAACGGCGATCTGCTGATCCGGTACGGCGCTAGCGAGATCGTGTCGAACGACTCGACGTAGTAGTGCCGGCTCGCCCTCACGTCAGGTCCTCCACACGCGCACCGAGACTTCGAGGGGACCGGTAGAGGCCATGGCTGACGGTGCCGTCGGCGACATGCAGTTCCCACACCGACGCCTTCTTGCAGCGTGTGGGGTTCACGTCGATGCCACGGTAGGACAAGCGCCAGAGCACCTCCGGTATGACGTCGCCGTGGCTGCACAGCACGCTGTGGCCCGTCTCGCCGCACAGGCGCTCCACCAACGCTTCGGTTCGCCAGCCGTCGGCGCCCTCGGCCAGCTCGGCGGAGATCTCGATGTCGAGGCCGAGTTGCGCCGCAAGCGGCTCGATCGTCTGGACGCAGCGAACGCTGGGGCTCGACAGCATGCGCAGGATCGGTGCTGAGGCGAGCGCCGCTGCGATGGCCTCCGCCTGCGCGTGGCCCATCGGATCCAGCGGTCGCGCGCTGTCGTCGCCCCGCCAGGCACGCCGATCGCCTGCGGAAGCGTGACGCACGAGGAAGAGCACGCCGGAAACGCTAGAGCCGCGCAGAGGTGTCTGGCGTCGCTTCGCGACTACGGATGCTCCTGGGCGGTGTGCGACGATGAGCGCTAGTTGAACAGGGGCGAGCGATGAGCGACACATCCCAGCATCCGACGCCCAGCGCCGCAGTGCCAGCGCTGCCCGCCAGCGAGTTCGCGTGGCACCGGCTCATTGGCGTCGACGAGCTCGACGTGGGCCGCGTCACGACGGTCACGGTCGAGCGTGAGAGCTTGTGCGTCACTCGAACGGAGTCGGGCTTCGGGTGTCTCGCGAACGCGTGCCCCCACCAGGGCGGTCCCTTGGGCGAGGGCAGCATCGAGGGGGGATGGCTGCGCTGCCCGTGGCACGGCTACGACTATTCGCCACGTAACGGCACCCCGCCGCCGCCGTTTGACGACGCACCGGCCGCCTACCGCACCGAAGTCAGGTCCGACGGCGTGTACGTCGCGCTGCCGATCGCCCCCAGCCGGTCCCGCACCGTGTCTGACCAGCTCGTCGAGACAATGACGGCCTGGGGCGTGACGTGGGTGTTCGGCATGGTCGGGCACTCCAACTTGGGATTCGCAGATGCCCTGCGCGAGGCCGAGGCCGAGGGCTCGCTGCGATTCATCGGGGTGCGGCACGAAGGTGCCGCCTCGTTCGCCGCCACCGCCTACGGAAAGCTGACGGGAGGCCTTGCAGCGTGTTTCGCTATCGCCGGGCCCGGCAGCACCAACCTGCTCACGGGGTTGTACGACGCAAAGATGGACCGTGCGCCAGTGCTCGCGCTGTCGGGCCAAGTGCCGTCGAGCGTCCGGGGCCGGGGCGCCTTCCAGGACACCGACCTCTCCGCGGCTTTCGCCGACGTATCCCGCTACTCGGCGACAGTCCAAGCGGGCTCCGACGCAGCCGAGCTGATGAATCTGGCCTGCAAGACCGCCTTGGTGGAGCGCGACGTGGCGCACCTCGTGCTGCCGGATGAAGTGCAGGTGTTGCCGGCGGCTGCGCCCGAGCGACCGGCCGGCTCGCCGCAGGGCCGCACCGGTGACCGCCGCGTGTCGCCTGCAGCCGATGCGCTTGACGCGGCCGCAGACGTGCTGTCGGGTTCGAAGCGGCCGATGATCGTTGTGGGTCACGGTGCCCGCAGCGGCATCGACGACATCGTGGCGCTGGCCGAGGCCATCGATGCGCCGGTGGCCACGACCTTCAAGGGCAAGGGACTGATTGCCGACCAGCACCCGCTGGCCTGCGGCGTGCTCGGCCGGTCGGGCACCCCGATCGCGAGCTGGTTCATGAACGAGGCCGACGCGCTGGTGACCTTCGGCGTGTCGTTCGCCAACCACACCGGCATCGCGTCGTACAAGCCGATCGTGCAGGTGGATTTCGACCCGATGGCGCTGGGCAGGTTCCATGCGGTGACCGTGCCGATGCTGGCCGACGCAGGGGTGGCGGCCCGGGCGCTGGTCGGGGCGCTCGCAAGCAGGGCCGGCAGCCCGTCGGCCGCCGCCGAGGTGGCAGCGCGCTGGGACATCTGGCGGGCCGAGAAGCAGCGCCGGCAGGTCGACGACCGCAGCAGCGGCGTGAACTCGGCGGTCGTGTTCGAGGCCCTGAGTCGCCTTGTGCCGGCTGATGCCGTCATGACCGTGGACGTCGGCAACCACGCGTACTCGTTCGGCCGCTACTTCGAGCCGTGCGGCCAGACCGTGCTGATGTCGGGCTACCTGGGGTCGATCGGCTTCGCGTTCCCGGCCGCAATGGGTTGCTGGGTCGCGACCCAGCGTGCGCCGGTCAGCGCTGGGGGCGCAGACGGTTCGCTCTGGGCCGGCCGGCCGGTGGTCTCGGTGTCGGGCGACGGCGGCTTCGGCCAGTACGCCATGGAACTGACAACGGCCGTCAAGTACGGGATGGGCATCACCCATGTGCTGCTCAACAACGGCGAGTTGGGAAAGATCTCCAAGGAGCAGCGAGCGGCCGAGTTCGACGTCTGGCAGACCTCGCTGCACAACCCGAGCTTCGCTGAGTTCGCGGAGCTGTGCGGGGCGATGGGCCGCCAGGTGACGGCGGCGGACGAGCTGGACACTGCGCTCAGCGAGGCCTTGGCTCACCCGGGTCCCGCCTTGGTGGAAGTGCTGACCGACCCGCTGCTCGTCTGAGGTATCGACTCGCTTCTCTGCGCAACACCGCAGCGCCCAACGGCACTCCTGCGCAGATAACGGCAGCACTAGCGTCTCGCAACTATGACCGAGCAATCTTCGACGGACTCCGCAGCGACGCGCATCGGACTCGACGACGCGTACGCCGTCGACGGCCCCGAGGACAACCGCAAGCTGTATGCCTCGTGGGCAGAGACCTACGAGTCGGTCTTTCTCGCTGAGAACGACTACGAGTACCACCTGCATGTGGCGGCCGCTTTCTGCGGCGGTGAGAACCTTCGCGACGGTCTCGATGGGCCGGTGCTCGATGTGGGCTGCGGAACGGGTGTGGTCGGTGCCGAGCTGGCACGGCTGGGTGTCGGGGTGATCGACGGCATCGACATCTCGCCTGAGATGCTGGCGAAGGCCGCCGCCAAGATGCACGAGGGGCGCGCGACCTACCGGCAGCTCTTCGAAGCTGACCTCACTGGCCGCCTCGATCTCGGCAGCGACGCCTACGCCGGCATCGTGAGCGCCGGTGCGTTCACTCATGGCCATCTCGGCCCGGAACCGATCATCGAGTTGCTGCGGGTGGCGCGATCCGGTGCGCGCTGCAGCGTGGGCATCAACTCGGCACACTTCGCCGAAGTCGGTTTCGGCGACTGGCTGGCACAGCGCCAGTCGGCCGGGCAGATCAGCGGGCTCGACTTCGAGTTGCGACCCATCTACGGCGGCGCGGATCCCGACGACCCCGACCGCTGGACACGCATCGCCGTCTTCACCGTGGTGTGAGCCGGGCGGCTCGGGGGCGATGCGCCTGAGGCCGCCGGCGGCTACTGGCGGTAGGCGAATGTCTCGTCGAACCGAGATTGCAGGTAGGCACCCGAGGTGGTCGTGGGGTCCTTCGGCTGTTCGCCTTCGCCGAGGCAGCTCGGCAGGCACTCCACGATGGTGTCGTAGGACGGGTTGACGAACGTCGGCACCGAGTAACGGTCGGCAATGCGCGGCGATTGCACACGGTGAACGGTGGCGCGGTACCGGTCGTTGGTCCAGCGGGCGAGCATGTCGCCCAGGTTCACGATGAAGCTGCCGGGCGGCGCGATGACGTCGTGCCACCTGCCGTCGATGTCGGCGAGCTGCAGTCCGGCGGTGCCGTCGATGTGCAGCAGGGTGACGCAGCCGTAGTCGCTGTGCGCACCGCAGCCCAGCTGGTCGGGCCGCGGTTCGGCCACCGCCGGGTACCGGATGAGTCGTGTACCGACCAGCGGGCGCTCGAAGCGCTGGTCGAAGAACGACCGATCCTGGCGGAGCGCTTGCGCGATCAGGCGCAGCAGCCGCTTCGCCGCTTCCAGCACAGCAGCTTGGTAGGCCTCGACGGCGTCACGGAAGCCCGGCAGGTCGGGCCATTGGTTCGGTCCTTCCAGCGGCGAACGCTGGGGGTCGTCAAGCGGCACTTCGGGGCCGAAGTCGAGGGTTTCCTTGTAGTCGGCTCGAAGACCTGGCTGCAGCAGCTCGCCCTCCACGCCGGCGTAGCCCCGGTGATGGTCCGACAGCTCGATCGCCAGCGAGTTCTTGTGTGCAAGCGCCTGGGCGAAGAACTGCCGAGCCACATCGAGCACGCCGTCGAGCAGCTCGCCCGCAACACCGTGGCCGGTGATGGCAAAGAAGCCGATGCCCCGGCACGCTGCGTCGATCCGTGCACACGCCTCCTCAGCGGATGCACTCGGTGAGATGTCGATGACGGGAATCGTCGTGCTGCCAGCGACCACGGACGCAAGGTACTGGCTTGCCCGCACGCGCCGAAGCGGGCCGGCGGAGAGGGAACCGGCCCGCTTCGTGAGTCTGCGACGCCAAGCGCAGACTGGTTCTAGGTCGAGGTCGACCACGCTCCTGCATTGCTGCCGTGGCCATGGCCGCCGAAGCCCTTGCCGCCGAAGCGCGTCCCGCCGTGCCGACGACCCTCGCCGGACCAGTCTTCGGCCTGCTCGGGCTTCTCGCCGTTGACCCATGCGGTGATTCGCTCGGTCACGGCGTCGACATCGATCTCACGGTCGTGCTCGGCCGCCCTGTCGGTGACCGCTGTCACGAGGGCGTCGACTACGTCGGACACCGCCACGCCCTGCTCAGCAGCGATGTCGGCGAGCGTCGAGCCGTCCTTGAGCTTGGCGCGCAGGGCCTCGGCGTCGATGCCAAGCACCCCGGTCAGCGTGTCACTCGCTCCGACACGCCAGTGGCCGCCGCCCCGGCGTGTGCCGTGCCTGTCGCAAGTGCCCCCGGAGTCGTCTGCGTCGTCGTCAGCTTGCTGCTGGTTGGAATCGCCGTTGTCGTTCTGGGTCTGCGCGCTTGCGCTCCCTGCACTGAACGCCATCATGGCCGTGGCCGCCAAAAGCAATGCCATCAACAGCGCTATCAGGCGGCCTCGGGTGGCCTTGCGCCTCGGTGTCCTCATGGACTCGTCGAATTCGCCGATGTCAGTCATGCCGCCAGTCCTTTCGCCGAGGGGTTGCGACAACCCCGAGGGTGGCGAATGAACCTGAGAGGACCCTGAAGCGAACCTGAGAAGTGGATGAACGAGTTGTCGGGCGATGCGTTCAGCCGGCCTCGGAGTGGGTGACTGGCTCCTCGCCCATCCACTCGCGCAGGGTGTTCTTCAGCTTGGTCTGCTGGATGAACAGGTCGTGCTCGGGCCCTGCCGGATCGGCCGATTGGGGAGCCTTGAGGTAGAACGACAGCCACTCCTGCACGCCGCCTTGGCCGGCACGCTGGGCCAGATCCAAGAACAACGCCAGGTCGAGCACGATCGGTGCCGCCAGGATCGAGTCGCGGCACAGGAAGTCGATCTTGATCTGCATCGGGTAGCCGAGCCAGCCGAAGATGTCGATGTTGTCCCAGCCCTCCTTGTTGTCGCCGCGGGGCGGGTAGTAGTTGATCCGCACCACGTGGTCGATCTCGCTGTAGAGCTCGGGATAGGTCTCCGGCTGCAGGATCGTGCCCAGCACGCCGAGCTTCGACGTCTCCTTGGTCTTGAAGTTCTCGGGATCGTCCAGCACCTCGCCGTCGCGGTTGCCCAGGATGTTGGTGGAGTACCAGCCGCGCAGCCCCAGCATCCGGGCTTTCAGGCCGGGTGCCACCAGCGTCTTCATCAGCGTTTGGCCGGTTTTGAAGTCCTTGCCGGCGATGGGCACGCCACGGCGCTGCGCCAGCTCGGTCATGGCCGGTATGTCGACGGTCAGATTCGGCGCGCCGTTGGCGAACGGCACGTCGCTCATCAACGCTGCGTAGGCGTAGATCTGGCTGGGCGAGATGTTGCCGTCATCGGCCGCCAAACCGGCCTCGAAGGCCTCCACGCTGGCGTGCACATCAGATGGCTCCTGGTATGCCTCGGTGGAGCCGCACCACACCATCACCAACCGCTCGCATTCGTTCTCGGCCCGGAAACGCTCGATGTCGGTCATCAGCGCCTGGGCTGCTTCGAGCTTGCCCATCGGGGGCTTGGTGCGGGTGCCCTCCAGTCGGCTCACCCAGCGCGTGTCGAACACGGCATCCATCGCCACGATGCCTTCCAGCTCGCGCGAGATGACGCCGAGATCGCGGTCTTCCAGCACGCCGGCCGTGCGGGCGCCCTCGAGCGCATTGGGCGTGATGGGATCCCAGCCACCGAACACGAGGTCGTCAAGTGACGCCAGAGACACGAAGTCACGGATGAGCGGGTTACGGCCGTCGGCTCGGCCGCCGAGACGGATGTGGGCCATCTGGCTGACCGAGCCGATCGGCTCCGCCAATCCAGCGCGCGCTGCCAGCACCCCGGCAATGAACGTGGTGGCCACGGCTCCCATGCCGGGCGTGAGCACGCCGAGCTTGCCGGTCGCCGGTGCGATCTGCGGTCGGTTCATGGCAAGAACGCTACGGGGCAGCGTGATGAAGGGGTCAGGTCGCCGGTCTCGAGGTGCTCAGGCTGCCATCGGTGCAGCGGGCGTGAACTCGGCGTCGAGGCGCTTGACGCCGTGGATGAACGACGCCTGCAACAGGTCCGGCTCACCCACGGCAACGATGTCAGGCAGCCGGGTGAACAGCTCCCGGTACATCGTGGTGATCTGGCGCCTTGCCAGGTGCGCGCCGAGGCAGAAGTGCGGTCCGGGGCCGCCGAAGCCGTACTGCGGATTGGGGTCGCGCAGCACGTCGAACTTGAAGGGCTCGTCGAACACTGCGGGGTCGCGATTTGCGGCGATGTAGAACATCGCCACCTTGTCGCCCTCACGCATCTGACGACCGCCGCACTCGATGTCGCGGGTCACCGAGCGGCGCATGTAGCTCACCGGACTGGCAACCCGGACGATCTCCTCGACGGCGGTAGGCGCAACTCCCTCGAAGTCGTCCGCCCAGATGGCGCGTTGGTCGGGGTTGTCGGTAAGGAACTTGAGCCCCCAAGCAGTCGAATTGCGGGTGGTCTCGTTGCCGGCCACCACCAGCAGCACGAAGAAGCTGGCGAGATCGGCTTCGCTGAGACGGTCATCTTCGAGCTCGGCGTTCACGATCATGCTGGTGAGGTCGGTGCCGTCGCCCCCCTGCTTGGCTGCGGCGACTTCCTTCATGAGCTCGGCCAAGTCGGCACCGGCTTGCAGCAGCGCTGTGGCGAGGTCGCCGTCGGGCGGCTGGAAGTCGGGGTCGGAGATGCCCAGGATGATGTTGGTGCGATCGAAGACGAACTTGTACTCAGAACCGGGTATGCCCATGAGGTCGCACACGATGCGCAGCGGCAGCGCAGCCGCCACGTCCCACACGAACTCGCAGCTGCCCTGCTCGCAGATCGAGTTCACGATCTCCCGTGCGCCTTCACGGATGCCGCCGTCGAGCTGCTCGAGCATCTTGGGCGTGAAGCCCTTGGCCACGATGCGGCGCAGCCGTGCGTGACGAGGGTCGTCCATGGCGATCATGGAACTGAAGAACTCGGTGAACTCCGGCGGGTTGTCGCCCAGAGTGATGCCTCTCGCGGAGCTGAAGACTTCGGTGTTGCGTGAGACTGTCGCGATGTCCTCGTGGCGGGTGACGCACCAGTAGCCGGGGCTCGGTGCCACCCATTCCGAGAAATAAGGCTCCTCGAACCAGTCCAGGGGCGCTTCGGCGTGATAGCGCGCGATGACCGAATCGATCTCGTCTGCAGGCTGCGTCCAGAACCACGGTTCCATCAAGTTGGGCAGGTCGGTGTTCCACTCGCGCATGGCAGCACGGTAGCGCCACCTCGCGAACGGCAAGCACTGCCCACCGCGGGACATCGCGGGCCGCACGCGTGGCCATCTGGCACGATGTATCGCCGTGACAGCCCACCCAGCCCCCGGCGCACGGCCCGATCTGAACTACATCGTGCACGGGGCCGGTGCCATCGGCTGCGTGCTGGGGGCCAGGCTGACCCAAGCAGGGCGCTCGGTGGCACTCATTGCCCGAGGCGATCATCTCGCCGCGCTGCAGAGCGATGGGCTGCACATCTCGGGTTACACCGAGGGTCATTTCCGGCTGCCGGCGGCTCGCCGCGCCCAAGAGCTGCCGGTCGACTCGAACACCGTCGTGCTGCTGGCCATGAAGACACAGCACACGTTCGAGGCCATTGAGCGGCATCGGGAGTTGTACGACGGCGTACCGCTGTTCTGCTTCCAGAACAGCGTCACCAACGAGGAATGGCTGACCGACCAGGGTTTCCTGGCCTATGGCGTGATGGTGCGGATCGGCGCTCGCATCGACAAGCCCGGCGTGGTCACCCATACCGGCGCACGGCGGGCGCAAATCGGATGCTGGCCTACCGGGTCCGACGACCTGTGCGCTGCCGTCGTGGACGACTTGGTGGCGGCCGAGATGAACGCCGCCATCGACGAGAACGTGGCCGACGCCAAGTGGGGAAAGCTTGTGCTGAACCTGACGAATGCGTTCTCGGCCCTGATCGACCTGCCCGTGCAGGAGTGGTTCTGCGCGGAGGAAACCCGCTTCTT
This sequence comes from Acidimicrobiales bacterium, assembly GCA_009843525.1. GTDB lineage: Bacteria > Actinomycetota > Acidimicrobiia > Acidimicrobiales > Poriferisodalaceae > Poriferisodalis > Poriferisodalis multihospitum. The sequence continues at coordinate 21,259 of VYDH01000016.1, read as the reverse complement.
CATGGCCGATCTGCAGGAAGAAGCAGCCGACGTGCTGGACGCAGCGGGAATCTCGCCGGTGATGGACGACGGCAAGGACCTGCGTTCATGGATCGAGCGCATGCGCAGGCCAGGCCAACGCGAGCCCCGCGGCGATTCGGACCCGGTGATGCACAGCTACCCGTCCACGTGGCAGGACCTGCACTTCCGGCGACCGACCGTCGAGGTGGAGCATTTCAACGGCCGCATTTGCGAACTCGGGCAGAGATTCGGCATCGCCACGCCGCTCAACCGGATCCTGAACGAACTGTGCCACGACGCTGCAGCCCGCCGGCTAGGACCGGGTACCGAAACCGTTTCCTCACTGCGCGCCGCCGCCACAAGACCCATGTGAGATTCGTCGCTGCTGAATCTAGGTTCGCCGGAGGGCCAGCCCCCCGAGTGACGCCATTTGCGGTACGTCTGCCAAGCTCGGGGCGGCTGGCCTCTCAATGCAGACTACTCGCGACGCCACATGACTCAGGAGCGAATTGCGGCAAGTCTTCTAGTGCTCGGATCGGCTCGCCTCTGTTCGCTGAATCCAGAGATCGAGTGTTTGTGTCGTCCACGTGGGCACGCCGGTGCCGAGGAAGTCTCTGTCCGTCGTCCACACACCCACGTCGAGCGCCAACGCGCATGCAACAACTGGCCAATCGCTCGGATCACGAATCGAGCGCTCTCGGGCTTGGTCTTCCCATGCCGAGTAGACGGCTTCGGCAACGACGGTGCAGTTCAGGGCGATGACTTGCAGACAGCGGTCCGACAGTTCGCTGATTTCGTCCGAGTTCAATCCTCGATGACGACCAAATGCCTCCGCACGGCGGGGAATCTCCCGAAGCGTCTCGTGCCACATGCGTTCTGGCAGGTACAGGTCGATGTGCCGATCGGCCAACCGCTGCCGACCCCGCTCGCGCAGCAACTCACCGACCAAGACGCTTGTGTCAACGACGAGGCGCATGCTGCGACGATGGATCCTCGCTGGTTGGAAGAATCCGGGAACTCACCACGACCGCCTCGTCCCCACCATCATCAGCTTCGACGGCGAGATCTGTTCCGGTGAACTCCGCTACAAGATCGTCCTCAGTAAGGCCGGTCTTTGCGAGAACGCCTCTCACGGTCTCGCCCAAGCGTTCGAGTGCCGCCGCGCCAGCACGGCGATCCTTGGCGACGATCGGCACAAAAAAGCCGACGGGCTCGCCACGCTTCTCGACAACAAGCGTCTCCCCGGACGCGATCAACTGGGTCGCGCGATCACGGAATTCCCGTACTCCTACTGATCTCATCGGACGTCCTATCGTCGCTGGTGTCGCACATCCGTTGTGCCCACAAGTGTAGCCACAAGGCGCTGAGCGCTCGCCTCGCCCCCATGCGTAGCTGACGCTGGTCGCCGACGCCAAGCGCTTTCGCGGCGCAGCGCTCCGCTTGAGGTGCCCGGGGCGGGATTCGAACCCGCACGCTCCCGAAGGAGCCGAGGGGTTTAAGCCCTCTGCGTCTGCCAGTTCCGCCACCCGGGCCAGCCAGCACGGCATGCGAGCGCGCGGAGCCCATCATGCTCGCTCCATGCGTGAACGGCGACTCCCCGGTGCTCAGGCAGCCTCGTCCAGCGGAAACGACGCCTCGGGATGACCGCGTACATCTCCGCCACTGCTGACGGCCGCAGCCTCCCGCCACAGTTCGTCGCGCACCGCCCCGGCCGCCTCGGCGCTCAGTTCGTTGCAGACCATGATGCCCTCGATGGCATCGGCCACGACAGCGCCGAAGGGGCGTCCGCGCACTCGTACGGCTACGACACAGTCGCCAGAAGGCATGCGCTGGATGCAACGGTCAAGCTCGTCGGAGCGGGGCGGGCTCTGAAAGCTCGGAGCGCTCAGGCCCAGCGAACGAGCCGCCATCGCGAGCGATCGCACTGTCAAGACGAAACGGCCCGAGAGATCGGGGGCTCGATCGCCGGCACCTCGTTGGGGACGGGTGGAGGGGCCGCCGGCACGGTGCGGCCGGTCGCGAGCCGGCGAGGCATCGACCAGCCGGAGCGCTGCGGGAGGGTGGGTGCGGGGTGTTGCTGGCATGTGCCCATCATCGCCAGGGGGTGTGACACCAAAGGGCGGGTGCCGGAGCGGGTGCGGGGACGGCAACAATGAGCACACATGGCTGAGACCGCTCCGGGATTGCTGCCTGCCCAACAGGCCACGCTGGACGCAATCCGCACGCCCGCAGAGCACCGTCCCGCCTACCCGGCCGGCTTTGCCAACGAGCTGCGCAACGACGCTGAAGCAGCGCTGACCGAACTCGCCGACGCGGCTCGCGGCATCGACGGCCGCGGCCTGTGGGTGTCCAAACGAGACCTCGCCGGTGTGTTCGGTTGCGAAGCGCGACATCTCGCCGATGCAGACACCCCGTTCGCATGGACAGTGCCGACTGCGCGCGGAACGGTGCTGCACAAGGCCGTCGAACTGTCCACCCATCGGCGCTTCGAACCTGAAGAAGCGGTCGACGCTGCGCTCGAGCGTCTCGTCGCCGACGACGACAACCTCGGCAGCTTCCTGGCCGAGGCATCGGACGGCGAGCGCGCCGATCTGACAGCCAACTGCGTTGCGCTGCTCACCCGCTTCGGCGAGACCTTCCCGCCGATGCAGCGTGCCTGGCGGCCCGCCGCCGAAGTCCGTGCCCGCGCACGGCTGTGCGGCGGTGCCTTCGTGCTCAGCGGCAAGTACGACCTCACGCTCGGATCGCCCGCGCCGCTGGGTGGACCCGACCATCTCCAGCGCGCCGGCAAGGTCATCATCGACCTCAAGACCGGATCACGCACACCGACCGACCCGGAAGACCTGCGGTTCTACGCCCTCGTCGAGACGCTCTCCGTGGGTGTTCCGCCGCTGGGCATCGGCTCGTTCTACGTCGCCGAGGGCCGCATCGAGCACGAGGCAGTGACTGCCGAGGTGCTCGACAGCGCGCTGCGTCGCACCGTGGACGGCATCGGCCGACTCATCACCTTGCGCACGGACAGACGTGAGCCGCGGCGCGTGCCCGGCCCGCCGTGCCGTTGGTGCCCGATCTCGGCCGATTGCGAGCCGGGTCAGGTCTGGCTGTCAGACCCCGACGACTGAGCCGGACTGCTCGGGCCGCTGCCGACAGGCTGTATCGCGGCTGCCGCCTACCCGTCCGTTGGCATCGGAGCACGACCCAGCCGCGCAGCCCGTAGTCGCGCCGCCATCTCTTCTCGGCGGGTCCGCCATTCCTCCAGCGTCAGGCCAAAGCGCTCGTGGTCTTCCCACACGCCGGCGATCTGGATGTATCCCTTCGCGATTCCCTCCGAGCGCAATCCCAGCTTCTCCACCACCCGCAGGCTGGCAGCGTTGCGCGGCATGATCGACACCTGCACGCGGTGCAAGCCGACCTGATCGAAGGCGAACCCGAACACCGCCAGCAGTCCTTCGGCGACCAGTCCCTTGCCGGCCCGCCGTTCGTCGATCCAGTAGCCCACATGGGCGCTCTGGAATGCCCCACGCGCCACATGTGAGACATTGATCTCGCCGCAGAACCAGCCGTCGTGCCAGAGGCCGAAGTCGAACGCCGTGCCCAGCGAGCGCTCACGTTCACGGACGCGGCAGCGATTGGCGAACGCTTGGGGGTCGCGCGACGGATCGGGCGCGCTGGCGGGCGGGCGAGGCTCCCACTTTGCCAGCCAGTCGCGGCACCGTTCGCGGACTTCGTTCCACTGGGCGAAGTCTGACGGCACGAGCGGGCGAAGCTCAAGCCGCTCAGTGCGCAGTCGACTCACGCTGCGCACAGTACTGGCGCGCCGCCTGCGCTCACCGAGCGGCATCGGTGCCTTCGCGGAGCTCAGCCGCTGGACTGGCCTGCGCTTCGCGGAGCTCAGCCGCTGGACTGGCCTGCGCTTCGCGGAGCTCAGCCACTGGACTGGCCTGCGCTTCGCGGAGCTCAGCCGCTATGCCGTCGAGGAGATCGCGCTCGCGCACGATGCACTCGTCGATGTCCCAATGACGCATGACCGCAACGAGGATGCAGCAGCCGCCCACGATCACAGGCGCCCGATCGATGTGCAGTCCCGGATTGTGGACGCGGTCAGCCAGCCGCTCGGTGGCCAGCGTGCGGAAGACATCCTCTGCCGCGGCCCGACTCAGCACGAACCCGTCGATGACTTCAGGATCGTAGGGATCGAGGCCGATCTCGACCGCGGCCACCGTTGTGACTGTCCCGGCGATACCCACGAGCCGTGCCGCCGCGGCACCCTGCGCGATCACCGGATGATCACGTTCGACGTCGTCCAGGTGCAGACGCGCCACCGAGATCGCCGAACTCAACTCCTCAGGCCGGGGAGGATCCGACGCCAGAAACCTCTCCGTCCACCGCACTGAGCCCATGTCCACAGAGGTCGCGGCATCCGGACGGGCGTCTGTCGACGGCGTGCCGTAGGCGAACTCCGTGGAGCCGCCGCCGATGTCGAGCACCAGCGCAGCGCTTCTCTCCGCGAGAGCTGAGTCTGTGGGCGCGTCGGGATCGGATGACGTGCCGTGGCCGGAAACGCCGGCGAGGCCGGTGGTAGCCCCGGCAAATCCGTACGCGGCCTCGGCGTCGCCATCCAGCCGCTCGACGTCGGTGCCGAGCGCGTCGCTCGCCCGCTGCAGGAACTCAGCTCCGTTCGCGGCATCGCGCGCAGCACTGGTCGCGACGGCCCGCACCGCGGTCGCCTGGCGGTCTTCGATGATCTGGCGGTATTCCCGCAGCACGTCGACGACGCGGCCGATGGCGTCGTCGCGGAGCCGACCTCCGGCATCGACACCCCGCCCGAGCCCGGTGATGCGCAGCAGCCGCTGCCCCAGCCCCGTGCCGTCGTCGATGAGCAGGCGCGTGGAGTTCGTCCCGCAGTCCACGACCGCAACCGGAGCTGGCGACGGCTCAACGGCCATCAGAGCCCGCCACGGATACCGATTGAGTGGGTGCAGATACGGTCGCAGCGCCTTCGGCGGCCGATGACACGCCAATGTCGCCGAGCTGTGCCAGCACCCAATCGCCGACGGGATCATCGCCACCCGCCAGTCTGTAGGCCAGGTGGGCGTGCAGGCACTTCACGCCTCGCGCCGTCCCCCCGATGCCGCCCGTCGGGCGCGGTCCGCTGTGACCCTGGGGCACCAGCGCGTCTCGTTCGGAGGCGTAGCGATCATGCGCCGCGGCGAGTGCCTCGGGAGCGACCGCCGCCTCAGCCGCCCGGACGCCGCCATCGCCCTCGAGCTGGGACACCCGCCGCCGCAGGTCGACGTCGACCAGCCAGTAGCGGGTGGGCATCGGGCGCCCGTCATCGAGCAGCGGAGCATTGGCGATCACCGCCGGCCGCCCGTCGTCATGCGCGACGGCCACATCGAAAGCGCACTGGGGCGGGCGGCCGAGCAGGGCGGCCACCTCGTCAATGTGAGCGGGCGTCAGGGGTGCGCCCGGGGCGCAACGAACGAGCAACGCCCTACGAGGCTGAGCCGGCAGGCAAGCCCTCAGCCTTGGCGGCGCTTGCGCCTGCGGCGACGGTTGAACAGGAAGAACACCACCACCGCGAGCGGTGCCAAGATGCGCTTGAGCATGGGCCGGCCCGCTGTCTCGAGCAGGTCGACCGGTTCAGGCTCGGCCATCTCGATCTGGCGTGGGCCCGACGAAGCTGGCGCCTCGCCTGTCTCGTCGGACGCCTCGGCGTCATCCGCCGGAGCATCGTCCGCAGCGGCGCCAGCATCATCCTGGTCGCCGAGCTCGGACAGCTTCTGTTCGAGCGAATCCACGAACTGACCGATGAGCTTCTCGGTGACATCGGCCATCACCCCACGTCCGAACTGCGCCACCTTGCCGGTGACCTTCAGGTCGGTGGCGATCGACACGACCGTGCCATCGCCGTCGGGCGTCATCTCGGCGGTCACCTCTGCGGCTGCGTTGCCCGCGCCGCGAGAGTCACGGCCGGACGCCTCGAGCACGATCCGGCGGTTGGCTTCGTCGAGCTCGACGAACTTCGCGGAGCCCTTGTATTGCGCCGTGATCGGGCCCACCTTGATCTTCACGCCACCCTTGAATTCATCGCCGTCGACCTCGGTGAGCTGCGCGCCCGGCATGCAGGGCGCGATGAACTCGACATCGGTCAGCGTGCTCCACGCCTGCTCGAGGGGTATGCCGACACGGAATTCGCTCTTCAGCTCCATCTGCGCAGATCCTCCACGGTGTCGATGTCGTCGGGTAGCCCTTCGCAGGTTATCGGCACCACGATTTCCGGAAATCGCCGCATCACCGTCCGGCCGCCGTCGTCGCCGCCGTACGGCAACAGCGGCCAGACCTCGCGTGCCAGCCGGACCGGGTTGCGCCGCCGGCCGCCGTAGGTGCCAACGGCGATGGGCGCCGCGCAGTCGGCGACGGCCTGCCACGCCGCCGCCGTCACAAACGGCTGGTCGGCGAGGCCCACCACGATCGCGTCGTGGCCCTGCCGGGCCGCCCACGACGCAGCGCAGCGAACCGATGACGCAATGCCCGATTCCCAGCGATCATTGTCGATCACGGCAATGTCGCCGCCGATCGCTGCAAGCACCCCGGAGACATCCACCGCTCCCGTGACCACCGCGACGGCATCGAGCGACGCCCCGAGCAGCGACCCCAAGGCACGACTCACCACGCTCTCGCCGTCGAGTTCCGCCAGCAGCTTGTGCTGCGGGCCTGCGAACCGGGTGCCAGCTCCCGCTGCCAGCAGCACTCCCGCCGTGGACACTGGCAGACGACCCTGAGCCTGGCTAGTACGAGCGCGGCAAGCCGAGCACCTTGGATGACACGAAGTTCATGACCATCTCCTGGCTGACCGGCGCAATCTTCATCAGCCGGGCCTCGCGCCAGTAGCGCTCCACGTCGTATTCCTTGGCGTAGCCGAAGCCGCCGTGGGTCTGCATGGCCCGGTCGGCGCACTCGAATGCTGCCTCCGACGCCAGATACTTGGCCAGATTGGCTTGCTCGCCGCAGGGCAGATCGTTGTCGTAGCGCCACGATGCGTCGCGCACCACCAATTCGGCCGCGTGCAGGCGGGCATGGCTGTCAGCCAGCGGGAAGGCGATGCCCTGGTTCTGGCCGATCGGACGACCGAAGATCACCCGGCTCTTGGCGTACTCAGCGGCGCGGCGCAATGCGACCCGGCCGATGCCCAGCGCTTCGCCGGAGATCAAGATCCGCTCCGGATTGAGACCGTCGAGGATGTAGCGGAAACCTTCGCCCTCCTCGCCGACCCGGCGGTCCACCGGCACGCGCAGCCCGTCGTAGCGGACCTCGCACGAGACCACCGCGTTGCGGCCGACCTTGGGGATCGGGGTGATGTCGACCGCAGGATCCTGCAAGTCCACCAGCAGCAGGGTCATGCCTTGGGTCGGGCCGTCGCACAGCTCCTTGGGTGTGGTGCGCACCAGCAGCAGGCACACATCGCAGTAGGGGGCCTTGGTGGTCCACACCTTGGCCCCGGTGATCACGTACTCGTCGCCGTCGCGCTCGGCTCGGGTGCGGATCGAGGTGGTGTCGGTGCCAGCGTCGGGTTCGGTGACGCCGAAGGCGGCGTGGATGGAGCCGTCGGCAACGCCCGGCAGGATCTCCTTGGCCAGCGCTTCCGAGCCGTACTTGCGCACCGGTTCCATGCCGAAGATCGACAGGTGCAGGGCCGAGCAGCCGTTCATGGCCGCACCGCTGGCAGCCACCTCCTCCAGCACGATCGACGCCTCGGTGATGCCTTGACCTCCGCCGCCGTACTCCTCCGGAATGGCGATGCCGACCCAGCCGCCTTCCGCCATTGCGTTGTAGAAGTCCCAGGGGAACTCGTGCTGCTCGTCGCGCTCGCGCCAGTACTCGTCGGGGAAGTCCGCACAGACGCGCCGCACGCCCTCGCGGATCGCCTCGTGGTCCTCGTTTTGGGTGAAGTCCATCGCGCCGACGCTACCGGGCGACCGCTGCCGGATTCAGTGGATGCGGCCTTCGCCGTCCTTGAGACGGGGGGCTTGGCGGCCGGTGTGCGAGGCGATGATCTCGGCCACGATCGACACGGCCGTTTCTTCGGGCGTGCGGCCGCCGATGTCGAGGCCGATCGGGGCCATAACCCGTTCTAGATCTTCGTCGGCGACGCCAGCCTCGCGGAGGCGCTCGGTTCGCTTCTCGTGGGTTGTGCGCGAACCCATCGCCCCGAGGTAGCCGACCCGAGTGGGCAAGGCGCCGACGATGGCGGGCACGTCGAACTTGTGGTCGTGAGTGAGCACGCACACCGCATCGCGGGGACCCAGCTCGTCGCCGATGCGGTCGAGCAGGCGATTGGGCCAGTCGACGACGACCTCGTCGGCCATCGGGAAGCGGCGCTTCGTCGCGAAGACCTCTCTTGCGTCGCACACCGTGACGCGGTAGCCGAGCAGCTTGGCCTGGGAGGCGAGCGCCCGGGTGAAGTCGACGGCGCCGAAGATGACCATGTGCGGGCGCCGGGCGTGGCACTCGACGAACACGCTGAGGTCCATCTGGCGAGCTTCGCCGTGCTGGCCGTAGTGGCGCACCTCGCTGATGCCAGCGTCCAGCATCCCCAAGGCGTCGCGCTCCACCACCCTGTCGAGATCGGGGTCGCCGAGGGTGCCGAGTGCCGCTTCGCCAGGCTGGACGAGCAGTTTCTCGCCGGCGTCTGGGCCGTCGATGATCGTGGCGAGCGCGACGGGCTCTTCGGCGCGGATGGCGTCCCGGAATGCCTCGTAGATGCCCGCAGCCTCACTCACCAGTCGAGTTCCTCCACGAACAGGTGGATCGTGCCGCCGCAGGTCAGCCCGACGGCGAATGCCTCGTCGTCGCTGTAGCCGAAGGTGGTGATCCCTGGACCCCGCCGTCCGCCCAGCAGTTCGAGTGCCTCGCCGACCACAGCGCCCTCGACGCAGCCGCCCGAGACCGAGCCGGCGACTTCCCCCTCTTGGTTCACGGCCATCGCAGCGCCTGGGTCGCGTGGCCCCGAGCCTTCGATGTCCACCACCCGGGCCACGGCCACTCGCTGGCCTGCAGCCCGCCACCGGTCGATGTCATCCAAGATCTCGTCCATGTCCCCAGTCTCCCTATTGACATTGTTGCGGCATCGGAGGGTCGTGCGTCGGGTGATCGTGCGGTTCGGCCGGTCTCAGGCCGCGATGGCAGCAGCCAGGTGTTCGAGCGAATCGAAGGAATGGCCTTCGATGAACTCGTCGACGTGCGGCAACGCCGCAGCCATGCCACGAGCCAACGGCGCGTAGCCAGGGGTGTGCTTCAGCGGGTTGACCCAGACCAGCCGGTGGGTCACCAGGTGCAGGCGGGCCATCTGCTCGGCCAGTTCGTCAGGTGCACCGCGGTCCCAGCCGTCCGAGCAGATCACCACGATGGCCCCGCGCGCATGGCCCCGCACTCCCCAGCGATCGTTGAATTCATGCAGCGTCGCGCCCAGCCGAGTGCCGCCCGACCAGTCCTGCACCGAGTCGGCAGCGGCCGCCAACCCGGCGTCGGGGTCACGGGATGACAGCTCGCGGGTGACCCGGGTGAGCCGGGTGCCGATCGTGAACGCCTCCACCCGGGTGCGGCCGATCACCGCGGCGTGGGCGAACCGCACCAGCGCCCGGGCGTAGGGCTCCATGGAGCCCGACACGTCGAGCAGCAGCACCAAACGGCGCGGCTTGCGGTCGCCGACCAGGAACTCGCGCCGGATGGCCTCGCCGCCCGTCCTCAGCGCACGGCGGATGGTGCGACGCAGGTCCGGCCGCCGGGAGATGCGCTTGGCCCGAACGGCCCGCCGCGAGCGACGGGTGACTGCCTGGAAGCGCAGCTCGCCCATCAGGGCATGCAGCTCGGACAGCTCGCCATCGCTGCAATCGGCGAAGTCTTTGTGGCGCAGCGTCTCGACATCGCTGTAGCGGACCCGCAGTGTCGGGCCGGCATCGGGCTCATCGCCGTCGCCTGGCGGCGATGCAGCGCTGTCGTCGTCGGTGTCGGTGGCCAGGGTCACCGAGATCGGCGGCAGCTCCACGATGATCCCGCTAGGCGCACGGCCTTCCCAGAACACCGCGAAGGCCCGGTCGTAGACACCGATGTCAGCCGGACTGCCCACCAGCGTTGCGCGGCCTGCCCAGTACACGTCTTCACGGCTGGCAACTCCCAGCAGTCGCAGCGCTTCGGTGAATGCCATGACACGGCGGATGGTGACGGTCAGCCCCGCGCCACGCAGGATCGACGAGAAGGCTGAAGCCAGGCGCTCAGGCTCGTTGACGTGGCCGTCGGGTGCCGGCGCGGGGGCACCGAGATCCGTGCCGGTGGCGCCGCTCATGGCGTCCCGCTCTTGTTCCCCGTGCTGATGCGATTGGGCTCACGGGCCGCTCGGGCCCGGGGCTCAGCCACGCGGCCCTCAGGCCTCGGCGACGGCGGCCATGATCATCTCCATCCCGACCGATGTGACCCGTTGCTGGTCCTCGCGGTACTTCAGCACCGTCCCCAGCGTGGCTTCAAGCATGGGAGTGTCCAATTCGGCGGCACCGAGACGCCCCAAGGCCGTGGCCCAGTCGATGGTCTCGGCCACACCCGGGGGCTTGTACAGCCGCATCTCGCGCATCACCGACACGGCGGAGGCCACCTGCCGTGCGAGCGCGCCGTCCACGTCAGGCAACTTGAGCTTGACGATCTCGACCTCACGGTCGACCGACGGGTGCGAGACCCAGTGGTACAGGCAGCGGCGCTTGAGCGCATCGTGCACGTCGCGGGTCCGGTTGGAGGTGACCACCACAAGCGGTGGCCGGGCCGCTGTGATGGTGCCCAGCTCGGGCACGGTGACCGTGAAGTCCGACAGCACCTCGAGCAGGAAGGCCTCGAACTCGTCGTCGGCCCGATCCACTTCGTCGATCAGCAGCACTGCGGGCGTGACGTCGTCGTGATCGATAGCCCGCAGCAGCGGCCGGCGGATCAGAAAGCGTTCCGAATACAGCTCGTCCTCGATGGCCTCGGCGTCGGCCGCAGCGCGTCCCGCAGCCTCTGCGGTGCGCAAGTGGAGGAGCTGGCGCGTGTAGTCCCATTCGTAGAGCGCCTGAGCGGCGTCGATGCCCTCGTAGCACTGCAGGCGGATGAACTCCCCGCCGATCCAGGCCGCGAGCACCTTTGCCAACTCGGTCTTGCCCACGCCGGCATCGCCCTCCAGGAAGAGGGGACGACCCATGGTGACCGACAGGTACACCACCGTCGACAGCCCTTCGTCGGGCAGGTAGCCATGCTCAGTCAGCGCCGCCGAGACATCAGCAGTAGTACCGGGCGCCGTGAACACAGCGGCCAAGGCTACGGCTTCGCAGGCCGCGCTATGAGATCGTTTCCAACCGGCAGAAGCAGGACGCTGTGATGGGCACGTCTGCCCGTGCGATGGCGAGATCGAGGCGCTGGCGAATCAGCGGTTCCTCCACCGTCTCCCCTCGCCGCACGAGGCACTCGTGCAGACCGTGCAGGCTCCAGACGTTGTCGGGGTGCTGGCAGGGCCGGCGCAGCTGATCGTCCAAGCCCAAGTCGGCTCTGTACAGCGCCTCGGCCTCGTCGTACTGGCCTTGCTCCGACAGCAACGCGGCCAGCGCATGGCGTGTCGGCTGCATCCAGCCCCAAGGCTCGTCGTAGGGCAGGTTGTCGTCGAGCTCCACCGCGTGGCGAAGATGATTGAACGCGACGTCGAAGTTGCCGCACCGGTACTCCACCTCGCCGTTCAGCATGGCCTCTGCCACGGTGAGGATGTCCAGACCGGTGTTGTTGAACAGCGTGCGGCTGGGCAGCACCTGGGCCTTGGCGGCGAGGAATTCCTCACGTTCGGCCAGCGCATCGTCAACCTGGCTCAGCGAGGCGTAGGCAACCGTGCGGGCGTAGCGCATCATGGCGGTGGTGACGCAATAGAACTGTTGGTCGAAGGGCAGGTGCTGGTCGAGGATCTCGTGCCACTTGCCAAAGCGCACGAACACGTGCTGCTTGATCGCCACGAACCCTTCCAGCCAGTCGGCCATGGGCGGCGAGCCGGTTCGCAGCAGTTCCTCCGGCAGCGTGCGGTTCATCTCCTCGGCCGCCTCAAGGGCTGGGGTGTACTGGCCGGCCAGCATCGCCCCATACACCTTGAAGTGGTAGTCATGGCAGCGGTAGGCGGAATAGAAGTTCATGGGACCCTTGAGGTCCAGATACTTCCGGTCGGCCACGATGGCGGCCGAGTTGCGGGTGACGACGTTGTGGTAGTGGCCGCACAGCACGTCGATATGGGTCGGCATATGGACCAGGTGCCCTGCGTCGGGCGCCAGATCGACGAGCCGGTCGCCGGCGGGCAAGGCCCGCTCAGGATGCGGCGACATCTCCATGAGATGGATGTACATGTGCAGCAAGCCCAGGTGACGGTTGGCGCCTTCGGCGTCGAGCGTCTCGAAGGCAGTCTCCAGCACATCGACCGCCTCAAGCGTGCCCGCGCCCTCCGCCGGCTCTCCGGTGACCAGGTCCCACAGCTCCCAAGGGGTGCGGTTCATGATCGCCTCGGCGAACAGGGAGCAGACATCCAGGTCGCCGCGGTGCGACCGGTGGACCTCGCGCATTGCGTCCGCGTACGCGTTGTTCCATCGCCGGAAGTCGTCTTCGTCGGGCGCTTCGGGCTGCGACGGGTAGCGGCACGCCAGCGCGCCGATCAGCGCGCGTTCGAGATCACCGGTGCCGGCTGAGGCAGACGCGGCCGCCGCTGCCTCGGTCCGTGCCCGGTCGAGCGAAGAGCGCAGATCGTCCTCATCGAAATCTTCCCACGGCTTGTTGTAGTTCGGGCCGACGGCGTACGCGATGCCCCAGTGCGCCATGGCGAAGTTGACGTCGTGCAACAGTGCGCGCTCGAAGCAGGCGATCGCCTCTTCATGATGGAAGCCGTAGCACCACGCCATGCCGCGGTCGAACCAGAGCTGGGCTTCGGCGTCAGACGTCGTGACCGGCCAGCGATACGAGCCCAGATCGAAGTACGCCATCGCGGTGTTCCGAATCCCCCTGGCCGTCGGGCTGTTCCCCAATAGCCCAGTATCTCTCACGAATTCGGCAAGAGTCATGAAAATTGTTCAACTCGCAGATGCGGGCAAGTTCAGGACTCGACCGCCTGTCGTGCTCAGCCCACGGCGATCATCGACGTGCCGGCCAGTGCCGCAGCGATGCCGATGCCCTGCCACCAGCGCAGCGTGTCGTCATCGAAGAGCACCGCCAGAGCGATCGTCACCACCGGATACAGCGACGCTGCGACGGCGACTTCGCTGAGCGGGCCGCGTTGCAGCCCGGCGATGAAGGCGCCCATGCCGGCCCCGCCGGCCACTCCCCCTGCGAAGCCAGCGAGGCGGAGCGAGGGAGGCAGTATCTGCGGTATCCGCCGGACCCTGGTCACCGCCAGCATGCACGCCAGCGCCGCCGTCCGCTGGGTGACCGCCGGCCACATGCCGCTGTCAAGATTGGTCTCGCCCAACAGCACCGTGGCTGTCGCGAACGAGACTCCCGCCAGCAGTGCGAAGGCGATGCCGCGCCCGATGTCTCCGCGCAAGTCCGGCACGATGACCGCGGCCAGCAACCCGGCGATGGTCACGGCGATGCCTGCGGCCACCACCGACGAGGGCCGCTCGCCAGCCGCGAGCCCGTATGCCAGCGGCCCCAGCGCGGTGGAGGCGGCGACCACCGGCGAGGCGATCGCTGCGGAGGACACGGCCATGCTGTGCCACATCGCCGAGAGCGCGAGCGCCATCAAGACTCCCGATACAGCCCCGAGCGCGAGGGCCGCGCCGCCGGGCGAGCCCGGCACCAGCAACAGCAGCACCACCGTCACGACCAGTCCGCCCATGAACGCGGTGCCGACTGCGGTCATGGCCCGCGCGCGTCGGCTGCAGTAACGACCGAAGTAGTCGGATACGCCGATCAAGACCGACGCCGCAGCGCCCAGCAGCACCGGCATGCGAATCGCACGCTAGTGGTGTGCCCAGTTGCGCTTGGCGGCCGCCGTCGCGCATCGGCGGACCGCTCTTCGGTGTCAGCTGGTGCCGAGCGAGAGCAGGTTGTCGACGGGCTGGTAGAGCTCTTCCAGGTAGGTCGTGTCGTCCGCGCTCAGCTCGATGGTGGTGGCCTCGGCAAGCTGGTCGAGCTGGCTGATCTTGGACACGCCGACCACGGGGGCGGTGATCTCGGGTTTGTTGGTGAGCCACGCCAAGGCGATCTGGGCGGGGCGCACATCGAGTCGCTCGGCCAGCTCGGACACCCGCGCAGCGATGTCGAAGTCGCGCTCGCCCAGGTAGAGGCTTTCGGTGCGAGCACGGTCCTGGCCCTTGGAGCGGTCGGTTGTGCCGGCGTCGAGGCTGCCTTGGTAGGACCCGGTGAGAATGCCCCGCGCCAGCGGCGACCAGGGCGTCAGTGCGACTCCCGTGCTGACGCAGTACGGGTTCATCTCCCGCTCCTCCTCGCGATAGATGAGGTTGTAGTGGTTCTGCATCGACACGAACTTGGTCCAGCCGTGCATCTCGGCGGTGAGCTGCAGCTCCGCGAACTGCCACGCGAACATCGACGAGCCGCCGAGGTACAGCGCCTTGCCCGCCTTGACCACATCGTGTAATGCCTCCAAAGACTCAGCGATCGGCGTGTCGGCGCTTCCGGGGATGCCGTGGGGGTGGCGGTGGATGATCAGCTGGTCCACATAGTCGACGCCGAGGCGGCGCAGCGAGTTGTCGACCCCCTCCATGATGTGCTTGCGGCTCAGGCCGCCCTCGTTGGGATTGCGCCCCATCGGAATCGACACCTTGGTGGTGAGCACGTACTGCTCGCGCGGCAGCAGCTCGCGCAGGATCTGGCCCACCACCTCTTCCGACGCACCCACCCCGTAGACATCGGCGCAGTCGAAGTAGTACAGGCCGCGCTCGATGGCGGCCTCGAAGATGGGGCGGGCCTGCTCGACGCCCAGGGTCCAGTCGCCCTGGTGGCCCCGTCCGGGCACGCCGAAGTTCATGGTTCCCAAGCAGAGCTCCGACACCTGGAGACCGCAGTTCGAACCGAGCTGGGTGGATTTCAGTCGCGACATGGCCACGAAACGTATTCGACGGCGGCCCTGACCCGTCGGCCCGTCCCCGCCGGCGCCCTAGGACTGCTGCGAAGCGGGCTCGGGTGACCCAGCGGCGAGCGCCCGCCAGAGCGAGCGGTAGGTCGGCCACGAGGCGTCGGCTGGCAGGTAACCGTCTTCGATCAGTGCACTGTTCAACCGGCGCAGGTTGCGGGCCGGCACGCCGGAGTCAACATGGTGTGCCAGGTGGTGACCGACGTGGTACGGCACGAACAGCACCCGGGCCAGCCAGCTCTGGCGGATGTGATGCGTGGTATTGCGACGGTCGGGGGTACGGGTCATGCCGCCATGCTCGGCGATGGCCCGCAGCCGGTTGATGATCTGATACCAGGTGAAGAAGGGAACCGCCCACAAGAACAGGTACAGCCATGGGTGCCCTGCGAGCCAGAACGCTGTGAACACGATCGCCTGACCGGCGAAGAACCGCAGGCTGAGCGGCAGGAACTTGAGCTTGACCAAGCCGGTGAACCGGGGCTTGACGATGCGCCATGCCGACACGCCCACCGCATCCCGCACGAACTTTCGACGGAGCGACCGCCAGGCGATCGGGTAGAACGAGTACAGCAGGAAGTCGGGCTCCCGGGGGCCGAACTCGTCGCGGTGGTGGTTGGCGTGGCCCCGGCGGTAGTGGTGAGCGCCGGTGCCGAACGGGAACCAACCCACCAGGTTGATCCCGATCCGGTCATTCAGCCAGCGGTTCGAGAACAGCAGCCGGTGCGCCGCCTCGTGGTGCAGCACGAACATCCGCAGCTGCAGCGTGCCGATGACAGGCACAGCAGCAACGACAGCGAGCCAGTGCCCGATAGCAACCACCGCGGCGATGACGGCCACCGGCGCCGCCATCGTGAGCAGCGCCTCCAGTGCATTGATCGCATTGGGAATGCGACGCAGCTCAGCCCGAAACTCCGGCCGCGGCCGTCCATCTGGACGCAGGCGGTCCGAGCCCTCGAACCGGGGCAGGTCCGAGCGCATCATGCCGCCGGTCATCTTCGCCACGAGGTCGTCGTGCGTCGGCGGTGCCGCAGTCGCGCTCACGCTTCGATGCTACGGCGCACGAGTCCTACGGTGGGGCTCGCAGGCACGCATCGCCGTGCGGGGGTTGGCTACGGTTCCGGGCGACCACACACCAGCTTGGTATAGCCACAGCGGGTCGAGACAGGGGAAGCGACGATGGACTTGGGAATTGCGGGACGCACTGCAGCGGTGGCCGCAGGATCGGCCGGGTTGGGACTCGGCTCGGCGAAAGCGCTCGCCGCCGACGGCGTGCGGGTGGCCATCTGCGGCCGCGACCCTGACCGTCTAGCGGCGGCGGCCGCAGAGATCGAGGGCGAGGTGCTGGCCATCACGGCCGACCTGAGCAACCCCGCCGAAGGACGCAGCTTCGTCGAGCAGGCCATTGCCGGGCTCGGCTCAGTGGACATCCTGGTCACCAATGCCGGCGGCCCGCCTCCCGGCATGTTCGAGAGCACCGAGATCGACGCCTACCAGATGGCCTTCGACATGAACTGCAAGGCCATGATCGAAATGTGCCGGGTTGCCATCCCGCCGATGCGCGAGCGCGGCTGGGGTCGGGTGTGCGCCATCACCAGTGTCGGCGTCAAGCAGCCCATCCCGTTCCTGCTCGCCAGCTCGGTCGCACGAGCCGGGTTGACCAGTTTCCTCAAGATCACGGCCAGGGAAGTGGCGGCCGACGGGGTGACGGTGAACTCGGCTCAGCCCGGCTCGCATTGGACCGATCGTGTCTCCAAGATGATGGACCGAGATCAGGCAGGCCAGAGCAACCCGATGGGCATCTGCGGCGAGTCTGACGACTTCGGCAGCGCAGTCGCGTTCCTGTGCAGCGAGCAAGCCAAGTTCATCACCGGCACTGGCCTGCTCATCGACGGCGGCCAAGCCACCGGCCTGCTGGACTGATCGCTTTTGCCGAGCCGCGTTCGGGCAGCTGCCCGGCGGGCTCCCGCCTGAGAGCCGACCTAGGAGACGCCGGCTGCTTCGAGTGCTCGGCGGGTGAGCACCCGAGCGAGGTGGTTGCGGTAGTCCGGCGTGGCGTTCAGATCCGTGGGGGCATCCGTGCCCTCGGCGGCCTGCTCGGCAGCATCAGCAGCAGAGGCCCCGCCTGCCAGCGCCGCCTCGACCGCACTGGCACGCAGCGGCACTGAGCCCATGTTCACCAGCGCCACATTCGTGCCACCGTTGACGGTCACCGCGGCAGCGCCGACGATTGCCCAGTCCTGGGCCCGCCGGTTGAACTTCTGGTAGTTCCAGCCGCTGCCGGGAGCCTTCGGAACCCGGATCTCGGTCAGCATCTCGTCGTCGGCCAGCGCCGATTCGAAGTAGCCGGTGAAGAAGTCGCCGGCAGAGATCTCACGGCTGCCGTTCGGACCTTGCGCAACGAGGGTGCCGCCCAAGGCAAGCACGGCCGCCGGCAAGTCGGACGCTGGATCCGAGTGAGCCAGCGAGCCGCCGATGGTGCCGCGGTGACGCACCTGCGGGTCGCCCACCTCGCCGGCGACATGGCCGAGCAGCGGGCACTCGGCCGCCAGCAGCTCACTGGTCTCCAGCGCACGGTGGCGAGTGAGCGCGCCGACAGCGATGTGATCGCCGCCATCGTTGATGTAGCTGAGATCGCTGACACGGCCGATGTCCACGAGCACGCTCGGCACCGCCAAGCGGAGCTTCATCATCGGCAGCAGCGAATGGCCGCCGGCCAGCAGCTTGGCCTCGTCGCCATGCTCGCCGAGCAGCGCTATGGCCTCCTCCGCAGAGTCGGCCCGTACGTAGTCGAATGCTGCAGGAATCATTGCTGCGCTCCCCTCAGGCCGCTGTCTCGCCGGCCGCGCAGGCCAGCACCGATTTGACGATGTTGTGGTACCCCGTGCAGCGGCACAGGTTCCCTTCCAGTCCCAAGCGGACTTCTCGCTCGGACGGGTCGGGATTCTCCTCGAGCAGTGATACGGCCGCCATAACCATGCCGGGAGTGCAGTAGCCGCACTGCAGGCCGTGGTTCTGGCGGAAGGCTTCCTGCATCGGATGCAGTTCGTCTTCGGACGGCGCCAAGCCCTCGATGGTCAGGATGTCCTCGCCGTCAGCCTGCACCGCCAGCATCGTGCACGATTTCACCGATTCGCCGTTCACATGCACTGTGCAGGCGCCGCACGAGGACGTATCGCAGCCGATGTTCGTGCCTGTCAGCCGCAGGTCGTCCCGCAGCCAGTACACGAGCAGCGTGCGCGGTTCGACATCGCCGGTACGAGTCTCACCGTTCACCGTGACGCTGATCTCCACTATGACCTCTCCCGTCTCGTCGGCCTCGGGGCCGAGCATATTGTTCCGCGGCCGTGAGGCCGGGCGGCGTTGCACGCGGCCGCGAGGGCCGAGCGCGCACCATCATGCACCATGCGGCGGTCACGCGCAGACACGGGGAGGCTGCGCCGACAGGCGCAGCCGTGGCCCGAGCGGCCCGTGAGCGAAGCGAACAAGAGCGGGCAACAATTGGCGGGATCGCGGCCCGGCTCGCTGCCGGCGTGACCTCTGTTGACAGGCGGCTCGCAAGCCCGGCAGTAGTTTGGCGATGTGGCCGGCGAGCAGGCCTTACCAGGTACTGGCAGCGCTTCCGAACGCGCATGCGAACCGGTGCAGCCGGACACACATGACTCGATCCTGCAGCGGGCCCGTGACCTGTTCGCCCGGCAGGGCTACCGCGGTACGTCGATCCGGCAGCTCACCTCGGGACTCGGCCTCACGCCTGCGGCGCTCTACTACCACTTCACCGGGAAAGAAGACGTGCTCGCTGGGGTCTTGGCCCCGATGGAACGCGACGGCGAGACGATCATCGCCAGGATGGCCCAACTGGAGCCGACGCCGGAGGCCCTGCGGGAGGTGCTCGATCGCTACTTCGACCTGCTGGCCCGCGACATCGTGGCGTTCCGGCTCGTCGCCGACGACGTCGACGTTCAGCAGAGCGCGGTCGGTCAACGGCTGCGAGCCCAAGCCAGAGACCTCTTTGCCTGGCTCACCGGATCTGCTCCCGAAGTCGAGGATCGGATCCGTGCGGCGGCCGCGGTGGGCACGATCCGCCTGTCGCTCGAGCAGAGCGGTGTGGAGCCCGACGCTCACCGCAATGCGATCATCGGGCGGGCCCTGCAGATCATGACCGACTAGCTCAGAGGCTGAGCCCCCGGGCCCGAGCGTCCCGTGAGCGGAGCCAGCATGGGCGGAAAGCGACGCGTCAACCCTCGCCGTCGCCGAGCAGGTGGGCCACGCCCGGCAGCGGCCACGACGACGGCAGCGTGATCACGTCGGCAGGATCCACATTGAGGCGATACAGGGTGTCACCCTCGCGCACCAGCGAGAGCTGCTCACGCGCGATCCGCTCCACCACCACCGGATCCTTGGCCTCGGCCACTTGGACAGCCAGGTGGGATGTCTCCGCCTGCAGCCGCTCGAGCGTGTCGGCGGCGTGGTCAATGCTGCGCCGCTGAGACGTCAGCGACTGCCAAGGGAACAGCAGCACCGCCAGCAGGCCGACGGCGCTCACCACGATCACCAAGCTGATGAGCACCGCCAGAGGTCGAGGTCGACCGTCCCGACGGCGAGCTTGCGTCGGCAGGTCCGCCGGCGCCGTACTCATGGGCTCGGGGGCTTCATGGGTGCTGTGCCTCTGGCAAACGGGGTCTATGGGTCACGGGCAAGCGAGCTGCCGCCCCGGTACGCGGCATCTTCGCCGAGCTCTTCCTCGATGCGCAGCAGCCGGTTGTACTTGGCGACCCGATCGGACCGTGCCGGCGCGCCGGTCTTGATCTGCCCGCAGTTGGTGGCTACCGCCAAGTCGGCAATGGTGGTGTCCTCGGTCTCGCCCGAGCGGTGCGACATGACCGCGGTGTAGCCGGACCGCCCTGCCAACTCGACAGCGTCGAGCGTCTCGGTAAGCGTGCCGATCTGGTTGACCTTCACCAGCACGCTGTTGGCGACGCCGGCAGCAATGCCGCGCCCCAGCCGCTCGATATTCGTGACGAAGAGGTCATCGCCGACGAGCTGGACTCGCTCGCCAACCAAGTCGCCGAGCGTCGACCAGCCGTCCCAGTCGTCCTCGGCCATACCGTCCTCGACTGAGCAGATCGGGTAGCGCTCGCACAGGTCGGCCAGATAGCCGGCAAATCCGGCAGCGTCGAGCTGGCGTCCCTCGCCAGCCAGGGTGTAGACGCCGTCGGCGTAGAACTCGGTGGATGCCACGTCGAGTGCGAGCGCCATGTCGGCGCCAGGCTCGAAACCGGTTTCGCTGATCGCTTCGATCAGCAGCGCCAGCGCCGCCTCGTTGGACTCCAGGTCGGGGGCGAACCCGCCTTCGTCGCCGACGGCCGTCGAGAGCCCGCGCGAGCGCAGAACGCCGCGCAGCACGTGATACGTCTCGGTGCCCCACCGCAGCGCTTCGGAATATGACGCCGCACCGACCGGGACGATCATGAACTCCTGCAGATCCACGTTGTTGTCGGCATGCTCACCGCCGTTGATGACATTCATCATCGGCGTGGGCAGCACATGTGCATTGGCACCGCCGACGTGGCGGTAGAGCGGCAGCCCCAGCGTCGCTGCCGCCGCGTGTGCTGAGGCCAGGGAGGCGGCCAGCACGGCGTTCGCGCCCAATCGAGCCTTGTTCATCGTCGCGTCGAGCACGATCAGCGTGTGGTCGACCGACCGCTGATCGACGGCATCGAGACCTACCAGCGCTTCTGCGATCTCGCCGTTCACATGCCCTACGGCGACGGCGACCCCCTTGCCGCCATATCGCTCGCCGCCGTCCCGCAACTCAACGGCCTCGAATTGTCCCGTCGAGGCACCTGAGGGCACGATGGCGCGGCCCACGGCGCCGCCTGCAGTCCGCACCTCGGCTTCGGTCGTGGGATTGCCACGGGAATCGAGGACTTCGCGGCCGGTCACCTGGACGATCTGCGTGGACGCGCGCGCTGTCACGCATAGCGAGAGTACCGAAGGGCAGCGCCCGCTCAGCCTCTAGCTGGCGCGCGCTTCGCGCTGGTTAGCTCGTGCGCGCTTCGCGCTGACTAGCTAGTGTCCTGAGTGGGGAATTTGTTGCATATATGCGGCCATGGTGTCGAAGAT
>VYDH01000009.1:2019-54865 GCA_009843525.1 Acidimicrobiales bacterium | reverse complement strand
GCTCTAACATCACCACCGACCACCCCGCTTACACAGAACATCTGACACACCCTCGGTGGCGGAGCTCGGCTGGGCCTACGAACCTAACCCCCAGCACCAACTCCGCGGCGGTATCAATGGGCGATGCTCGCGACGGCGCGGGCGTAGGTCTCCCTCGTGAGTCAGCAGCTCGCTGAAGGAACCTGCCCCCACGCCCCCATAACACCGCCGATGAGACGCCACAGTAGGAAGAGGTTCGCCTACTCAGCCGCCGTCTCTCTTCCCGAACAGGCAAGCCCGAACGGGAAGAGAGACGAACAGGCTTCCTACGAACCCGCAGCAGCAGCCTCGCGACGGCGTTCCTTCGCCTGCTTGGAAGCCATGCCGACGATGGCGATGCTGCACAAGAGTGCTACTGCCGCTAGAGCCATACCGGTACTCAGTAGCTGGACCAAGTAGGCCGCTGCCGCACCAATCGTGATCAGCGCAGCCGTTCGCAGGGCGCGCTTACCCCGTTTCACGGTGCCGGTGCCCATGGTGTCGGTGCTCATGGTGTCAGGGTAGTCCGTGGCACTCATGGGCAGTTAGTCGCCCACGGGCGATTGTAGGCACAGTCGCGCTGGTTCTGGATCTCATACACCTCGGCGGAGGTGAGGCTGCGGTCCTTCTCGGCTTTCTCGACGGCTTTGTCCCATTCGGCTGGGGTGCTCGGCATGCTGCCCGTGTCATCATTGGAGCTGCCGTCGTTCTCGCCTTGGCCGTTCCCGTCATCCGAATCGCTCGCTGCGTTTGAGATTATCTCTGAGGCCAACCCAAGGGCAGCGCTACATGTGGCAACCTGCGCAGCGGTTACCGCTGTGCCAGCGGGCGTCAGGCTTGATACTTCTTCAGCCGGTATCAAGAAGAAGCACGCTAGCCCTAGAGCAGCGGCCTTGGCGGGGTTGGGTGTTTCGTCCCAGAGCTTCGCGAGTTCCGTGAGGAGTTCGTCGATCCCGTCGAACATCTCGCCTTGGTTCTCGGTCGCTTCTCCCTGATACTCCATCGCCTTTTCGAATGCTTGCTTGAACAGACGTGCGGCGTCTGCGCCGAAGACCCTCACGCGACCGAGCATCTCCCGAGTCGAAGCACCGCTGCACCCTTCCGGGTGATTGGGCAGGCTGTAGCTCCCGTCGCTGTTGGGCTGATTCAGCGCTGCGATCAGGTCGTCTGCGTAGTCGCCGCAGGGGTCGTTGCTGGTTGTGGTCGTGGTTTCGGGCTTGGGGTCGCTGCTCTGGTTGCAGGACGGCCACGGCTCGCAGGGGTTGGTCGTGGTCGTCGGTTCGGGGTCGGGGTCGTCGCCGTCTTGGCCGCCGCCCTGTTCTTGGCCGTCGCCCTGCTGTTGGCCGTCTCCGTCTTGGCTGTCGCTGCCGCCGCCTTGGCTGCTACCGGTGCTGGTGGGGATCGGGTAGCAGTTCGGGAACGTGCCGGTCGTGCCTGCTCCGCAGTTCTGGTTGGCGGGCACGACGGGGTAGCAGTTCGGATAGGTGCCGGTCATGCCAGCGCCGCATGAGTGGGTGTGGCTGACGCTGACGGTCTGGTTCCAGCACTGGTTGCCGGCGAACGGGTCATAGGCGCAGCGCTTGACGGTCTTGGTCTTGGTGTGGGCCGCCGCGGGGCCGGCGACCACAGCGAGGGTGGACGCGGCGACGAGCAGGGCACACAGCGCTGCGAGGATTCGTTTGGGCATCGGGATGGTCCTTCAGACGCGGATCGGCGTATACGGGCGATCCGCGGCTGCGCCGCCGGTGCGGTGGGACCCATGCGTGCGTTCCGGCCGCTCGGCCGGCGCTGCCGCGAATCCTTCGTTTTGCACTCATCCCGAACGGACGCAAACGGACACTGCGGGTGACGAGACCCCGAGAGGTGGCCGCGAGGCTGCCGAGTCGAGGCTTCCCAGCGGCTACAGGGGTCTGCGGTCACACGGAGCAGCCGATGCCGACTCAGGCAACGGCCCGGCGGCAGCGTGTTGCAGCGCCCGACAGCGTTAGGTATGATACGAACGAATACCGGCACACTTGAGGCATGGCCGACACGACGACACCGACCCGTTCGTCGACGCTGGGCCTGTGCTACGGACGCGTGTCGACCCGCGAGCAGGCCGACACCGGCCACGGCCTCGCCGCCCAGCGCACACGCGCCGAGGCGTACTGCCACGCCATGGGCATCACCCCCGGCGAGTGGATCGCCGACCAAGGCCGCTCCGGCGGCCTGGCCCCCGACAAACGACCCGGCCTCGCCCGCGCCCTCAAGATGCTCGCCGACGGCGAGGCCCACGCGCTCGTCGTGCCCGCCCTGGACCGGCTCGCCCGCAACACCCGCGACATACTCGAAGTCGCCGACCGCGCCCAGGCCCAACAGTGGCGCCTCGTCGTGATCGGGCTCATGGACTCGGGCACCCCCGAAGGGCGCGCCGTGCTCACCGTCATGGCCGCCATGGCAGAACTCGAACGCGGCCTCATCAGCCGCCGCACCACCGAAGCCCTCCGGGCCGCCCGCCGATCAGGCGTCCGCCTCGGCCGCCCGCCCAGCGACCGCACACGCGCTGCGGGCCGCCGCATCGCCGAACTGCGCGCTCAAGGCCGCCCGTGGCGTGCCATCCCCGCTGTGCTCGACGCCGAGCAGTACCCACGCGCCAGCGGCGACATGCGCCCATGGAACGCACGCGCCTGCCGTGACGCTCTCGCCACCATCGAATTGGACGACCAAGCCGCCGCAGCCCGCATCGCCCACCGCAATAGTGACATTCGATTATCATGATATTCTAAAGTAGGTGTTTCAGCGAGAACTGTGGCTGCCCGAACCGGGCACCGAGACCTTTTTCTTGTGGGGGCCGCGTCAGGCAGGCAAGAGCACCTTGCTGCGGCAGCGCTATCCCGATGCCAGATGGGTAGATCTGCTCAAGGCGGACGAATTCCGCAGATACGCCACACGCCCGGAGATGCTGCGTCAAGAACTCGAGGCCGCCGGGTCCGGACCGTCACGCCATGTCGTCATCGACGAGATCCAGAAAGTCCCGGCCCTGCTTGACGAGGTGCACTGGCTGATCGAGAACGGCAGTCTGAGTTTCGCCCTGTGCGGCTCGAGCGCCCGCAAGGTGCGGCACGGTGCCGCCAACCTGCTCGGCGGCCGCGCGGTGCGCTACGAACTCCGAGGCCTCGTCTCCGCAGAACTCGGAGACAGATTCGACCTCGACCGACTGCTCAACCACGGATACCTGCCGCGGATGTACGAATCAAGCCGACCGCGCCGCCTGCTGGACGCCTACATCGCCGACTACCTGCGCGAGGAAGTCGCCGCCGACGGCTTGGTGCGCAACCTGCCCGCCTTCTCGGAGTTTCTCGACGCTGCCGCCCTCAGCGACTGCGAGCCGGTCAGCTTCACCAACATCGCCCGCGACTGCGGCGTGTCGGCACCGACTGCCAAAGCCCACTTCGGCATCCTCGAAGACACACTGCTCGGACGTTGGCTGCCGCGCTGGCAGCAGCGAGCCAAGAGAAGGCTGGCTGGCGCGCCAAAGTTCTATTTCGCCGACGTCGGCATCGTGAACCGGCTGGCCCGCCGCGGCGAACTGCAGCGCAGCTCGGACGCCTACGGCAGGGCATTCGAGAACTGGGTCCACCACGAGCTCCGCGCGTACATCGCATACCGCGAACTCGACGACCGGCTCGCCTACTGGCGGCTCCCTAGCGGCATCGAAGTCGACTTCGTCATCGGCGACATGCGGCTGGCGATCGAGGCCAAAGCCTCTGCCAAGATCGCCAACCGGCACCTCACCGGCCTTCGCACCATCGCCCAAGAGCACCCCGGCCTCGACCAGAGGATCGTTGTGTCCCTCGAACCCCGCCCGCGGCGCACTCACGATGGCATTGACATCATCAGCGCCGACGACTTCGCCCGGCGCCTCTGGCACGGCGGCCTGCTGTGAATCGATCCGCCGACCCATCGCCGACACCCAGCAGACGGCTGCAATCCCGACCCGCACTGAAGCACCAAGGTATGGGCAGGCGACCGGGAAGCGGCCGAGCTACCAGCGCGCAGATGGATCCAGCGAGAGCACCTCGACCATCTCCGCGTGCAGCGCGGCGAAATGGGGCGAGCGCCGTCCGGCGCGGCCTTCTGCCGCAGGTGCGGGACCGGTGTGGTCAGGCCATCGTGGCTGATACCCGGCCCCAGCGACGGCGTCGTCCACCATTGTCTGCCATTCGGCACGCTGGTCGCTCACCGGGCGAGACATGACGCCCGCCGCGACGAGGTCATCCGCGGAGCAGCCGGGCGGCAGCTCGAACAGCTCGCACGCCATCGGGCCGAGCTGATCGAACAGCGGGAGCAGTTGCGAGCGGCCTGCGCCGGTGCGCAGCAATCGTGACAGCAGCCCCGACGCGTGGCGTAGGTGCGACCGTTCCTCAGCCAAGGCTCGGCGCGCCACAGCGCCAAGGGCTTCCCACGACGAGTCCGCCAGTGCCGCCCAGCGGACGGTCTCGGCGGTGTCGTACAGGAAGTGCCGGACCAGCGTCTCGCCCCAGACGCGGCAGGGCAGCTCGGTGAGATGCGCGCTGCGGTACTCGTGCGGCTGGCGGCCATAGGCCAACGCATCAATGTCGTCTCCAAGCAACCCGTAGAGCGCCCGGGCGTGGCCCAGCTCGTCCTGACTGATGGACGTCAGCGCCAGATCCTCCTCGAGGAACGGCCCCACGGCGATCCACCACGCCAGGTTCTGACCGATGCACAGCTCGTCGTCGGCGAGCGCCAGCACGACATCGTGCGCGCCCTCGATGCCTGCCGACGCCAAGCCGTTCATGAGGGTGACGAACTTTCTGCCTGGCGCAGATCCCGCAGCAGCGCTCCGTCGTTGTGGCGGTGAGGACGGTCTGCCATTTCGAGCTCGACAGCGTCGGCAACGAGCAGGTATTCGCGGGCCACCACCCACATCTGGTCTCCCTCGGAGCGCCGGGCGTAGCAGTCGCGGGCAAAGCTGAGCGCCAGGTCGTCGTCGGGCGCCTCGAGGGCGCCGACGTGGGTGAACGGGTCCTTGCCCGGGCGCTTCAGGAACACCTCGTAAGTCTTCATGCGAGGACCGCTCTTGCTGGCATCGCCCCGATGGCGACCGTGCTGGCCGGCGCCGCCTCCATGGCGACCGGAACGTCAACCCTGCCGACCACCTCGATGGGGTTGCGGCAACTCGGGCACCATTCCACGCTGCGGCACGGCGTCGGCCCGAAGTCTGACCGGTGCTCCAGCGCGGCGTTGCCGCAGATGGGGCAAGGCGCATGGGATCGCGCGCGGCGGACAGCCACCGAGTACTCGCGGGCCATGAACTCCACTGCATCCGGCGAGATGCGATCCGGGGTCCATACCGGGTCGGCGACGAACACCACTTCCACAGACACGTCGCTGCCCATGCACGCCGAGCGCGCCGCAGCAGTGACATCGCTGGCGATCACGTCGAGGGCCGGGCAGCCGAGCATGGTGGGAACCAACTCGATGCGGATGGCGCTGTCGCCGTCGGGGACCGTGACGCTCTCGAGGATGCCCAGCTCGGCGATGGTGATGTCGGGATACTCGGGATCGCACACCGACGACACGGCCTCGAGAACCGTCGCCTCCATGGCTGCTGTGTTCGCGGCCACCGCCTCCATGGCGGCTGTGCCATCCGGACCGTCGCTCATGCAGGCACCGCTGCTGCTTCGTCGAGGGCGGACCGCACCCACGCCGCCCCTTCCCAAGCGAGACGCGCATCGCTCAGGCGCCGGGCGCTGTCGGGCCCGCGGCCTGCGATCGCAGCCTTCAGCGCGTCCCAGTCGATCTCGCCGCTGATCCAGCGACCGGTCTCAGGGTCCTGACGCAGATCCGGGTCGGGAATGGTGAAGTCGGCCGCCTGCAGCTGCGGCACCATCTTCTGCACGAACCGATCCCGAAGGTCCTCGTTGCGCTCCGATTTGATGTGCCAGCGCAGCAGCACGTCGTCGGGCCTCGTGTCGGGGCCGAAGAGCTGCACCGACGGCCACCACCACCGGTCGATGCCTTCCTGCATCATCTCGTGCTGCTGGACGGTGCCCTTGGCCATCTTCAGCAACAGCTCCTCGCCGTTGCGCATGTGGAAGCCCTCCTCGGCGATGATCCGCCGCAGGATGCGCTTGTACGGCCCGTAGCTGCAGTTCTTGAAGACGGCCTGCTGGCTGGCCAGCGCCGCTGCATCGACCAGATAGGCGATGGCGATCTGGTCGCCCCACGAGTACGCCCGGTAGTGGAACACGTTGTGAAAGGTGGTGCGCCCCGCGAGCAGGTCGGCGGTCATCTCGTCGCGGGTCTTCACGCCCATGTCCGCCGCCACCATGTACAGCAGGTGAGCGTGGCCGATCTCGTCCTGCGTCTTGGCCAGCGCCGTCAGCTTGTTCGCAAGCCCCGGCGCCTTGGCGATCCAGTCGCGCTCGGTCAGCCCGCCCATGTACTCGCTGTTGGCGTGCATCTCGATGAACCGGAACACCGCCTCGCGGTACGCGTCGGGCATGTCGTCGTCGGGCTCCACCAGCCCGCCGCCGTCCAAGAACGCCTCGAACTCCTTCATCGAGCTCCAGCTGCGCATTGTCGTCCCCCATGGCGCCCAGACGCTTTGCCTTCGATGATGCGACGTCGGCCGCAGAGCAGATGCTAGGCCGACCTAGACGACTCACTGCATCTGACCAACATCTTGCGCGGAGTCCACTCGGCGACGCGACGACGATGCGGGCTGCTAGGCCGATGTGGGCCTCGCTGTCGCCATAGACGACCAAACGCCCCATCCCTGCGTGTTCTGGGCTCTGACTCGAACCCGGTAGCTCTTGCCGTTCATCAAGGATGCGAGCGTCTCGCTCAGGTTCGTGAGGTCGGTGTGGGACACGGTCTGCTGCGTTGTCCAGCCAGCGCCGACAGCGGAGCAGTCGTCGTCGGTGTCGTTGCAATATGCAACTTGGTATGCGGTGATAGCTGAGTGGTTCATGGCGGGTGCCGTCCACGTCACGGTGATCTGGGCATTGCCAGCAGCAAGTCGAGGTGCCGAGGGCGGATTCGGTCCGCCCGGTATTCCAGTTTGCTGACTCGTCCAGGCGCTGTCGCCATGGCTCCTGCTGAGGGTGCGCATCTCGACGAGGTGCGCGTTGTCGTTGGCGAGCCCGGAGATCGTGTAGCTCGTTGTACTCGAGCCGATTCCGGTCCTGGTCGTCCAGTCGTCGTAGTCGCCGGTGCAGTCCTTCGCGGCATCGTCGCTGTCGCAGTACCGCAGCTGGAGGCTCGTGATGGTCGATCCCCGGGCGTTCGGCCGTGGCCACGTCACGATCAGCCGCCGGTTGCCCGACGCCAGGGTCACAGCGGGTGCGTCGGGCGCGCCCCTCGGCATGCCGACCGTGGGCGACGACCACGGACTCTCGCGGTCGTCGGGGGTCGTGGCGCGTACTCGCACCTGGTACGCAGTGCCGTTGACCAAGCTCTCGATGGTCGTGCTGGTGCTGTCGTCGGCATGGGCGTGTGTTTCCCAGGTGGCAGCCCATGCCGGATTTGCGGCGCAGGTCAGCACGGAGGTGTCGCCGTTGGTCGCGATGCAGGCTCGATACCGCACGTCATAGCCGTCGATGACCGAGCCATTGGATCGCGGCACGATCCAGTTCACCGTCAACTCAAGGTTGCCTGTGGTCACCCTCGGTGTGGTGGGTGCTGATGGCGCGCCCACCGGCGTGCCGACCGCCGGCGTTTCGGACCACGACCCCCAGCCATTCTCGTTCTGGGCTCGCGCCCGCACCTGGTAGGCGGTGCCGTTGGTCAGGCCGGTAATGATCCTCGACAGGCTGGCGCCGGTGTCGCCGTGCAGCCGCCAGTTCCCCCACGCCGCGTCAGCGAGGGGCGTGCAGGTCTTGACCGCGGTGTCGCCGCCGGTCGCCGTGCAGGCCCGATACGCCACCTCGTAGTGCTCGATCGTCGAGTCACGATCAGCTGGCTCCTCCCACGAGACGCGCAGCTGGCGATCGTCGGGCTCCGGTGTCCCGACTACCGGAGCGGCGGGCACTGCAGCAGGGATGGCCGACTTGATCTGTGACCAACCGCTGTCGCCCGTGTCGCTGTCGGCCCGAACTCGCACTTGATACGCGGTGTCGTTGGTCAGCGAGGTGATCGTCTCGGTCGTGGTGCCAGCGGCGACGGTTTCCGACATCCACGTCGCGTTCCACCTCGGGCTGACGGTGCAGTCCTTCCGTGTGGCCGTGCAATCCCGGTACTCCACGGTGTAGCCGCTGATGGTCGAGCCGCGGGCTGCCGACGCAGTCCACGACGCCACGAGCTGGGTGTGGCCTCGCTCCAACGTCAACCCGGTCGGCGTCGACGGCGCTGCCAAGGGGGTGGTGGCTGCGGAGGGTGACCAAGGCCCGAGGCCGTTGGCGTTGCGAGCACGCACGCGCGCCTCGTACCTGGTGCCATTGGTCAGCCTGGTGATCGTCGCAGCGGTACTGGCGGCCCCATAGGTGCGCTCAGCCCAGTTCCCCCAGATCGCGTCAGCGGGGGGGGTACAGGTCTTGACCGAGGTGTCAGAGTCGGTCGCCGTGCATGCCCGGTACGCCACGATGTACTGGGTGATCGGCAGCCCGTTGCCGCTCGGCTCACCCCACGAAAGGCTGAACTTGCGGTCGCCCGGGTTGATGCTCGGAAGGCCGGGAGCGTCGGGCCGCAACGACGGCGTGCCCGATGCAGACGACGACCACGGTCCGTCGCCCACACTGTTGACGGCCCGGACGCGCACCCGGTATGTCGTGCCGTTGTTCAATGCGGAGATCGTGGCGGTGGTCGGCACCGGGTCGCCCGTGATCGACGTCGGTGATGTCCAGTCTCCGTCGAGACTGCAGTCCGCCGTGCTCACGCAGCGCGCGACGTCGTAGCTGGTGATGGCGGCGCCGTTGTCCGCCGGGGCCTTCCACGCCACCACCAGCGATTCGTTGCCTAGGGTCAGCGTGGGCGTCGCGGGCTTGGCCGGTTTGCCGAGTGGTGTTTCGCTTGCAGCTGCGGAATAGGGCCCGACGCCGCCGGAAATGCGGGCCTGCACCCGCACCTCGTACTTGGCGGCGTTCGTGAGACTCGTGATCGCGTACTCGAGATTGGTGAGGTCGGTGTGGGTTCTCGTCGACCATCCGCTCCACCGTGGATTCGAGCTGCAATCCCTCGGCGTCGCCGTGCATGACCGGTACTGGATGTTGTAGCCATTGATCGTCGTGGTGTTGGTAGCTGGCTCACTCCACGTCACGGTGATCTGGCGGTCACCGGCTGCCAGAGTTGGCGCGCTCGGGGCGTCGGGCAGGGCCCTCGGCGTGCCCGTGCGAATCGGCGACCACGGGCCCAGGCCTAGGCCCGCACCGCCGAGGCCGTTGATGGCACGGACACGCACCTTGTAGGCCGTGCCATTGTCGAGACTTCCGATCTCGTGCCTGGTCTCGGTGCCAGTGTCGCTGGCGTCCGTCCAGTCATCTGAGGTAGCGGGACAGGTGCCGGTGCAGTACTCGACGTCGTAGCCGGTGATGTCGAGACCGTTGTCCGCCGGCGCAACCCAGGTCACCACCAGCGACTCGTGGCCCGCCTCCAGGGTCGGGGTGTTCGGCCGTGCCGGCACCGAGACCGGCGTGGTCTTCCCTGCGGTCGACCACGGACCCACGCCGTTGGCATTGCGGGCCCGCACCTGCACCTCGTATGCGGTGCCGTTGACCAGCCCGATGATCGTGACGATCTTGCCGGTGCCCGAATGGCTGCGTGCCCGCCAGCGGCCCCATGTCGCATCATCGGCGGGCTCGCAGGTCCGCACGGCCGTGTTGCCGTCGGTCGCGGTGCAGGCCCGGTACTGCACGTCGTAGTCGGTGATGGCCGACCCGGAGAATCCGGGTTCGTTCCATTGCACGAGGATCTGCCTGTCGCCCGGTGTCAGGTCGGGCGCACGCTCGAAGCTCGGCAACTGCTCAGGTGTTGCAGACGCCGTGGGCGACCAAGCGCTCTGGCTGGCGCCGCTGCGGGACCGCACCCGCACCTCGTGCCTGACACCGTTGCTCAGCTTGGTGATGGTGGTGGTGGTGCCAGTGCCCTGATGGCTGTGCGGTATCCAGTTGCCGCACGTCAGGCTCAAGCCGCAGGTGCGGTACTGCACCTCGTAGCCGTCGAGGGTGCCGCCGCTCGGGGGCGTCGACGGCGCCCACGTCACCTTCAGCCGCTCGTTCGCAGCTTCGACCCTCAGGCTGGCCGGCACCGAGGGCCGACCTGTCTGCACCATCGGTATGCCGGACACGATCTGCGACCATGGGCCGAGCCCGAAGATATTGCGGGCCCGCACCCGCACTTGGTAGGCGGTGTCGTTGACAAGGCCGGTGATAGCGGTGCTGGTGCCGGTGCCCGAATGGGCGTGGGCGGTCCAGCCGCCCCACTGCGGGCTGGACGTGCACGTTGCCGGCGTGGCCGTGCACGCGCGGTACTCCACCACGTAGCCCGAGACCGCGGCCCCCACGGTGCTGGTGGGTGCTCTCCACGACACCGCCAAGCTCAGGTTCCTCGAAGTCGCCGAGAGCGACGACGGTGCGGCCGGCGGGTCGGTGCCGATGGCGGTCAGCGTGCCTGCGGCGGCGCGCACCGAGGTGTCGATGCGGTCCGACCCGCTGATCCGGTGGAGCGCCGCCGTGGGGGCGAGGGTGCGCAGGCGGGCATGCAGGCTGGGGTCGAGCGCCGCGTTGCCGCCGACCAGCACGATGGCGCGGGGCCGCAGTTGCTCGATGCGCTGCTCGGTGGGCGCGGTCAGCGAGTTCGTCTGGGAGTACAGCACTGCGCCGCCGGTGGTGATGGCCGCATAGGCAGCGGCAACTCCCATGTCGGCTGGACTCCACCCGTTCGCGATCACCACCGTGGTGGACAGGTCCGGCGCGGCCGCCGCTGCGGTATCGGTGCGGGATGCGCCGGCGTGGCGCGGCACGCTGGTCAGCGACGGAGCGAGCTCTCGAACACGGTCTGCGAGCGATGCTGCGAGCACCACCGTGCCCCCGACGAATTCGACCTGCAAAGGCTGCCGTTCGCTGATGATGCGCTCGGTCGGCTCGGTCAGGCTGTCGGCTTCGGCCAGCAGCACAGCCGCGTTGGATCTCGTCGCCGCCAACGCAGCCGCCACGCCCGTGTCTGCAGCGCTGCGGCCGTTGGCCACGATGAACGTGGTGGCGTTCGACGGCACCGCCTTCGCGGCCGTGTCGAAGCGGTCGATGCCCTCGATCCGCCTGACTGCGGCGCCGCCGACCAGTGCGACCACCTCTTCTTCCACATCGGTCGACAGCGCAGCCGTGCCGCCGACCAGGATCACCGCCGACGGCTGGCGGTTTCGGATGAAGCTCGCTGTGCGGGTGGTGAGCTCATCGCGGCGGGCGTACAGCACCACCGCGTCGGACAGGTTGTCGCTCTCGAGGGCTGCGAGGGCCGAGGCGACGGCCGAGTCGGCAGAACTCCAGCCGTTGGCGATGACAACGGTGCCGATGGACCGGCTTTGCGCCGACGCTATGGGCGCCAGCAGGGCCGTGAAGAGCGCTAGCACAGCGAGCACCAACATGCCGCCGCGCAGCCGCCGGCGCAGCCCGCCAGGCAACACAGAAAGCGTCAATGCAGGCATCATGCCGGACTCTATTTCTCGGCAGTCTGCGGGTAGCGGATGGCGATGTGGGATCAGGCCGCGTTCAGATCATGGAGACTGCACGGCCGAGCAGGGCGAACAGCGGCTCCTTGGTGGCATCGAGGGCTGCGGACACCTCTTCATGGGAGATCTCGCCGTCGAACATGCCCGCGGCCATGTTGGCCACCACTGCAATTCCCGCATAGGGAATGGCGGCCTCGCGGGCCAGCGCCACCTCCGGGTAGCCCGTCATGCCCACGACGCTGCCACCCATCTGGGCATACATGCGGATTTCCGCCGGCGTCTCGAAGCGGGGACCGTTCGTGCAGACATACGTAGCGCTCTGCGCCACGTCGATGTGCTCGGCATCGGCGGCCGCTGCCAGCACGGCGCGCAGCCTCGGGTCATACGGCGTGGTCATGTCGGTGTGCACCACGTGGCCGGGCTGATCGAAGAAGGTGGCAGCACGGCCCGTGGTGAACTCCAGGTAGTCGTCGAGGAGCAGGAATGAGCCGGTCCCCCGCTCGGGCACCATCGAGCCGACGACGTAGACAGCCAGCATCGCCGTCGCCCCCAGGTCCGCCATGGCGGCGATGTTCGCCCGGTAGTTGATGGCTGACGGCGGTATCGAGTGGTCGCCCCCATGACGCGGTACGAAGACGATGCGCCGGCCGTGCCAGACGCCGGTCATGGCGTGGGCCTCGCCCCAGTCGGTGCTCACCGTGAGACGCTCGGCATCGGTGAGGCCGGGAAGCTCGTAGAAGCCGGTTCCGGCGATGATGCCGATCGGCGCCGGCTCACCGGCCGTCGCGGCTGCTTCGCCGTAGTCACCCGTGTCGCTCATGTCCCCGACTCCTGTGCCAGTCGCTGCGCCCGATGCTGCACTTCATAGCGAGCCCGCGACTCGTCGACCGTCAGGCACACGCCCCCGGCCACGACTCGCTCGCCGCCCACCCAGACATCGGTGACGTGGCGGCTGCCCCCAGCCCAGGCCACATGCGCTACCAGCTCCTGCGGCGAGGTGACCGGAACGAATGCCACATCGTCGAGGTCGAGCCGGATCATGTCGGCCCAGCGACCGGGCTCCAGCACGCCAGTGTGCAGGCCAAGCGCCTCCGCACCGTTGCGGGTCGCCATGGAGATCACCTGCTGCGCGCTCAGCACGGTTGGATCGAGCGAGGTGACCCGG
This sequence comes from Acidimicrobiales bacterium, assembly GCA_009843525.1. Lineage (GTDB taxonomy): Bacteria > Actinomycetota > Acidimicrobiia > Acidimicrobiales > Poriferisodalaceae > Poriferisodalis > Poriferisodalis multihospitum. The sequence continues at coordinate 42,017 of VYDH01000009.1, read as the reverse complement.
GCCAGCAAAGAGGCGATCTTGATCTCCTCCCACAGGTCGAGATCGTCATTTGAGGCAGGACCGTCGGTCGCCAGCGAGACCGTGATGCCCCGGTCGATCATCTCGGGCACCCGCGCCACGCCCGAACCCAGCTTCATGTTGCTGACCGGGCAGTGCGCCACCGCCACACCCGTCGACGCGTAGATGTCGAGGTCGGCATCGTCGAGCCAAACGCTGTGCGCTGCGAGCACGCGCCCGTCCAGCGCGCCGGCGTCGGCCAGCAGGCGCGGCACGCTGGCACCGCCGTGTTCTTTGGCCAGCGCATCGCCTTCATCGGCGGTCTCCGCCACATGGATGTGCAGCAGAGCGTCTCGCTCACGCGCCGCGGCGGCGATCTCCGCGCAGGCTCCTACGCCAAGGTCGTACGCCGAGTGCGGAGCGAACCCGATCGTGACGAGGCCCGATGAGTCGTTCACCGCGTCGTGCACGGCAGCGATCTCGCCGACGCGATCGGCGACGCCCCCGGTGTCGTCCAAGTGCGCCACCGACAGCACCCCCGGGCACATGACCTGCCGGATGCCGGCCTCACGGCCCGCATCGATCACCTCGTGCTCAAAGGCGTACATCTCGCAGGTGGTGGTGACGCCCGAGCGCAGCATCTCCACGCAGCCCAGGGTCATGCCCCACCACACATCCTCCGGATGCAGGCGCCCCTCGCGCGGCCACATCACGTCGGTGAGCCACGCCATCAACGGCAGCCCATCGCCTGCACCGCGCACCAGCGTCATCGGCGTGTGCGCATGAGTGTTCACGAGCCCTGGCATCAGCAGGCCGCCCATGTCGATCACCGGCGCATCGGTGGCGGGCGCATCCGAGGCTGCCCCTACCCACGCGAGCCGCCCGTCGGCCCCCACGTCCACCGCCCCGCGCTCGATCATCGAGAAGTCCTCGTCGCAGGCCAGTACGACATCGGCGAGGTAACGAGCGCCCACAGCGACGCCGGCTGATCCGTTCGGCACGGCCTCATCTTCGCACCGGCGGGCGGCGAGGGGTCAACGCGCCCGCCCGTGACACAATCTGCGGCCGTGACCCTGTTCCTGCAGCGGGTCTTCGACTCGTTCGCCAACGGCTCCGCGTACGCAGCCTTGGCGGTGGCGATCTCGATGGTGTTCCGCTCGACCGGGGTGCTGAACCTCGCGCAGGGCCAGATGGCAATGCTCTCCGCGTACATAGCGGTGGTATTCGCTGCAGGGGCGGATCCCGGCGTGGCGTTCTCGGGCTGGCTGACTCCCTTCGCAACGCCGTGGCCGATCTGGGCGGCGGTCGCCGGCGCGGTCGTCGTGTCCGCCGCTGTCGGCGCTCTTCTGGAATACACGGTCATCCGGCCGATGCGCGGCGATCCCGTACCGACCATCGGGGCGACGCTCGGGCTCTACCTGCTCATCGGCGTGTTCGTGGTCAAGCACTTCGGCGGTCGCCAGCGGTTCCTCGGCTCGCCGTTCCCGCAGGAGCACACCGACCGGTTCATCATCGGCGGTGCTCGGCTGTGGTTCGACACGATCGGGCTGACACTCACGATGCTGGCGGCCATCGGCCTGCTCGCGCTGATTCAGCGCACCACCAAGGTCGGCCTCGCATTCCGGGCGATCACGTCCAATCGCGACAGCTCTGCGCTCGTGGGCATCAGGGTGGAGTGGGTGGTGATGGGCGGATGGGCGGTAGCCGCAGCCTTGGGCGGGCTGGCCGGCGGGCTCATCGCGGGCGAGCTCAACGTGCGCCCCGACATGATGGAGCGCCTCCTGATCTTCGGTCTCGCAGCGGCCACCCTCGGCGGCCTCCGCAGCCCGGCGCTGGCGCTCGCCGGGGGCTACCTGTTCGCATTCGCCGAGACGATGATGGCTGGCTACGTCGGCTTCATCGACAGCCAGGTCACGCTGGTGTGGGCGCTCGGCGTGCTCATCGTGGTGCTGTCGGTGCGCCCGTCGGGCCTGCTGTCACGCAAGGCCGCCCGCGGGGCACTGCAGACATGACGGACGACGACTCAGCACCATGGCCTGCGCTGCTCACCGCGACATCGCTCGTGGTCTTAGCGGCGCTGGTCGTCATCGTGCCGCTGCGCGCCTCGTCCACCTTCCTTACCGACGTCACCCAGCTCGCAGCTTTCTGCCTTGTGTTCGCTGGACTCTGGCTGCTGACGCACCGGATGGGGCTGCTGTCGGTGGGCCATGGCGCGTTGACCGGCGTCGGCGCCTACGCAGCGCTGCATGCAGTGAACGACTTCGGCTTGCCACCGATGCTGATGCCGCTGGCCGGCTTTGCTGCGGGCTGCGCGGTGGGTGCCCTGCTGGGCGTTCCGGCGCTGCGTTTGCCGAAGGCGTACCTGGCGCTGCTGACCCTGTCGGCAGCTGTGGCGTTCCCGATCGTGCTGCGCCAACTCGACGGTCCGCTGCCGGTCACCCTCGACGGCGAGTTCATCCCGCCGGGCTGGACAGGCATCGCACCGAACGATGAGCACATCTGGGAGTTCTGGGTGGTGGTGGTCTGGGTGGCGGTCGCCTTCTGGCTGCTGCATGGCCTGCTGACGGGGCCGATCGGCCGTGCGCTGGTCGCCACCAGAGACGAGCCGACCGCGGCTGCGACGTTCGGTGTCTCGGTGTACCGCCTGCGCCTAGCCGGGGTGAGCCTCAGCAGCGGTCTCGCCGGCTTGGCCGGCGGCCTCATGCTGATCCCGGTGAACTTCAACGACCAGTCGCTGTATCCCGAGGAGCTGTCGATCAAGCTGTTCGCTCTGACGATCGCCTTCGGCAGCACGGCGATCGGGGGTAGCCGGCTCATCATGACTGTGCCCGCAGCGACCGTCCTGGTGCTCCTGCCCGTCTGGCTTGTCGATCGTCCCGGTTGGGTGACCCAAGGTGGCTGGATCGGCTTCGTGAAGTCGGAGTTCTTCCTGTATGCGGCACTGCTGCTGGTGGCCGCCTACGCACGCAGCCGCCGGGCGCGCGCCGTCCGGTCCTACGACGCATGACTGCCTTTCACGCGCGCAGCCGCCGCGCCCGAGCGGCTCCGGTGTACGAGACGTGAGCGCCGGTGAGCGCTGGGACGCCAAGTACGCCGATGCGCGCGAACCGGGGCCGGCGTCGGAGTTCGTCACGGGTCATGCCGATCTGCTGGCCGGCTGCCCGACCGCGGTGGATCTCGCCGGAGGCACGGGCGGCACAGCGCTGTGGCTTGCGGAACAGAACATCGAGACGACGCTCGTCGACGTCTCGGGGCGGGCACTCGAGATCGCCCGCAGCGCGGCAGCCAACCGCGGCCTGCCGCTGAAGACACGGCAAGCCGATCTCGAGGCTGAACCGCTTCCGACCGCCGCAGAACTGGGCCGCGGTCACGGCTGGCAGGCCGCGGTGTGCGCCAACTTCCTGCACCGGCCGTTGCTCGCCGCACTGCGCGCACTGCTCGTTCCGGGCGGCATCGCGTTCGTGCAGATCGCGACGGTCGACAATCTGCTCCGGAACGCGCGCCCGGGCCGCGCCTACTTGGTGGAGCGGGGCGAGCTGCCCGAACTGTGCCGCGGACTCGAGACCATCAGCCTCGATGAGGACTGGTTCGACAACCGCCACGAGGCGCGCCTCGTGGCTCGACGCCCGAAGCGCCCGGCAGTCTGAAGCTGCGGCAGTCTGAGTCGGTGTCGGGGCCCGTCCCCGTCTTCAGCCGAGCAGCCAGTCGGCCGGCGTGATGTCCTCGCCGGCGAACAGGCGCGACTGGAAGCGACGCATGCCCGACAGCCAGCGGTCGATGTCCGATGCCTTGCGCTCGCGGTAGGTCTGCACCTCAGGGTGCGGCAGCACCAAGAAGCGTTCCTCCGCCATCGCTTCGATGACCGTGTCCGCGAGCTGTGACGGCTGCAGGACACCGTCGCCGGCGGCGGCGCCCGGCGTGCCGCGCTCCTGGTCACCATTGCCGGTGCGGTCGGGGCTGTTGGCCAGAATGTTGGTCTCCACGGCCTGCGGGCACAGCATCGACACCACGATGCCCTTGTCGCCATAGGTGATGGAAAGGAACTCGCCCAGCGACACTGCTGCGGCCTTGGTGACCGCGTACTGCAACGAGCCGAGCTGGGTCAGCAGACCGGCCGCTGAGGCCGTGTTCAGCAGGTAGCCGCCGCCGCGCTCGACCATGACCGGCACGGCTGCGCGTGCCGCATACACGTGGGACATCACGTGCACTTCCCACATGCGCTGGATCTCGTCGTTCGCGATCTCCAGTCCGCCCTGGGTGACGTAGCCGGCGTTGGAGACGAACACGTCGAGTGCGCCGTGGGCTGCGACGGTGTCGGCAACCACCGTCTTGATGGCCTCCTCGTCGGTGACGTCGAGCCCGACTGCCGTGCCGCCCACCCGGTCAGCCACCGCCCGCGCGCCGGCCTCGTCGCGGTCGACAACCACCACTGCCCGCGCCCCTTCAGCCTTGAAGCGCTCGATGAGAGCTTCCCCGATTCCGCTCGCACCGCCGGTGACGACTGCGACCTTTCCAGCAAGTTCCATGGCCCGGCAGCGTAATCTCGCGGCCCGGACTCGACGCTGGCTTGGAGGTCCGATGGCGGCACCGTTGGACGATGTGAAGGTGATCGAGGTGGACAGCTGGATGGCCACGCCCTCGGCGGGAGCGATCCTGGCCGACCTCGGCGCCGATGTCATCAAGGTGGAACCGCTCGACGGCGACCCCATGCGGGGTTACAGCCGCCCGGCGAAGCTGCCGCCGGAGATCAAGGACTACGACTTCCAGTTCGACGTGGACAACCGCGGCAAGCGCTCGATCGCCGTGGATCTGGGCTCGCCGCAGGGGCGGCAGGCGGTCCACCGGCTCATCGCCGGCGCAGACGTGTTCATGTGCAACCTGCTCGCGCACCGCCAGGAGCGCTTCGGCCTCGACTCGGCCACGGTGACGGCGGTCAACCCGCGCATCGTGCACGCCACGCTGACGGGCTACGGCACCAGCGGTCCCGAGGCCTGGCGTCCCGGCTACGACGTCACCGCTTTCTTCGGCCGTTCGGGCATCTACGACGCCATGCGGGAAGGACCCGACGGCGCAGTGCCGATGGCGCGCCCCGCCCAGGGCGACCACACCACGGGCCTGGCGCTGGTGGGCGCCGTGCTCGCCGCGCTGCGGCTGGCCGAACGCACCGGCGAGGCCCAAGTCGTGGAAACCTCGCTGTACGAGACAGCGGTATGGACCCAGGCGTCCGACTACGCCATCACCGCCGTCGACCGGGCACCGCTGCGCCAGCGGGCCCGCGAGAACATGATCGTGCCCACCGCGAATCGGTATCCCTGCGGCGACGGCAAGTGGGTGGTGCTCAACATGCCCCAGGAGAGCGCCTGGCCGTTGCTGTGCCGGGTCATCGAGCGGCTCGACTGGCTCGACGACGAGCGCTTCGCCGACATTCGCGGCCGGTTCGCCCACATGCCCGAGATCGTGGCCGGCATCGATGAGGCACTGGCACATCGCACCCGAGACCAGTGGGGCGAGATCTTCGATGCCGAGGGAATCATCTGGGGCCCGGTGCTGGGTTTGCATGAGGTAGTCGACGACGCACAGGCCGAGGCGCTCGGCCTGTTCCCCACGCTCGACAGCCCCGACATCGGCCCCTATCGCAGCGTCGGCATCCCGATGCGCTTCGCCAAAGCCGAGGTCGGCCCTCGCGGACCGTCGCCGAAACTGGGCGCAGACACCCGCGAAGTGCTCACCGCTGCGGGCATGTCAGAAGCCGAGATCGACGGGCTGATCGCCGATGACGCCGTGCGCGAGGCACAAGAGCGCCGCGTCTAAGTTCGCTTTCGCAGACCGACCACCGAGGAGGCTCCCGGAATGCGACACGTCCTGATCGTGGCCAACCAAACTCTCGTCGGCGGCCACCTGCACGAGCGAGTCGAGCACATCCTGGCCGTCGATCCCGAGACCCGATTCCACATCGTGGTGCCGGCCACCGGTGCGAACGGTCCTGATCCCGCGCGGGCGCTTGCCGGCGCACGCCGCCGGCTCAGCCAGGCGTTCGAGGCTCTCGACGACATCGGCGCCCGTGTGACCGGCGAAGTGGGCCCTGCACACCCGGTGGTGGCGGTCAACTTGGCGATCGACCGGCTGAATCCAGACCTCATCGTGTTGAGCACGCTGCCAGCGGGGGCCAGCCGGTGGCTGCATCTCGACCTGCCGCATCGGCTGCAGCGCCGCTTCGGCGTGCCCGTCGAGCATGTCACCGCCGAATCGCAGAGTGTCGATCGCGTGGGGGCGTTCGAGCCGCCGGTGGTCCACACGCCCGATGACACTGTTCACGTGCTGCTGGCCGAAGAGAATCAGCACGACGTCGATGTCATCACCATGGCGCTCGCCGAAGCAGGCACGCGCAACCAACTGCGTGTGGCCCATGACGGTGCCAACGCCCTGTCATTCATGCGCGCCGTGGGCCCATCGGAAGTCGACTTGGTGCTATTCGACCTGAAGTTGCCGGTCGTCACCGGATTCGACTTACTCGCCGAGATTCGTGCTGCCGACGAATTCGACAAGGTGATGATGGTTGCACTGACCACCGACGAAGCCGCCGACGACCGCGCCCGCGCATATGACCTCGGCGCCGATGCGTTCGTGATGAAGCGGCCCGACTACAGCCAGATGGCCCACGTCATCGACGACCTGCTGGCCGAGGTGGCCGGCTAGCTAGCGGCCTGGCGGGCGGCATTCATGCCGCCGGGGAACCCGATCTCGGCCGGGGCCTCGACTTGGCTCTGCAATACCCAGCCGAGCAGGCCGTGCCGGTCGCTGATGGCCGTGTGAGTGCCGGCCAGCCCTCGGGGTGCCACCACGGTGGCCGCATCGAAGTAGAACCACTCCCCCGCTGGCACACGCAGCATCTGCAGCGTCACGTCGGTGTTGATGTAGGCGCCGCCGGAGGGTGAGAAGTCCCACCCCACGGCCGCGCCCAGATCGGCCACCGTCGCAACGCGACACAGCGGCGACGTCTCCTCACCGGCCACGAGCGGATAGTCCAATCGCAGCCACGTGCGGCCAGGGCCCGGCTCCTCCGTCGAGCCGCCGACGAAGCGAAAATCCACCGCATCAGCGTTGAAGCCGGGACGCGGGTAGTCGATGTCGGGATTGGCTCCTGGGTCGGCGCGCTCGGCCGGGATCGGCGGCAGCGAGCGGTCGTCGCTGGATGCCGCGCCCGTCGGGATCGTCGGCGTCAGCCACTGGGAGGTCGCACGCGCCACCAGCCGGCCGTGACCTTGACCGCTGGATGCTGAGCCCTCGGACGGCGCAGCGCGCACCTCGGCGTCGACGAGCGCTGTGCGCTTGCCGGCCTTGACAGTCGTCGCGACGACCTCGTAGGTCGCCATCGGCATGCCCGAGAGGATCTCCACCGTCAGCCGGCTGCACACCTGATTGATGCCGCCCCGTCGCTGCTCGCGCTCGACCGCCCAGCCCAGCAATCCGCAGATGGCGCCGCCATGCATCACCTGGTGAGCCCACGGGCCGCGCGTCAGCTCGGTCGCACGGACGCCGTCCGCTTCTGAGACGAACAGGGCCGGCGGCATCGGCGCCGGCGATGCCGAGTTCGGGCGATGCGCGTTGGCGCCGCTCGGCCCGGATTCGAAGTTCACCACGGCGACAAGCTAGGTGGCAGGATGTTGGATCGCCGGTTTGCTGAGCCGGAACGCACGAGGGGGAAGGGTGCCGTGACCGATACCGCTGCGGCGCCGTCGCCGGCACCGCCAGTCGCTCGGGAGATCAAATGGTGGGCGCGGCTGCATCCCATCGGTTGGCTGGCAGCGTCCACGATCGTGATCGCGGTCTTCGCCCGGCTGTTCTGGGACACTGAGTACTGGATCGGCAACCTGGTCTGGTGGAACTGGCTGGTGCTCGTTGGCGCCGTCGCGATGGGGCTCTGGCATGACGGGTTGGACCGGTTCCGCCGTGGGGCGGAGTCCATCGCCACGTTCAGCTTGACAGTGGCATGGATTCTGGCCTGGGTGGTCTTCCTGCTGCAGCTCTTCAACGTCATCACCCGCTACGGCAACGACCTGGTCGAGACCGACATCCTGTTCGGAGAGACGACGAGCCTGGCGTGGCAGTCGTTCGGCTTGATGTTCCTCATCGCCATCAACTTCGGGGTGCGCGAGGGCGTGAACCCGCGCATCGATTTCTGGTGGGCCAATTTCAGCGTCAAGCGCAAGGCTTGGCTCGACTTCGTCATTCACTCAGCCCTGCTGCTGCCGTTCATCGTCATGGCCATACGGATTCTCAAGGGCTATGCAGCCACGTCGCTGGGGCGCCGGCACAACGGGGAATGGCCCAGCGGCTGGCGTGTCTGGGAGACCTGGGAGGAAGCGGTCGATGCCGGCGGGCTGCCCGTCGGCCCGATCAAGGTGATGATTCTCATTGCATTCATCCTGTTCGGCCTGCAGATCCTGGCCGAGATCATCAAGACCGGCTTCGCGATAATCGGCGACGAGGAAAAGGGCGACATCATCCAGCACGATTCGCCGCTGCGCGTCGAGTGACCGCCTGATGAGCCACCTGCTCGCCGTCTTCGGCATGGACACGGGCGTCTTTCTGGCGCTGACGATGTTCATCGTCTTCATGCTGATGATCCTCACCGGCTACAACGTGGCCTTCTCGTTCGCCGCGACGGCGCTGGCGTTCGCGTTCATCGGCGATCTCGTCGGCGCGTTCAATGCCGCCACGCTGAACACGCTGCCCGCGCGCTGGTTCGTGGCCATCAGCGACCCTGTGCTGCTGGCAGTGCCGCTGTTCGTGCTCATGGGCGCGATCCTGGAGCGATCGGGCATGGCCGAGCGGCTGCTGAACGCCGTCGGCATGCTGATGGGCGCACTGCGCGGCGGCGTGGCCGCTGCGGTGGTGCTGGTGGGCACGCTGCTGGCCGCTGCCACCGGCGTGGTGGCCGCCACCGTCATCGTGATGGGCCTGCTGTCGCTTCCCGCGATGGTGCGGCTCGGCTACGACAACAAGCTCTCGACGGGGGCCATCACAGCTTCCGGCACGCTCGCGCAGCTGCTGCCGCCCAGCATCGTGCTGATCCTGCTGGCCCAGCAGATGGGCGTGGGCATCCTGGGCCTGTTCGCCGGCGCGCTGCTGCCCGGCCTGATGCTCAGCGGCCTCTACGTCGCCTATGTGCTGGCCGTCTCGTGGTGGAAGCCCGACATGGGCCCGGCGATGCCGCTGGAGGAACGGAAGCTGGAGGGCAACCCGTCCGTCCAGTCCAAGCTGCTCATCGCCGCGCTGCTGGGCTTCATGGTCGGCTGCGTGATGCTGCTGGCCAACCTGCGCGTTGCCCTGATCGCCGCCGTGCTGGTGCTGATCGCGAGCTTCGCGATCATGTTCTTCACCCGGATGCTGGCGTGCGAGGTGCTCATCGCGATCGTGCCGATCGTGGTGCTGATCCTGGGCGTGCTGGTGTCGATCTTCCAGGGGATCGCCACCCCGTCAGAATCGGGCGCAGTGGGCGTGTTCGGGGCCCTGGCGCTCACCGGCTTGAACTGGCTCTTCGACCGCCTGCTCATGCGCGAGGGCGCCACCCACATCACGCCGAAGTGGCGGCTCAATCGCACTGCGGCAGTACAGGCAGGCAAGTCCACGGCCAGCGTGGTGGTGCTGGTGATGACGCTGCTGTTCAGCTCCACCTTCTTCAGCGCCATGTTCTTCCAGCTCGGTGGTTCCGATCAGACCTCGGAATGGCTCACCTCTATCGGCGGCGGCAAGCTCGGCTTCGTCCTCGTTGCGATGGTCGCGGTCTTCCTGCTGGGCATCAACCTGGAATTCCTCGAGATCACCTTCATCGTGGTGCCGATCTTCGTGCCGGCCATGGAGGTGCTCGGCTTCACGCAGGACGAGAAGGTCTGGTTCGCCGTGATGATGGCCGTGAACCTGAACATGGCGTTCATCTCGCCGCCGGTGGGCTTCTCGCTGTTCTACCTGCAGAGCGTGGCGCCGCCCGAAGTGCGCACTGCGGAAATCCACAAAGGCGCCATCCCGTTCATGGGTCTCCAGTCGATCGCGCTGGTCATCCTCGGCGTTTTTCCGGGCATCGTGTACACGTCGCTCGAGCTGTTCAGCGGCTGAATCGGCCCCGTCGGGGGCGTGGTGGGCGCGTGCTACGTTCGCGGGCAGTAGGAGGCGCGCCTATTGGCGCGCACGAGGGAGGCACTACCGATGACGACACAAGACGGCGACAGTCTCGGAGCTGTACTGGAAGAAGAGGGCACCGACGGCGGCTTCGACCGGCGATCGTTCCTCAAGGCAGGCATCGGCGTGGCAGGCTTCGCCGCGGCCGCGACGCTGCTGAATGCCTGCACGTCCGACGGCGACGGCGACACTGCGGCAACCACCTCTGAGGGTCCCGCGGGTACCGATGCTCCGGCGACGTCGGTGGCGCTCACCCAGGACGGCCCCGAGATCGAGTGGGAGATGGCAACGAGCTGGCCTGCGGCGCTGGTCACCTTGTTCGGCTCAGCGAATTTCTTCGCCGAGCAGGTGAGCCGGCTCACCGGCGGCCGCTTCAAGATCAACCCCCGACCGGCAGGCGAGATCGTGGGCGGCCTCGAAGTGCTGCCCACCGTGCGCGACGTCGGCGTGCAGGCCGGCCACACGGCGTCGTACTACTACGTGGGCCTCAGCCCCGTGCAGCAGTTCGGCACCGCCGTCCCGTTCGGGCTGACGCAGCGCCAGCAGAACGCCTGGCTGTACAAGGGCGGCGGCCTCGACATGCTCAACGAGTTCTACGCCGAGGAGCATGGCGTCATTGCGTTCCCCGCAGGCGGCACCGGCTGCCAGATGGGCGGCTGGTTCACCAAGGAGCTCAACTCGGTGAGCGACCTGCAGGGCTTGAAGATGCGCATCCCCGGCCTCGCCGGGCGCGTGCTCGAGAGCTTGGGCGGCGAGCAGGTCACGCTGGCCGGCGGCGAGATCCTGCCTGCGATCCAGCAGGGCGCGATCGACGGCGCTGAGTTCGTGGGGCCCACCGACGACCTGATCCTGGGCCTGGACCAGTTCGCCGGCGATCTGTTCTACTACCACCCCGGCTGGTGGGAGCCGGGCACTGCGGTGGAGGTGCAGTTCCCGCTGTCGCTCTGGAATGACCTGCCTGCCGAATACCAGGCGGCCATCGAGATCGCGGCGGCGTCGGCCAACATCAACACGATCGCCGATTACGACGTGCGCAACCAGGCTGACCTCCAGCGGGTCAAGGAGTTCGCCAGCATCCGGCAGTTCCCGGACGAGCTGATGGCGGCGTTCAAGGAAGAGACCGAGAACGTGCTGGACGCCGTGGCGGCCGACGATGCCCGCTTCGCCGCCATCTTGGCGCCGTGGCGCCAGTTCCGTGACGGCATCGCGGAGTGGCACGGCTTGGCGGAGCGTTCCTTCTTGGACCAGCAGACGCAGATCTAGCCGGATCGCGCCAGGGCCGGCCGGCAGCCTGCTGGCGGGTCGGTCCCGGCGCTGCGATCTCGCTCCGTTGGCTCGCAACCGTCGGCGGCGGATCAGCGGCGCGTAGGGTGCCGCCGTGCATCCGTTCAGATTCGGCGTCCAGTACGGCAGGCCTGAGAGTCCCGCCTCGTTCCGGGAGACGGCGCGCAAGGTCGAAGACTTGGGTTACTCATCCCTGTTCTGCCACGACCATTTCTGGGACAGCTGGTCGCCCATCGTGCATCCCGCCGTTGCGGCGGAGATCACCAAGACCCTGCGTGTCGGGACACTGGTGTACGCGGCCGACTACCGGCACCCTGCGGTGCTGGCCAAGGACTTCGCCACGCTCGACCTGCTGGCCGAAGGCCGTACCGAGTTCGGCATCGGCGCCGGCTGGCTGACCGACGACTACGAGCAGTCGGGCATACCGCTGGACCGGCCCGGCGTGCGCATAGATCGCATGATCGAGGCATTGGAGGTCATCAAGGGGCTGTGGCGGGGCGAGCCGTTCGACTACGACGGCGAGCACTACCAGATCACCGGCATGGTGGGCCGGCCGCTGCCCCACACGCCGGGCGGGCCGCCCGTCATCATCGGCGGCGGCGGCAAGCGGGTGCTGACCGAGGCTGCCCGCCTGGCCGACATCATCAGCCTGAACCCCAATCTGCGGTCGGGCACGGTGGGTGAGGATGCAGCGCGCAGCTCAGTGGCCTCCAAGTTCGCAGAACGCCGTCAGTGGGTCGCCGACGCTGCTGGTGAGCGATTCGCAGAGATCGAGATCCAGCTCAATACGTTCATGGCGTTGGTGTCCGATGACGCCGACAGCGTCCTGGAGGCGTTCGCCCCCGGTTTCGGACTGACGCTCGAAGAGGCTCGTGAGGTGCCGCTGGTGCTGGCCGGAACGGTCGACGGCATCTGCGAGCAGTTGCACCATCACCGCGAGGCCTACGGCGCCAGCTACATCATCATTCACGACCCCGAAGTCGATGCAATGGCGCCGGTCGTGGCCCGGCTGGCCGGCACCTGAGCCCCTCGTAGAGCGCCACTCCGCAATGTCACACCCCTGACGTAGGTTCGCTGTGGTGCAGCAGCTCTCGTTCCGGCTCGTCGGCTATGGACAGCCGGCCTGCGACGAACTCGAGGCCTTCGTGCGCGATGCCAAGGCCGATGGTCCATTCGCGCCGGTCACCGTGGTGGTGCACAACAACTACGAGGGGGTGGCGCTTCGCCGCGAACTCGTGAAGCAACGCGCGAAGCGTCAAGGGGTTTCGGGGACGCAGCGAGGACTCATCGCCGTGAGCTTCTGGACCTTGCAGCACCTAGCCGACGAACTGGTGTCAGTCAGCCTGCGGAGACAAGAACTCCGACCGGTGAGCAACCTGATCGTCGCTGCCGCGATCCGGCAGGAGATGGTCGATGAACCCGGCATGTTCGCCGCAGTCGCCGATCATTCGTCCACGGAGGCATCTCTGGCGCGCGCTTACGCAGAGCTCCGGATGCTCCGCAACGATCAGCGGCAGCGGCTTGCCGAGTCCGAAGTCGCACGGGTGCGCGAGGTGGTCGCCATCGCCGACCGCGTCTGGAGGCGCCTGCGACGGCAGCGCTACTACGACGCCAGCGCTCTCATGGAGCAGGCAGCCGTCCATCTTCGAGACCTCGACGAGGAGTCGACCGCACACCTCAACACCCGGCTCGGCCCCACGGCGTTGCATCTGCCGCACTCCCTGTCGCCAGTCGAGGTGCGCTTGGTGCGGGAGCTTGCCGCCGCGCACGAGACCGTCGTGCATCTCGGTGTCACCGGGAATCGTGACGCAGATCGCCTCGCGCGCGAGACATGCATGGCACTGAGCGCGTCTCGACGCCCAGAGAAGGCGGAAGCAGCAGCGAGCGACATCGCCGACGGTCGCGAGCGCGCAAGCGAAACCGTCGGGCTCGCCCACGACCTCTTCGCCGACATCGAGGTCGACGAAGCCACCGCAGATGCCGTCATCAGCGTGACCGATCCCGACGAGGAAGTACGTGCCGTGGTGCGTGCCGTGCTCGAGGATCTCGACGCCGGAGTGGCGGCCAGCGATATTGCCGTCCTCATCCCGGCCCGCGAACCCTACGCGCGCACGCTCACCGAGCAGCTCGACGCGGTCGGCATCGCTTGGAACGGCGATGCTGCCAGAACGCTTGCCGAGTCACTGGTGGGACGCTTCGTCCTCAGCCTGATGCGGCTCGTCGTCGATCAGCGGATGCGGCGCGTCGATGTGATGGCTCTGCTTGCCGAGGCGCCCGTATGGGTGTCGTTCGAAGCGGCCGACGGCGCACGAGTGCGCGCGCCCGCGCCGGCTGCGGCATGGGAACGCCTGGCCCGCACGGCCAAGGTGGTCGAGACCGGTGACTGGGTCGCAGTTGGCGCCGCCGGCTCGCCGGAACTCGATACGTCAACCCGGCTCGGCCGGCTCGCGCACTCGCTCGATGCGCAGATCGACGCGGAGGAAGCAGATCCGGAGGCCAGTGAGGCTCGACTCTCCCGCCTCCGAGCAGACCGACGACGCTGCAGCGACCTTGCCGCGTTCGTCTCCGATTTGTCCCGGCGCATCAGCGCGGCAACGGCCGCGCATACATGGGACGCATTGTCGGGCTGGCTGCGCGAGCAAGTGAGGCACTACCTGGGGCGCACCACCGACGACGACTGGACTCCAGGTCTCGAACCGGCGCGCAGCGGGCACCCGCTCGGTCCTGACGATGACGCCTCCGCTGGCAATGCGGAGGCGCAGTGGGGCACCGAACGCTCAGCCGCCCAGCGCATCGACACCCTGCTCGAAGGCCTGAGCTCGCTCAGCGAGATCGAGTCCGCTGCCGATGCCTCCCTCATGCTGCGCACGTTGCAGGCTCAACTGGCTGCACCGCACGGCCGCAAGGGCGTCGTCGGCGCGGGGGTCTTCGTCGGCAGCCTGAGCAGCCACGCCCGCGTGCCGCAGCAGCGGCTGTACGTGCTCGGCCTGGCCGAAGGCATCTACCCCTCCCGCCAGCATCCCGACAGCCTCATCGGAGATGCGGACCGCCACCGGGGCGCGCTGACCGGCCGCTCCGAGCGCACCGACGCCCAGCATCGTGACCTGCTGACTGCACTGGCGTGCTGCCCGGAAGGCAGCACGATCACGGTTCCGCGCGGCGACCTGCGTCGCAACGCCGAGAGCGTTCCCTCCCGCTGGCTGTTGCCGACAGCGCAGCGTCTGGCAGCGGAGGCATCGCATCCCAGTGACGATTTTGCCGGGGGCTTCCTCGACGCGGGCAATCTGACGGCTGCGGCAGCATCGGGAACAGTGCCCGGCCTGCGGGTCAGCCATTCGTTCACCAGCGGGCTGTTGGGTGCGCGCTTTCCGGCCAGCTCTGCTGAGTACGACAGCAGGGCGCTGTACGTGGCCGCTCAGCAGAGCGGCGAGCTGAACCGGCATCGGCTGTTCTCCGACGCCGCCGAGTCCGCCTTCGCACGCGGTGTTGCGCTGTGGCGAGGACGTCGAAGCGGCCGCTTCACCCGCTTCGACGGCAATCTCAGCAAGGTCGTCGATGCGCACGACGGTCTCGCCGACGTCCTGTCGGCGAGTCGCCTCGAGGCATGGGCTGCCTGCCCCCGCAAGTACCTGTTCTCGTACCTGCTCGGCATCGACGAAGTCGTCGAACCCGAGTCGATCGTGCGCCTCAGCCCCATCGACCGTGGTCAGCTCATCCACGAATCCCTTGATGCGCTGCTGCGAGAGCTGATCGAAGAGGCTCGGTCGGCGAGCGAACTTCCGGGCATCGGCCGCAGCTACAGCCAGCGTGATCGCGATCGCTTGCGTCAGCTCGGCGAAGCCAAGGCGGCACAGCTCGAGGCCGTCGGCGCCACGGGCTTCCCGTTGCTGTGGAGCTTCGATCGCGAGACCATGCTGGCCGATCTCGTCGAGGTGCTCGCGCGCGACGAGCAGCGACCCACAGACCATCATGCCGCTGCGTCGGGCAGGGTCGTCGCTTCCGAGCACCGCTTCGGCCTCGGCCCGGTCGCCGACGGCGACGCCGATGCAGCGGCCGTGCCGTTCGAGGTAGAACCCGGTCGCCAGCTGCTTCTCCGGGGAGCGATCGATCGGGTGGAGCGCATCGGCAGCCCGGCCGAAAACCGCCCGCCGGCCGCCGGTGGGCGGCTGGTGGTGATCGACTACAAGTCCGGATCGGCATTTCCCTACCTGGGCATTCGCAGACCGTCTGAACGCGCCCGCCGACCTGACGACCCCACCCTGCGCGGAACGAAGCTGCAGCTCGGTGTATACGCGCTCGCGGCGGCGCATCACTTCGCACCCAGCGTCCGGGTGACCGATGCAATCGCGCAAGCCGCCTACTGGTTTGTCTCGGCGCGCGCCGATTGGACTTGGGTCACCCGCCACATGGACGATGCCTACTTCGCGCGATTCACCGAGGTCGTGCGCTCGATCACCGACGGGATCGCCGCAGGCATCTTCGTCGGCTACGTGCGGGCGGGCGACGATCGGGCCGGCTTCACCCCATGCCCCTACTGCGATCCAGATGGGATCGGCACAGCCGAGGTCCTGCGGCAATGGAAGCGAAAGCGTCTCGCTCCCGAACTGAGCGGTTTCGCCCACCTGGCCGAAGGCCCGATCGAGGAGATCGCGTGATGCTGGCTGACCAGGCCGAACGCGACCTGATTGCCTCGGAGGCAGATCGACTGCTGTTCGTCGAGGCGGGTGCAGGCACCGGGAAGACCACGGTGCTCGTGGAACGGATCGTGTCCATGGTGACCGGCGCCGGCGGTTTCGAGCCGGTGCCGATGCCGGCCATTGCTGCGATCACGTTCACCGAGAAGGCGGCGGCCGAGCTTCGCAACCGCGTCCGCGCGGAGCTGAGCAAGGCGTTGCAGACGGCCCCCGATCGCGAGTGCGAACTCGTTCAGGCTGCACTCGGCGAACTTGACGGCGCTGCCGTGTCGACGCTGCACGGATTCGCGCGCCGCATCCTGGCCGAGCATCCCATCGAGGCGGGGTTGCCGCCGTCGTTCGACACGCTCGACGAGATCGCCTCCGACGTGGCGTTCGACGAACGCTGGGAGGCATTCCTGTCCGAGCTGCTGTCTGACGAGCCGATGCGCTGGCCGATCGGCATGCTCGACGCGGTCGGCGTGAGCACCGCTCACTTGCGAGACCTCGCCCGGGCACTCAACGACAACGCTGACCGGCTCGAGTGGCCGGCTCATGCCGCAGCGATGCTGCCGCTCGAGACAGCCGAAATCGAGAGCGCCGCAGCCGACCTGCTCCAGCTTCGCCGGGAATGCGCCAATCCTGCCGAATGCAAGCTCTACGCCTCGTTCCCTCCGGTCAGCACGCTCGTCGAGCGGCTCGCGAACGCCCGCAACAGTCGAGAGCGGCTGCGGGCGCTGTTGTCCGCAGGCATCCCCAGGGTCGGCAACAAGGGCCGCCAGGGCGACTGGCCCGACATCTCCGAGGTGAGAGGCGCATTCGACGAGCTGCGCTCGCTCGTCGCCGGATCGGTGTCCGCGGTGGTGACCGAGGCGCTGGCGCAGGTGTGCGAGCGCCTTCGCTCGTTCACCGTCGACGGCGCCATGCATCGCCGTCTGGCAGGCGGCCTCGAATTCCATGACCTGCTGACCCGGGCGCGGTGGCTGCTGCGCGACAGCCCCGCTGCACTGCAAGTCCGCACCGCGCTGTCGCAGCAGTATCAACGCCTGCTGATCGACGAGTTCCAGGACACCGATCCGATCCAGATCGAGCTGGCCCGCCTGATCGCATTCCCCGACGGCCTCGGCGCGCCGTCGGCAGAGCCTGAACGGCTCTTCTTCGTCGGCGATCCGAAGCAGTCCATCTACCGGTTCCGCCGTGCCGATATCGCTCTGTACATGGACGCGCAACAGCGCCTCGGCCAAGAGCTCGGATCGGTGGTCTCGCTCACGACGAACTTTCGCACGCTGCCCGAAGTCGTCGCATGGATCAACGATGTGTTCTCGCAGCTCATCACCGAAGTGCCAGGCATCCAGCCTCCGTACCGCGCGTTGATTGCCGGCCGGCAGTTGCCGTCCGGTGCGCAGACTCACCCGCACGGCGGGTCGCGGGTCACCGTGCTGGGACTCCCCGCACACCCGGCCGAGGCCCACATCGAGGACGTTCGCGAGGCCGAGTCCGAAGACGTGGCCGGCGCCATCACGACGATCATGAAGGAGAGATGGACGGTCATCGACCCCGACACTGGCACTGAGCGCTGTGCACGGCCCAGCGACATCGCCGTGCTGATACCCAAGCGGACGGGGCTGGAGCAACTCGAAGATGCGCTCTCCGAAGCGGGCATCTCCTACCGGCTCGAGGCGGCGTCGTTCGTGTGGCGGACCCAGATGGTGCGCGACCTGATGATGTGCCTGAGGGCGGTGGCTGACCCTACTGATGCACTCGCCGTTGCGAGCGTCCTGCGCACACCCGTCTACGGATGTGGCGATGACGACCTCTACCTCCACCGGGTTTCCCATCACGGCTCGTGGAACTACACCGATCCTCGCCTGGTCGAGGGTGCCGACACACCGGTCACCGAGGCGTTGGCGCACTTGCGCTCGCTTCACTTGCGGCACACGGTTCTCGGGCCCGCCGAGCTGATTGATTCGCTGGTGAGCGAGCGCCGCCTCTACGAGCAGGTGGCGGCCAGGCCGCGGCCACGCGATGCCTGGCGCCAGATTCGCTACGTCGTCGACCAAGCGCGGGCCTGGTCAGACAGCCAGCACGGCGGCCTGCGTGGCTTTCTGGCCTGGGCCACGGGACAGGCATCGGAGAACTCGCGCATCACCGAATCGATCTTGCCCGAGTCCGATGACGATGCAGTGCGCGTCATGACGATTCATGCCGCCAAGGGGCTGGAATTCCCGATCGTCATCGTGGCCGGACTGCAGGACAAGCCGCGCAAGCGCACCGGTGTGCAGGTGATCTTCGGCAGCGACGACGCGCAGCCAGAGATTCGCGTACGCGGCGACGTGGAATCGCACGACTTCTGGGAACGCAACGAGGCCGAGATCGTCGCGCTCCACTACGAGCGATTGCGCTTGCTCTACGTCGCTTGCACCCGCGCGCGCGACCGTCTGATCGTCTCGGTGCACCGCAAGCCGCGGCCCCGCACGACGGGCGGTGAGCACAATCTCGAGAGCGGCGAACTGCTGGCCAACGCCGTGAACCGGCTCGCGGCGGCCGATTCCTCACGGCCGCTGAGCGGCGAGACATGGCAGGCACACGACTTCCGAGCGATCGGGGCGCAACTCGACACGCCTGCCGCCGACGATTCGCACGACGGCACGTTGGCTGCCGGGGATCGGCGCGCAACGACGGCGCCCGACGGCACGGCCGGTGCTGCGTCCGGCGATCTCTTCGGCAGTCGCGAGGAATGGCTGCAACGGCACGCCGCAGCCGTCCAGGCGAGCCGCAAACCGGCGTACCTCAGCGCCTCTGCGCTCGCCAAGCAGCACGCTGTGGGGACAATCGGTGCGCGCGACGACGACAGCGACGAGTCCGGCTTGGCTTCAGAACTCGACGCTGCCGGATTGTCCAAGGACGACGAGAGCGCAGACATCGGCCTCGCAGCAGGAAGCCAGGCTCGCGCACACGGTGACGCCGCAAACGGGGCGCCGCCGATGCGCCATGGTCGCTACGGCACGGCGCTGGGCAGCGCCGTGCATGCGGTGCTGCAGAGCATCGATATTGCTGATCCGACGACGCATGGCCGCGAAGCGTTGCGAGCGCTTGCGTATGTCTGCGCACGCGACCACGGCGCATCCGGACGCGAGCGCGAGGTGTTGCGACGGGTGGAGTCTGCGCTGGCCAGCCGCACGGTGGCAGAGGCTGCGCTCGGACGATTCTGGCAAGAGGTGTTCGTGACCGCGCCGCTCGACGACGGAGGGGTGCTCGAAGGCTTCATCGACCTGCTGTACGAAACACCCGAGGGCCGTCTGGTGGTTGTCGACTTCAAGACCGACGCCATTGCTGACAGCGACACCGTTGAGCAGAAGACCGCCTACTACCGCTTGCAGGGCGCGACCTATGCCTGGTGCGCCCAGCAGGCCACCGGCATGGAGGTGGAGCGAATCGTGTTCCAGTTCTTGACCCGTGACGCGGTCGCCGAAGGTGTGATCGAGGGCGCGGACCTGGCCCAAGCCCTCAAAGAGGTGCCCGCAGCCGCTCAGAGGGCGCGGGGTGGGGGCCGGTAGCCGCCGGTGAGCTCGCCGATGCGGCGGGCCAGCGCCATGGTGGTGCGGTCGCCGCCGTAGGGGCCGACCACTTGGAATCCGACCGGCAGCCCCTGCGGCGTGAGACCCAGCGGCGGCACGGTGGCGGGCAGGTACGACATGCCGGTCAGGATCGTCCAGCGGGTCATCTCGATGTACGGCCGCTCGATGCCATTCGCTGGGATGCGGCGTTCCGCGAACGTGCCGTCCTGCATGTGATCGAAGGGAGGGTGAAAGCTCACCGGCATCAGGATTGCGTCGTAACGGGTGAAGAAGTCGGCCCACTTGCGGCGGCACGCCTCGCGCGCCATGTGACGCTCGAGCCATTCACGATGGCCCGGGCCTTCGCCGCGGCCCGCAAGCGTCATGGCGGCCCGCACCAGCCACAGCCCCGTTTCCCACGCCGGCATCGGATCGATGTCTGGACGGGCCGCGTGGTCGACGCTCACGCCGCTGGCGTCAAGAGCCGCCACAGCCGCATTCATCACCTCGAGCACGTCGCCGTCGACCGGGCAGTACTCGTCGTCGAGCCATGCGGCGACACGCAAGCCGCTCACATCGTCCGGTGCGGGCGGCAGCTGCGGCACCCACGGGGCTTCGGTGCGCAGCAGCACATCGAAGAGTAACTCCAAGTCGTCGCAGCTGCGCGTCAGCGGGCCGAATACGTTGATGTCCGGCTCAGTCGTGCCGCCCCGCACGTGATCCAGGTAGCCGGTAGTCGGGATCACACCGAAGCTCGGCTTGTGGCCCCAGATGCCGTTGTACGAGGCCGGAAAGCGGATCGAGCCGCCGATGTCGGTGCCGATCTCGAAGCCGGTGAAACCCATCGCCGTCGCAGCCGCGGCCCCACCGGACGAACCGCCGGGGACCTTGGACAGGTCCCAGGGATTGCTGGTGGTGCCGAACAGGTCGTTGAAGGACTGGTTGTCGGCCGACCAGCGAGGAAGGTTGGTCTTGCCGATCACGATCGCCCCTGCCGCGCGGCAGGCCGCCAGGACGGCTGCATCAGTGTCAGGAACGTTGTCGGTCAGCTCTCTTGCCCCGCCGGTCGAGCGGATGCCCGCCGTCATCAGGGCGTCCTTCGCCGTGAACGGCACACCGTGCAGCGGCCCGAGCGGCTCGCCGCCGGCTTGCGCGGCATCGGCCGCCGCGGCGCGTTCGAGCGCCGCTTCGAAGTCGCGGGTGACCACTGCGTTGATGTCGCCGTCGAGACGCTCGACGCGGTCGATGACATGTGCAGTCAGCTCGCGGCTCGACAGCTCCCCCGAGGCCACTGCCGCAGCCTGCGCGCTCGCACTCCACAGTCCCGGATCATCGCTCGCCATCTCGTCCCCTGATCCCCAAGCGCCAGGACAGCCCCGGCGCTGTGCCGACGTTAGTTCTGACGTCGCAGGGAGGTTTCGGGTCGAGCGCTGTCGTGACGAAGGCAGCCGCGGTGCTTAGGTGGCGAGCAGTCGGTAGGCGTCAATAACCGGTGCCAGCTCGGCAGGCGTTGCGCCGTGCATGAGCACGGCGTCGCAGCCGAGGTCGATCTGACGTCTGACCGCCGCGGCACATTCGGCGGGCGTACCCGCTGCCATCGGGGCCAGCCATTCATCCGGCAAGAGCGTGCCGATGTGCTCGAGCTCCGAAACCGTGGCCGTGCCGTCAATCGGGGCGAGGAACTTGGCCACGACTTCGTCCGCGCGGAACTGCGCCAGCACATCGGGATCCCAGCGGTTCACCCGCACCAGCACATCGCCGTAGTACTGCAGGTAGGTGGCCAAGCGTCCGACCGTCTTGCGCAACCGCAGCTCCAGCGGAACCTCGTCGCTGACCACCACGAAGCACGACCAGACGTTCACCTCAGCCGGATCGCGCCCCGCCTGCTCGGCAGCCACCGTGACCGCGTCCACCGAGCGCACCACCGTCTCGTCGGAATAAAACGGATGCAAGATGACGTCGTCGAAACAGCGTCCGCCCAAGGCCAGCGTGTTCGGTCCCATCGCCCCGAGGGCCAGGGGAAGGTGCTCGTCGAGCGCCATGTCGAGAAACAGGATCGGCACGCGACCGGTCGGACCGTCGTAGTCGCCGACGATCTCGCCCCGGAACAACCGACGCATCACCAGGGCGAAATCCTCCAGTTCGGCCGTGGTGACGGGCTCCAGGCCCATGATCTGCTGCGCCACAGCAACGCCGCGCCCGAAGCCCATCGTGAACCGACCGCGGGCCAGGCTCTGCACCGTGAGCGCGAGGCCCGCCGTGAGCGTCGGGTGGCGTGTATTGATGTTCGTGACTCCCAGCGTGATGCCAATGGAGTTCGTGACCGCGGCGGCTGCGCCGCAGATGGCGCCGGCCTCCTTGCGATTGGGTCGTTCTCCGAGAAACGCCCTGCCAAGCCCCATCGCTTCGGCAGCTTGAACCTCGGTGAGGGCTTCCGAAGAGTCGTCGGCATCGCCAGGCAGCATGTAGAAGCCCAGCTCGGGAAACTCTTGCGGTGCCACTGCTCTGTCTGACATCTGCGAGACACTAGGACACTGCCTGCGCGTGCAATCGATTCATCGGCTGCATGCGACGCGCAGCAGGTGCACGACCGCCTGACCGCTCGCCGCTACTCGGTGCGCTCGACGATGAACAGCGTCTGTTCCGGCTTGCCGACGACGACCGCGAGATGCTCGCCCGCCCTGCCGACCTCCCCGTTGACCTGGTCCAGCTCCTCATCGGCGATCGGGCAGACCTGCCACGTCTGTCCGCCCCGCCGCAGCATCGCCATGCCATGACTGACGTGCACCATCGTGGCGACATCCATGACGGTCGTCTCGTGCAGGGCTACGTCTGCGGCCCCCCCGTCGGTCGATCGACTCGGCGTCAGCGGCAACGCCGCCACCGTGTACCTGGGCGGGCTCATCGTCGTCCAGTCCAGATCGGCAGCCGATGCCGCGGCGGCATGCGCGTCGGTGCGAGCCACGTGCGGCCAGCGATCCGCGAACCCTCCGTCCAGCCGTGCGTACGGCCAGCTGTCGCGCTGGATCTCGCCGAACTCCTTCAGATCGGCGATGAATTCCGCTGCCGCACCAGTCGGTGCTTCATAGCCCGTGGGGTCCGGGCACTGCTCGTCCAGCCACAGGCGCTCGACGCGCTCAAGTTCGATGGCGGAGTCGGTGACGCGAATCCGGGCGTCGAGCAGCTCCCACCCCACCGTCGGCGGTGTGTCGTCATCGACGCGGACGTAGCTCCACCGCTCGCCTGTGCGGATCGCCACCACCTGCTCACGTGCGCAATCGAGCGGTCGAACCACGCCGAGCACGGCAATGCGCCCCGACCCGGAGAGATCTACCGCCACGACATCCATGTCGTCGGGCAGGCCCACCGACTGCCAGTCCGCGCCGTCGTACGCGTACCAGTTGCCGGCTGAGCGGGCGACGGCGTGCGCGCCGCTGAACGAGTAACGCATGTCCGCGCCCTCGGCCTCTGGCGGCGGTTTTACAATCGACACGGTCGTGGCGAACACAACCGCTTCGGGGTCGCTGCTGGCCGGCGGCTTGCTGTCCCAATTCTCCGACTCACCAGCTATCGCCGGTTCGAGCGTCTCGCCGACGGGCGGCGTGGCGGCGCCAGCCGCTGCGTCCTCCGACATCTCCGCTGCGTCCTGCTGGGATTCGTCATCACCCGCCGCTGGCGCGGTCACGATCTCGGCGGCAACCTCGTCGGCCATTTCCTCCTCGGCCATTTCCTCTTCAGCGACGCTGAATGCGACGGCAGCAGTCGTCGCCGACATGGGTTCGGCCGCCTCCTGCTGCTCTGCGGCCACCACGGAGTCGGTGAGTTCATCAAGCCCGCCGTCTCGCAGCGACACCACGCCGACAAGCGCGACCGCCACGAGCGCAAAAGCGCCCACGCCGCCGCGCACTGCGCTGCGCCGACGCTGCAATTGGGCTGCGCGCGCCTGGACGCCCGTAAGCGAGCCCGAGCCCACCGGCATCTCCGATGCAGCGCTGCGCAGCCGCCCGCGGAGGAGGTCCTCGTCGGTCACGACCCGTCCTCTTCGTCGGCTGCCGTTTCCAGCACGTCGCGCAGCTGTTCGAGACCGCGGCTGAGACGGCTTTTGACGGTGCCCGTCGCGATGCCAAGCGCGTCGGCAGTCTCGGCCACTGACCAGTCCAGGTAGAAGCGGGCCACAATCACCGCGCGGTGCGAATCATTGAGCGTCGCCAATGCCCGCTCAAGGTCGACGTCGCGCGCCCGGTCCTCGGTGGCGTGCGGCTGGGCCAGCAGGGGTCGCCGCTCTCGTTCCCGGCGGACCCGCCGCAGCCACGACCGTGCCCAATTCAACCCAACGCGGAATACCCAACCCTGCGGATTCGCGTAGGCGCTGACCTGTCCCCAGCGCTGGCACGCGCGTGCAAATGCCTCGTCGGCTGCTTCGGCACCGAGCGCGCTGTCGCGCAGTGCCAGCCCGAGCGCCCGCGCCAACTCGTCGCGATGGGTCGCATAGAAGTCCTCGAAGCGGACCGCCACCGCATCGATGGGGCCGGCCCCGGTCGCCGGCGTGCCCTCAGCCGCGCTCACCGTCAGTCCTGAGCGGATGGCGCCCGAGCCGATCGTGCTCGATTCCGCCAGCGGGACAGCCATCAGCGAAGCATCGAAACGCAGACCCAAGCTCATCACTGCCGGAATCGTCAATGCAATGGGCGCGCCAGCCATGCCAAGTCCCCACGAAAACTGCCTGCCCCTTCAGACTCCCGCCGGACTGTTTCGGTTCCATGAAGATCGTTGCATGAACGTCATGGACAACGGTCACGGTCGCCTGTGCGCGCGCCCCTCGGCCGCGAACTCGTCCTCGACGAGCACGCCTGCTTCACGCAACGCGTCGATTTCCGTGCGGCCGGCGCCCAGCCACTCCGCCAGCACCTCGCCGTTGTGCTCGCCGAGGTACGGCGCCAGCGAGTCCGATGTCACCCCAGAGACCGCCGCCGAATCCGCAGTAGCTCCGGCAAATCTGTACGGCGTCTGGGTCACGCGGCGCGTGCCGCCGTCGCGAGCACTGATCTCCACCGAGGAACCCCGATGGGTCGCGGTAGGCGATTCGTGCGCCTCCGCCGTCGTGCGGATGTCGCCCCATGCCAGGTTCGCTTCGTCGAGGGCCGACAGCATCTCCGCACGGGTCGTGAACGAGCTTAGGAACGCGTTGATCGCATCGGTGCGGTGCGCCCGCTTGGCCGGAATGTCGGCATCGGGGGGCGATGGGTCCGCGAGCCCGTGGGTCTCGCTCAACTGCCGCCAGATCCATCGGAAATCGCCTGCGGTCAGAACTGGCCCGTCCACACCGTCCCACACGAGCCCGCCCTGGGAGGTGTGGTTCCCGCCGTCGAGCCCGGCCTGGCTCCCCTCATCGGTCGCCAAGAACGATTCGAGCATCGCGATGTCGATGTGTTGGCCGTGCCCAGTCGTCTCCGCGACGCGCAGCGCAGCGAGAACGCCGATGGATCCATGGAGCGCCGCGTTGGTATCGGCAACGGCGAGGTACGGCTCTTGGAGCGGCTGCTGGTGGATCTTGGCGGCGCGAGCCATCCAGCCCGACTCGCCGTGCAGCACCGCTGCGTAGGCCGCTCGCTGCGAGTCCGGGCCCTCCTGGCCGAATCCGCTGATCGACAGCATCACCAGTGCTGGATTGACCTGGCACAGCTCGGCAAACGACAGGCCGTGGCGCGCCATGACACCCGGTCGGAAGTTCTCGACGAGCACATGGGCCTCCGCCACGAGCCGCTTCACCGTCTCGGCGCCGCCTTCGGCACGCAGGTCGATGCAGACGTTTCGCTTGCCCACGTTCTGCTGGGTGTAGAACCCGGCGAGCCCCGCTCGATTGACGCCCCACAGGCGCGAGATGTCGCCTTCAGGCGGCTCGACCTTCACGACGTCTGCTCCGAGATCGCTGAGAATCCGTCCGGCGAACGGCCCGGCCAGAACGCGGCTCATGTCGACCACGCGGATGCCTGCCAGCGGTCTCATCGACTCAGCCTCCCGCGCAGTGACTCAGCGAGGCCGGTCGCCGGCGATCGTCACCCGGAGCATGTGCCGACGCTGCCCGTGGTAGTCGTTCAGTGCGTAGTGCTGGACGCTGCGGTTGTCCCACATGGTCAGCGTTCCCGGCTCCCACCGCACCCGGCACGTGAACTGCTCGCCGACCGCATGGCTCCACAGCATCTCGAGCAGCGCCTTCGACTCGTGCCGGTGCATTCCCGAGATGGTCTCGGTGAAAGCCCGATTCACGTACAGTGCTTTCGCGCCGGTCTCCGGATGGGTCCGCACGACCGGATGCTTCAGCTGTGCGTGCGCCTCGTCGGACACCTGGACCTTCATCGAGCTGCGCTGGCCGGCGTACCGGTCCGAGTCGCCCCGCCGCCCGTACTGACGGGCTGCCGAGTGCACCGCGCTGAGGCCCTCGGCGAAGCGCTTCATCGTGTCGGACAGCCCCGCGTAGGCCGCCTGCTGATTGGCGAACAGCGTGTCCCCGCCGAAGCTGGGCACCTCCACCGCGTACAGCGCCGTCGCCATCGGGGGGCACTCCAGGAACGACATCTCCGAGTGCCAGCCGCCGCCGAAGTTGACGGTCTCGTGGGGCTCTTTGATGACCGGAACCACTTCGGGCTCTTCAGAGGTGCCGCCGAGGTAGGGGTGGCGCTCCAGCTCGCCGAAGCGACGGCCGAAGCACGCAACATCCGCGGCATCCATCTGCTGCTCGCGGATCACCACCACGTGGTGCGCGCACAGCGCCTCCCGGATCGCCGCGGCACCCGCGGCGTCGAGCGTGGTGACGTCGAGCGGGCCCCCGCCGGCTGCCCAGAGCTCGGCGCCCAGCGCCCCGGCCAGCGGACGTATGTCGAGCATCTCACGGTCGCTGCCCCGCTCATGTGCTGCTGTCGTGCTCATCGCCCGTCACTCTCCCGCGGTGTGCGGCGGTCCGCTCCCCCGACCGTGGCGCTAGCCAGCGGATCGGCCTCCCGCAGGCGCCGTGCCACTTCCCCCGCAGCAAGTATCGCCTCATCGGGGTTCCCGCCACACAGCGTCATGTTGATGTGGCGGCAGCCGGCGTCGAGGTACGGCATGAAGAACTCGACGATGTCGTCAACCGTGCCGCATGGCGTGTATTTCTCGAACGCCTTGAACGGCACCCGGTAGAAGCGTTCCAGCTCTGGGCCGACCCAGCCGGCCGCTTCTTCACGGCTGTCGCCCAAGCCAATCCATAGCTGGATGCCGTGATCAGGTGCCTGGGGTGCAGGGGTGTCGATCGCCCGTTCGGCGGCGGCCGTTTCTGCGTACAGGCGAAGCGCCGCTCGGTAGTGCTCGACCGTGCACCAGATGCCCAGCCAGCCGTCGGCGAAGCGACCGGCCCTGCGGATGGCGGCATCAGACCGGCCGCCGACATAGGTCGGGATAGGCGGTTCGGGCACCGGCACGATGCGGGCCTCGGAGAATGAGAAGAACTCGCCTGCGTGATCGACGGTCTCGCCGGCCAGCAACCGCAGCACGATGCCGAGCGATTCGTCGGTTCGGCGCCCCCGGGTTCGTGGATCGACACCGCACACCTCGACTTCGTGGCGGTCGTCACCGCCGATGCCGACGCCGAAGCTGATCCGTCCCGGTGCCATCTCGGCCAGGTTCGCGAGCTGGCGGGCGACCGGAATCGGGTGGCGCAGCGGGAGCAGATACACGCCGAGATAGACGCCCAGCGTGGGATGCAGGTTGGCCAGCGCCGCCGCGGTGACCATACCGTCATTGCCGTGCCCGATCCGGAAGCTGACGTGGTCGGCAAAGAACACGTGATCGATGCCCGCATCCGCGACGAGCTCGAGCATGCGACGGCGCTCGGCCCACGGTCGTGACCAGAGCTTGACGTCGGGTGTGACACCGACCCGGATGGGCGGCGCAGCGGGGGGCCCGGTCACGGCGCAGCCGCCTCGCGACTGGCAGCCGCCTCGTCGCCGGCAGGCGCATCCCAGAGCACCGGCAGGTGCTTGAAGCCGTGCTGGAAGTTCGACAGCAGGCGCTCGGGCCTGCGGGCCGGGTCGAGGCGCAGATTGGGGAGCCGCCAGAGCGACTCAGCGAACATCGCGGACATCTGTCGACGAGCCAGGTGAGCGCCCAGGCAGAAATGCGGTCCTGCCCCAAACGTGAGGTGGTCGTTCGGGCTGCGCTCGATGTCGAACCGGTCGGGCTCAGCAAACACGGCCGGGTCGCGATTGGCAGCCACATGGAAGACCACCACCTTGTCGCCTGCACGCACGGAGCGGCCACCGAGTTCGACATCACGCGAGGCCGTGCGGCGGAAGTGCACCACCGGCGGTATGAACCGCAGCATCTCCTCGATGGCACCGGGCAGCAGATCGGAATTGGCGAGCAGCTTGTCGAGCTGTTCGGGATGCTGCAGCAGCGCCCAGAGCCCGCCGGGGATGCCGTTTCGCAGCGTTTCGTTGCCCGCCACGGCGAAGAGGAAGAACATGGTCTCGAACTCTTCGTTGGTGATGCCGCCCTCGGCGTCGTCGGCGGCCAGCAAGATCGACACCACGTCGGAGCCCGGGTTCGCCCGCTTGTAGGTCGCGAGGTCGTGCGCGTACGCGTACATGTCGGCGAGGCCCTCGCGCGAGCGAGGGTCGGGCATGCGACCGTCGGGGCCGGGGCGGATCTGGGTGCGCACCTCGCAGGCCCGCTGCGCCATCTCGGTACCGGTGGCGGGATCGAAAGCGTCAGACACCGAGTACTCGGCGTCTTGGTAGCCGATGACCCGGTTGGACCAGTCGAACAGCAGCATCCGATCCTCGGACGGCACACCCATGATGTCGGCGAGCGTCAGCAGCGGCAGCTCGGCCGAGACCTCCTTGGCGAAGTCGGCGTGACCGCGTTGCGCCACCGCGCTCACCAGCCGCTTCGCGCGGTCCGAGACAGTGGCCTCCAGCTCAGCCACGGCGCTCGGCGTGAACGAGCGCATGAGCAGGCGCCGCAGCCGCGTGTGCTGCGGTGGATCCTGGTTGAGCATCATCCGCTGAACGAATTCGAGCATCGCAGCGGTCTGAGGGTCGCGGATCTGCGTGCCGCCGAGGTGGGACGAGAACGTCCCCGGATCGCGCAGCACCCGGTTCATGAGCTCGTGCGTGAGCACCGCCCAGAAGCCAGGTCCGGCCTCCCAGCCCATGAGCGCGGGCTCGGGCACCCAGTGAACCGGGGCGCACGAGCGCAGCTCGGCAACCAGATCGTGCGGCACACCGTCCAGGTACGTGCGCGGATCAAACAACTGCGTCGGATCCGGTGCAGTGCTGTTCGAGCCGCTCGCGGCACAAACCGTGCTCACGCCGCTCAGCCTGCCACCTGACGCTGCGCGGAACCCACGTCCGCACCGTCGCTCGACCGCTCGGCGACGCCGGGAGCACCGACATCGTCGCTGTTCGGCTTGGCCGCAGGCCTGCGAGGGCTGCTGCCGCCTCGCTCCGGCGGCGCCGGCGGCTTCGTGACGACAAAAAACAGCATGCCCAGCGCCGTGAGTACCGCAAGCGCCACGAAGCCAGTCACGTAGCTGCCGGTTGTGTCAGCCACCCACCCTGCAGCGAGGGGGCCGACGATCGGCCCGATCATCACGATGAGCGAACTCACGCCCATGATCGCAGCGAACGCCGAAGAACCGAAGTAATCGGCTCGTAAGGCTTGCATGAGCGGGCCACGCGCTCCCCATGCGAGCCCGTGGAAGATCACGAACAGCATCACCACGAATGCGTTGGGAGCCCACGCCAGCAGCAAGATGCCGCCGGCGTGCCCGAACATGGCGACCGACGCAATGAGCCGCTTGTTGATCCGATCGCCGAGCCAGCCGCCCACGGCCATGCCGGCGAGCTGCATGAGCGGCAGCGCTGCGGCGAACAAGCTGGCCTGCTGCAGCGAGTAACCCCGTTCTGATGTCAGATAGAGCTGCAGGTGCGCCATCACTGCGCCGACCACGAACAGGGCGCTCAGGTGACCGAACGAGATTGTCCAGAACGCCCTCGTGCGCATCGCCTCCTTCGCCGTGAAGTGGACGTCGGTGAGGCCTTCGGCGCGGACCGTCTTCCCGTTGGCAACGATCTTGGCCCCGCCGTCGACCTCCTCGCCGAATTCAGCAGGGCTGCCGTCGAGGTACTTGGCCAGCCACCACGCGACAGCAGCGCCCCCGACGCCGGTGACCGCAGCGGTCGTACGCCAGCCGAACCACGTGAACGACAACACCACGAGCGGGACACACACGCCTCCCGCAGCAAGGCCCATGCCGCCGAACGCCAGCGCGCGGGCCCGCAGCCGTTCGAACCATCGCACGATCGCAACGGTGACGGTCAGGAAGCCGCAGAACGCGCTGCCGACGGCCATGACCAGGAACGCGCCGTAGAACTGCCACAACGAGTGCAGCTGGCTGAACCACACGAAGCCGATCGCCATGCCCACAGCACCTGCCCGGGTGATGGCTTTGGGCCCGAACCGGTCGATCAGCCAGCCCTGCGCCGGCCCGAGCAGCGCCGTCTCGGCCCGATTCACTGCGAACGCGCCCGACAGGGCGGTCTTGCTCCAGCCGTACTCCCGCTCGATCTCCACCAGGTAGGCACCCAGCGAGTGCATGACGAATGCGCTCTGCAGCCCTTGGATCACTGCCCCCGCACCCACCACCTTCCAGCCGCGGAAGGTGGTGCTGCGTTTGGACATCGTTACATCCTGCCTGATGAGGCGGCTGCTGCGTCGGTTCAGAGCCCCTCTTTGGGCTGATCTAGACTCGTTTTTTTTCTCCAGCCACGCACCAAGGACTCCCAACGGAGCGAGGAGGGCACAACATGGCACGCAACGTGACGGCGGCAATCGTGCAGACCGCCTGGACCGGCGACAAGGAGTCGATGATCGAGCTCCACGAGAAGTACGTGGCCGAGGCGGCCGCAGCCGGTGCCCGGGTGATGTGCTTTCAGGAGCTGTTCTACGGGCCGTACTTCTGCCAAGTACAAGACGCCGAGTACTACTCCTACGCCGAAGCGATACCTGACGGCCCGACTACCAAGCGCTTCTGCGAGCTCGCCGAACAGCACGAGATGGTGCTCGTGGTGCCGATGTACGAGCGGGAGCAGGCCGGGCTCCTCTACAACACCGCAGCTGTCATCGACGCCGACGGGACCTATCTCGGCAAGTACCGCAAGAACCACATCCCGCAGGTCAAGGGTTTCTGGGAGAAGTTCTACTTCCGGCCGGGCAATCTGGGCTATCCCGTCTTCGAAACCGCGGTCGGGACGGTCGGCGTCTACATCTGCTACGACCGTCACTTCCCCGAGGGCTGGCGTGCCCTCGGGCTGGCCGGCGCGGAGATCGTGTTCAACCCCTCAGCCACCAGCCGGGGGCTGTCCGCATACCTGTGGCAACTCGAACAGACATCTTCCGCAGCGGCGAACATGTACTTCGTCGGGGCCATCAACCGGGTCGGCGTCGAGCCGCTGGGCGACAACGACTTCTACGGCACGTCGTACTTCGCCAACCCCCGGGGGCAGATCGTGGACGGCGCCGCATCGGACCGCGCCGAGGAGCTGGTGGTGCGCGAGCTGGACCTCGAGATGCTCGATGAGGTCCGCAACCAGTGGGCCTTCTACCGAGACCGCCGGCCCGATTCCTACGAACCGCTCGTAGCACCTTGAGGGGGTCCGTCAGGACTGGTTGGGGCTTCACAGATTGCGACCTAGGGGGACACGAAGATGACGACGCTGATCAAGGGGGGCACCGTTGTCAGCTCGACCGGAGCGGATCCGGCCGAGGTACTCATCGACGGCGAACAGATCGCCGCGGTGCTGCAACCCGGCAGCGGCATCGCCGTCGCAGCCGAGCAAAGCGCTGAGGTCATCGATGCCACCGGGCGGCTTGTGGTGCCCGGCGGGGTGGACGTGCACACGCACATGGAGCTGCCCTTCGGCGGCACCTATGCCTCGGACACGTTCGAGACGGGCACGAGAGCCGCGGCGTGGGGCGGCACCACCACCATCGTGGACTTCGCCGTGCAGCGCTACGGCGAGAACGTGCGCGAGTGCCTCGATGAGTGGATGGCCAAGGCCGAGCGCAACTGCGCGATCGACTTCGGCTTCCACATGATCGTCGGCGGCGTCGACAATGACTCGCTCAAAGAGCTGGACCTGCTGGTCAACGAGGGCATCACCAGCTTCAAGCTGTTCATGGCCTACCCGGGCGTCTTCTACTCCGATGATGGGCAGATCCTGCGGGCGATGCAGCAAGCCGCTGGCAACGGCGGGCTGATCATGATGCACGCCGAGAATGGCCTGGCTATCGATGTGCTGGCCGACCAGGCGTTCGAGCGCGGCGAGACCTCGCCGGTCACCCACGGCTACGTGCGCCGCCCCGAACTGGAGTCCGAAGCCACTCACCGGGCCATCCAGCTGGCCAAGGTGGGCGCGGCTCCGCTGTACATCGTGCACCTCTCGGCCGCGGAGGCCCTCGAGCAGGTGGCGCTGGCACGCAACGCAGGCATGAACGTGTTCGCGGAGACCTGCCCGCAATACCTGCATTTCAGCCTGGAGGACCACCTCGACCGGCCCGGCTTCGGGGGCGCCGCCTACGTGTGCTCGACGCCGCTTCGCTCCCGCGAAGACGGCCACCAGGACACCCTGTGGAAGGGGCTGCGGACCAACGATCTGGCCGTCGTGTCCACCGACCATTGCCCGTTCTGCATGAAGGAGCAGAAGGAGCTCGGGCTCAACGACTTCCGGGCCATCCCCAATGGCATCGGCGGCGTCGAGCACCGCATGGACATGATCTACCAGGGCGTGGTGACCGGCGAGATCGGCCTGCCTCGCTGGATTGAGCTGTGCGCCACGACCCCTGCTCGCATGATGGGCATGTACCCGCGCAAGGGAATCATCGCCGCAGGTTCCGATGCCGATGTCGTCATCTACGACCCCAACAAGCAGTGGACGATCAGCGTCGACAACCACCACATGAACATCGACCACTCGGCCTATGAAGGGGTCGAGGTGACAGGACATGTCGACACGGTGTTCTCTCGGGGTCGGAAGATCATCGACGACAACCAGTACCTGGGCCGGGCCGGCGACGGCCAGTACCTGCGCCGGGGTCTCTGCCAGTACCTGCAGTAAGGGGCATCACCATGGCCCGACGCAACGGAGCGTTCGGGCAGCGGAACGGATCGGGGGACTGAGAACATGGATTTTGGCGTTGTTCTTCAGACCGATCCGCCTGCGTGGCGAGTGGTTGATCTGGCCCAGCGCGCAGAGACGCTGGGGTTCGACTACGGGTGGACCTTCGACAGCCATGTGCTGTGGCAAGAGCCCTACGTGATCTACAGCCAGATGCTGTCGGCCACGAACCGCATGATTGTCGGTCCGATGGTCACCAATCCGGGAACGCGGAACTGGACGGTCACCGCGTCGCTGTTCGCCACGCTCAACGACATGTTCGGCAACCGGACGGTGTGCGGCATCGGCCGGGGCGACTCGGCCATGCGGGTGCTGGGCCACCGTCCCACCAGCCTGGCCACGCTGTCGGAGTCGATGACGGTCATCAAGTGCTTGGCCGAGGGCCGCGAGGTCACCTACAACGGCACACGTCAGCAGATTCCGTGGTCATCGGGGAGCCGGCTCGACATCTGGATGGCCGCGTACGGACCCAAGGCGCTGCAACTCTGCGGCGAGCAGGCCGACGGGTTCATCCTGCAGCTCGCCGACCCCCAGATCACCGAATGGACCGTTGCCGCCGTCCGCCGTGCCGCGGCTGATGCCGGGCGCAACCCCGATGATCTCTACATCTGCGTGGCAGCGCCCGCCTACGTCGGCGACAGCCTCGCCCACCAACGCGATCAATGCCGCTGGTTCGGCGGCATGGTCGGCAACCACGTCGCCGATCTCGTCGAGCGGTACGGCGACACCGGGGGCGGGGTGCCCCAAGCGCTCACCGATTACATCGCTGGGCGCGAGGGCTACGACTACGCCGAGCATGGCAAGGCCGACAACATCCACACCGACTTCGTGCCCGATGAGGTGATCGACCGGTTCTGCATTCTCGGCGACGCCAGCAGCCATGTCTCGCGCCTGCGCGAACTGCGAGATCTCGGCGTGGACCAGTTCGCCATCTACCTGATGCACGATGCCAAGGACGAAACCCTGAACGCCTACGGCCAGCGGATCATTCCGGCGCTCGCGACCTGACTGGCGAGCCGTGCAAGCAGAGACCGCTCCCGTATCGCCCTCACCAGCGCAATCACCGGCACATTCTCCCGGGTCAAGCCCGTCGGAGACAGACGACCCGATCGTCCGCGATCAGTTCAGTCGCCTGCAAGCTGCGCGCGAGCGCCGCCGAGCACGCAGCCGCCGCACTATTCGCCAAGTCGTCGTATTGGCCGCTTTCGTGTGCCTGCTGGGCCTGGCGTACACCGCCTACAAGGCATTCGGTACCGCCATTGACGACGCCCAGTCGGGATGGCTGGTGATCGGGTCGTTCCTGCCGGAGACCACCGACCTCAAGATGCCGCCAGTGCTCGACATACTCGCCGGGATCGTCGAGGAGCCGCGAGGCACAGGCGATCCCTTCTGGACGATCGTCGCCTCCGAGGCAGCGTTCACACTGCGGGAGGCAGCGGTCGGTTTCGCGATCGGGGTCGTGGTGGGTCTGGGCATCGCGATCGCGCTGACGACCTCAGGGCGCTTGGAGCGAGCGCTTGTGCCCCACGTCATCGCCAGCCAAACGATCCCGCTGATCGCGATCGCTCCCATCATCGTGATCTGGGGACGCAAGAGCTTCGATTTCCTGCCATTCGAATGGCAGGACTGGATGTCGGTGTCGATCATCGCCACGTACCTGACGTTCTTTCCGGTAACGATCAACGGCCTGCGGGGCCTGCAATCACCCCGGCCAGAGAATCTCGAGCTGATGGATTCCTACGCCGCGCCTTGGGGACAGACCCTGTGGCGGCTGCGCCTGCCGGCATCGCTGCCATACCTGTTCGCCGCGTTCAAGATCGCGGCGACCGCAAGCGTGGTCGGTGCCATTGTCGGCGAGATCTCCGCTGGGGTGAAGGGCGGGCTCGGCCGCCGGGTGCTGCTCGAAGCCCAGCGCTACACGACCGGACCCGAGCGCCTCTATGTCGCTGTGCTCGGCGCGGCCGCGTTGGGAATCTTCGTATTCGCAGTGATCTCGACGGTGGAGTATGCGCTGGTGGGACGCAAGGGCCGCGAGGCTGTGACATGAACGGCGCGGGCCCATGAGCGATGCGCCCGACGCGAACGGCCCCGACGGCGACATCGCGCCCGATGTCGCGGCCGTCGAACTGGACGGCGTGGGCAAGGTGTTCAACCCGGGTCGGTCCAACGAGGTGAATGCACTGACCGGCATCGATCTGCGCATCGCCCCGGGAGAGTTCGTCACGTTGATCGGCCCGTCGGGCTGCGGCAAGAGCACCTTGCTGCGGCTGATCGCCGCGCTGACCGACGTGACCGACGGATCTGTCAGCGTCAATGGCAAGACGGCAGACCGGGCCCGGCTCGACCGCGACTACTCGATGGTGTTCCAGCGGGCCGGTCTGTTCGACTGGCGCAACGTGTCGCGCAACATCGAGCTGCCGCTCGAGCTGATGGGTTGGAAAGCGGCCGACCGACGGCAGCGATCGGCCGAGATGCTGGACCTGGTGAAGCTGAGCGAATTCGCCCGGCACCATCCAGCGGAGCTGTCGGGTGGCATGCAGCAGCGCGTCGCCATCGCCCGAGCGATGTCGTTCGATCCGAAGCTGCTGCTGATGGACGAACCGTTCGGCGCACTCGACGAAATGACCCGCGAGCACATGCAGAACGAGCTGCTGCGGATCTGGGCTGAGACGCAGACCACGGTGATCTTCGTGACGCATTCCATCAGCGAGGCGGTGTTCCTGTCCACGAGGGTCGTGGTGATGTCGCCCCGGCCGGGCAGGATCTCGGCGATCATCGACACCGACCTAGGCGAGCGCAGCGAGGCCACCCGCGACCATCCGGAGTACTTCGCCAACGTGACCGCAGTGCGCAACGCGCTGCGAGGAGACCACGCCTCATGACCGCCGCGAAGGCTGTGCTACGCGCATGGCTGCCCCCGGTGGTGGCCGCGGCGATCATGTTCGGCTGCTGGGAAGCCCTGCTGGCCGTGCTGAACCCCGACGGCTTCGTGCTGCCGCCGCCCTCACGCATCGTCAGCGCCCTGTTCGGCGACTTCGACACGATCTCGACTGCGACGGGCATCACAGGATTCATCATCGTCACCGGCTTGATCGCCGGCGTGGCGGTAGGTGCATTGGCAGCAGTGCTCGTAACCGCGTTCCGCTCGGCCCACGAGACCCTGACGCCGCTGGCCGTGGCAGTCAATGCGGTGCCGATCATCGCCCTGGCACCCATCTTCAACGCCTGGTTCGGGATCCTGTCGCCCCGATCCAACCAAGCGGTCGTGGTGGTGCTGGTTTTCTTCCCGGTCTTCATCAACACGACCAGGGGGCTGGGGCAGGTCGAGCCCAGCCAGATCGAGCTCATGGAGTCGTACGGCGCAGGCAAGTGGCGGATCATGAGCGAGGTGCGCATTCCGAACGCGATGCCGTACTTCTTCACCGCGTTGAAGCTCGCCACGTCGCTCGCGGTGATCGCCGCCATCGTGGCCGAGTACTTCGGCGGCCGCCAGGACGCTTTGGGCAACATCATCACCAATTCGGCCGGCCTGACCCGCTACGACGACGCCTGGGCGGCCGTTCTGGCCGGCTCGCTGGTGGGCATCGGCCTCTACGCGATCGCTGTCGTGCTCGAACGGCTCGTCATGCCGTGGTACTTCGCAGCAAGGAGGGCGACATGACCTTGACCTTGGGCGTGAGCGCCCATTGGGAATCCCAACACGGGGGGAAAATATGAAGGCAAGAAAAACACTGATCCGGACGCTGGCGCCGCTGCTGGCGCTCGGCTTGCTAGCCGCGGCGTGCACCGGCGGCGACGACGCAGATGAGCCCGAATTCGAGCCCATCTCTGAGGTGTCGCTGCAGTTGCAGTGGTTCACGCAGGCACAGTTCGCCGGGTACTACGCGGCGCAGGCGCTCGGCTTCTACGAAGACGTCGGGCTCGACGTGACCATCCTCGAGGGCGGCGTCGACATCGTGCCGGCCTCGGTGCTCGACTCCGGTGCCGCGGAATTCGCAGTCTCGTGGGTGCCGAGGGGCCTTGTGCCTCGAGAAGAGGGCGCCAACATCACCAACATTGCTCAGGTGTTCCAGCGAAGCGCCACCTTGCAAGTGTCCTTTGTGGACTCAGGCATCAACTCGGTGGCGGACCTCGAAGGCCGCACCGTGGGCAACTGGGGATTCGGCAACGAATTCGAGCTGCTGGCTGGGCTGCGCCGCAGCGGGCTGGATCCGGATTCTGACATCCAGCTGGTGCAGCAGAACTTCGACATGCTGGCGCTGATCTCCGGCGAGATCGATGCGGCGCAGGCGATGATCTACAACGAGTACGCGCAAGTGCTCGAGACGGTCAACCCGGCCACCGGCGAGCTCTACCAGCCGTCCGATCTCAACATCATCGACTGGAACGACGAGGGAACGGCGATGCTGCAGGATGCCCTGTGGGCTGATGCCGACCGCCTCGATGACGATCCTGCGTACTACGACGCGGCGGTCCGGTTCGTGGAGGCGTCGCTGCGCGGCTGGATCCACTGCCGGGACAACACCGAAGAGTGCGTGCAGATCGTGCTCGACAATGTCCCGACGCTGGGTCAGTCGCACCAAACGTGGCAGATGAACGAGATCAGCGCGCTGATCTGGCCGTCGCCGTTGGGTGCGGGCATCATGGATGCCGACCTGTGGGCGCAGACCGTCGAGGTGGCCACCAGCGAGGGCATCCTGGCTGCCGAGCCCGATGAGGGTGCGTACCGCACCGACATCGCCGAGGCGGCGGTGGCGAATCTGCGGGACGCCGGCGTCGATGTCGTGGGCGACGACTGGGAGCGGATCCCAGTCGTGCTGCTCGAGGGCGGCGAGTAGCCACTCGCACGCTCACCAGACCGATTCGGGGTGGCGGCGGTTCGCCCGCCGCCGCCCCGGTCGGCCGCGTCTGCGGTCCGGGCAACAAGCCGGTGGCTTCCGAATTCCGATAAGAGATGCACCTTTCGATCCGCCAAGCGAACTGCCTGTTGGCAGACGAGGCGCACTCCTTCAAACCTCAATGAGGGGCCGATCCACGGATCGGCCAAGCGCCCTGATCGTGCTCGACGAATGGGCGTTCTACACGCTTCAATGAAGGGCCGATCAATTGATCGGCCAAACCCCAGGGCCGTGGTGCGGCACCCCGTCCGGCTACACGCTTCAATGAAGGGCCGATCAATTGATCGGCCAAACGGCGAGCGTGTCGGGCTCGAGCTCGCCGTCGCGGTCCTTGCTTCAATGAAGGGCCGATCAATTGATCGGCCAAACCCAGCGAGGCCGCACCCACAAGTGCCTCGGCCACGGGCTTCAATGAAGGGCCGATCAATTGATCGGCCAAACGCACCGGCAGAGTTCGTGCCCGCTCCCGCAGCGGCAGCGCTTCAATGAAGGGCCGATCAATTGATCGGCCAAACGCCGTGCACGGTGGCTTTCGCGGCGATCTCGGTGCCGCTTCAATGAAGGGCCGATCAATTGATCGGCCAAACCTCGTCACCATCGACGGCCGACGCCCCGACGACGAGCACGCTTCAATGAAGGGCCGATCAATTGATCGGCCAAACCGTTGACGGCAAGTTCGAGGGCGAAGGGTGCCGCCCAGGCTTCAATGAAGGGCCGATCAATTGATCGGCCAAACCCCACCGGAGCGATGAGACGCGAGACCGGCCACATGCAGCTTCAATGAAGGGCCGATCAATTGATCGGCCAAACCTGATCGTGGTTGTTGCCACCACGGTGGGTGAGGTGCTGCTTCAATGAAGGGCCGATCAATTGATCGGCCAAACTTGCCGTTGTCGCGGAACGAACCGGCACACAGACAGAAGCTTCAATGAAGGGCCGATCAATTGATCGGCCAAACAACGCCGGCCTCGCCGCACGCGCGACGGTCGCCTCCACGCTTCAATGAAGGGCCGATCAATTGATCGGCCAAACAGCTGCACCTCGCCGAGGAACTCGGCGACCGCGAGCCGGCTTCAATGAAGGGCCGATCAATTGATCGGCCAAACTTCGCGGTCGCGCACTCGCCGCATGGATTGCGTGGACGCTTCAATGAAGGGCCGATCAATTGATCGGC
Source organism: Acidimicrobiales bacterium (assembly GCA_009843525.1). Classification (GTDB taxonomy): domain Bacteria; phylum Actinomycetota; class Acidimicrobiia; order Acidimicrobiales; family Poriferisodalaceae; genus Poriferisodalis; species Poriferisodalis multihospitum. The sequence goes on along the minus strand of VYDH01000009.1, from coordinate 3,044 downwards.
CAAACCACGGGACGGATCATGCTCCCGAACGGGTGGCATCCAGCTTCAATGAAGGGCCGATCAATTGATCGGCCAAACATGTCCACGCCTTCGATGGAGTCGAATCCCCAGAAGCTTCAATGAAGGGCCGATCAATTGATCGGCCAAACCGAACGTACTTCCGCTCAATGGTCTCTGTCTCTTCTGTGCTTCAATGAAGGGCCGATCAATTGATCGGCCAAACCTCACAGCACCCGAACGGGCCGCGTGCATCCTGAGCTGCTTCAATGAAGGGCCGATCAATTGATCGGCCAAACAAGTTGTGGAGAGAGTTGCTTGCAAAACGTGTATACTGCTTCAATGAAGGGCCGATCAATTGATCGGCCAAACCCCCATGCCGACGACCGCCTGCTGACCGAGACTCAGAAGCTTCAATGAAGGGCCGATCAATTGATCGGCCAAACTTTGCGGGCTTGCCTTTGCGATCCCGCAAATGACCTTGCTTCAATGAAGGGCCGATCAATTGATCGGCCAAACCAGCAATCAATTGCGCTAGCCCTTGCCGGTGCTTCAGACGCTTCGATGAAGGGCCGATCAATTGATCGGCCAAACCGGAGGCACCAAAGGCGACACCGGCGACCAAGGCCCCGCTTCAATGAAGGGCCGATCAATTGATCGGCCAAACGGCACCCCCGACAACGCCGCTCTCGACAACATCAAGCTTCAATGAAGGGCCGATCAATTGATCGGCCAAACCCGGCGAGCAAGCCGAGCCCGCCGGTGGCTGAACTGGCTTCAATGAAGGGCCGATCAATTGATCGGCCAAACACATCAGCAGAGAACCTTCCCGCCGGCGACAGCATCGCTTCAATGAAGGGCCGATCAATTGATCGGCCAAACACGGCACCGTCACCTGGACCGCCGCCGACACCTGGGGCGCTTCAATGAAGGGCCGATCAATTGATCGGCCAAACGATGTAGTCGGTTTGTTATCGCTACCTATAGCCCCGCTTCAATGAAGGGCCGATCAATTGATCGGCCAAACA
>VYDH01000009.1:0-1769 GCA_009843525.1 Acidimicrobiales bacterium | reverse complement strand
GGCTTCAATGAAGGGCCGATCAATTGATCGGCCAAACCTATTCAAGAATGACTAGCCGACCTGTAGCACTTACCGCTTCAATGAAGGGCCGATCAATTGATCGGCCAAACTCGGCTGCGAGTGCGAGCGCCAAGACGGCACTCGGGCTTCAATGAAGGGCCGATCAATTGATCGGCCAAACTGTGGCCCTTCGTCAGCCAGCCGGCGAGCGTGTGCCGTGCTTCAATGAAGGGCCGATCAATTGATCGGCCAAACTCCCGAAACAGACAGCAGACGGGACAGCCGTAGACGCGCTTCAATGAAGGGCCGATCAATTGATCGGCCAAACTACCGCTCGGGGAACGCTCGGGCGAGCAGCCATTGTGCTTCAATGAAGGGCCGATCAATTGATCGGCCAAACGCCGCCGAAGGGATGCGCCGCACCAAGCGCAAGCGCAAGCTTCAATGAAGGGCCGATCAATTGATCGGCCAAACCGATGCCGAGCACGATGCCGAGCACGCGAGCAAGCGCTTCAATGAAGGGCCGATCAATTGATCGGCCAAACGGTCGCGTTCACCATCGGCGTCGACTGGGCCAGCAAGCTTCAATGAAGGGCCGATCAATTGATCGGCCAAACCCCTTCTGAAGCGAGGAACATCACCGCGCCGAGTTCGGGCTTCAATGAAGGGCCGATCAATTGATCGGCCAAACCGGCTATCTCATCGCCGGAATGTACGACCACCAATAGGCTTCAATGAAGGGCCGATCAATTGATCGGCCAAACCGTCTTGGTCGGCTCGCAACGGCGTGCTGCTGGCGATGCTTCAATGAAGGGCCGATCAATTGATCGGCCAAACCGGCACCCATCGGAAGCGATGCAGCGGGCGCGGCGTTGCTTCAATGAAGGGCCGATCAATTGATCGGCCAAACGGGTGTCTGGCTGATCGCTCCGGCACCGAAGTCGTGGCTTCAATGAAGGGCCGATCAATTGATCGGCCAAACCAGAGGCACTATTCGACACTCGGCGCTAGCGCACGCTGGCTTCAATGAAGGGCCGATCAATTGATCGGCCAAACTGCGGTAGTACGAAGTGCAGGTGTAGCGGGTCGGCGGCTTCAATGAAGGGCCGATCAATTGATCGGCCAAACAAGCCCGGAATCCGTCACGGCAAGCTGCGAGGTGTACCTGCTTCAATGAAGGGCCGATCAATTGATCGGCCAAACAGAAAGGGGAAATGATGACCACCACCACCACTAATGAGCTTCAATGAAGGGCCGATCAATTGATCGGCCAAACGCAAGCTGTGGGTTCCGCCCGAGATGACGGACAAGGCTTCAATGAAGGGCCGATCAATTGATCGGCCAAACACGAGACCGGCGAGGATCGGGGCTTCCCGAAGAACGCTTCAATGAAGGGCCGATCAATTGATCGGCCAAACCTCGCTGAGCAGCAGCGAACGATGACGCCCCCCCCGAGAGCTTCAATGAAGGGCCGATCAATTGATCGGCCAAACGTGCCCGTGCGGTACCTGCAATTTCATCCGGATCAAGCTTCAATGAAGGGCCGATCAATTGATCGGCCAAACCCCTCGCCGACTGGGCCGGCGTCGTGCTCGTCGAGACCGCTTCAATGAAGGGCCGATCAATTGATCGGCCAAACGAGCCGTCGGCCAGACGGCCAGGCTCGCGGTGCCGCTGCTTCAATGAAGGGCCGATCAATTGATCGGCCAAACTAAGGGTCCGTCATAAGTTAACTCGCGTTGTGTAGTGTCTGTGGCGTGGAGTTGTCT
>VYDH01000023.1 GCA_009843525.1 Acidimicrobiales bacterium | reverse complement strand
CTTCAGATCAAGGACAAACAAAACCCTGTCCCAAGAACCCTGACACGGAACAAGTCCGCCCGAGCCACCAGGACCACGAGCACCCCCACACTGACCGCAGCGGGGCGATCCGCCGACCGGCTCCGCTGCGTCGTCCCGCAATGGCGCCGCTGCAGCCCCATTGCCGGCGGCCTTGTTGGCCGCGTACGGTCCCGAGATGAGGTTCGGCACACGGTTGACAGCGCGGCAGATCGATCTGCTGCTGGCCGTCGCCGCCACGGTGGCGGTCGGGACCGGATTGGCGTCGTGGGCGGTGGGCACCGGCTGGGGCCGCTGGCTGACCGTCACGCACGCCCTCGCCGGCCTGACCCTGCTGGTGCTGGCCCCCGCCAAACTCCGCGGCTCGGTGCGCACCGGGTTGAAGCGCCGCCGCACCACCCGATGGCTGTCGATGCTGCTCGGAGCTCTCGTCGTCGCGACCGTCGTGCTCGGGGTATTGCACGCAACCGGGCTGTGGCACGGCGTGGGCTACTGGTCGGCGTTGTGGACCCACGTCCTGCTGGTCGCGTTCGTGGTCCCGCTGCTGGTGTGGCACATCGTCAGCCGGCCGGGCCGTCCCGGCATCGCCGACCTCGACCGCCGGGCGTTCATCGGCGGCGCCATCGCAATGGCGGCTGCAGGCGCGGCCTACTGGATCCAGCAGCTGGTGGTGGGCGACAACCGACGATTCACCGGCTCACACGAGATCGGCTCGTTCACGCCCGCCGAGATGCCGACGACCATGTGGCTCAACGACAGGTCGCCTCGGGTGGCCGTGTCGGACTGGGAGCTCACGGTCGCCGGTGAGCCGGTACAGCTGCAGACCCTTCACGATCGAGCCACCTCGTTGACCGCCGACCTCGACTGCACCGGCGGATGGTGGAGCCGCCAGTCGTGGGATGCAGTGCCGTTGGCCGAACTGCTCCCAGCCATCGACGCGCCCACGCTGGAAGTCACATCGCTGACCGGCTACAGCCGCCTGTTCCCCGCCCGCGACGCGGCAAATCTGTATCTGGCCGTCGGCTACGGCGGTGAACCGCTGCGTCGAGGCCACGGCGCCCCGGTGCGGCTAGTAGCGCCCGGCAGGCGAGGCTTCTGGTGGGTCAAGTGGGTGACCCGTATCGACGTCGTCAGCCGCCCGTGGTGGCTCCAGCTCCCCTTCCCGGCGGAATAGCGGACGACACGCTCAATGCCGCGGGCGTGACGGGACGAGCGACCGTCAGATGCCTGAATCCGTTCGGCAAAGTCAGATGCCGACGCGGATTTGCAGGTTGCGGGGGCCTCGGATCTGCGAGCCTCCCCATTCGGCGCTGCGGCCGTCCGCATCGGTGGCGAGCTCGAAGTTCGGAAAGCGTGCGAGCCACTCTTCGAGCGCGACCTTGAGCTCCATGCGGGCCAGGTTCGAACCCAGGCAGCGGTGGATGCCGATGCCGAAGGCGACGTGCCGGTTGTGGGCGCGATCTATGAGGACCTCGTCGGGACGGTCGAACATGGCGGGGTCACGATTGCCTGCCCCGAACGGCAGATACACCTTGTCGCCCTTGGGGACCGGGCAGCCACTGATCTCGGCGTCGTCGGTGGCGCTGATCCGTGCCATGGTCACCGGCGCGTAGGCCCGCAGGAACTCCTCGATGGCCGAATCGAGCAGTTCCGGCTCGGCCAGCAGACGCTCGCGGTCGTCGGGATAGGTCGCCAAGTGCAGCAGGCTGGCCGAGATCGAGCTCCAGGTGGTGTCGATGCCTGCGAGCAGCAACAGGAAACCGACACCAGTGATGTGGCGGTTGGTGAGCGGGTCGCCGTTCGGCAGCCGCATGTCGATCAGCTTCGAGGGAAGATCATCTGCACGTTCCTCGCGGCGAGCGTCAACGAGGTCGCCGAAGTACTTCAGCACTTCGCGGGTCGCCAGGGCTCGGTGGTCGTGCTCCTCCGGCGTGGCCTGCAGCACGGCGACAGCCCAGCGAGTGAACATCGGCTCGTCCGATTCGGGCAGGCCCAGGATGCGGGCGATCACCCGCACCGGGATGTACTTGGAGAATGCGTCGGCCGCATCGACTACCCCGGAACCACCTCGGTTCGCCCCCGTCTGCGCGGCAATGACGTCGAGGCGCTCACGGGCGATGCTGCGCGTCACCTCGACGAGGTCCTCCACTGCCTTGGGCGAGAAGAACGGCAGCAGCATCCGGCGAGCGTCGGCATGAAACGGCGGATCGGAGGTGATCGGCGGGGCCGAGATGAACGACGCACCTTCAGGCGTCCGAGCCACCGAGCTGTCGCGTGAGCTGAAGTTGTCGGTGTCGTACGCCACCGCCGCGATGTCATCCCAGGTGGTGGGCATCCACCCGCCGCCGTTCCGCTCACTGTGCGCGACGGGGCACTCGGTGCGCAGTTCGTCCCAGACCCGCGATGGGTCCGCGATGTACTCGTCGCTGAAGATGTCGAAGTCGCGCTCGACACCACCGTGATCAACACCGATCGTCGTGCTCACGGCAGCCTCCTCGTCTGCGGCCCAGCAGTCCGGGACAGTGCCAGCGTAGGTCAGACGCTCGGAGGGGAACGCATGTGCAGTCTCAGTAATACTATGAACTATCGACATACCCTGGTGAATGGCGCCACTTCTAATCTGCGGGCATGCACTTCACCCGACCGTCTGAACCACGGCTGGAGCCCTTGGAGTGGGCAGCCGAGCTCGCACGCGAAGCAATGAAATCATCGCCCGCGAACGTGGTGAACATGCGGGCGACGATGGCTCACAACCGCCTCGTCTCCAAGGCGATGGGCATGTTCTCCCAGACCATCCTGCTGCAGTTCGAAGACGACCTCACCCGGCGAGACGTGGAGATCGCAGTGCTGCGGACGTGCTGGAACTGCGGCTCGGCGTACACGTTCGGTCAGCACGGTCTCGTGGCGCTGGTCGACGGCGTGACCGAAGCAGAGCTCTACTACGCGACGCGCCCCATCTCCCAAGGTCACTGGACGCCCGCCGAGGCCGCCATGATCCAACTCGTCGACGATCTGTGTGCCGACGACTGCGTATCCGACGCCGCTTGGGCCGAAGCCGCGCAGCACTACAGCGCCGCCGACATGTGCCAACTGCTCGCCGTGTCGGGTTGCTACCGCATGGTCTGTGGTTTCAACAACAGCGCCGGCGTGCAACTCGAAGAAGGCGTCCCCGGCTGGCCCACACCGCCAGAAGCATCCCCATCCTGAGCCGCCGGCTGGCGCGCACCGACCGAAGCTCGCCCGAGACTCCCCAATCCTCAGCCGCCCGTCTGCCCTAGCAGCCATGCGCCTGGGCCTGCGCAGCTAGCGTCCGCGCCATGAAGTCCGACATGGGAGACGTTGGACCAGCCGGGGGCGCTGGGGGGACCAGCGAGCCCGAGCCGGTAGTGCTGTACGACGAGGTCGACACGGTCGCGTTCATCACGCTGAACCGGCCCGAACGCATGAACACCCTCACCGAGAGTGTCATCGCCGGTGTGGCAGACGGCATCGACCGGGCGACAGCATCCCGCAACATCCGCTCGATCGTGCTCCGCGGCAATGGTCCCACGCTCACGGCCGGCTACGACCTCAACCCCGGCGGGGGCAGCGGCTCAGACGCCGAAGAGCTGTACGACTCGTGGGGCAGCCCGTACAGCGCCCCCGGTCCCAAGCCCCGCGACGGCGCATGGGACCCGGTGCGCGACTGGCAGTTCATGGGCCACAACGTCAAGCGGTTCATGAAGATCTGGGAATGCCCCAAGCCGGTGCTGGGCCAGATCCATGGCTGGGCGATCGGCGGGGCCACCGACATGATCCTGTGCTGCGACCTGCTGTTCATGGCCGATGACGCCCACATCGGCTACGCCCCGTCGCGCATCTACGGCACGCCCACCACGATGATGTGGGTGTACCGGCTGGGCCTCGAGCACGCCAAGCAGTTCCTGCTGTCCGGCGATGCCATCGACGCGCAGACGGCGCACCGCATCGGACTGGTCGCCTACGTACACCCACCCGACGAGCTCGACGAGCGGGTCGAGGCGTTCGCCCGCCGGCTGGCGCACATTCCCGCCAACCAGCTCGCGCTCAACAAGCTGCTGATCAACCAGGCCTTCGAGAACATGGGCCTGCGGACCAGCCAGCTGCTCGGCACGTTCTTCGATGGCGTAACCCGCCACACTGAAGAGGCCTACCGCTGGGTGGAGGACTTCGAGACCAAGGGATTCCGCCAAGTCATCTCCGAGCGCGACGCACCCCACGGCGACTACGGCGAGCGGCCGCGATGAGCCCGACCGACGCGGATTGCGGCCGCTGCAGCGACCGCCGGCAGATCCCCGGAGGAAGCTGTGGCTGAGCAGCCGGCTCTGGTGCTGCTGCACGGGCTGGGCGCGAACCGCTTTGTATGGGACCCGCTCATCGGGGCGATGCCGTGGGATGGTGCCATCGTGGTGCCCGACCTGCGCGGCCACGGCGGTGCCGAATGGCGAGACTTGTACTCCTTCGGCGCGATGGCCGCCGATGTGGCCGAAGTGCTCGCCGACGAGCATCGAGACACCCCGTATGTGGTGCTGGGCCATTCGATGGGCGGCATCGTCGGCTTGGCGCTCGCCAGCGGCTGGTTCGGACCGCCGCCGGTGCTGGCCGCCACGATCGGCGTCAAACTGCGCTGGTCGGATGAAGAACTCGGACGCATTGCGGACCTGGCCAGCCGGCCGCCGCGAGAGTTTCCCGATCGCGACGGCGCCGTCGAGTGGTTCATGAAGCTCGCCGGCCTGTACGGCGTGTTCGATGCCGATGACAAGCGAATCGAGTTGGCTATCGAAGCCGGTGTCATGCGCACAGACACCGAGCTGCGCTTCACCGAAGATGGCGAACCGATGCGCATCGATCCCCCCGTGCCCGCACCGGGTTGGTGCGCAGCGCAGGACCCTGCCACCGTCGAAGTGGGCCCGCCCGACATGGCCGGTCTGCTCGCCGCAGCGAAGTGCACGGTCGCCATGGCGATCGGCGAGCACGACCCGCTCGTCGCTGCGGATCATCACGCTGACTTGGCCGCGGTCGCGGCGACCAACCCTCACGCTGCGGGCGTCACGGCGCCACTTGTGTTTGCCAGCCTCGGTCACAATGCCATGGTCGAGGACCCGCAGGCGATTGTCGACTGGCTTGCGACGTTGCCAGGATTCGCTGACGTCCTCTGATCGGTGACCTGGAGCAGGGCCAGCGCAGGCTGGCTCAGCCCTCTTCGAGCGGCAGCTCTCCGGAGATCTTTACGCATTCGCCGCCGTCGATGTCCATGACATGACCGGTCATCCACGAGCCTGCAGCGGACAGGAACAGGGCAGCCTCGCCGATGTCGGACGGCTCGCCGAGCCGCTTCATGGGCAGCTGGTCGGCGATCATCTGCCCACGCGGCCCATCCCACAGCACCCGCGCAAAATCGGTGCGGATCAGACCCGGCGCAATGCAGTTGACGCGCATCTTCGGCCCCAGCTCGGCGGCGAGCTGCCGGGTCATGTGCATCAGCGCGTCCTTGAACATGCAGTAGACACCCAGCGCTTCGGACGTGTGATGGCCGCCGACCGACGCGATGTTGATCACCGAGCCGCCGTGTTCGCCCATCCACATCTGCCTCGCAATCTGCGTCCACTGCAGCGGCGCCCGCAGGTTGACTTCGTAGGTCTTGTCGAGGCGCGGGATATCGCAGTCGACCATCGGACCGGCCCAAGGATTCGTGGCCGCATTGTTCACCAGGATGTCCAGCGATCCAAAGCGCTCGATGGTCTCGCCCATCACCCGCTCGGCCTGATCGAGGTGGCCGATGTGCGCAGCGACGTAGCTCACCTCGCCGCTGGCGGTCTCGGCCAGTTCGGCCACCGCCGCCTCGCACTTGTCGGCCTTGCGGCTCGTGATCATCACGTTCGCGCCTGCATCGGCGAACGACTTCGCGATGCCCTTGCCGATGCCGGCGGAGCCGCCGGTCACGAGCGCTGTCTTGCCGTCCAATCGCAGTTCCATGGGAAATACCTTTCAATCGTGAGTGAGCGCGTGCGCGCCTCGTTCGTACAGGTCGAGTCCGACGCGGTCAGTTCTTGCCGATCTGGTCCCAAGGGCCGCCGTCGGCACGCGGCTCGCGTGGAAGGCCGAGCACCCGGTCGCCGATGATGTTGCGCTGCACCTCCGAAGTGCCCGAATAGATCGTCCCCGGCCGTGCGCCCATGAACGTCTGCACCCATGACAGCGAGGAGAACTCCGCCCCCACTGCGTCGGTTTCGATGCCGTTCACCGCGGGATGGCCGCTCGGCGCAGTCGCCTCCATGCCCAGCAGACCCATCGAGAACTCAGTGATCCAGTGGTGGTACTCGCTCCACAGCAGCTTGTGCAGCGATGACTCGGGCCCGGGCGGTTCGCCGGCCAGCACGTTGGTGATGTTGCGCTGGCCCATCCACTTCATGATCTCGACCTTGGCGTGCGCCCGAGCGAGATCCTGACGCACGAGCGGATCGTCAGTGGCGCCACGCTCGACGGCAACCGTTGTGATGCGGTCGAGCTCGTCACGGAACCGCAGTGCGTCGGTCGTGGCTCCGTCGCCGCGCTCGAAGCCCAGCAGCATGTTTGCCACACGCCAGCCGTCGTTCACGTCGCCGACCACGTTCTCCTTCGCGGTCTTGGCGTCGGCGAAGAACACCTCGTTGAAGTCGTGGCGGTTGTTGATGTTGATGATCGGGCGCATCTCGACGCCGGGCTGGTCGACCGGGACCAGCAGGAACGAGATGCCGCGGTGCTTGGCCTCAGTGGGGTTGGTGCGGCACAGCACGAAGATCCAGTTGGCGGTATGGCCGCTGGAGGTCCAGATCTTCTGGCCGTTGATCACCCACTCGTCGCCGTCGAGCACGGCGCGTGTGCCCAGGTTGGCGAGGTCTGAACCGCTGTCGGGCTCGCTGTAGCCCTGGCACCAGCGATGCTCGCCCGAGATGATCTTGGGCAGGAAGTGGCGCTTCTGCTCCTCGGTACCGCACTCGATGATGACGTTGCCGACCATCCCGATGCTGAACAGGTCGTTGTCGTTGCCGACCGGGACCCCAGCCTTCGCGAACTCCTCAGCCAGAACGACTCGTTCCACCTCGCTGAGCCCGGCGCCGCCGTAGGAGACCGGCCACGACACGGCCAGCAGCTGATTCTCCGACAGCAACGCGCGCCACTCCTCGACGAACTGTTCGCAAGCCTCTTCGTCGAGCGATCCCATCCCGCTCCAGTCGGCGGGCAGGTGCTCTGCCAGGAAGGCCTGGATCTTCTCGCGGTAATCCTCGGCCTCTTCGGCATAGGTGGGATCCATCGTCGCGCTCCCCTGCGTGAGATGCAGATCAGCCTCTCAGCTCTTGCCGATCTGGTTCCACGGGCCGCCGTCGGCACGCGGTTCACGCGGCAGCCCGAGCACCCGGTCGCCGACGATGTTGCGCTGCACCTCTGACGTGCCCGCATAGATCGTGCCGGGCCTCGCGCCCATGAACGTCTGCACCCACGCCAGCGACGAGAATCCCGCCCCCACTGCGTCGGTATTGATGCCGTTCACCGCGGGATGGCCGCTCGGCGCAGTTGCCTCCATGCCGAGCAGATCCATCGAGAACTCGGTGATCCAGTGGTGGTACTCGCTCCACAGCAGCTTGTGCAGCGACGACTCGGGCCCGGGGGCCTTGCCCGCCAGCACGTTGGTGATGTTGCGCTGGCCCATCCACTTCATGATCTCGACCTTGGCGTGCGCTTGAGCGAGGTCCTGACGCACGAGCGGATCGTCGGTTGCGCCCCGCTCGACGGCTTCGGCCGTGATTCGGTCGAGCTCGTCGCGGAATCGGAGCGCATCGGTGGTGGCGCCATGGCCCCGCTCGAAGCCGAGCAGCACGTTGGCGACCCGCCAGCCGTCGTTGACATCGCCGACGACGTTCTCCTTCGCTGTCTTGGCGTCGGTGAAGAACACCTCGTTGAAGTCGTGCCGGTTGTTGATGTTGATGATCGGGCGCATCTCGACGCCGGGCTGGTCGACCGGGACCAGCAGGAACGAGATGCCGCGGTGCTTGGCCTCAGTGGGGTTGGTGCGGCACAGCACGAAGATCCAGTTGGCGGTATGGCCGCTGGAGGTCCAGATCTTCTGGCCGTTGATCACCCACTCGTCGCCGTCGAGCACGGCGCGTGTGCCCAGGTTGGCGAGGTCTGAACCGCTGTCGGGCTCGCTGTAGCCCTGGCACCAGCGATGCTCGCCCGAGATGATCTTGGGCAGGAAGTGGCGCTTCTGCTCCTCGGTACCGCACTCGATGATGACGTTGCCGACCATCCCGATGCTGAACAGGTCGTTGTCGTTGCCGACCGGGACCCCAGCCTTCGCGAACTCCTCAGCCAGAACGACTCGTTCCACCTCGCTGAGCCCGGCGCCGCCGTAGGAGACCGGCCACGACACGGCCAGCAGCTGATTCTCCGACAGCAGCGCCCGCCATTCCTCGACGAACTGGTCGCGGGCCTCTTCGTCGAGTGAACCCATGCCACCCCAATTGGCCGGCAGGTGCTCGGCGAGGAAGGCCTGGATCTTCTCGCGGTAGTCGTCGGCCTCGTCGGTGTAGGTGGGATCCATCGTTGCGCTCCCCTGTTATCCGTCGCTGAGTCTGCCACGCGACCGGTTGGATAGCTCAGGGGCGCGCCGCGACGGAGGCGGCAGGGCCCTCTGCTCCGGGAATCCAGCAGGTTCCAACCTCGCAGAGTTCCCTGGCCGCCTCCGTCGCTAGGACATCTGTGCCAATCCGTGCGTGCTCTTACGGCCGGTAGCCGAAGGAACTCGGCCCGGGCCGGAGCGTGCGGCGGGCGAGATCCACCCACTCGCACAGCACCGGCCGGGTGTCACGCGGGTCGATGATCTCCTCGATCTCGAAGAATTCTGCAGAGCGGTGCGGCGAGCGGACGCTGTTGAGCCGATCACGGATCTCGGTCAGCAGCTCATCGGGTGTGTCGCTGTCGGCGAGGTCCTGCTTGTAGGCCACCTCGAGGCCGCCTTCGATGGGCAGCGAACCCCAGTCACCAGAGGGCCACGCGACCCGGAAACTGCGAGCGCCTGGCTGGTTGTTGGCTGCGCCCGCGACGCCGAATGCCTTGCGGATGACCACACAGGCGAACGGCGCGGTGAGCTGGCCCAGTGCTGCGAGGGCAGCCGATCCGAAGCGGATGGTTCCGCTTTCCTCGGACTCCTTGCCGATCAGGAAGCCCGGGCAGTCCGCGAGGTGCACCACCGGCAGGTGGAACGTGGAGGCGGTGTCGAGCAGGCGGATGAGCTTGCGGCAGCTGTCCGCAGTCCAACCGCCGCCGTACACGTAGGGGTCCTCCCCGAAGATCGCCACCGGCCACCCGTCGAGGCGGGCCAGGCCGGTGATGATCGAACGCCCCCAGCGGCTGCCGATCTCGAAGAAGCTGCCCTGATCGCAGACCGATTCGATGATCGACCGCATCTTGTAGACACGCCGTGGCTCGCGGGGCACGATCGAGATCAGCTCGTCGTCACGCCGCTGAGGGCTGTCGCCGCTCAGCACCCGCTCGGGCAGCTCGTCCACGTTGGCGGGCAGGTACGACAGGAACCGGCGTGCGCGCTCGAACGCCTCTTCTTCGCTGTCGACCACATCGTCTATGGCGCCGTTGGCCGTGTGGATGTCCGCGTGGCCGAGTTCCTCTTTGCCGTGATCGCCCAGCGACGCCTGCTCGACCAGCGCCGGCCCGGCGATCATCATCTGCGCGGTGTCGCGCACGATGACCGAGTAGTGCGCGGTGGCCACCCGGGCGGCGCCGATGCCCGCCACCGAGCCCAGCGCCAGCGACACCGACGGGGCCACCGAGAGGTGGTTGACGATGACGTCCCAGCCCCGCAGTTCGGGGATGTACGTGCGGCCCGCCATCTCGATGGACTTCACCGAGCCGCCGCCGCCCATGCCGTCCACCAGTCGGATGTGCGGCAGCCGCATCTCATACGCCATGGACTCAGCGGCGTTGCGCTTCTCGGGGATGGTGGCGTCAGAGGAGCCGCCGCGCACCGTGAAGTCATCGCCGGACAGGACAACCGGCCGATCGTCGATGCGGGCCAGGCCGAAGATGAAGTTAGATGGTGTCAGGTGGACGAGATTGCCGTGATCGTCGTATTCCGCGACGCCGGCGGTCTTGCCGATCTCGTGGAACGAGCCCTTGTCGGCCATGGCGTCGATGCGCTCGCGCACGGTCATCTTGCCGAAGAAGTGCTGCCGCTCGACCTTGTCGGGTCCGCCCAGTGCCTCGGCGAACGCTTCGCGGCGGCGCAGTTCGGCGATCTCAGGCTCCCAGCTCATGCGACCCCCGTTCCGGCTGCTCGCTTCTGATCAGCAATTCCGCACAGAGCGTACGGCGACACCGTGGGTGCCTGCCGGTGATGCGGGGGGAATCTCGCTCAGCCGGCGGTTGGATCCACCAGCAGCTTGATCGACGTGTTGCGCCGGGTGGCGAGGTCGTCGATCGTCTGGGGCAGTTCGTCGAGCGTGACCGTGCCCTGCACCAGCGGGGCGACACTGATGCGGCCGTCGGCGATGAAGCCGGCGGCGGCGCGCATCTCGTCGAGGGTGAACGCCAGCGATGTGTCCACCGAGATCTCCTTGAACAGCCAGCGGTTGGGGCGGATGGTGGCGTCGCTGCCGGTCACGCCCACGATGCATACCGAGCCGCCGAAACGCACCATGTCGGCCGATTGCTGGATGGTCTGAGGGATGCCGGCGCAGTCGAAGGCGATGTCGGCTCGCAGGCCATCCGTGGCTTCATTCACCGCTTCCCGCATCTCTGCACCGGGTGCGACAGCCGCATCGACCCCGAGTTCGAGCGCAAGGGCGCGGCGCTCGGCGTCGGGCTCCACCGCGATCACCGTGCCCGCGCCCGCGAGACGCGCACACTGGGCGACCAGCAGTCCGATCGGTCCGCAGCCGACGACGCATGCCACGTCGCCAGGCTGCAAGCGGCTGCGTCGGACCGCGTGCAGCGCTACCGAAACGGGCTCGATCACCGCGGCGTCGTCGTTGCTGAGCGCCTCGGGCACACGCACCAGCCGGTCCGCGCTCGCTGCCATGAAGGGCGCGAAGCCGCCCGAGACCGGCGCGTTCTCTCCTATGTAGTACGAGCGCGCCACCGAGCAGTAGGCGGGGTGATCGGCCCGGCATTCTGGGCATCGTCCGCAGCCCGGTGCCAGTCCGCCCGTGACGCGGTCACCCATGCCCACCACGCGGACCTCGGCATCCACGGCGACAACGGTGCCGACCCACTCATGGCCGCAGATGCCCGGCGCGTAGGGCCAGCCCTCGGCATATGCGTGCACATCGCTGCCGCAGATCCCGCACAGCGAGATCTCCACCAGCGCCTCGCCCGGCCCGGGCGTCGGCTCCGCGACCTCCCGTAGCTCGAACTGTTCCTTGCCGGTCACCAGTCCCGCGCGCATGCCACATGGTCGCGCACGACTGGCCCCAGCGCACCGGACCTCGGCGCCGGCGGCAGCGCCCAGATTGAGCGCGGGACAGCGCCCAGAAATATGGTGCGCGTATGGAATTGAGACTTGACGGCCGCACAGCGCTGATCACCGGGGGCAGCCGGGGTCTGGGACGAGCGATGGCCGAAACCTTTGCGGCTGCAGGTGCCTCGGTGGCGGTGGTTGCTCGCGACCAAACCGTGCTCGAGGAAACCCTCGCAGCACTCCGAGATGCGAACCCGGACACGGCACACGCAGCCATTTCAGCCGACGTCCGCCGGGCCGGCGAGGTTGCGCGAGCACACGCCGAGGCGATGGCAGCGTGCGGTCCGATCGACATCCTCGTGAACAACTCCGGGACATCGAATGCCAAGCCATTTCTCGACATCGACGATGACGACTGGCAGGACGACCTCGATCTGAAGCTCTTCTCGGCAGTACGCCTCTGCCGACTTTGCATTCCTCACATGCGCGATCAGCGCTGGGGCCGCATCATCAACTCGCTGAACGTCGGTGCGAAAGCAGCGAGCGCGCAGACGTGCCCCACCTCAGCCAGTCGTGCCGCCGGTCTGGCGATGACCAAGGCGCTGGCGTCAGAATTCGCCCCTGACGGCGTGCTGGTCAACGCGCTCATCACCGGACTGCTGGTGACCCACCAATGGCAGACTCGCTGGGAACGCGAGGCCCACGACACCACCTTCGAGGAATTCACCGCGGCCATCGGGAATCGCATCCCCGCAGGGCGCATGGGCGACGCCCAAGAGTTCGCCAACCTGGCCCTGTTCCTCGCCAGTGACGCCGCCAGCTACGTCACCGGCACCGCAATCAACATCGACGGCGGCCTGACCCCCGTCGTCTAGGGCTCGAACCGATTGGCACAGATGCCATAGCTGCGGAGGCGGCAGGAGACTCTGCGACGTTGCGACCGGTTCCCTCTTGGATGCACCGTGCTGTGTCGATGCCGTCCGCGAGGAATGCGGTGCAGTACGAATCTCTCGCCTGCTGGATCGCTGGTCGCAGAGGGTTCTGTCGCCTCCGCAGCGGGCGCACTACTTAGCCGGGGGCGAGTGCGTCGAACTTGTCCATGAGGCCAGGCGGCGGGCGCCGGGGCCTGCCGTTGTTGTCGCAGATGGCTGCGGTCAACTGACCCTCCACCAGCACCGCATCGTCGGACTCGCGGATGATCCGCTGCTGCCACCGCGTGCTCGCACGGCGACGCTCGGCCAATTCGGTCTCGACGCGCAGCGTGTCGCGGGCGGTCGCCGGCGCCCGGAAACGCACCTCAAGGTTCGTCACCACGATCTGGACATCTTGATCTGAGAGGTCCGGCAGTGCAAGATCGGCGGATTCCAGCGCCAGGCAGCGGGCCGCCTCGAAATACGACACATAGACCGCGTGGTTGACGTGGTTGTACGGATCCAGCTCGCCGAATCGAGGCACGATCTGGGTCGCGTGCGTCGCCATCGGCGGAACGCTAGTGGGGCGTCATGGCGGGCCGGCTGCGCCCATCTGCTGAACCAACATCATCAGGGCCGCCCGGTGCTCCCTCTAGCGTTGCGATGCGTGAGCGTCATCGCGGCGATCGATGTCGGAACGAACTCGTTCCACCTCGTTGTCGCATCGGTCGACGCAGATGGCCATTTCGAAGTGCTGACACGCGAACGCGAGCCGGTCCGGCTGGGCTCGGGCGGCGAGGACATGAAGCGCCTTACCGCCGATGCCATGGATCGCGGCATCGCGGCGCTCGACCGCATGCGACGCATCGCTGATCACGCCGGCGCCGCCACCGTCACAGCCGTGGCCACTAGCGCGGTACGCGAGGCCGACAACCGAGGCGAGTTTGTGGCGCGGGCCCGGGTCGAGGCCGGAGTGGACATCCAGGTGGTCTCCGGCATCGAGGAGGCCCGACTGATCCATCTGGGCGTGATGGCGGCCGTCCCGTTGCTCGACAAGCGGCACTTGGTCATCGACATCGGCGGCGGCTCCACTGAGTTCATCGTCGGCGACGGTGCCGAGCCCCTGCTGATGCGCAGTCTCAAGCTCGGTTCAATCCGGCTTACCGACCGCTTTTTCCCTGAGGGCCGCTCGCGTAAGCGTGCTGTTCGCGAGTGCCGCATCCACATCGAGTCGTTCCTCGGCCACTTGCCGGCCGAGATCGGTGAGCTCGGTTTCGAGACTGCTGTCGGCTCGTCGGGAACCATCATGGCTTTGGCGCGCATGTGCGCCATCCGGCGCGGCGATCGCGACAGCCGTACCGGCCGGCTGTCGTTCACAGCCAAGGAACTGCGTTCCCTCACAGCAGATCTCGCCAATGCCATGACTCCGGCGCGCCGGCTCGACATCGAAGGGCTGGAGGAACGCCGGGCCGACATCATCGTGGGCGGCGCGCTGTTGCTGTCGGAGACGTTCAAGCTGCTTGGCATCAAGCGCATGGAAGTATCCGACTACGCCCTGCGGGAGGGGATCCTGTTCGAGCAGATGCGGCGAGCCGCTGCGCCGGGGCTGGATCCGTTCCACCGTCTCGAAGACCTGCGGCGCTCGGGAGTCATGTACGTGGCGAACAGCTACCACGAGGACCTGGGACACGCCGAGCACATCACCGACCTGGCACTCGAGTTGTTCGACGGCCTGAGTTCTCAGCACGGGCTCGGCGAAGAAGACCGGGAGCTGTTCGAGGCAGCCTCGCTGCTGCACAACGTGGGGATATTCATCTCCCACAGCGCCCACCACCGTCACAGCTACTACATCATCCGCAACAGTGAGCACCTCACCGGATTCACCGAACGCGAGATCGAGATCATCGCCCAGGTCGCTCGCTATCACCGCAAGAGCGCGCCCAAGTCCAAGCATGCCGACTTCGCCTCTCTGGGCTCAGCAGACAAGAACAAGGTGCGCTGGATGGCGGCAATGCTGCGCGTGGCGATCGGCCTTGACCGCTCCAATCGTCAGGTGGTGACGCGCATCCGCGTCGCGCACGAGCCTGGGGAGTCGGACCGACTGCTCAGCGATGAACTCCGGCTGGTCGCACGCGTCTCACCCGGTGTTGACACCTCCGTCGAACTCTTCACAGCCCGAGCCCGCAGCGAACTGCTCGAATCGGTCACCGGACGCACCGTGGTGATCGAGTCTGAAACAGCCGAGACCGGTCGGGCCACTCACCCCACCAATGGGATGCGCAGCAGCCAGCCCACCAGGATCACGTCCGGGTCGGTCAGCGCACCGCCGTAGGGCTGCTGGTGGCCCTTGCTGGCCTCGAAGATCTCCGGCCAGCGGCTGCTGTGCCCCAGATGCTCAGCCGCAATCTTCTTGAGCGTGTCGCCGGGCTGCACGATGTAGAGCTCGAAGTCGCTGTCACTGCCATCGCCGTCTTCGGCGGTGCCGTCATCAGCCTCCAGAGCCGACACACGACCGCTGCCGTCGACGGGATACTGCTCGGCAGTGATTTCGCCGCCGAGGTCCTCAGCGATGTAGTCCGCTAGCGCCTGTTGGTAGGTGACGCCGAGCCGGGTGAAGGCGAGGTCACCGAGCGGGTAGCAGTCACCGCCGTTGGCGAGGAAGTCGACCGTCGCCAGCACAACAGGACCACCCTCGGTGACCTCGCCGTCCCGAACGATTTCGGTGCCGTCATCCAATGTGACGCTTCGCAACCGTGTGCCGCTGGGCTCGATGAGCTCGCAGTCGCCGTCGCGGTCGACGCCCTGCCCCACGCCGTCCGGGTCGTAGGTCACTGTCATGCCTGAGACGTGCGGGAACTGGCCCGATGCGCGCGGCAACGCGCTCAGTGCCCGTTCCAGCAGCTCAGCCAGCGTGGCGCGCGGGACCTGGGCTGTGACCAGCACGTTGTTGAACGGGGCGATATCCCACGTGGTCCCCACGCTCACCGCGCCTGCAGCGATGACTGAGTCGTTGCGCAGCCCGCCGCCGTTCGTGACCGCCACCTGCGGGGCCGCTACGCCAAAGCCCGGGGCGAGATGCGCGCCGCGCACTCGCAGCGCGTCCGCCATCAAGCTGCCGACGTTGGTCGACTGGGAGCGCAAAACCGGCTTGCGACCCTCCAGCTCGACATCGCTCGTGCCGAGGGGGGTGCTGTCGACCAGCGCCACCTCGGCCGTCAACGGTTCAACCACGTCGGCCTGCACCATGGCGTCGGGATCGCGGTCGAGCGCGACACCGATCGAGGAGCCCGCAGCCGCGGTGACGTTCCCGTCCGCGTCGAAGCTCACCTCCAGCTTCCCGATGCAGCGGTACGCACCAGGTGCCGTGACCACTGGCACCCGGCTGCCTGCTGCGTCGTCGACCCACATCGGGTACGGCGCCACCGGCTCCTCTCCGGGCTGGCAGGAGTCGCCCGGATTCGCGAGCAGATCATCGCCACCGCCCGCAATCACCACGTCCACACCCGTGAGCTCGGCAACCAGCGCCACCTCTTCATTGACGTCTTGCAGGTGGCTGACGAGGATGATCTTGTTGACACCGTCCGCCTCGAGCCGATCGGCCTCGGCCTGCACGGCATCGAGGACGGCGCTGACGACCACCTTGCGGGGGCTCGAGATGTTCGGCAGCCACGGCGTCACAGCACCGATGACGCCAATGCGCTCACCGCCCGTCTCGACCACCGTCGATGGCGCCACCAATCCCCGCTCGGCCAGCGCCGCCAGAGCCGGCTCGGCCGAGACGTCGAGGTTGGCGCTCAGGAACGGGATCGGCGGGTCGAATCCCTCAATGAAGCGGGCCGTCACATCGGGCCCGAAGTCGAAGTCGTGGTTGCCGAGTGCCATTGCGTCATAGATGCCGCTGAGCGCGACCGAGTCATACATCGGGCCCTCACGGTCGAGCGACACGCCCAGCTCCAGCGAGGCGAGGAAGTTGTCGCCGGACGTCAGCGTCACTACCGGCCCGGACTCGGCGGCTGCAGCCTGCAGCTCGCGCATCGCTGCGACGAACCTCGCGACCCCCGGGAAACCGGACTCGACGTCGGGCAGCAGCTTCGACTCGCCGTCGTTGTTGTGCAGGATCGTCACCGTCACTGAATCCGCTGAGATGAGCGTCGGTTCAGCACTCTCCCCTTCGGTTTGGGCACCCGACGGCAACGCTGCCAGCGGCACCGCCAGCAGCACGGCGAGGGCCGCTGCTGCCCACCGCGTGAGACCGACCCGGTGTCCGCGCCTTCGTGCAGTGTTCGACTCGCTTACAGCCACCAGCTGCCCCCTCGGTTCAACCGCCGCGACGTGTGGCAGCGCCATGTGACGGTAGCTTGCCCGGCTGATCGTCTACGAGCGCTCTGTGCCGGGCACCAGACATCACGCTGGGCCACGCCATCGCTCACCGCCAGGAAAGGACGCCGCCGATGTACATCGCACTCGGCAAGTGGTGCTTCCGCAATCCGTGGCGGGTGTTTGCCGGGTGGGTGGCGCTCGCCGTCGCTGTCGCGCTGCTCGCGGGGCTAGTGGGGCCGTCGTGGGGCGCGTCGCTGAGCAGCCCCGACTCCGAGAGCGACCGCGCCGCCGACGTGCTGGACAGCCACTTCGGCGACTTCGGCTCCAACATCAACGGGTCGATCGTGGTCAGGTCCAGCTCTGGGGTGGACGACCCTGCCGTGCGATCGACGCTCACTGAGCTGTTCGTCGCCGTCGATGCCCTCGACGAGGTGACAGTCAACTCGCCCTACGACCCGGGCGGCCGCCAGTTCGTCGCGCAGCAAGGTCCCCATGCGGGCCAGATCGCCGTCGCCGAGGTCCAGATCAGCCGTTCGTTCAATCTCGACAACGCGGGCGGGCTCGGCGAGCACATCGTCGAGCTCATCGACCGCAGCGGCGTGCGCGAGATTCCGGGTGTCCAGGTGGAGCTCGGCGGCTCGTGGCTCGCCGGCCAGGAGCCTCCCGAGACCGAGGCCATCGGGCTCGCCTTTGCCGTGTTCGTGCTGATCGCCGCCGTCGGATCTGTGGTCGCCATGGGCGTGACCGTCGGGACGGCGCTGATCGGCGTCGGCATCGGCGCGCTCACCATCACGATCCTCAGCAATGTGTTCACGGTGCCCGATATCGCGCCGACGCTCGGGGTGATGATCGGGCTCGGCGTGGGCATCGACTACGCGCTGATCATCCTCAACCGCTATCGGGAATGGGTGCGCAACAAGTTCAGCCCGCTCGAAGCGGTCGGTGCAGCGCTGGATTCCGCAGGCCGTTCGGTGCTCTTCGCCGGAGCGACCGTGGTGGTGTCGCTGCTGGGACTGCTGCTCATGGGCCTGCCCTTCGTGGCCGGACTGGGGCTGTCGGCGGCCATCACCGTCTCGATTGTGATGGCGGGTTCGATGACCCTGCTGCCCGCCGTGCTGGGGCTGATGCGCAACCGGATGGCGACCACCAGGGTCCGCGGCATCCTCGCTGCGTCGCTGGTGTCGGTGGCGCTGCTGGGCTTCGGTCTGGGCATCCGCCCGCTGCTGGCCGGGCTGCCTGCGGCCGCTGCCGTTCTCATCGCGGGGGCCGTCGGCGGCCCGCGCAACCCGCTGAGGCGGATCCTGCACCAGCGCCAGCCCAAGCCGCTGCGTGCCACCGCCTGGTACCGGCTCAGCCGGGTCGTGCAGCGCCGGGCCTGGCTGTTCGCGCTCGGCGGAACCGCCGTGCTCGTGCTGGCCGCCGCTCCGGTGTTCGCGTTGCGTCTCGGATTCTCCGACGAGGGCAATTTCCCGCCCGACAGCACCACCCGCAAGGCCTACGACCTCATCGCCGACGGCTTCGGCCCGGGAGCGAACGGCCCGTTGTTGATCGTCGCGGAGACCTCCGGCCGCCAGGACTTGCTGGCGCTCCTGGAGTTGACCGACGCGCTCAACCGCACCGATGGCGTCGTGGCCGCCTCTCCCCCGTTCCCGAGCTCTGACGGCGGGGCCGCGATGATCCGGGTGCTGCCCGCGACCGGTCCCCAGGACGCCGCCACCGAAACTCTCGTCCACACGCTGCGCGATCAGGTCATCCCCGCGGCGATGGACGGCACCGGCGTCGACGCGCTGGTCGGCGGCACCGTCGCCTTCCAGATCGACTTCAGCGACTACCTGGCCGGACGCATGTGGATCTTCTTCGGCGCGGTGCTGGGGGCGTCGTTCCTGCTGCTGATGGCCGTGTTCCGCTCGCTCGTGGTGCCGCTCAAGGCGGTCATCATGAACATGCTCTCCATCGGGGCGTCCTATGGCGTGCTGGTGGCCATCTTCCAGTGGGGCTGGTTCGGCAGCGTCCTGGGCATCCAGCCCGCACCGATCGAGCCGTTCATCCCGATGATGCTGTTCGCCGTGCTGTTCGGGCTGTCGATGGACTACGAGGTCTTCCTGCTGTCACGCATGAAGGAGGAGTACGAGCGCACCGGCGATTCGGTCAACTCCGTAGCCGATGGGCTGGCCGCGACGGCCAGGGTCATCACGGCCGCTGCAGCGATCATGATCGTGGTCTTCGGCAGCTTCGTGCTGGAGGAGGAACGGGTGGTCAAGCTGTTCGGCCTGGGTCTGGCCACGGCCATCGCCATCGATGCCACGCTCGTGCGGATGCTGATCGTGCCGTCAACGATGGAACTGCTCGGCGCCCGCAACTGGTGGCTGCCGGCGTGGCTCGACCGCATCATCCCCAACCTGCGAGTCGAGGGCGAGTTGCCCGACGTCGAGCATGCCGAATACGAGCACGTGGAGCTCGAGCACGGCGAGGAGCCGGGACACGTCGATTGAGCGCACGCACGGCTGAGCTCATCGCAGACTGAGCTGATCACAGACGCTGTGCGTCAGCGTGCGACGAAGTCGGCCACCTCCGCTCCGCTGGCGCGCACCAGCTCATCAGGCGTCAGCTCGAACACTGTGTCGGGTGTGCCTGCTGCGGCCCACACGGAGTCGTAGCTCACCAGCGCAGGATCCACGACAGCCCGCAGCGGCCGCTCATGACCGAACGGCGGCGTGCCGCCGATCGCATAGCCAGTGGCCTCCCGCACGCCGTCGGCGTCAGCACGGGTGATCTTGCCGCACA
Source organism: Acidimicrobiales bacterium (assembly GCA_009843525.1). GTDB lineage: Bacteria > Actinomycetota > Acidimicrobiia > Acidimicrobiales > Poriferisodalaceae > Poriferisodalis > Poriferisodalis multihospitum. Next base: position 36,869 of record VYDH01000023.1, on the reverse strand, counting down.
GCAGCTCGCCCAGCCGTTTGGTGTCAACCCGATTCGCGCCTGACGTAAGGGCGAGAACTGGCTGACCGTCGCAGAGAAAGACCAGCGACTTGACAATCTGGCCGAGCTCGCAGCCGACCGCCGCAGCCGCTTGTTCGGCGGTACGCGTGCCTTCAGGAAAGCGCAGGATCTCTGGCGCCATCCCCCTTGCCTCGGCCCCGGCCAGGAACCGTTCCCGCGCGCTCGGGCGCGCCGAGCCGGTCTGATCGCTGCCGCTCCCCACCGTCTGATTGCCCGTCTGGCTCTTCGCTGTGCGGCTACTCGGCCCAAGCCTTGACTTGTGAGATGACCTCGAGAGGGTTCTCGGTTTCAGGCGGGATCGTGATGTCGAGATACGAGACGCCGACCGAGCGGTAGACCTCGATGCGTTCCTGCACGCGCTCGGGATCGCCGGCGAGGCTGGCCCGGTCGACATAGTCGTCGGGCACCGCAGCGAACGCCTCGTCACGCTTGCCGGTCAGGAACAGGTCCTGGATTTTCTCCGCCTCATCCACGTAGCCGTAGCGCTTGAACAGGTCGTTGTAGAAGTTCTTGTCACGAGCGCCCATGCCGCCGACGTAGAAGCCGACGTTGTCGCGCACTCCCTTGCGGACGGCGTCCACCATCGGACCGTCGCCGAGCGCGACAGTGCCGCCCGCCACGATCTGCAGGTCGGCCAGGTCGTCGGAGCGCCTGGCGCCGCCAGCCGCGAGCGACTCTCCCCACACGTCGTTGAACTTCTCGGGAAGGAAGTGGATGGGCTGCCAGACCTCGGCCAGCTCGGCAGTCATCTCCACGTTGCGAGGCCCGATCGACGCCACCGCGATCGGGATGTCCCTGCGGAACGGCTTGGCCATGAGCTTGAGCGGCTTGCCCAGGCCGGTGCCCCCGTCATAGGGAAGGCTGACGGCGCTGCCCTCATGAACGACCTTGTCACCCGACCAGACCTTGCGGCAGATCTCGATGACATCGCGAGTCCTTCCCATCGGTTTGCTGAACGGCACCCCGTGCCAGCCCTCGATCACCTGGGGTCCCGAGGTTCCGAGACCCAATATGAACCGGCCCTCAGACAGCGTGTCGATGGTCATCGCCGTCTGAGCGATGATGGCGGGGCTGCGTGAATAGATGGGCAGGATTCCGGTCATGAGCTGGATGCGCTCGGTCTTGGCAGCGACATACGCCAGCGTCGACACCAGGTCGAAGCCGTAGATCTCGCCGCCCCAGATCATGTCGACGCCGGCGGCTTCGAGATCGGCCACGTGCTGGGTGAGCCGCTTGGGATCCAAGCTCGCACCTGCGCCGATCGCCATGGATATCTTCATCGTCGTACCTCTTGCTTCTGGAAACTGACCAAGGTCGGCGCGAATGCTAGGAGCAACTGCGTTGCTCTGACAGCGCAGGCAACGACGTTGCGATGACAGAGCAAGAACTTGGAGGATCAGTGCAGCAGAAGGACGAAGCCGCTCACGAGGACGCACAAGGCGTCAGCGACGAGATCATCGACACGCTGCGCCGCTGGGTGGACGAGGTCGTCGTGCCCGGAGCGTCCGCGCTGGAGCTGGCCGACGAGTACCCGACCGAGATGGCCGAGCAGATGGAGGATTTCGGCCTGTTCGGCGCCACCATTCCCGAATCGCACGGCGGTCTTGATCTCGACCACGTCACCTACGCCCGAGTGATCGAGGAGCTCTCGCGAGGGTGGATGTCGCTGGCGGGCATAGTGAACAGTCACCTCATCTGCGCCAAGCTGATCGACCGATTCGGCACCCCCGAGCAGCGCGACCGGTCACTGCCGGGCATGGCTACCGGCAAGCTGCGCGGTTGCTTCTCGCTGTCCGAGCCCGACAGCGGATCGGACGCGGGCGCGCTGCGCTGCCGTGCGGTGCGCGACGGCGACGAGTTCGTCATCAACGGCACGAAGATGTGGGTCACCAACGGCGAGCGGGCCGGCATCGTGGCACTGCTCGCTCGGGTCCCCGAAGGCGACCCGGGAGGCAGCTCGGGCATCACCTGCTTCCTGGTGGACAAGATGCCGGGCAAGCAGTCGGGTGGCATCACGGTCAGTCGCAAGATCGACAAGATCGGCTACCGGGGGCTCGAGACCGTCGAGATGTCCTACGTGGACCACCGGGTACCAGCCGACCGGGTGCTCGGCGGCGATGAGGGCATCGGCAACGGCCTGCGCTGGGCGCTCGCTGCGCTGGAATTGGGCCGCATCAACGTCGCGGCCCGGGGGGTGGGCGTCGCTCAGGCCGCATACGACGCCGCTGTCGCCTATGCGAAGCAGCGCGAGGCGTTCGGCAAACCCATAGCGAAGCATCAAGCCATCGCCTTCAAGATTGCCGAGATGGCCACCAAGCTGCACGCTGCGCGTCTGATGACCTACGACGCCGCCCGCAAGGCGGATGCTGGCGAACGGGTCGACCTGGCCGCGGGCATGGCGAAGCTGTTCGCCTCAGAGACCGCTGCAGAGCTGTCGCTGGACGCCATGCGCATTCACGGCGGAAACGGCTTCTCCACCGAGTACCCGGTGGAGCGTTACTACCGCGATGCGCCGCTGATGATCATCGGCGAGGGCACCAGCGAAATCCAGAAACTCGTCATCAGCCGCGCCCTCCTGGCCGACGACTGACTCTGCTGAAACTTCTAGGTTGACGAGCGCGCATCTGGAGGCCCCATCAGGAGGTACAGGTCATGGCTGATCGCAAGTCGTTCTGGGCGTGGTGCCTGGAATCGGAGGAACCCACTGACGCCGACCGGGCTGAACTGGCCAGGAAACTCTCGGCCCAGTACGGCACTGAGATCGTGGCCAAGCCTGTCCCGTCGGTCGACGATGCCGATCTGCGTGCGCCGCGCATCACGATTCCCGACTCGGTGGCCGGCTGGTGCTCGACGAGCACCTACGACCGAGCCCGATACGCCTACGGCGCCCATTTCACCGAGCGGGTCCGGGCATTCAACCTGGATTTCCCGAACCCGCCCGATGTGGTGGCCCATCCTCGCAACGAGACCGAAGTTGAGGCCACGCTCGACTGGTGCGACGCCCAGGGCCATATCGCAGTGCCCTATGGCGGCGGATCGTCAGTGGTCTGGGGCCTCACCCCGCCCGAAGACCGCGGACCCACCGTGGTGATCTCGCTGGATCAGTTGAGTCATGTACTCGAGATCGACGATGTGTCCCGGGCTGCTCGCATCCAAGCCGGCGTGTTCGGCCCGCACCTCGAAGACCAGCTGCGCCCGAGCGGGCACACGCTGCGCCACTTCCCGCAGTCGTTCCGGTTCTCCACACTCGGCGGCTGGATCGCGACTCGCTCGGGCGGCCACTACGCCACCAACCACACCCACATCGACGACTTCGTCGAGTCGACTCGCATGATCACGCCGTCAGGCTGGTGGGAGTCTCGCCGGCTGCCCGGCTCGGGCGCCGGCCCCAGCCCCGACCGCATGGTGATCGGCTCGGAGGGCATCTACGGCATCATCACCGAGGCGTGGATGCGCATCCAGAAGCGCCCGACGTTCCGGGCGACGGCGGGCATCACGTTCCCGTCATGGGAGGCGGGCTACACCGCGGTGCGGCACCTGGTCCAGGCGAAGCTGTGGCCCGCCAACCTGCGCATCCTCGACCCGGCCGAAGCCGGTCGGGCCGCCGGCATGGACGGACAACGGGCTCTAGTGATCGTGTCGTTCGAATCAGCCGAGCTGACCCAGCGGCACAACATCGCCCAGGCGGTCGAGATCGCCCGCGGGTGCGATGGTCACGTGCCTGATGAGGAGATTCAGATCGACGACGGCACCGGCACGCCTACCGGACGCGGCGGCGCGGTCGGCGCATGGCGCAATGCGTTCATCGGCGTCGGCAACGGCGTGGAGACCTCGCTGGGGCTCATCAACGACACCTTCGAGACAGCGATCACTTGGGACCAATGGCCCGAATTCGACTCAGTGGTGCGCGACAAGGTCGGCGCTGTGCTGGCCGAGGTCTTCGGGCCGCATCATTCGCTGTCGTGCCGGTTTACCCATGTGTACACAGACGGCCCGGCGCCGTACTACACGTGGTCGGGCATGGGCACACCGGGCGGCGAGATCGAGCAGTGGCAGATCGTCAAGGACGCCGCCAACGAGGCACTCGAAGCAGCCGGGGGCACCTGCACGCACCATCACGCGGTGGGGCGGATGCATCGCCCCAACGCGTACGACCGCCAGCGCCCGGAGCTGTTCGCCGAAGCGATCCGGGCCGCCAAGAAGCGGCTCGACCCCAACGGCATCCTCAACCCCGGCGTCCTCATCGACCCCTAGACGCGACGAGCGGCCGCCGCTGCATGACTGCAGCGACGGCCGCCCTGTGTCGCTAGGTCTGGATCAGCGGCAGCCGCCGTTGTCCTTGTCCCAGGCGCAGTTCGGAGAACCGCCGTTCACGTCCACGATGTCGCCGACGATGTCCCACGTCTGCTCCGCCGCGTCGTACTGGCTGAAGTCCGAGCCTTCCACGTAGTACCCGTCCACAGCGCCGTCGGCAGCAAAGTTGATGCCGTCCAGCAGCAGCGGGTGGTAGATGTCCAGCGACCGCGCGGCCAGGATGAAGTTGGTCCTGGTCAGGCCGCCCGGCAGTTCGGCAGCCACACGGATCGCCTCGGTGTGCGGGTAGGCGAAGTAGTAGCCGGTGCCGAGCAGCGAGATCTCGGGATCGAGCCCGCGATCGGCCAACTCGCTCCGCAGGAACGAGATGAACGGCTCGTCAACGTGCTTCGGGTCGGTGGAGTCCTTGACACCGCCGCCCACGATCCACCAGTCGTCAGCCGAATCGCCAGCCGGTGCCATATAGGCCGCCACGGCCTTGCAGACCGACGGCGTGAATGCCACGGACAGGTCGTCGAGCAAGCCTGAGGCGTCGACTTCCTGAATCGCAAGCAGGCACGGGTTGCCCGCAGTCATCGAGATGAACACGTTCGGACTCGCTGCTGCGATGGTCGTGACCTCATTGGTCAGCGTCGGTGCGGCCGGGTCATGGCGCACCGGGATGAACTCGCTCACGACATCGGGGTTCGCGTGCGCGTAGGCCTCGAATCCGAGCTCATAGGCCAAGCCGAAGTCGTTGTCCATCACCAAGCCGGCCACCTTCACCGGCAGCTCGTCGGCGAGGTTCTCCTTGATCCAGTTGCCCCACAGGATCGCCTCAGTCGAGTACGACATCTGCAGGCCTGTGGTCCACGGATGGTTCACCGGGTCGCCCCAGGCCGGGTGACCCGTTGCCACCATGACCTGCGGGATGCACTCGTCGTTGATCTGGTCGTACACGGCAAGCGTGTTCGGCGAGCCGAGCGTGTGCAGCGCGAAGACGTTCTCCGACTCGATCAGCTCGTCGATGAACTCGATGGTCTGGGCTGCCACGTAGCCGTCGTCACGGGAGATCAGCACCATGTCCTTGCCGGCTACGCCGCCCGTCGCGTTGACGTACTCGTAGTAGTTCTCCCAGCCCACAGTGATGTCGCCGTATGCAGCCAGATTGCCCGACTTCACCGTCGTCTGGCCGATGCGAATCGTGTCCTCGGTGATGCCGGTGGTATCGGACCAGTCCGCCGGGCACTCGTTCATGTCGATCTCGAAGCCCGACGGCCCACGCAGGATGCCGTCGTCACCGACGCCCCACTCGCCGGACTCGATGCCGGCAGTGAGCTTGTCGACGATGACCTGACGCTGTGCCGCAGCCAGCTCCCAGATGCCGTCGATCGTGGACAGGTCGAAGTCGTCAGGGTTGACGGCCGTCATGTCGTCGGCCATCTCCTCATCGGCCATGTCACCCTCTTCTTCGGCGGCGTCTTCCTCCAACGCCTCCTGGGTGATGCCGCCGCCGATGGAGCCTTCGTCCTCCGGCTCAGCCTCGTCAGCCATCTCCTCATCGGCCATGTCCTCATCGGCCATGTCCTCATCCGCTGTCTGCGTGCCGGCGTCCGTGGTGCCGTCGCCCGCGTCGTCGTCGTCACCGCCGCCGCAAGCAGCGGCGAGAAGCGAGAACGCGAAGAGCAGCGCCAGAAGGCGCCATAGCCGTCGGTGTGATCCGGTCATATGAGACTCCTTGATGTGTCCCCGCACCAGCGGCCGAACGGTCCCCTGGTGCCCAACAGTCCCGCCGAAGCTAATCGCTTGCCATGCGCCACGTTGCCGCGCCGATCGAGAAGACGTGCAATGGGTGGCAGCCGAACGCGACAAGCGGCCGCCGCTACCGGATGACTCCGGCGGCGACGGCCGCTCATGTCGCTCAGTCAGAAAGAACTAGCGGCAGCCGCCGTTGTCCTTGTCCCACACGCAGTTGCCCGAAGCGCCGTTCACGTCAATGACGTTCGAGACGATCCAGGAGTGCGTGGACGAGTCGTACTGGCTGATATCCGTGCCCTCAATCGGGAAGGCATCCGCGTTGCCGTTCATGGCGAACGTGATGCCGTCCAGGAAGATCGGGTGGTGGATATCGATCGCCCGCACGGCCAGGATGAAGTTCGCCCGGTTCAGGCCTGCTGGGTTGTTCGCACTCGCAGGCAGCTCTGCGGCGATGCGCAGCGCCTCCACGTACGGGTAGCCCAGCATGTAGCCGTTGCCGAACATCGAGATGGTCGGATCGAGGTCATTGGCCTCGAGGCTCTCGATGATGAAGTCGATGAACGCATCGCTGCCGATCAACGCCGGGTCGGTGGTGTCCTTGACGCCGCCGCCCACGATGTACCAGCCGTCGCCGTCGTCTCCGGCCGGGGAGACCCAGCTCGCCGGCGCCTTGCACACCGACGGCGTGAAGGCTGCCGAGATGTCATCCTTCAAACCTGACGCCGCGACCTCCTGGATGGCCAGCAAGCACGCATTGCCCGCTGTCATCGAGATGTAGACGTCCGGGTCGCTCGCGGCGATGGTCGTGATCTCATTGGTGATCGTCGGCGATGCAGGGTCATGGCGCACCGGCACGAACTCCGACACCACGTCGGGGTTGTTGTGTGCGTACTCCTCGAAGCCCAGCTCGTAGGCCAGACCGAAGTCGTTGTCCATCACCAGGCCGGCCACCACGACCGGCAGCTCATCGGCGAGGTTGTCCTTGATCCAGTTGCCCCACAGCACCGACTCGGTCGAGTACGACAGGATGCTGCCCGTGGTCCACGGGTGCACCTCGGGATCGCCCCACGCCGGGTGGCCCGTCCACACGAACGGCTGCGGGATGCACTCGGCATTCAGCGTGTCGTACACGGCCAGCGTGTTCGGCGAGCCCAGCGTGTGAATCGCGAAGACGTTGTCGTTCTCGATCAGCTCGTCGACGAACTCGATGGTCTGTGCAGCTACGTACGCGTCGTCGTAGGACTTCATGACCACATCGCGGCCTGCGATGCCACCTTCGGCATTCACATGCAAGAGGTAGGTCTGCCAGCCCAGGCGGGCGTTGCCGTACAGCGCGAGGGTGCCTGACTGCGGACCGGTCTGGCCCAGACGGATCTCGGTGTCGGTGATGCCCTCAGTGTTGGACCAGTCATCGGGACACTCGTTGAGGTCGATGGTGAAGCCTTCGGGTCCGCGCAGGACGTTGTCGTCGCCAACGCCCCACTCACCGGCCTCGATCTGGGCGGTGATCCGCTCGACAACCTTGGCCCGCCGGAATTCGGCCTCTTCGAAGATGCCCTCCATGGTGGAGCGGTCAAACTCCATCATCTCCTCGTCGTCCATCATCTCGTCGTCGGCCATCTCCTCTTCTTCGGCCGCCTGCTCGATGACCTCCTGGCTGAGACCGCCGGCCTCTTCCTCGGGCTCGTCGGCGGCCATCTCCTCCTCGTCGTGGTCGTGGCCGTCGTCCTCGTCGTGGTCGTCCGCTTCCTCCTCGGCCATGGCCTCGGTGGTCTGGGTCTCGCCGGCGTCGTCGTCACCATCGTCGCCACCGCAGGCGGCCGCGACGAGCGAGAACGCGAAGAGCAGCGCTAGCAAGCGCAAAAGGCGGTTCTTGGATAGTTGCATGGGTCCCTCCTCGGTGGAACAGCAGCCACCGCGGCGTCGCAAGCCGACAATCAGCAGCCGTAGCCCCCAACTGTCTCCCCATGACCGCTGCGGCGGTGCGCGCGAGAGTAATCGCGCCGCGCCGGGCCGTTCTCAGCTCGGGTACGACGATCGCGTGACAATCGCCCGCAGCAAGGACACCGACGAACGAGCTGCGGCGGCGGGCGCGCGCGGGCGCGAGCGGCATAGCGTGTCGGCCCATGGAATGGGGAGTCACTCTGCCGCACTTGGGCCGCATCGGATCTCGCGATGGGCTCATCACGTTCGCATCGGAAGTAGACCAGCTCGGATTCGCTTCGGGCTGGGCTTCGGATCATGTCTGCTGGCCCGCCGAGCTGGTGTCGAAGTACCCGTACTCCGACGACGGCTCGTTCCCGGCGCCGCCGAAGACGGGATGGCTCGACCCCATCGGCACACTGCTCTTCGTCGCCGCTGTCACTGAGAACCTGCGGCTGGGCTTCAGCGTGCTGATCCTGCCGTACCGGCCGCCAGTGGAGACGGCGAAGCGTCTCGCAACCATCGACGTGCTGTCGAACGGCCGCCTGATCCTGGGCGTGGGCGTGGGCTGGATGCGCGAGGAAGCCGAAGTGCTGGGCATGCCATGGGATCGCCGTGGCAAGCGCTCTGACGAGCAGCTCGAGGTGTTCAAGGCGCTATTCACCGAGGACGACCCGAGCTTCGACGGCGAGTTCTACTCGTTCCCCGCCGTCGGCTTCGAGCCCAAGCCGGTGCAGGACCCGGTGCCGGTGTGGGTCGGAGGCAACACGGCGGCCGCCTACCGGCGGGTGGCGCAGCATGGGCACGGTTTTCACGCGGCGTTCGAGACAGTCGACGAGGTTGCTTCGGGTTGGAGCGGGGTGGGCGCGGCGTGCGATGCCGTCGGCCGGGATCGCAGCGAGATCACGCTGTCGCTGCGGTACTACCTCGATCCGGCATCGGCCATGAAGCCCGAAGTGTCGATCGCCGGCAGCACCGAGCAGATGATCGACAGCGTCGGGCGCGTTGCCGAGGCCGGCGTGACGCATTTCGTGCTCGATCCGGTGGCACGCGGCGGCATCGAGGGCCGCCTCGAAGCCCTGCGTGCCTTCATGGCCGACGTGGCCCCCCACTTCGCCTAGCGGCTCAGCCGCTCGGCGCCGCTCTCAGACGAGCGCGTCCAGTCGCCGGCCGGCGGCAGACTCGGGCTGTGCTGTGGGCATCCTCGCTCGCCAAGTCGTACCCGCCGCGGCGGATGTTCGCTGACGTCAGCGTGCAGCTGGCGCCTGGCCGGCGCGTGGCGCTGGTGGGCGGCAACGGGATCGGCAAGACGACCTTGCTGGAGATCCTGGCCGGCATCAACGAGCCGGACGAGGGCGAGGTCCACCGCCAGAGCGCGCTGACGATCGGCTACCTGCCCCAGGAGCTCACCGAGATCACCGAGGGCACTGTGCTCGAAGCGACGCTGGCCGGGGCGGGCGACATCACCGCTATGACAGCCGAGCTGCGATCGCTGGAGGCGAGGTTGGCCGATGTCGACGCTGCCGACCATGACGACGTGCTCGCCCGCTACGGCGAGCTGGAGGCTCACTTTCGCCAGATCGGCGGCTACGGCTTCGAAGCGGAAGCGCACCGGGTGCTCGCCGGCTTGGGCTTTGCAGCCGACGATGCGCAGCGGCCGGTGGCGCAGCTGTCGGGTGGCTGGCGGATGCGGGTCGCGCTCGCCCAGCTGCTGCTCGCGAAGCCCGATGTGCTGCTGGCCGACGAGCCGACAAATCATCTCGACGTCGACTCCGTGGCCTGGTTGGAAGACCAGCTCGCTACGTGGGAGGGCGGGCTGCTGTTCGTCAGCCATGACCGTGACTTCATCGACGCAGTTGCCAACCGCGTGATCGAGATGGACGGCACGACCGCGCATGAGCACGTCGGCGGCTTCGCCGAGTTCGTTGTGGCTCGCGAGGAGCGGATTGCGGCTGCGGAGGCGGCAGCGGCGCAACAGGCTCGCCGGCGGGCCCACACCGAGCGATTCATCGAGCGGTTCCGTTACAAGGCCACAAAGGCTCGGCAGGTGCAGAGCAGGATCAAAGCTCTGGCGAAGCTGGCACCGGTGGAGGTCCCGAGCCGCAAGGAGCTGGCGGCCCGCTTCGGCTTCGGCACACCACGGCGCTCCTCGCGGGTCGTCGTGGAGATGATCGACGCTTCAGTGGGATACGCCGACGGAGACGCTCCCGTGCTCGAAGGAGTGGACCTCGTCATCGAACGCGGCACCAAGGTGGGCGTAGTCGGCCCGAATGGCGCCGGCAAGACGACGCTGCTGCGGGTATTGCAGGGCGAATTGGGCGTTCTCGGCGGCGAGCTGCACCGCGGCCGCAACGTGGACATGGCCACGTTCGCTCAGCATCTCGCCGAGGTCATGGATCCTCGACGGTCAGTGGTGGAGGAGTTCACGGCCTCGGTGGGCGATCAGCCCGGGCGGAATGTACGCACGATGCTCGGCGGCTTCGGTTTTCCGGGCGACGCTGCGGACCGCAAGGTGGCAGACCTCTCCGGCGGCGAGCGCACCCGGCTGGCGCTCGGCATCACGATGGCCAACCCGGTGAACCTGCTGGTGCTCGACGAGCCGACGAATCATCTCGATCTGCCCAGTTGCGATCTGCTGGAGGATGCGCTGTCGGTGTACCCGGGCACGGTGCTGCTGGTGACCCACGACCGCCACCTCATCCGCAGCGTGGCCGATTCGCTGATCGTGGTGCGTGACGGCACCGCCACCCTGCACCCCGGTGTCGACGAGGACTTGCTGCGGCCGCCAGGACTGAGCACGCGCCGCACTGCTGGCGGCAGCACCGGCGGCCGGGTCGCTGAGAGCCAGCTTGACGGGTCTGCCGAAGTGCCGACGTCCCGTGCGGTGGCTGCCGAACGCCGTCGCGAGGGGGCCAGCAAGCGTCGCGCCGTCCACGACGCCACCGCGGGCCTGCGCCGAGAACTGGCCGCGGCCGAGCGAGCCTGGGAAGCAGCCGAGCACCGCGTCGCTGAACTGCAGGCGCTGCTCGGCGAGCCGGATACCTACGACGACCCCGAGCGTGCGCGCCAAGTTGCCGAGGACTACGGCACCGCCAAGTCCGATGCGATGCGTCACATGTCCGAATGCGAGGCGCTGCAGCGGCGCATCGACCGCGCCGCGGCCGATCTGTAGAAGTCCGAGCAGTCGCGGTGCTTGCGCTGCCGCTACGTCATCTCGGCGCAGCCGTCGCCGGGTGGCGTGACCGCCACATGCGAAACGGACACTGGCTCGCGGACTCCATCGGCGCGCCGTTCGAACGTGACGAGGGAAGCGGTGCCGTTCGAGGGCATGCCCATGGGTGCGCCGGGATACCACGCCAAGACGTCGCCGACCGAGACATCGGTGGTGACATGCCAGTGGCCGAGGGCTACGTAGTCGGCCCCGGTGGCCTCGATCTCTTCAGCGGAGATCGGTGACGAGCGATGGGCATCGTCTGGAGTCCGCTGGAAGTGCCCGTGACCCGCAGCGATGAACCAGCCGGCGTCGGGACGAGCGGGCACGCCAGCGAGGGGCCGGTAGTCAGCGTCATGGGAGTCCATCGCCCGACCCCAGAGCGTCAGGTCGTGCTCGCCGAAGTGCAGCGTCGCTCCCTCGGGATCGTCGAGGAAGATCACGCCGGCGCCAGTCACTTCGAGCCGGTGCTCGTGATCCGCGTGGGTGCCCCACAGCGACTGTTCGTCATGGACATCATGATTTCCAGGAATGATGATCACCGAGGCATCGACGCTGCCAAGCAGCTCCATGGTGTGCGCGACGTCGATTCGCCGCAGGCGGGCGTGATCGAACAAGTCGCCGGCGATGAGCAGCACGTCGGCCTCATGCTGCGCGACAGCGGCGGCGAGCGCGTGGATGGGGCACTGACACACGTCACGGTGGGTGCCGTGCGGGCCGCGCACGTGCCCGATGTGCACGTCGGAGGTGTGCAGAACGCGCAGCTGATGCCCGCTCGGCGGCCCAGTCTCAAGCGAACCCGTCTCCGCTCGCTCCCTCACAGCGAGACAGCTTGCCACGGGACCGACACTCCCCGTTCGAGCGCCATACGTCGATGCACCGCCTGCGGGCGGTACTTTCGGCACGGTGCGGATCCTGGTGACCAATGACGACGGCATCGAATCGGAGGGGCTGCACGTCCTTGCGAGTGCGATGACCGCTCATGGCGACGTCGTCGTCGTGGCTCCAGACTCCGAGTACTCAGGCGCGGGCGCCGCGATCGGTCCGCTGCATCTGATGGACCCCCAAGTGCACAGGGTGCGCTTCGAGGGCGTCACCGAGGCCTGGGCCGTGTCGGGGGCGCCAGCGTTGTGCGTGATGTTCGCCCGGCTGGGTGCTTTCGGCCCGGTGGACCTGGTGGTGTCAGGGATCAACCCGGGCGCGAACGTCGGCCGTTCCGTGTATCACTCCGGCACCGTCGGCGCGGTGCTGACAGGCCGCAACGGCAGCATCCCGGGTTTGGCGGTCAGCCAGACCGTAGAGGGATTCGGGGTGGAGGGCCAAGGCTGGGAAGACGCCATTGCCGATCAGAAGTGGCATTCGGCGGCCGAGATTGCCAGCGTCGTGCTCAGCGGCCTGCTTGCCGACGAGCACGACTCGGCGTGGGCAGTGAACCTCAACGTGCCGAATCGGGAAGTGGCCGACATGAAAGGCTGGCGGTTCACCGAGGTGGGCACGCTGCCGCCGCGTTCGATCACCTCGGTGAGCCTGGAGCCGCATCCCGACAACGCCGACGCGTTCCGGGTTGCCATGGAGTGGGGCGATGCTGTCGACATGCCCACCGAGGTCGACACCGGTGCGGTCATGGACGACATGGTGTCGGTGTCGTTCCTGTCGCGTCTCACCGCCCTGCCGGCGGCGGGTGACTCGAAGCTCGCCGCCTGCCTCGACGGTCTGTTCTGAACCGGCTGTTCTGAACCGGCTGTCCTGGAGATCTGGCTGCGCGGCTGATCAGGCGGTGAGGCGCCCGGTCACCCGGAAGTTCCGCACCAGCATCACCACGGCCGCGATGCCGAGCGCTACCGCTACCCACGCTCCCCAGCTCGCGAGTTCGGCATAGGAGCGATGCTCGACCGCCAATCCGGAGCTCACGCCGGCGGAGGCGCCGAGCGCCGTCATCAGCACGTCCGCTGTGGCCTGCACGCTGACACGGCGCTCCAGCGGAAACGACGCGGTCAGCAGCGAGCTGGCGGACACCACGCAGCAGCTCCAGCCGATGCCGATGAGAAACAGCCCCAACAGCAGACCGGTGGCATGTTGAGCTTCGGTGTTGGCGGCCATGACTGCACCGACGGTGAGCACGAGCGCACCCGCGACGATGATGAGCTGGCCGCCGACACGATCCACCAACCAGCCCACATACGGCGAGAACGCGAACATGCCGGCGATGTGCAGCGACAGCATGATGCCGATGATCAGCGGGTTCTGGCCGCCCTGGGACATGTGGATCGGCGACACGGTCATGACGCCGATCATCACCGCCTGCGACAGCATCATTCCGATCAGCGCAATGGACGCCACGGGATGGGCCAAGATCCGGCCGGCCTCAGCCAAGCTCGGCAGCTTGACGCTTGTCGAGCCTGCGTCTGCAGCCACGACGTGCAACGGATCTGGGCGCAGGCGGCGCCAGATGTTGACTGCTGCGAGACCGAAAAGACCCAGCGTCATGGCGTACGGCAGTGCGAAGCCGCTCAACCCCTCGGTGTCGGCGAAGAGGCTCTTGAGGCCGAGCGCGACGGTGGGCCCCAGCACCGAGCCGACCGTGCTGGCCCACAGCACGAGGCTGATGGAGCGGGCCCGGTTCTCGTCGGTCGCCAAGTCAGCGCCGGCGTACCGCGCAGCCAGATTGGCGGCTTGGCCGGTGCCGATCAGCACCATGCCGGCCACCAGCATCGAGTAGCGGCCGGTGAACGCCGACAACAGCGCCAGCGTGCCGCCGATGGCGCCGGTGGAGTAGCCGGCGGCGAGTCCGGCGCGGCGGCCGTGCCGGGCCATCAGCGCGGCAAGCGGGATGCCCGCGAGCGTGCCGCCGATGCTGAGGCACACGGCGGCCAGCGAGGCCTTCGTCTCGCTGCCCGTCATCTGGTCGGCGAGCAGGGTGGCCGCGGCGAACGATGCCGTCATGGCCAGCCCGCCGGGGATTACCCCGAGCTGCAGCACCCGGATGGTGCGGCGTGCCAGCTCGTCGCGTTCGGGCGAGCCGGGGAGGTATGCAGCCCCGTCGCTGCCCCCCGACAAACTCTGCACCATCGACCTAGCCTCCGGATCGGCCGGCCGGTGTCACGGCGAGGCCGATTGCGAACGCTACTGCGGGTCACCGAAGCGCGTCGGGATGAACTGGCAGGAGAGGAGTGCGAGATGCGAGACATCACCGGTTGCGTGGCGATGATCAGCGGTGCGAATCGCGGCATCGGCGAAGCCATCGCCGCGGCACTGCACGCGGACGGCTGGGCGCTGTCGCTGGCTGCGCGCGATCTCGCTTCGCTGCAAGCCTCGGTATCCCGGTACCGCAGAGATCAAGGACCGGCCGTGACGCTGCACCGCTACGACGCCACCGAGGACGGCGCCGCCGAGCGATGGGCTGCAGAGACGATGTCGGCGCACAGCCGGATCGACTGCCTCGTGAACAACGCGGGCGTCGCACATCCCGATGCCCTCGAAGAGCTGACTGAGGACACGCTGGACGAGATGTGGCAGGTCAACGCGAAGGGGCCGTTCCGCATGATCCGTGCCACGCTGGACCACCTGCGCCGCAGCGGAGAGGGCCGCATCGTGAACGTGATCTCGATGTCGGGCAAGCGGGTGCGCGGCACGTTCGCACCGGGGTACGCCATGAGCAAGCACGCCGCGATGGCGCTGCACCACTCAGTGCGTCACCTGACGTTTCCCGATGGGATTCGCTGCACGGCCGTGTGCCCGGGCTATGTGCAGACCGACATGACCTCGGGCTTCGGCGTGGACCCGTCGATCATGATCCAAGCCGACGACTTGGCCCAGGCCCTCGCGACCATCCTGCGGCTGCCCAACACCGCATCGGTCGCCGAGCTGCTCGTCACCACCGAGCCTGAAACCATCGCCTGAATCTGACCTCTAGCGACCCCGGTCTGCGAGCTGCCGGCGGTGCTTGACCATCTCGGTGGCTTCTTGGCTGCCGTCGTGAAACGTGCCGAACCACTTGTCGAGCGGAACCAGCGCGGTGCCGTAGTTGCAGTCGAAGTAGCGGTGGTGGAGCGTGTGGAACCGGTCGCCGCCGGCCACGGTGCGACCGCCAGCTACCACGAAGCGGTCGAAGCCCGAGTGCGATGCTGCCGGTGACAGCAGGAAATATGTGGTTGTCAGCGTGATCAGGTACGGGTTCGCCGGGATCACCAGGAAGACCAGCGGCACCGAGAGGTACAGCACGTGCTCGAGCGGATGCATCGACACGCCCGACCACGGGCCGATGTTGACGTTGCGATGGTGCAGCGAGTGCGCCCAGCGGTACAGGTGCTTGGTGTGGAGCAGCCGGTGGTTGGCGTAGAAGTGCACCGAGCCCAGCGGGAAGATCAGCAGCGTCAGCGCCGCGGTGTAGCCCAGAGCCAACAGGCTGCCGCTTGCCGGAACGGTCCAGATGAGATCGTTGGCGTACAGCCACAGCATCAGCGACTCGTACAGCGCCGCGATGGAGCAGGCGCTGGCCAGCGACCAGAAGACGTTGTCACGCGTCTGGTTGCGGAACAGGAATGGGCGGCGACCTACCGACAGCCATCGCTCGTCGTACTTGTGCCGGGTGCCTTGGCTGCGGCGGATGAACAGCCACCAGTGCAGTCCTCCGGCCACCGCAATCATGAGCGCCACGTTGCGCACGTAGACCAGTGCGACCGCCCATGCGGCGGGGGTCGCGAAGCTCTCGAGCGACGGCGTGAGCCAGTTCCACGCCACGATGCCCACAGCGATCCACAGACCGCCCTGCCACCACAGGAATTGGGTGACTGTCCAGCGCGCCATGGCCAACGGGCGAGGCGGCCGCTCGTACATCGGCGGGAGCGTCACCTCCCCGATCCCCACGACGCGGATTGTACGTCTGCTGCCAGGCAAGCTCGGCTACGCGGGCTGGCGTGCCGAGACATGTGTCTAGTCCCAGATCGCTTCGTGGCTGTCCAGATCGAAGAAGTGGAGGTTCTCGACGGTGACGGCGATCTCGACGTGCTCTCCGGCCCGGCAGGCACTCCGCGGATCGAAGCGCGCCACTGCGTCGGCGCCGCTGACGTCGTCGGCAGCGTCAGGATTGCCGGGGTCGACTCGGGCGGCGTCGAGGGCGAAGTGAACCACGATCTCGCTGCCGAGTGATTCGGTGAGCTCCACCGTCGAAGCGATGGTTGCGCCGTCGACAAGGTCGACAGCCAACGTCGCGTCCTCGAGATCCTCAGGGCGGACGCCGACGGCGATCTTGCGGCCGTCGTAGCTTGCCAGCGCCGGGCGCTGCCCGAATGTGGCTTCGGGAAGGGTCAAGGACTGACCGCCCAAATGCAGCTCCCGGCTCTTCAGCGTGGCTTCGTACAGGTTCATCGACGGTGAGCCGATGAAGGCGGCCACGAACACGTTGTCGGGGCGGTCGTACAGATGCTGGGGCGTGTCGACCTGCTGGAGATAACCGTCCTTGAGCACAGCCACCCGGTCTCCCATCGTCATGGCCTCGACCTGGTCATGAGTCACATAGATGGTCGTGACGCCCAGTTGGCGCTGGAGCCGTGAGATGTCAGCTCGCATCTGCACACGCAGCTTCGCGTCGAGGTTGGACAGCGGCTCGTCCATGAGGAATGCCGCCGGCTCACGCACGATGGCACGGCCCATCGCCACGCGTTGGCGCTGGCCGCCCGAGAGCTGCGAGGGCCTGCTGGCGAGCTGATCGGTGAGCTCGAGCATCTGGGCTGCCTCAGCGACGCGTGCCGCGACCTCGGCCTTGGGGACTTTGGCCAGCTTGAGCGCGAAGCCGATGTTCTCGGCCACCGTCATGTGGGGGTACAAGGCGTAGTTCTGGAACACCATCGCGATGTCCCGGTTCTTGGGCTCGACATCATTGACGACGCGCTCGCCGATGCGCAGCTCGCCGTTCGAAATCTGCTCGAGGCCCGCAACCATCCGCAGAGCAGTGGACTTGCCACAGCCGGACGGACCGACGAGCACGACGAATTCTCCGTCGGCGACCTCAAGGCTGAGCCCGTAGATGGCCTGAAAGCCGTTCGGATAGACCTTGTCGACCTGGTCGATGGTGATCGATGCCACGGTGCTGACTCCTCGTGGGCGTGGGTTCTCAGGGTGTGCGGGTGGGTAAGGCGGCGGCTCGCGGCCGCGCAGGCCGATGCGGCCACAGCTCGACGCTGGCCTCAATGCTGGTGATGGCTCCCGAACGGCTGAACAACAACTCGCTCATGTCGGCATCGAGCTCGTCGCCGGCCACCACCGAAGCACCGTCGCCCGCGGTCACCACCAGCGACGGGCGGCCCTCAGCCAGCCGATAGATCACCGGCACGCCGCAGTAGGTGAACCCCAGGGTGCCGGCGCTGAGCTGGCTTTGCTGATCATCCGGCCCGAGCGGTGCCCATGATTTCGGAGCTTGCAGGAATTCGTCAGCATCAAGCAGCACCGGCCGAAAGCGCACCCGCCCATTGCGCACTTGCACCCCGAGCTCCCCCCAACGAAGCAGGATCCCGTCCTTCGCTGCGCCGGTCATCCCAGGCTGCTGCGCGCCCGCATCCGCGGGCGTGTGCGAATACGGCTCGAGCGGGAAGGCGCCGTGCTCACCGGCCGATTTCAGGAAGCCGAGGCCGGAGCGGATCCGGCGGTAGTGGTCGATGAGCCGGTTCACCATGTCGCCGTCAGCCCCGCTGTCGACAGCGGTGGTGATCTGGCGCTGGATGGCAACCAGCAGCTTCATCACCATGTGCCAGTAGATCGAGCCGAGACCCTCGTAGCGGTACATCGTCTGCGCACGCCCGATGAATGACTGGTGCTGGAACACTGCCTCGTACGCCGCGGCGATCTCCGCACGCTCGGCTGCACTGATGCGCGACGCAGACTGCAACTCGTCGAGCGCGCCCTCGAGCTGTCGGCTGCTGGTCAGCCAGCTCGCGAAGCGAATGCTGCCTTCCGAGTCTGTCTCCATCAAGTCAGTGCGACCGTTCAGCACGTCGCGCAGTTCATCGGTGATCCGCGCAGCAGGAATCTGATTGCGCTCCATGAAACTGGGACGCGAGGTGTCCGGATGCAGCAGGAAGGACCGCTGATCAGATCGATACAGGTCGCTGGCGAACAGCGCATCGAGAGTGCCGACCGCCTCTTCGAGGCTCGTTGTTGCTGAACCGAGCAATGCGACCTGCCCTTCGAGCATGAGCGGCAGCGACTCGAGACGCACGACTCCCGTGTCAAAGGTCACCAGGCGATAGGAGTCGACGAGGCCGTCCGGCCGGCGGGCAGCGTCAACGACCGCATCAAGATGAGGGCGAACCGCGGAGGTCAGGCGTCGCAGGAGAGCCATGGGAGTGGGCTGGGGCGGCTCGGGCGGACGGTCGTAGATGCGGGCACGGAACTCCTCGAACGCCGCGCCGAGCCGGTCCGACAGGGAACGGCGCAGCGTGTCATCGAGGCGCCGGACATCGGCGAACTCTGCGTGCTCCTCGCAGGCCGCCAGCACGTCGGAGAGCCACGCGGTCACCGGGGCGCTGAGCGGGACTGTCTCGACGTCTGCGTCAGTGAAGAAGCGGTCGATGAATGCGAGGTAGTCGCGCAGGTGTATGACGGTGACCACCGACAGACCGATGCCGGCGAGAGCGTTGTTCGCGTCGTTCCACTCGGGTCGTTGGGCGTTCAGCCAGATGCCGCCGCCGGGCACCAAGCTGGAGATCTTCGCGAGTGCCGGCAGCAGCAGCTTCTCGGCTAGCGACACATGGTGAACACTTCCGGCGGCGTCCAGCACGAGCTTGCCGTCGGTGCCGAGCCGCTGGGTCCGTTCGTCAATCTGGGCTTGGGCATCTGCGTCGAAGCGCAGCGTGCGTTTGGGGTCCGCGACCATGTCGGAGTACGGGAGCATGCGGTACGGGACGTTCGCCGACGCGTAGCCGACCCACCCGAGCAGCGATTCGAGCAGACCCGGAATGTGGCGGTGTGCGAGTTCCAGCAGGCGGTGCAGGTAGACGATCTGGTGATCGCCCCAGTAGCCGAAGTTCGACCACGAGCCCTCATCGGGCATCTCCCAATCGATGCCGTCGCTGGTGATCCGGTACGGATTGTGGCCGTCGCAGGTCGAAGCGTTCAGGAACTTGGCCACGACTGCATGGGCCAGCATGGGAAAGCTGGTGACCAACGCCTCCCAGTTCTGGAAGATGTCACGCCAATTGCCCTCGTAGGCGAAGCTTGACGACTCGCCTTCAGCGCCGATGCGGAATTCGTTCCATGGCCTGCTCGGATCGCCGTGGCGGCGGCTGAACGACAGCGGCAGGTACTCGTCCACCAGCCGGAACAGATCCGTGTCGTCGACGACGGCTCGATGCAGCTCGCCCAGGCCGACCGTTGTATCGAGTCCAGCGGTCTTGGCCGCGAACCGTTGCGCTGCATCGGTGTTCCGTGCGGTCACGAACTTGCCGACATCGGCGAGCTCGACGCGGTAGTCGTCGAGCGGCACTCCCCCGCGCATGCAGTTGTAGAGAACGTTCGAGTAGTGGTTGATGTCGACACGGCGATCTGCGGTGCGCTGCAGCCCGTCGGCGGAGGCCACGAGCCGCACGAGTTCGCCTCGCATCCGATCGACCGAGGCCCCGAGTTCCGGCCGAGGATCGGGTGTCTCTCGCAGCCAGCGGCGGAGCTGTGCGACGTCGGCATGGGATCGGGAGGTGTCGGCGACCGTGACCCATTCCAGAGGTGTGCCGGGCTCGAGCCGCGCAGCTCCGGCGAGCAGGAACGACCCCTTGCGGCCGGTCACCAGGTGCTCGGGCTCGAGCGTGTGGCCTGAGCGGAACAGTCTCACCTGCCGATCGGAAAGGACGATTTGGGCGCCGCCGAGTCCGCGTGACCACACCACCGCGGCGTGCAGCGACTCAGCCGGGTCGGGACGGTCGCTGATCAGCGCCTCGAGCGTGAAGAGTGCGAGTTCCGCTTCGCCGTCGTACTCGCTGCGACGGTAAGCATCCACCAGCGTGCTCGACTGCTGCTGCACCGCCAGCTCGACGCCTGAGGGAAGCACGTCGATCAGCCCGTCGAGCACCTCCACATCGATGGCGGCGCGGTCCGCGGAGCGGGTGAGCTCGCAGCTGCGCACGAAGCCGTACTCCGGCGTAGCCGACCATGTGTAGCTGAAGGTGAGTCCGAGATCGTCGTGCTGCTCGGTGAAGCGGAGCTGGTCTCCTTCGACGGTCTTGGCGATGGTGCGGCGCACCGAACCCATCGACGCGTGCGGTGCGAACGGCTCCCAGACATGATCACCACCCCGTATCAACGTGAAGGGGCCCGTCCGACCCCCGCTGCGATGCAGCCGGTCATCGGTCTCATAAGGAAACAGCGCCAGATCCGCGCTGTAGCGGCCTGCGGTCAGCGCTCCGCTCGATGACACGAACAGCCACAGGTCGCCGAGCGTGACCACGTTGATGAGAAACGGCTCAGCGTGGTCGTAGTCGGTGATCCGGTACCACTCGCGCCCGTCTTCGGTGCAGATCTCGCCGGAGGGCTCGGCGATGACGGATGAGGAACTCATGCGGTTACGCCCCAGAAGCTTGCTGGTAGACGCGCACGTAGTCCACATACATCTGCACGGGGAACTCCAGGTCGAGGGCGATGGGGCCCGGGAACAGCCCGCCGACGGCCAAGTTGAGGATCAGGAAGAAGTCGCCGTCGAAGACCCACTCCCGGTTGCCCACCCCGGTGCGCGGCAGGTCGTAGTACATCTGGTCGTCGTAGAACCATCGGATGCCGTCGTAGTCCCATTCGATTGCGTAGGTGTGGAATTCGTCGGCGATCGGGTAGTCCTGGCGGAACCACTTGGACAGCCCGAGTGCCCCTGCATAGCCGGGTCCATGCACGGTGCCCAGAATCAGATCGGGCTCGCGGCCGACGTACTCCATGATGTCGATCTCGCCGACGAAGGGCCAGCGGTGCGCTTCGTCCTCGGCCCGGTGAATGAAGTCCGAGCCGAGCATCCAGAACGCCGGCCACAGCCCGGCCCCGGCCGGCACCTTGATCCGCGCTTCCATGCGCCCGTAGGAGAACTCACGCAGCCCCTGGGTGAGCATCCGGGCCGAGGTGTAGTAGGAGTTCTCGTACTTCTCCTGGTGGGCTTCGATCATCAGCAGCCCGTTCGAGACGCGGGCGTTTCGGGGGCGCGAGGTGTAGTACTGCGCTTCGCCGTTGCCCCAGCCCCAGCCCCCGATGTCATAGGTCCAATTCGACAGGTCGATCTCGTCGCCGTCGAACTCGTCGTGCCACACCAGTTCCCAGCCCGGCTCGTCGCGGATCGGGATCGGCGGCGGGGCCTCGATGGCCGGTGTGAATGCCTCGGTGGTGGTTGTGGGCGCGGCCGTGGTCGCGGCAGCGGTGGTGGTTGCCGCTGCCGTGTCCGGTGCGGCGGTGGGGGGCGTTGCCTCCGATTCCGCTGTCGTCGAGCCAGCGCAGGCGCTTGCGACGAAGGCCACGCACAGCGCAGCGCTGACCCAACGGCCGGCGGAGCCCAAGCAGTTCCGGCGTTTCGACATCAGCCCTTGACCGCCCGCGCCCAGAAGCGTCTTGCGTCGCACCATCAACCCTTGACCGCGCCTGCGGTGAGTCCGGAGATGATGTAGCGCTGGAGGAACAGGAACAGCACCAGCATCGGCGTCATCAGGATGAGCACGGCAGCGGCCAGCGCGGGCCAGTTGCTGCCGTACAGGCCCTCGAACACGATGAGGCCTCGTGTCACGGGGTACAGGTCCTCGCTGGTCAGGTAGATGGTGGGCAGCACCAGCTCGTTCCAGATGCCGATCGCATGCAGCACCGTGACCGTCGCGATGGCGGGACGGATCAGCGGCATGACGATCTTGAAGATGAAGCGGTAGTAGCCGCAGCCGTCCACGGCCGCCGATTCGTCGAGTTCCCGCGGGATCGACTTGATGTAGTTCACGAGGATGATCAGGCCGATGGGGTTGACCAGGAACAGCAGGATGAACCCGGTCCGGGTGTTGAACAGGCCGAGGTTCAAGATGAGCTGGAACTGCGGGATCAACGCAGGCGGCAGGAACAGCGCCACGAGATACAGCAGCAGGACGTACTTGGCGCCCTTGAAGTAGCCGCGGGCAATCGGGAAGGCCACCAGCACCGAGGTGAAGACGCAGATCGCCGTCGCCACCGCGGTGTAGAAAACCGAGTTCACCAGGTAGCGGGCAATGTTGGCCTGCTCCCACGCCTCGACGAAGTTGTCGAACCCGAAGGACTCCGGCAATCCCGTCGGGTTCTTGAAGAACTCGGGCAGCGTCTTGAACGACGTGAGCACCAGCATCAGCATCGGCCCGACATAGAGCGCGGTGAACGCCAGCAGGATCGCGTAGGAGAAGATCTTGCGCCTGCGGGCGGCAGTGCGGCCGCTGCGATCCACCTGGGGCCCCTCGCCCGGTTCCGTTCCGCCGGCGCCGACGCTGGGACTGGTTTGGCTGACGACCGTCATGACAGGTACTTCTTCTCACGCCGGCTGACGAAGGCATTGGCGGCCAGCGCGATGATCAGCACCAGCATGAACAGCGCGATCGAGGCCGCTGCCGCATAGCCCTGCCTGAACGCACTGCTCACCGAGCCCGAGGTCTGCCCGAACCCTTCCGCGAAGACGAGGTAGCCGAGCACCTGGGTGCCCGGCCGGTAGCCGATCAGCACCAGGAACAGCTGCCACGCCTGCAGGGAGCCGACGATGTTCAGCAGGAAGTTCGTGTTGACCGCCGGCGTGAGCAGCGGCCAGGTCACGTTGCGGAAGAGCTGCCAGCCGCTCGCCCCGTCGATGCGCGCTGCCTCATAGAGGCTCTCGGGGATGGTCTGCATGCCGGCCAGGAAGATCACCATCGTGATGCCGACATTGGCCCAGATCTGCACCACGATGACCCAGGCGAACGCTTGGCGGGGCTGCCCTCCGAGGAACTCCGAGCTCCAGCCGATCCACGAGAACATCTCCGCCACCGGTCCGCCCCCCGGCAGCAGGAACAGCTTCCAGATGAGGCCTTGGATGGCCACACCAAGGATGACCGGCATGAAGAAGATCGTGCGGAAGATCGTCCTGCCGCGCAGCCGGGTGTTCAGCAGCACCGCGAGCAGCAACCCGAGACAGAACTGGATCGTGGTGACGAAGAAGCAGAAGATCAGCGTGCGCCGCAGCGCGGCGATGTTGTCGCGGGATGCGGCGCCCCGGAAGAGGAACTCGTCGTAGTTCTCGAACCCGAGCCAGTTGATGGCGATGCCACGGATGCCGGTGGCATCGGTGAACGAGTAGACCGCTGTCGCCAGCGACGGGCCGACCGCGATGAGCAGGTACAGCCCGAATCCGGGCAGCAGCAGCAGGATCGGGGCAGCGCTCTTCCATCCACGGGCGAACAGGTAGTCGCGTGTGACGATCTTCATGCGACCCGTCGACTCCGAACTGTTGATCAAGGGAGGGGGTGCGGGCATCCTGCCTATCCGGACAGGACGGACAGGATGCCCGCACCGCTGTAGGGAGGGCTCTTGAACTCCTCGGCAGAACTAGTTGGCGTCGAGACCGGCCTGCAGGTCGGCTTGGGCCTGGGAAGCCAGTGCGACGTGGTCTGTCCACTCGTTGAAGGGTGAGAACCACGCAGCTGCCTGCGAGCCGTTCGCCCACTGGCCTGCGCCGGCCGGTGCAACCCAGTACTGCTCGAAGCCGACCCGGTAGTTCGCCAGGAACGGAGCGACCTCGCGGCCCAGGTGGGTGTCGAGCACGGCGGTCGGCTGGGTCGGGATGAACCCGACGGCATTGGCGAACGCCTGGTAGTTGTCAGGCGCGGAGAAGGCCTCAAGGTAGGCGAGTGCCGCTTCGGGGTGCGGCGTGTCGGCCGCAATGGCCCAGCCCTGGTCGTACTTGCCGAACAGGTACTGGTTGTCCTCGGCATTGTCGCTGCCCGGGAACGGGACATAGGTCCAGTCGAAGTCGGGCTCCGCGCTCTCGAGGGCAGGTGCCTGCCACACGCCGGTGGGCATGAAGGCCACGTCGCCGGCTGCGTAGCGGGGCGGACCGGCGTCATGGGACAGCCCCGTCACGCCCTCTTCGAGCATGTCGGAGGTGTAGATCTGCATCCGGCGGAACATCTCGACGGACTGGTCGTTGTCCCAGGTGATGTCTCCTGTCCACAGGCCCTCGACGAGCGCCTCCTGATCGGGATACATCGCGCCGAGCAGGCCGTACGCGCCGACGAACACGGGCCAGCCGTCGGCACCGCCGACGGTCATGCACTCGTTGCCGGCGGCCTTGACGACCTCGCAGGCAGTGACCAGCTCGCCCCAGGTGGTCGGCACGTCGAGGCCATTGGCCGCGAGCAGGTCCTTGTTGACGAACATGCCGCTGTAGGAGACACGGCCGAGGTTGATGGAATAGACCTTGCCGTTGAACGAGCCGGCGTCGGCGATGGTGGCCTCGTCGTAGTTGTCGACGAACGGCTGCCCGGTGATATCCATCAGCAGCCCCGCCTCGATGAGCGTCTGCCAGTTAGGCGGCACGGCACCGGACATGTAGGCCTGCGCGGCGTTCGAGAAGCCGAAGATGCCGACGACGTCAATGTCGCCAGCCGACAGGCGGGTCTGTGTCGCAATGGACAGGTCGCCTGCCTCGACGACCGAGAGGTCGATCGTGATGTGCGGATGCGACGCCTCGAACGACTCGTTGAACGCTTCCATGAACTCCACCATGGGCGGGTTCTGGTGGACGAGCACGCGTAGCGTGACGTCCTCAGCCATCTCCTCTTCGGGCTCGGGCTCCGGGTCGGCGGGCGCCTCGGTGGCCGCCGGGGCCGGAGCCGCAGTGGTAGCACTCGAGTCGCCGTCGTCGCTGCCGCACGCGGCCCCGAGCAGGCCGAATGCGAGCAGGACGGCACAGAGCCGCCAGATCGTTGTTTTCTTCATGGGGTTTCCCTCCTGGTTGTGGTCACGCGGGATGTGACCGGGTGTGTGTGGACAGGCCAGTTGTGCGGATGAGCGAGTTGTCGACGACGTGAGTCGCACCGTCTTGGGAGCGCTCCCAGAACTAGGGCGCAAAATGGTGATGTGAGGCTGCCGGCCATGGTCAGGACGCTCTGTCTCGTTCGCCGCCGACGAGCGCAGCGCCGCAGGTTTCTCGAATGACCAGCTCGGTCGGGAATACCACCGACTCCGCGCTGGTGAGCTGGCCGTCCAGCACCGACTTCAGCAGCCAGACCGCTCGCTCGCCGACCTCTTGCACAGGCTGAGCTACGGAGGTAAGCCGGGGCACCACCATGTCGGCCGGGATGATGCCGTCGAAGGAAACCACGGCGACATCCTCGGGGCATCGCAGATCTGCCTCGCGGATCGCCTGCAGCGCCCCGACCGCCATGCGGTCCGAGCCGACGAAGACCGCATCGGGACGGCGCTCCAGCAACTCAGCCATTGCTCTCCGACCAGCGGCCTCGGTCCAGTCGCCTTCCCGGATGCGGCCGCCGATGCTGAGGCCCGCTTCGGCAAGCCCGTCGAGGAAACCGCTGCGGCGATCCACGCCTGCGCTGGTGTTCGAGGGCGGAGCGATGAGTGCAGGGCGCTGGCGCCCGAGCTGCGCGAAATGCAGCGCAGCAGACCGTGCGCCGCCACGGTTGTCGGCATCGACGGAGAAGACTGCGCTCAGATTGTCGGGCCGGCCGATGACGACGAATGGCATGTCGGCGTCACGCAAGTGGTCGATCAGCGGGTCAGCCATGCGCGTCGCCGTGACGATGACGCCGTCGACAAGTCCAGGATTGACGACCCGGGAGATGATGGCGCTCTCGTCGATTTCGTCACCGAAGACGAACAATGCGAGGGTCATGTCGAGACCGTTCATCGCATCGCTGGCGCCGAGGATCAGTCGCCCGAAGTACGGGTCGTTGAAGAGCGTGCCGGCTTCGCTCGGGATGACCAGGCCGATCACCCCGGTCTGACGCGACGCCAGCGATCGAGCAGCGGCGTGGGGCCGGTAGCCGGTTTCCGCGATGACGGCTTCCACCCTCCGCTTGGTCTTGGCGCTGACGTTGGGCTCGCCGTTGACGACACGCGAGACCGTGGAGCGCGAAACGCCAGCTCGACGGCCGATTTCTTCCAGATTGAGGCGTGCAGCCATACAGCTCCTTTGGGAGCGCTCCCAGAACTTAGTCAGACCAACGCAACGTTGTCAAGCTCAAGCTTCCAAGCAGTTTGCGGCGTCTGATCACCCTGCAACCGAACGGAGTCCTAGCGTTTCACCGATGGGCGACACACCTGGGGCTGATGCTTCGAAGGCTGACTGGCGTCGGTGGGTTCGGAATCACCGGCAGACAGTCTCCGCGGCGCCGACAGCGGCCGTGGTGGCAGGGCTTCGGACGTTCATCGAGGCATTCGACGAGCGCTCGGCTGCCGTCGCCGGTCGGCCCGTGCCCCCGGGAGCCAATCTGATCCTCTTCTACCGGGCGATGCCGGACGAGCTATCACTGGACAGCTTGGCGGACGCCGCCGGCTGGCAGCGCTTCGCGGTCACCCGCACTCCCCCGGCCGGTCCGCTCACATTGCACCCGGCCATCGGGGCGATGGAGCAGCACCGGTACGGCTTCCCGCAGCCCACGGCCGACGCATTCGAGTTGCAGCCCCGGCACATGTCGCTGGCACTGGTGCCCGGCGTGGCCTTCGACCGCCACGGCACCCGGCTGGGCCACGGCGTCGGCTACTTCGACGAGTTGCTCGCCAGGCTGCCCGAAGACTGCCCCCGTGTCGGCGTGGCCCTCAGAGAACTCGTCTTCGACCGGCTGCCTTCCGAGCCTCACGACGTGCCGATGACCCATCTGGCCACAGAGGACGGCGTCGTCACCGTAGAGCCCTAGTCGCCCGGCGCAACTCATGGGTCGTCGGCTACCTCGGTCGTTCCAGGCCGGTTCGGGCTGCTTCGACGACCGGCCGCCGGTGGCAGCCCTCGAGATGATCATTCACGATGCCCGAAGCCTGCATGAGCGCGTAGCAGGTGGTCGGGCCGACAAACCGCCAGCCCAGCTTGCGCAGCGCCGTGCTGAGGGCAGTCGAGTGGGGCGTCGACGGCATCGAGATGAGTGATGGGTAGTCGACGACCGCCGGTCGATCCTCGGGACCCGGCTCGAAAGACCAGAAGAATGCAGCCAAGCTGCCGTGCACCTCGATCGTGTCGAGGGCAGCATGGGCGTTGTTGATGGTCGCTTCGATCTTGCCGCGGTGCCGCACGATCCCCGCATCGTTCAGCAAGCGCTCGATGTCTGCCTCGTCGAAGCCGGCCACCACCTCGAAGTCGAATCCGGCGAAGGCTGCCCGGAAGTTCTCCCGTTTGCGCAGGATCGTCAGCCACGACAGCCCCGCCTGGAAGCCTTCGAGGCACATCTTCTCGTAGAGGCGCACGTCGTCGACCACCGGCATGCCCCACTCGGTGTCGTGATATGCCTCGTAATCGTCGTGGCCTTCGCCCCACCAGCAGGCCAGCGAGCCGTCAGCCCGCCGCCTCAACCCCTCTGGTACTTCGGCGGCTCGGCTCACGCGGCGGCGGCTACGGCTTCGGCGATGGCGTCGTTGGTGGGTGTCGGGCCGTAGAACATCATCGTCGTGCGGTCGGCGAAGGTGTTGCGCTCGGCGATCTGGGCACCGACCTCGGCGGGCGTGCCGGATACCACGATGAGATCCAGCAGATCGTCGTTGATGAGGTCGCTCATCTCTCGCCAGTTGCCCTGCTTGGACAAGGTGTTCAGGCGCGGTTGCAGTTCTCCGTAGCCATGATGATCGAGCGCTCCCGCATAGGCGGGCGTCGATCCGTAGAACGCGAGCTGGCCCGCTGCCGAGCGGCGTGCCTTGTCGATCTGCTCGTCGTTCTCGCCCATCGCGACAATCGTCAGGCATGCAACGGTGACCTCGCCGACGTCGCGTCCTGCCGATTCGGCGCCCGCTGCCATCGCCGGCAGCGTGACATCGGTCATGAACTGGGCGGTGTGGAACGGATGCACGAAGAACCCGTCCGCCGCCGCACCGATGACCTCGACCATGCGGGGACCGACTCCGGCCACGTAGATCGCCGGCGGCTCCATGCCGATGGGACCCGGGTTGAAGAACGGCGTCATGAGCGTGTGGGTGTAGAACTCGCCTCGGTGGTTGAGCCGCTCGCCGGTTTCGAAGGTGTGCCAGATGGCGCGCACCGCCTCGATGTACTCACGCATTCGCTCAGCGGGGCGTGACCACTGCTCGCTGTAGCGCTTGGTGATGTGCGGTCGGATCTGCGTTCCGAGCCCCAGGATGAAGCGGCCGCCGCTCATGCGGTGCAGGTCCCACGCGGTGACGGCGCAGGTCATCGGATTGCGAGCGAACGCAACCGCAATTGCCGTTCCGAGTTCGATGCTCTCGGTGCGCTCTGCCGCCAGCGCCAACGGCAGGAATGGATCATGCGACGCTTCGAACGACCACGCCGCCGACAGTCCCATCTGCTCGAACTGCGCTGCTTCGTCTGCGCAGCCTCCCGGAGTCGACGCAGTCGTCGCACCGTCGATCCGATGCTGTGCTGTTCCGGTCGTATTCATTGAATGGGCCTCCTGATCGCTCTCAGCTCGCGGCTCGCCGACAAGTGCCGGTAGTCGAACCGGGTGAATCTTGCCCCATCGTGGGTCCATAGGCTGCGGCGTCGTGCGGCATCGGCCTGATCGGCTGTTCCTGCTGACAGGCGGCGTGCAAGGCTTGGCCTTCGCGTGGGGCCTGCCAGCAATGGTGTGGTGGGTGGTGGATCTGCGGCTGTCGCCATTCCGGCTTGCGGTGCTCGGCACCGCGCTGGTGCTGTCGATTCTCGTGACCGAGACGCCGACTGGCGTGGTTGCCGACCTCTATAGCCGCAAGTACTCCGTGGTCGCGGCTTACGTCGTGATGGGTACAGCGATGGCATTGGGCCCGGTTACCGAGCTGTTCGGAGTGCTTGTCATCTGGCAAGTGCTGTGGGGTGTCGGCTGGACGCTGCAGAGCGGCGCTGCCACGGCGTGGATGACCGACGAGCTTGCCCACCACGCCTCACATTCGCACCGCAGTGCCGCGGTGATGCCCGTCGAGTCTTCGACCTCGGGCGACGACACCGGCGCTGAACACAGCGGCATCCCCCGTAGCGATCACAGCCGCCAGGTGGATGGGCTCATCGTGCGCCATGCCATCTTCAGGTCCGCGGGCGTCATGGTCGGTCTCGTCGCCGCCACCGCTATGGGCGCCTGGTCGGTCCGGGGGTCGATGGCAGTGATGGGCATGCTCGCGATCGCAGCAGCCGGATACCTCGCCATCGCCATGCCCGAAGCCGGGTTCGAGTCGCCGCGTCGGCGGGCCGGCGGCACAGCCAGACCTGCGCACACCGGTGCCCCAAGCGTTCAGCGCACGAGTGCCTGGGGCGATGCGGTCAAGCTGTGGAAGCAAGGCGCGCGCCTCGTCCGCCGCGATCCATCGCTGCTCGCCGTGACCCTGTCGGCTGCGATCGCCGCGGGCGCCTGGGAGGCCAACGACCGGCTCTCGGCCCTACGGCTGTTCGAACTGGGCCTCACCCAGCTTGATGGCCGGGAGGCGGTGCTGTTCTTCGGTGCAGCCTGGTTCGTCATGTCGGCACTGGCGATCCCGATGATGGCGTGGCTGCGCCGACGCCTGGAACGAGCAGACCAGCACAGCGGCCGGCGGGACGCCTTCTTGCTGGCGCGCTTCCTGATGATCGCTGCGGCGGGTGCCCTGGGATTGGCGCTGAGCCCGTGGTTCATGATCGCCCTCATCGGCTGGGCCGTCCTCGACGTGGCTGGCGAGACGGCCTATTCGCTCACCGAGGCGATGGCGAACCGCCATGCCGACTCGTCAGTGCGCGCCACCGTGGTCTCGTTCGTCGGGCAGTCCCAGGCCGTGGGAGAAGTGTCGATCGGCCTGGCCCTGGGAACGGTGGCGCAGTTCGTCTCGGTGCCGTTCGCGCTGGCGATCGCCGCGGCGCTCTTCGCCGTCTCCGCAGCGCCGGCGGCAATTGTCGGGTGGCGTACGGACGGCGCCGTGCAGTGATCCGCGGCGCCGGAGGGAGCCGGGAATCAGAGTCGACCAGGTTTGGTCAGGCGTCGCCCATCTCGGCCATCGCGGCTTCTGAGCGGCGCGCCATCTCGTCGGGGTCGACGTCTTCGATGTGGGTGGTGAGGTTCCAGCGGTGGCCCCACGGGTCCTCGATCATCCCGGAGCGGTCGCCGTAGAACTGGTCCACGATCGGCCGCACCTCAGTGGCACCCGCCGCGAGCGCAGCAGCGAATGTTGCGTCGACGTCTTCCACATACACGCTCATCTGCACAGGCGAGCCGCCGTAGTGCTTGGGCGAGTGGAACTCCATCTCGGGGAATTCGTCGGCCACCATGATGAGCGAGTCGCCTAGTTGCAACTCGGAGTGGCCGATCCTGCCGCCCATGTCAATGCGCATCCGCTCAGTCATCCCGAGCACATCGGTGTAGAACGCGATCGCGTCTGCGGCGCCGTCGATGCTCATTGACGCCGAGATACGCGGGTAGTCGTCGGGGATGGGCTTCACCATTGCGATGTGCTCCTGAGTTCGGGAAGCCCGGCGCCTGGGCCGGAGCGTTCGTCGGTGCGGTCCGCCGGTCCGCGGGCGCAGCCCGAAGCTAGTGCGCGACCAGCACCCTGACGGCCTGCTCCACCGCAGTCTGGGCGCGGGCTTCGAGCCCTGCCTCATCCGCGCTGGCGATGGGGTGTTCGATCACCGTGAAGGGGTGCTCGGGTACGCCTTGCACCCGCGCCATCAGCCCAGCGGCATCCACGAAGGCGTCGGTCATCACGCTGATCGCAGGCACGCCGACCCGTTCGGCGGCGACGGCGTCGTGCAGACTGCACGACGAGCAGCTGCCTCAGTCGCCGACACCGGCCAGCACTGCATCCCAGCCCATGGCCTCCGCCAGCAGCTCGTGCTGCGCAGGAGCGCTGTAGTTGGACTTGATGCGCCGGATCACCTTCGCCACGCCATGGCGGTCACGCAGCAGCCGCTCGACATGATCAAAGAACGGCCGCGTGTTTTCCTTGCCGTTGGAGATGACGCCGATCGTCGTGCCCTCCAACGTTGCGAGCCGGGCGGGCGCCGCGAACCCTTCTGGATTCTGTTCGTGGGTCGGGTTCAGCAGTTCCACGCTGCGCTCCTTGGTGGCCTGAGTCGATAGCTTGCTTCGGCGAGCACCGGTCAGCTACATGCTGCCACGGGTCTGCGGCAGCGACACAACCATCGATTCAGCTGCTGACGTTGTCGAAACCCGCATACAGGAATTCGAACACGGCGCCGGCGGGGTCGCTCGCGGAGACGATCTCCGCGTACGGCAGCGACGCCCCGCCGAACGCATCATCGTTCCAGTAGGTGTCGCTGCGATCCACCTTGCCCCACGGTCCCACGTAGGCATACGGGAACGGGTGCGCAGCGTCGCCGGGCGACAGGCCATAGGTGGCCCGTGTCTGGGCGTGGCCAATCGCCGTCGCGATGTCGAAGTGGCCGGGCCAGAGCTGGATCTCGTCCGGATCTGCGGCACCGGGCAGCTCATGCAACTGGTCCAGCGCCTGCTTGCCGAGCCGGAACCAGGCAACCAGGTGCGCTCCCAGCTCCGGGCTCACCCGCAGCCAGCGGTCGACGTCGCCGAGCTCCGGGCTGTCGTGTTCGCGCGCCTCTGTGCCGGGCGACACCCCGGCGAACTTGGCCGCCGCCGACAGCGTGGTGATGTGGGCGCTGCGCAGGGTGCCGCCTTCGGTGGCGAACAGCTCGTCGCCATCGATCCACACCTGGCATTCCATCTCGCCGGCCCGGCCCATCGTCACTTCGAAGACCGGCGTGCCGAAGCCCACGTCAAGGCTGCGGAGGCCGAACCTGCCGGTGGCGACTCGAC
This sequence comes from Acidimicrobiales bacterium, assembly GCA_009843525.1. Lineage (GTDB taxonomy): Bacteria > Actinomycetota > Acidimicrobiia > Acidimicrobiales > Poriferisodalaceae > Poriferisodalis > Poriferisodalis multihospitum. The sequence continues at coordinate 4,703 of VYDH01000023.1, read as the reverse complement.
GTGCCTCGCCGAGCACGGCGTACGCCAGCCGGTGATAGTCCTCGACGGCGGCCAGGTAACTGTCGGGCAGCTCCCGCAGCAGTCCCGCGCGTGTCAGTTCGCCTCGCACGAGCGCATTGTCCTCCATGTGCCGAGTCTTGCGCGGCGTTCAGATCATGCGGTCGCGGCTGGCGGGCTCAGCGCACTTCGCAGTCGACGCAGGCGCCGACCGCCACCGTGGCTGCGTGGCTTCGGGTGCCGAGCCAAGGCGGGATGACCGCTGCGAAGCCGCCTGCCGGCCCGCCTGCGGCAACGATCAGCAGATCTTCCGACGATTCGAGCGCCGGATAGGTGCGCTCGGCACGGTCCTTGACGACCGCTCCCTTGCCGACGGCCGCCCAGTCGCCCCGGCGCACCTGGGCCCGCTCGTACACGCAGGCAGCGATGTCGTTCTTGGTCCAGCCGGCCGTGTCGAAGTGGGTCCGCAGCTGCGGGGGCAGCACTACCACGTAGTTGCCCGGCCAGATGGAGTAGTTGAGCTGGTTGGCGCGAATCTCAGCAGCGACGGTCTCGCACAGTTCGGCGGGGTCGGTGGTCCACTCGTTCATGACCTGTCGGGGCGCCATCGAGGCCACTGCGGTCACCGACGACACATGGCCTCGCTCGGCGGGTGCGGTGCCGAGCCGCTGATCGCCCAGCGACACCCAGCCGGTCGCCTCCTCGTCCTCGGCGATGCAGTAGCCGAGCTTGCCGGGATGGCCGAGGGTGGAGCGGTCGATGCCGCCGGGCCTGACATCGAGCACATTGGCCAGCACCAGCCGCACTGCCCGTGCGATGACGGCGCGCGACCGGTCGGCTCCCCCGAGCACGCTGAACGTGGCGTCCATGGCCAGCTCCTGCCGGATGGGGCCGTTGACGATCAGCAGCACCGCGCACCCGCCCGTGGACGCCGTGGGCCCGTGGAGGCCGAACTCGGGTTGCAGCAGGGCCGTGAGGGCAGTCACGACGACCGGGAAGTGCGGCGGCAGGCATCCCGCCATGACGGCATTGACGGCTGCTTTCTCCGCGGTGATGGCCCGTGCCCGCACCGGCTCGATGCCGATGAGATGATCCGGCGGCAGCATCGCCCAATCCAGGCACGCCGCCACAGATTCGTCGGTGGGCGGCACCACGGGCAGCCCGTCAGTCCAGCCGCGCGAGTGAAACGCCTCCTGTGCCTCGAAGAGGTCGTCGACCGTGACCCGGCCCGATGCAAGCTTCACCGGCAAGACCCTACGCCTCGGTCGGTTGGCGCGGACCGTCAAGGGCCAGTGTGTCTAGCTCCGTTCCAGCCAGCCCGACAGGACGCCACGCGAGTCATCAGACGCCGGACCGACTGCGTTGGCGAGCACCCGTGACGACAGACGCTCGAACGGCAGCGACTGGAGCCACACCCAGCCGCTCCCCGACACGGTCGCAAGGAACAGACCCTCGCCGCCGAAGAACATCGACTTGAGGTTGCCGGCGCGCTCGATCGAGTACTGCAGCGACGGTTGCATGGCGACCAGGCAGCCGGTGTCGAGCCTGACAGTCTGATTGTTGAGCTGAATCGCTCTGATCGATCCGCCTGCATGCAGGAACGCCATGCCATCGCCCGACAGGCGCTGGAGCACAAACCCCTCCCCGCCGAAGAGTCCGGTACCGATGCCCCGCTGGAAGGCGATGTCGATCTTCGTCCCCAGTGCGGCGCACAGGAATGCGTCTCGCTGGGCGATGATCTCGCCGCCCATCTTGGCCAGGTCCACCGGGATGATCTTGCCGGGGTAGGCCGCAGCGAACGCCGCCTTGACCTTGCCGTGCCCACCGGTGTTGGTGAAGTGGGTGATGAACAAGCCTTCGCCCGTCATGGCTCGCTTGCCGGCCGACTTGAGCTTGCCCCACAGGCCCGCATCGGGCTCGGAGCCGTCGCCCATCTTGGATTCGAACGTGACGCCGTCCTCGAGGTACATCATCGTGCCGGCCTCGCCGATGACCGTTTCGCCGGGGTCCAGCTCGACCTCGACGAACTGCAGGTCGTCACCGAAGACTTCGTAGTCGACTTCGTGGCTTTGCATGGAGGGGGCTCCTGAAATCTGAGCCGCGGCCGAGCGCGCGCGGCGCCTGTGCCCACCGTACCCGTCGGTCTCATGAAGTCCGGGACGCGATTCATGCTGAGATGCAGTTGCTCCTGAGGCGCGGTCGAGCCCGGGACGCGGGCGAACCCGGGGCGCGGTTGATGACTCCGTTCGGGCTGCCGGCTTGACTGTGTCGACGGCTCAGTCTCGACGGCTCTGATCAGACGCCGGTCTCAGGCTGCAGCAGCCGCCAAGCGGTCGCCGCCGACGGGCAGCTTCGACAGGTCGATGTCGTACAGCTCGGCCGAGTTATTGCAGAGGATGTCGCGCTGCTGCTCCGGCGTGAGGTGCGCCGAGTGCTCGTCCAGCAGCTCCTGGCTCCACGGCCAGGTGCTGTCTGAGTGCGGGAAGTCGTTCGCCCACAGGAGCCGCTTGTGGTTGACGTCGTTGACCATCTTGAAGGCGACCCAGTCGTCTTGGAACGTGGTGTAGATGTGCTCGCTGAAGTACTCGCTGGGCAGCTTGGAGAGTTCCTGTCCCGGCGGCAGCCAGTACCGGTGGCGCTTGTAGGCATGGTCCATCCGGTACATGTAGTGCGGCACCCAGCCGGCATCGGCCTCCACGCAGACCACCCGCAAGCCGGGATTGCGCTCGAACACTCCCCCGAACACCAGCGTGCCCATGATGTCCTGGTTGGCCCGGATGATGGTCATGAAGGCGTTCGCCTTCGGACCCCGAGGCCGGCCTTGGCCGCGGCTGGTGAGGATGTGCCACGACACGGGCAGATTGAGGTCGACAGCGGCCTGCCAGAACGGATCCCAGCGGGGGTCGTCGAAGTCGAACTCCGTGTGCGGGTTGCCCGACATCATCACGCCGCGCATGCCCGCTTCGGCCATGGCCTCGATGTCGCTGATGGCCTCTTCCACCGAGCGGAGTGCGGTCTGGCCCACCGCCAGCAGCCGGTCGGTGTCCACCGAGCAGTAGTCGGCGATCCACCGGTTGTAGGCGTCCATGGCCGCCTTCTTGTAATCGGGATCGGAGTGGTTGCACAGCACCATGCCCACCGACGGGTAGATCACCTCGGCAGAGACGCCGTCGCGATCCTGGTCGGCGGTCCGCGTGGCCGGGTCGTAGCTGCTGGCCGGCAGCTCCTCGTACGCCGCGCTGCGCTTCAGCTCCTCAGGTTTCTGACCGGCGGCGGCGATGAGGCCCATGTCGATGGTGCGCTTCATGCCATCGATGACATAGACGTCGCCGCGCTCCTCGGTCCACTCCACCCGCGGCGCGACATCCCGCCACTTCGGCTCGATGTAGTCGACGTAGGTGTTGCGCGCCTCAGCGATGTGCGAGTCGGCCGAGATGATCGGATAGTCGACGTCCACGTTTCCCCTCCAGGTCCAGCCCCGCTGGGGAGCGTACCTACGGCGGGCCAGGCGCCGCTGAGATCAGGCGGAGCGCCGCCGCATTCCCTCCTCGGCCTCGCGCACTCCCCCGAAGAAGTCGTCGTCGGGCGCAGAACCCACAGTGGCGTGCATCGTTCGCCGCTCGCTGTAGGCCCGGCTCACCGACGCGAATGCCTCGCCGACACCTTCGTCGGAGGCCTCATAGTTCTGCACGTTTCCGGGCTCGACTCCCAGCCGAGCGCCCTCGAAGTATGAGTCTTGGTTGGCACCCATGAAGACGAACGCCCAACCCTGCTCGCGCCGGCTGCTGATGAGCCGGTGGATATCGGCCCAAGCGAAGTCGGTGCTTGCGTTCTCAAGGCCATCGGTAACGATCACGACAGTTTGATCCTCGGGCGCCTTGCCAGACTTGCTGCGTCGCTTCGCTCGCTCATCGGCCCGCCCGATCAGCGAGCCGATCGCATCCAGAAGAGGCGTCGCGGCGCGGGGGCGATACTGCTCCACTGACAGCGGGCACGCCTTGTTCACCGGCACAGCGTCGGCGAGGATCTCGAACGGATCCTCGGAATCGAACTGGACGAGGGTGATCTTGCACTTGCCAGGCAGAGCGGCCTGTTCCGCGATGAGCCCGTTGACGCCGTGCACGACCGCTACCTCAAGGCCAGACATCGACCCGGACCGATCAAGCAGCATCCACGCCTTCGACCGGTCAGATGTCGACCCCTTGCCGTTCTTCTTGCCGCCTTTGGCCGTCTTGCCGCTCTTGGCTCTCGGAGCGCCCGTTGCGTTCGGTTCGCCTGCTGATGCGGTCGTGCCATCGCTGCCGCGCTCCCACGGTGCCGTGCTGCTCCGCTCGAGCTCTCCGTTCAACCCACCGTTGGTTGATGATGTTCCCATTCTCTTTCCTCTCATCCAAGCTCCGACTCGTCCGCTGACAAAGCCGAACTTGCCGGGTTGCGGGGCCGCTGATCGGCCGCCGCCTGACTGGTTTCCAAGGTAAAGAGGGGGTGTTACATCAATGCTCTCGGGGCGAGCAGAGCAGCAGCGCGACACCGCGTCCGGCACCACCGACGAACGAGGGGGCTCGGTGCCCCAGTGTGGGTTCTAGGGCGCCCGGGGTTGAGCGGCTCGGGCTCGGGCTGCGTTTGCAGGTTCGGGTTCGGTTGTGTGGGTTTGTTCCGTGTCAGGGTTCTTGGGACAGGGTTTTGTTTGTCCTTGATCTGAAGGA
>VYDH01000035.1 GCA_009843525.1 Acidimicrobiales bacterium | reverse complement strand
CACCGAACCGACTCTCTCAGACCACCCCCCTTACACAGAGAACCTGACACTCTCACCGCGAACCAGTCTTTGTCGCCGCCGAACTGCACCTCGCCGGCAGCCGTGCCGCCGACCGCGACCGTGCCGATCGTGGTGGTGCCGGCCGCGAAGTCGTCGGGCACTCCGCCGGTGATGTCGGTCACCGCCACCGTGTACGTGCCCTCGCCGTAGCCGCCCGCGGACAGGTAGTACACACCCGCTGCGGGGGCAGTGAAGTCGACCCTGGCGTCCCAGTACGAACCGCCGTCGTTGATGTGGGTTCCGGCGATCCGCGTCCCGTCGGACCGGTAGAGCGAATCGATGTACGGGTTCACCAGGGTGCCGTTGAGGGACTGGTACAGCTGCTTGCCCTTCACGTCGAACCGGTACCTCTTGTTCGCCGCGAGGGTGACCGCGAACCAATCGTGGTCGCCCTCGGCCTCGATCTCGCCCTCGGCGGTCCCGCCGACCGTCACGGCGCCGGCGGTGCTGGTGTCGGCCCCCAAGTCGTCGGGCTGCTGGGCGACGGCCACGGTGTAGGTGCCGATCCGGTCCCCGGCACCGCGCGCTGCCACATAGAACGTCCCGTTCGATGCCGGCACGAAGCGGACGCGGCTGTTGGTGCCCTCACCGCTGTCGTCGTCGGAGGTGCCGGAGACCCGTCGGCCGCTCGCGTTGTGGATCCCTGTGAGATAGGGGTCGCGCAGCGTGCCGTCGCCGCTCTGCGCGCCCATCAGGTCCACCAGGTAGGCCTTGCCGGCCTCCAATTCGACCTTGAACCAGTCATGGTCGCCGGCCTCCTCGATGTCGCCGGTGGCGGTGCCGCCGACGGACACGGTGGCGGTGGTGGTGGTGTCGGCCGCATAGTCGTCGACCACCTGCCGCAGGCTCACCTCGTAGTCGCCGGTCCCCTTGTCGCTGCGGGTACCGATGAAGTACGTGGCGGTTTCGGAGGGCGTGATCTGCGCCCAGCCGTCCCCGAACACCATCGAGTCGACAGCGCCGGAATCGTCGCCGCTGTCCTTGAGCGCTGCGGGCATCCTCGAACCGAGGCCGTCGAGCGCTCTGTACAGGCCCCGCAACCCCTCAGACTCGCCGCCCGAGTTCTCCTCCTCGGAGATGACGTTGCCTTCCGAGTCCTGGACCTCATGGACATACGGCAGCGCCGGACCGTCCAGATCGATCTGGTAGGTGTGACCCTTCTCCAGCAGCACCGAGAACCAGTCCTCGTCCCCGGGCGTCTCGATCTGTCCCCTCAACGTAGCGTCCATCTCCAGGGGCGATCCCTCGGCGGCCTCATTCCCATGGTCATCGGTCCCCCTGACGGTGGCCTGCGGGCTGTTGCGCAGCATGCGGCCGTCGGCGGCGCACACCGAGGTGGTCGACACGCAGTCCGGGGCTGCGGCCAGCGACACCGTCACGCTGTGGGGACCGTCGGGCGTCACGGCGAGCTCCCAGGTCCTGCCGACGGGCGACACCTCCGACACGGCCGCCAGCGAGCCGCCGGTCACCGTCAGCGCATCGGTCAGCAGGCTCGAAGTGACGCCGAGGTCGGACTCGTCGAAGCTGAGGCGCAGCGTGAACTGGCTCGACCCGTCGTGGGCCTCGGGCACTCGAGAGAACCATGCTCCCGGCGGCGCCGTGCCGCGCTCGGGGAGTGCGTCGGTGCCGGCGCTGAGCGAAACGTCCGCTGTGTTGCCTGCCGAGCCTGACAGCAGGCCGTCGGAGGGCCACCAGTAGGCGCCGCGCAGCGGCAGCCCGGCGGGCACCTGGCTCTGCGAGGCGACGAACTGCTCGCCGTCGATGTCGAGCACGAACTCGACATCGAGCGATCTGCGCAGGCCCAGATACAGACCGCCGGCGAGCTCCGCGAGCAAGATGACCCCATAGGACGACCCGTCGACATCGAAGCTCTCCGAGGTCAGCGAGCCGAAATTCGCCCAGCGCGAGTAGCCGACCGTGCCGCCGGTCGCCCCCACGTCCAGCACCGCCGTCCACGCCTCGACAAGGTCCGTGCCCGGGTCACTCTCAGTACCCAGGCCCGCCTCAGTGCCCGTGTCCGTCTCGGTGCCCGGATCCGTGCGAGCACCGATGGGGTCGCCCACCGGCTCGGACAGCTTGAGCTTCAACCGGTACCGCACCGGGCTGGAGGACTCCACCCGCACCTCATAGGAGCCTGCCGCCAGCGTCAGACTGAACCGCTCGTCAGAACGCCCCAACTCCTCGCCCGAGCCCAGCAGATCGCCCCCGGCGCTCTCCAAGTACACGTCCGCGTTGGCGGTCAGCCGCCGCAGCACCACCTCCACCGACTTCGGCACCGACAGCTCGAACCGGTACCGCTCCGCACCTCCGGCGGCGTCGTCAATCGTGCTGTTGACGACGGTCTTGGCCTCATCAGTGATGTCGCCCAGCTCCACCGCCTGAACGTCGTCACGCAGCTGCAGCTCCGGCGACGCACCCATCGGCGACGCCAACGGCCCCAGCACCGCCGCCGCACCGACCGACACCGCAGCCCCGGCCTTCAAGAACCGCGACCCACAGCTCCACCACGCGGCGAGTGTCCGCATCACTCCTAATTGTAATGACCGTTACTACAAACTCTGGGAGCAGGTAGGCGAGCTGTGTGAGACGCCGGCCTTTGGCGACCCGGCCGATATTGGTGAAGTCGGTCTCGCCGGTGCCGCGGAGCTATGGCTGTGAGGGGCCGATGGACTCGACGAATCGGGTCATCAGCTCGCGCCAGTCCTCGACCGAGGGAAGCCCGATCTCACGAGGCTCAGCGGCGGCCGCAAGGCGAGCGCCGAGGCCCAGCGCCTGGCAGGCGAACACGATTGCCTCGGTGCTCAGGTCGGCGTCGATGTCACCGGCGGCCTTGCCCTGCTCGACCACCTCGGCCAGGACAGCGGCCTCGACATCGAGCGACTGCGCCACCTCCGCGCTCAATGACGAGTCTCGCCGCGCCATCACGCATGCCTCGAGCATGAGGTTGCGGGCTGCCTCATCACCGTTGTCGCCGAGCAGCCCGGCGCCCAGCTCCGCCAGCTTCGTGGTAGCCGACAGGTCGGCCTGGCCGGAAACGACCTCAGTCCTCGTCGACCCTCGATGCTCAACCGCGGCCAAGAACAACTCGTGCTTCGTCAGCCAGCGCGCATAGATTGCACCAGTCGTCAGACCGCTTCGCCGGGCGATGTCCGCGACGCGAGCCGCTTCGTACCCCTTCTGGCCGAAGACCAAGGCGGCGGCGTCCAGAATGCGGTTCGTCGAGACGTCAGAACTGCGCCTGGGCTCAGTCGACGACCGTGCGTCCGATGCCGATGGAGCTTGCATGCCGCGCCAACATTAGCCACAGGCAGAGCGCGTCGAATGTCAGAAATCAACGGAAATTCACAGGCATGCATGCGCGAGGCAGTAATTCGTACTATTTGTCGCCCCGCAACGGGCCGTCAAGCGCGCGGCGCGAGACCGCGAATCAGCCTCCCGATGAAACGGCTCCAGTCGTCGGCATCGGGCTCAGATCCGTTGTTGGCCAGCGAACGTGCAACCAGGTGACTTCCCAGGCCGAGGGACTGGCACAAGAAAACGATGGCCGTCGTGCTCAGGTCGTGGTCGATATCGCCGGCCGCCTTGGCGTCCTCCACGATCTCTGAGAGCTCGCGCGCCTCGACATCGAGCGCCGCCGCCAGCATCGGACGCCAGTCTTCGTCTCGCATCGCATGCGCGCAGGCCTCGATCCACAGGTCGCGTGTGTTGTCTCGATGCGTCGTGAGCAGATTGTCGCCGAGCATGGCGAGCTTCGATGCCGCAGCCTCCGGAGCGTTCTTGATCAGCAGCAGCATCCGCCGCTCTGCGGCTTCCCTGAAGGCAGCATCGAACAGTTCTCGCTTGTCGGACCACCGTGCGTACACGGCGTCCGCAGTCGTGCCGGCCTCGCGAGCGATCTCCGATACAGAAGCGGACTGGAACCCCTTGTCGCCGAACGCCCTGATCGCCGAATCGATCAGGCGTCGCGCGACGGCTGCGTGGTCGTGATCGCCCTGATCGCCCCGGCGGTCAGATCCTGAACGCTGGGCATCGCCGTGGTCGGAAACGGGCACGAAGACGCATCATAGTTACGACGATTACTTCATCCGTAGATTGGCCCGATGCACTTCTGCCGATGGCTTGCCTCGCACACCCGCGCGGTCTGCGACCCGACGGCAGGGTCCACTGCTGGGGAGACGACCAGCGTGGCCAGGCCACGCCGCCGACCAGCTAGCGACTGCGCGGCGCCGGGTTGACGGTGTCCGCGCCGCACTCACCCATTCAGCCTGCGAGACGGTCCTCTCAGAAGAGGTCGAAGCTGCAGAAGTACACCCCGACGACGAGGTCGCCGATGTAGAGCACCGGATCGTCCTCGGCGCGCTCGAGACTCGGGCGGTTGGTGAAGATCACCACGTTGCCCGAGGTGCCGGTGTAGGGGGAGTTCATTTCGGGGTCGGCGGGCTTTGAGTCGTGGGTGAGCTGGTGCCCGTTCCTGAACATCTTCTCGCTGCACCAGCTTCTCAACGCGTTGCCCCGGAGATGGCTGGGAGCGCTGCCGAAGATGCTCTTGATCGTCGGCGGCGTCGACGACTGGGTTCCCAACTCCTCGTCGGTGGATGCGCACACCAGCCTCTCGCCCTTTTTCTTGTACTTGCTGATGTACTTCTTTCCGTCGCCGTCCTCGGAGTAGCCGCAGACGGCGTTTTCCTTTCTCTCGACTTTGGTGCCGTGGTCTGCGGCGGCTGGCGAGGGCAGCAGCGCGAGCGCAACCGCTATGACAGCAACGGCGGCGATGAACCGGGTGATGAGACGCTTGATTCCGAGCACGAGTGGGCAAGCTATCAGCTGAATGTAATGAGTATTACTATTGCCAGATGCTCTCGACGAAACCGCTGGTTGTACGCCGGTTCGGGCCCGTGGCACGGGGCGCTTTCGTCGCGATGCTCGTCGCTGGCCTGCTCGTGCCAGCGTCCGAGTCTGTGGGGGCGTCGCCGGATCTGCAGCTTCGCGACGTGCCCGAGGCCACGGAGCTGGGCGACATCGCCGATGAGGCCAAGACCGTCGTCAACAGCACCATCGACGATGCGGCTGGCGCCGTCGAGCGGTACCGGTTCGAGCTGTCGTCGCCGAAGTCGGTGGAGGTGGTGCTGCGACGGCTGACGGCGAATGCAGACGTGTACTTGGAGGACGCCCTCGGCGAGGTGCTGGGCTCGGGCGTCGAGCTCGGAAAATCTGACGAGCGGTTCAGTCTGACCCTGGCGGCGGGCACCTACCTGGTGCGGGTGGAGTCCTCAAGTCCCGTGCGGTACCGCCTGAAGCTCAAGCTGTCTGAGCCGGTGGGGGAGCCCGTCGGCGGGGCCTCGACAGAATCGCCGTCCGGTCGCAGCGTTGACTCCGAGACGGAGTCGCTGATCGGCACTCGCACCGATCCCGGCACCGGCACCGACCCGGGCACCGGCACCGACCTCGCCGAGGTGTGGACGGCGGTGCTGGACGTGGCGGCAACCGACGGCACGGCCGGATACTCGCGCTGGGCACAGTTGGGCTCGCTGACGCCCGACAGCTTCGATGTCGACGGGTCGACGTACGAGGTCATCGCGCTGGCGGAGCTCGCCGGCGGCCTGTACCTGGGCCTGCGCGCCTCGCTGGACACCGAGTTCGTGCTGGACATCGACGGCCAGCAGTTCGCCGGCTCCGAGAGCCAGGTGCCGAACGGGCTGGCGCTGCGCGGCACCTACTGGTGGCCCACCGGCGGCGTGCTGTCCGCCTCCGCAGGCAGCACCGTGGACGTGTCGCTCAGCGCCGGCGCCGACGCCCTCCCCGAACGCAGTGAGGCGCCGCCGGGCGCATGGTTCACGGGCGTGCCCCGCACGCACGACAGATCGTCGCAGTTCACGCTGCGGCTCAACTTCGACGAAGCAGACCCTCAGGTCACCGGCGGGTCGATGGCCGACGCGCTCACGGTCACCGGCGGCTCGCTCGTCTCGGCATCGGAGGCAGCGACCGACGGGAAAACCTGGGAGCTCACCGTCACCCCAGACGGACCCGGCGACGTCACCGTGACGCTCCCGGCGGCAACCGACTGCGCAACAGACCTCGCGGTGTGCACCGCCGACGGCCGCATGCTGCGCAACACAGCGCAGGCCACCGTGCCCGCGCGCATCGGCCAGTCCGCCGGCAGGGGATTCACGACGCTGTCCGACTACGGGTCCTACACCTGCGCCCTGCGTGCCGACGGCACCATCGCCTGCTGGGGCCCCGCCTCCTATGGCGAGGCGAACCCGCCCGAGGGCACGTTCAAGGCGCTGGCCTCGGGCTCCATCCACGCCTGTGCCATCCGCACCGATGGCACCATCGCCTGCTGGGGGGACAACTCCTTCTACCAGGGCGACGCGCCGGCAGGCACCTACTCCCAGATAGCGGCGAACGGCCGGACCTCGTGCGCCATCGCCACCGACGCCACCATCACCTGCTGGGGCTACAACGCCTTCGGCCAAGCAATGGCCCCGGCGGGCACCTTCACCGCCGTGACGCTCGGCTGGGAGCATGTCTGCGCCATCCGGACCGACCGCACCATTGCCTACTGGGGCTACAACGACGAGGACGAGGCCGAAGCCCCTGCGGGCACGTACAAGGCCATCGACGCTGGCGAAGTGCACACCTGCGCGATCGCCACCGACGACACGATGAAGTGCTGGGGCCACTATTGGGATGGGCGGTCCGAGTCCCCGGCGGGAACCTTCACATCGCTCTCGGCCGGCCACGCGCACACCTGTGCCATCACCACCGACGACACCATCACCTGCTGGGGCAAGAACGCCGCGGGCCAAGCAAACGCGCCGTCGGGCACGTACAAGTCCGTCTCCACCGGCGTGGGCCACTCCTGCGCCCTTGCCGCCGACGACACCATCACCTGCTGGGGAGGGAACAACACCGGGGAGAGCGACGCGCCCGACGGCATCTACACCGAGGTCGTCGCCTACTGGGAGCACTCCTGCGCCATCTCCACCGAGGACGGTGCAGCGGTCTGCTGGGGATTCGACCGTGATGCGACGGCGAACGCGCCGGCCGGCGCCCACACCCAAGTGGCCATCGGCTACTTCCACGCCTGTGCACTGCAAACCGACGGCACCATCGCCTGCTGGGGAGACGATTCGCTGAGGCAGACCCGCGCCCCGGCGGGCACGTTCACGGCCATGACCGTCGGCTACTACCACGGCTGCGCGCTCAAGCCCGACAGCACCATCGCCTGCTGGGGAGACAATGTGCTCGGTCAGACCCGCGCGCCGAGCGGCACGTTCACGGCCATCGCCGCCCGCAACGACCACACGTGCGCGCTCAGCACCGACGCCACGATTGCCTGCTGGGGCTACAACCACCGCGGTCAGACCGACGCTCCCGACGGCACCTACACGGCCATCGCGGCCGACGCCGACCACAACTGCGCGCTCAGCACCGACGGCACGATCGCCTGCTGGGGAGACAACTACTACAAGCAGAGCAGGCCGCCGGCTGGCACCTACACGGCGATTGCCGCGTACAAGACTCACAGTTGTGCCATCGCCACAGACGGCTCCATTGCGTGCTGGGGCGACAAGCGCTTCAGGAAAACCAAGGCACCCGGCGGCACCTACACCGCGATCGAGCTCGCTCAGAACCACAGTTGTGCCATCGCCGATGACGGCACCGTCGCCTGCTGGGGCGACGGCGACTGGGGGCGCACCAAGGCACCCGCCGGCACCTATACCGCCCTCGCGCTGGGCAGCCGCCACAGTTGTGCCATCGCCACCGACGGTTTCATCGTCTGCTGGGGCCACCAGTGGGGCACCGAGCCAGACACGTCCACCAGCACCTACAGCTCCGTCACCATCGGCGACATCCACACCTGCGCCATCGACACCGACGGAACCATCACCTGCTGGCCACGCTCCCCAGACGGCGTCCGCTGGATCACCAGCACCTGAACACAGGCAGCGCTCAGGCGTCGGCCAAAACGGATTCGCTTCTGAGCACGACCGCGTCGAGCAAGCGTGTCGGCATGTCGCTTGATCTGGCAGCGGCTCCCAAGGCGTCAATCGCGGCTTCGAGATGCGCGGGGGTGTGCTGGGCGATGCGCAGCACCTCGGCGGCAGCCCACTGGGGGTCCATGCCGAATTCACGTGCGAGCTGCTGCCAGTCGTCGATGCGAGCGCCGTCGCCTGCCTGGTAGCCGTCGCCCAGCGACATGGCGAGGTCAATCTCACTCGCTGCCACGCCGGTGTACGGCAGCCACGATTCTGTGCCGTACATCGGTGCCAACCGGCAGACGGCACCGGGAAGGTGCAGCAGAGCGTGATTCTTGGCATGGGCGTCGTTCGCCACGATCAGCCAGCAGTACACCAGCCGCCTGAACCACGATCGAAGATCGGCGCTGCAGTCGCTGCTGTGCATCGCCAGCAGTCGAGCGACATCGCCCGGTCCCGGGCCGCCGTCTCGCTCGAATCGCTGTCCCAGCGGAAGCCCGAGCGCTTGACAGAGGTCTTCTTGATGAATGCGCGCAATGTCGCCGCCGGGGGAGCGCAGGGAGCGGTCGAAGCGCTCCACGACCAGCGTCTCGATGCCCCCGATGAGGGCAACGTGGGTGCGCACCGCCTCGATGCCCAGCCGTCGCGCGGTCGAGAGCGCGAGGTGCTCGCCGACCGCCTGGCCGGGGTACCGGGGCAGCGATGGCTTGAGGATGTGCGTGGTGGGCTCGTCGCCGATCGCTTTGCACCATGGCGCCCTGCCGTGCCGCACCGCAAGCTTCGGCATGGTGCCTGCGAGGCTGAAGCTGGCGGGCGGATCGTCGCGCCACCCGCCCAGCAATGCTCCTTCGCTCATCTCGGCCAGCACCGCGCCGAGATCAGTCTCCGAGACCGGCTCCAAGGCAGATCTGCGGCTCGGTTGCTCGCCGAGCTGCCTGCGGGCGCCGGCGGTCGTCCCTTCGAACTGGACCGCGCCCGCGCACTCGCTGCCGATGGGCGTGCTGAGCAGGCCGAACGGACTTGCTGAGACCGCCCCGACCCGTCGGCGCCATTCTTCGCGCTCGACGGAGCGATCCGGCAGCAGTCCGTCCAGCCACGTCTCGACGAGGGGCCCGACGTGCGGTCGGACGCGCAACGGCAGCGACAGCGACAGCGGTACCGCATCGGGCCAGGCCAGATAGTCGGCGTCGTAGGCCAAGCTGAGTCCGTCGGTGCCCCGCTCGAGGGTGGCAGCCGTCTCGCCGTCGACCCGTACGCGCAGTTCCGCAGGCGTCATTCCAACGGCGCCAACGCGTCGTCGTAGCCCAGGCGCGCCGGATCGACCTCACGCATGACGAGCTCACAGCCGAGCGCAGTGCAGATCTTCACGAGGCCGTCGAGCTGGATGGTCAGCTTCCCTGCCTCTGCGTCGCACACCAGCTTGCGCGAGACCCCAGCCGTGTCGGCGAGCGCTTGCTGGGTCAGTCCGAGCTGGTCGCGGCGGCCCGTGATGGCACTCGCCAACGACCCGGGGGTTCGCACAACGCGCGTCGCCAAAGTGGCCATGTCCATAGCGTAGTGGATTGTAACCGAACGCATGCAGTCAACTATCTGGCACTGAACGCATACAACACGAGCAAAAATGTAATCGAGCGCATGCAGGATAATCTGTAGAGAACCCGTGTGACCTGCATATTAGGGGCTCATGACGATGCCGCAGCACCGGCTCGAGGCACGTGTTTGCGGGGGCAGGACGGCTGCGGGATAGTTGTACAAACTATGAACTGAAGTGATGGCAGTCGGGCTCGCGGCGGAACCGAGCCGCCGCCGGTTGTTGCACCGAGTTCGAGGAGCGAGCGCCATGACGCTGAATCGGTCTCCCTCTCTTCCCCGCCGCCGCACGCGAGCAGCAGTCCTGGCAGCGCTGGTTGCCGCCGGGGTGCTGATTGCCTCGGTGGCGCCTGCGAACCTTGCCTCAGCGGCGCCCGCGGCCGTCACCGGCTTGAGCGTGGAACCGGGCTATGAACCCGGAGAGCTGTATGTGAGCTGGGATGCGCACCCGGGCGACCCGGCCGCCTACCGGGTGTCGTGGGCGCCTGACGGCGACGTGTTCAGGACGTACACCGACACCGAGTGGAACGCGTTCCCCGAAGAGAACGAGTTGACCATCTCCGGCCTCGAGCCCGGCGCGCTCTACATGGTGAGGGTTCGGGCCCGCTTCACCAACAACAACGGCGACTGGAGCTGGGTCGAGACCGGTGCCGCTGCGACCGAGTCGAGGCCCAGGATCACGACTCCCAAGAAGGCGACGTCACAGTCCGGCCAGGAGGCCTGGGGGGTGGAGCCGAGCAAGGAGCCCTCGCAGGGGAAACAGGACGAGGATCCAGACGAGGGGTCGTCGCAGATCGAGCCCAGAAATCACGAGCCCGAACGCGAATTCCTGCTCGACGAATTCGACAGCATCGATTGCGGCAACTCTGCCTGCACAAGGCACAGGAGCTATCGCGTGTCCCTCACCGCGGGGCGCAGGTACGTGGCGGAGGTCTGGGGGAGCAGCAATGCGCGGGGCGGCAACGCGGAATTGCTGGTCATCACTGCGGTGGAATCCCCCAACCAGGCCAATCTCGGTTCCGACTACTCCGCCGTCGGGATCACGCTGAGAGAACCCAGGGTGATCTTCACCGCGTCGGAGATCCCGGGCTGGCACCTGGTCAAGGTCCGCATCGACGCCGAGAGGCACCCAGAACGTGAGCCGTGGACCTTCAGGGTCGTCGTGTACCCCTATGTCCCCTACGAAGACTGCGCGGCCAGCACCAAGACGACCTGCACCGCGGCTGTGGGCGGCGAGACGCCTGGGGAGCTCGAGATAGCGAGCCTCAGCAGGAGTGACGAGGACTGGTTCGAGGTGGGACTCGTCGGCGGCCAGCTCTACGAGGTGGTCCTGCGTGGCGACTCGACCGCGCACAAGGCAGTGGGCAATCCGTGGCTGAAGGGCGTCTTCGACCACCGCGGCCGGCTGCTGGACAGCGACGGCAACGTGCATCCGTACCCGTACTTCGGCTCAACGCAGGGCACCGCCGACGGCGATTCAGGGCCGGGGAACACCGCGCTGACCTACTTCACCCCCCGCTCCAGCGGCACCTACTACGTCGGCGCCGGGGCCGGCGGCGGCGCCAACAGCCGCCACGGCCACTACGTCGTCGCAGTGCATACCCACGCCACCGACGTGCTCGCCAACGATGACTGCCTTCCCGGCATGACCGCAGGGGCCTTCAGCGTCTATGCCGACATCATCTTCCGGTACTTCTACGGTCAACGGCTCGGCTTGCCGAACACCCAAGCCCACTACGACGCTGCCAATGTCCGCCTTGCCGGCAACGACCTCGCTGCCCACGACCAGAACTGCGAGATCGGGGTCGGCGAGACCGTGCAGGGTCGCATCGAGCACAGAGGGCTCTTGTCCGGCCGTTTCAGCGGCAGAGTCCTGGTCGAAAGCGAGCGGGACTGGTTCAGGGCCCACTTGACTGCCGGAACCCGCTACCAGGTCGAGGTCAACACCCGCAGCGGCGGCATGCACCACCCCGACCTCGGACCCATGTACGACGCCGACAGCGTCGAGGTCCGCGACGGCAACGGCGGGAGCGGCGATGCCGCCTACAGCGAGCTCTACCACTTCACCCCCGACGTCGACGGCGACTACTACATCGAGGTGGCCGCGGCGTCCTCGTCAGGCCCGTTCAACACCGGCCGCTACTGGCTCACCCTCACCGAAGCCCCCTGACTCCACCTGGGCCTAGTGTCCTGAGTTGTTAGTTGGTCGCGATTTTGTGGCGGTTGCGCCATCATT
>VYDH01000030.1 GCA_009843525.1 Acidimicrobiales bacterium | reverse complement strand
CCCCCGGGCCGCAGGCAAAAAGCCCCCCCCCCCCCGGGACAGACGTACGCTCACACGAGACACGACACCGCCGCCGCCACGCACGGCCGAAGGCCGCTCACAAGACCTCGGGCGAGTCAGACGGGCAGGCACAAGCCGAGCAGGATAGAGCCTCTTCACCGGACAACCAAGCACCCCCGCCGAACTGAAACGGAGCGGCCGACGGGCTTGGGGCGCCGTGGCCGAGCTGAGGGGTCTCAGCCGAGACGCTGGTTGATGCGAGCCACCTCGTCGATCAGCGTGCCGTTCACCGCAGCGATCTCGTCGACACGAGCCTCGAGACGATCGAAACGCTCATCGACCTGATCGAAGCGCGCATCGACTCGGGCCTCGAAGCGGTCGAAACGCTGGTCCATCCGGTCGAAACGGTCGTCCATCCGGTCGAAACGGTCGCCGATCTGGCCGAACATCTCGCCCAGCCAGTCCCGCATCGAGTCCATCTCGCTCACGCCGCCAACCATACCCCCGCACAGACCCCGCCCCGCTGCATCTCGCATCGAAACGAGCAGTCTCGATGCGCAGCGCATCGTGCCCGGTCCGACAGGTGTCGGGTTGCGAGTTGTACGCTGCCTGCTCATGGAGGACACTGGCACATCCGGCAGCGGCGCGGAGTCGATCCGCGAGTACCTGACTGCGATGAACGAAGGCATCGCAGCGAGGTTCGATGCGCTGGAGGCCGGCATGAACGAGGGTTTCGCTGCAGTGAACAGCCGTGTCGACGCCGTGAACAGCCGTGTCGACGCCGTGAACGACCGAATGGACAACCTCGCCGTCGAGGTCGCCGGCATCAAGGCGACCACCGATGCCTTGTTCGACGCCACGGCGGACAACACGAGGAAACTGCGCGAGATCGACTGAAGCAGCTTCGCGAAGCCGCAGCGGGCCGGTATTCTGCGGCGCATGACCGCTGCGGACTTAGCTGCCGCCCGCCGTGCTGCTGACGAGCTGGTGGCTGCGGGCGTAGGCCGGGTGCTGCTGTACGGCAGCGTCGCTCGCGGCGATTGCCGCGAGACCAGCGATGTCGACTTGGTGGCCATCTACGACGACTTGGACTACGCCGAGCGTCACAGCCGCCGCTGCGGCCTCGAGGCTCGCGCGTCGGCGGCTGCGGGCTGCCCGGTGGACGTCATGGTCACCGACGCTCCCGAGTGGGCGGTGCGCACCACCTGTGTGCCGTGCTCAGTCGAGACGCGCGTGGCCAGCTACGCCGTGGAGTTGGCCGATGTCGGCGATCACTCATGCATCGACTGGGACAAGGAGATCGGATTGCCTGCCAACCCGGCCGACGAGCTCGCTAGCCGTTTCGAGGAGATGACGAACGCGGCGATCCGTCTCGAAGGGCACCTGCGGCCGTCCGTCGCCGAGATCGACGCCGCTGATGCGGGCGACGCCGAGGATCATCGCCACAAAGAGGGCGTGCGCTTCGCCGCTGCGATGGCCGAAGTTCTGGCCGTGGTGGAGTCGGCGGCGAAGCTCAACCACATCGCTGCAGTGGGCACAGCACCGGCGTGGAAGCACAGTATTCCCGATCTGCTCGCGGTCCAGCCCGAGTCGGTTCGTCACGCCTTCACAGCCTTGGCAGGCAGCAACGTCGACTTGGTGACGCTTCATCAGTGGCGGCAGTCGAACTATGTCGCCAACCGGCCTGGGCTGCCGAGCGAGAACGGTCTGCGCGAACACAGCACTGCTGCTGTGAACATCGCAGCGCATGTCACCGATCAATGCCGCAGCCAAGGCATCTCCGCACGCGAGATCGCCCGCTGGGACCGGCAGGTCCGGCGCCTCGCAGAAGTTCTCGACGGGCCGGTCCGCCACAGCGACGGCCGCGGGCTCGGCTGCTGACCACGCCGGGGCGGCGCTGCCTAGTCGTCGTCGAGGATGTCGATCGTTGCGATGTGCGGGTCGGCGAGCACGTACCCGGCGTCTTCCTGCGGGGCCGAGAGCGTGAGCGTGAACGAGCCGTCAGGCTCGTCGGCGTCGTCGCCGACCGTGACGAGCGTCCTGTCCCAGACGGTGCCGCTCACGTAGCCCTCCGACAGGTCGAAGTGCCAGCTGCCGGGCACCTTGCCGTTGAAGAAGTCGCCCTGCCCGGTGTAGCTGTAGGGCACCCGCAGGCCAAAGGGCAGGGGCGACTGGCTCAAGAAGAACTTCAGCGTCGCCTCTGAGCCTTCGGTGACCGATGTGTGCTCGAATTGCACCGAGACGGCCACCTTGGGCTCGTTGTCGTTGGCCTTCACGACGGCGGTGTGGCTGTTGGTGTCCAGCTTGAAGCCGTCCCCCGCCAGCAGCCGCGCGTGTACGGCGCCGACGAGCTCGGCGGCGCTGTCGTCGTCGGTGGACGCAGTGATCACCACCGACCCGCCGATCGGCACCGTCACCATTCGCTTGCCCGCCTGGCCGCTGGCCAGGTAGTCGCCGCTCTGGGAGATCACGACCGGCACCGTGAGAGTGGTCGCAGTGCTGGCCGAGTCCGGATGCGACGACGCAGAGACGGTGAAGCTGGCAGTGTCGCCTTCGTCGATGCCGGCGACGTCGGCAGCGATGCTGACGACCGGCACGGGACTGTCATTGTCGTAGATCGTTCCGGTGACCGTGCTTGCCGTTCCTACCGTGTAGCGCCCGGTGGGATGCGGCAGCACGGTCAGCGTGAACGTCCCATGCTGTTCTGCTGTGCTGTCGTCGACCGTGCCGATGGTGCGCACGACGTCGGTGTGCGAGCCCCAGACCTGTATGACGGTCGCCAAGGACGCAGAATCGTAACGGAAGAACCGATTCGGCTTCTCCAGCTTGTAGTGGATCAGCAGACCATACGGCAGCGCCTCGGGCGAGACGTTGAAGCGGAAGTCGATGGGCTGCCCCTCTTCGTAGCTGTCGTGATCGACCGAGACCGTCACGACCGGGCGCTCGGCGGGATCATTCTCCACCGTTGCCGATGCGCTCTGCTTGTTGAGCCGCCAGCCGTCGGCGGGCAGGATTCGAGCTGTCACCGTGCCGTCTGCTTCGTCGGCGGCTCGATAGTGGGTGTCGATCTCCAGCCAGCCATAGCCGCGGCTGTCGAGATGCACGACCTTGCTGCCGAGGTCCGCGGCCTGCACATATTCGCCCACTTGGGTCAACTCGACGTCCAAGCTGACCCCGCCAGGCGGCGGCGGGTTCGCGCGGAATTCGAAGGCGACCGGCCGGCCCTCGGCCACGGAATCTCGAAACAGCTGCGGGGTCACCGAAAGCGTGCCGCGGTCGTCGTCGCTGACGCCGACCGATGCCGTGGCCGTGTCTCCCACTGCGTACCCGCCGGCGGCCAGCAGGGCCGCTGTCACCAAGCCGGCGGACTCGCGTGTGCTGTCGTCATCGGTGCTGATGCGGATGGTCTTCGAGCCGGGAACCGGCACGGTCACGGTGCGGGTGCCGGCTTCGCCGGCGCTGAGGAAGGTCCCCGGGTCGGCCAGCTGCCCGCCTTCGTCGATCTTCACCCGCACGTCGACCGTCACCGCCTTGCGGACCGAACCGGGGGGCTGCGTCGCCGTGATGGTGAAGGCGGCTGTGTCGCCTTCGCTGACCTGGGCGGTGTCGGCGGCTATGGTCACCGTCGGCGGCGTGTCGTTGTCCAGCAGCTGAACGGTCGCTGCGGACGCCGAGCCGAGGGTGTATCTGTCGGCGTTGGCGCGCAGGGTCGCCGTGACGGACATCTCGGCGTTCTTGGATTTGTCGTCAAGAGTCCCGACACGGAACGTCGCCGTGACGCCTCGGTGAATCGTGATCGTCTTCGTCTTGTCGGTGAAGAGCTGTGCGCTGGTGGACAGGCCGCTGGAGGTGATGTCGATCTTGACAGGGAACGAATGCAGTGCCGGCGGATCGGCGGTCACGGTGAACTTGGCGGGCTCGCCTTCCTCGACGGATGCACTCTCAGCGGTCACGGTGAGTGTGGGCAGCGCGTCGTCGCTTGCTACCGCAACGCTGGCCTCATGGTCGATGATGAGGTACTTGCCGTGCCTGCCGCCGTGACGGAGCGACACCGTGATGGTGCCGTCGGGCTCATGGAGACGGTCGTCGTCGGTGGGGATGGACAGCACAACCGAGCCAGAGGCGGGTATCTCTACCGTGCCGGATATCGCATTGGGATTCTTGAGGAACAACTGCCCGGCGGTGATCACGTAGGGCACCGTGAGCGTCTGCGGATTCGACTCGGCGTCCGTGGGCGCCGGCGTGGCGGTGATCGTGAACTTGGCGGGCTCGCCTTCGGTGATGTCGGGGCCTGCGGAGATGGAGATGTTCTCGTACTGATCATCGTCGACCACCACGACAATGACCGTCTTCGTGCTGGCATCGATTCGACTGTCGGATTGCAGCGTTGCTTCAATCGAACCGCTCGGCTCGCCTTGGGCGTCATTGACGGTGGGGATGCGGATGGTGCCGCAGTCGGCGTTCGTATCGATGCGCAGCGTTGCTGTCGTGTGCGTCGTGAAGTCGCCGACCTGGGCGATAGTGACGGCGACTCCGTCGATTGCTGTCTTCGGCGGCGGGTCGGCCACGCAGTGGAAGACTGCTTCCTCGCCCTCGGTGATCGCTGCGCCGGCGGTGAGGCTGATCCGTGGCAGCGCGGTCTGGCCCTGCTGTGCCTGGGACTGCGGCTGTGCCGTGGTGCTCTCGGACTCCTCGGGCGTCTGCGGCGCCGCCAGCGTCCGCTGTGTCAGCAGCTCGCTTCGGTACTTGTAGTGCCGCTTGCCGTTCTTGACCGTGAAGACCCGGATCGTGTACTGCTTGCCGGCCTTGAGACCCTCGATCGTGTAGCTGGCGCCATCGACCGGCATGTCCACCCGGGTCTTGTTCTTGGCGCCGTTCCTCCACCAGCTGATGACGTACCTCTCGGGGCTGTTGACCTCGTTCCAGCTCACCGTGATGCTGTCATGAGCGACCGCCTCGACAGCCAACTGGCCGATGGGACCGTCCGGCACAGCCCGCGCCGCCTGTGCGGGCCCGACGGCGACGCCTGCGGCGAGCACCGCAACCAGCAGCGGCGCCGTGGCGACGGCCGCCCGGATCCTCCTGGCCGACACCGTCCCAAGACGCTTGCGCAAGGACATGAGGCAGCTCCCTTCCCACCGGCAGTGCTCTCAAGCTAACCCGCTGAGACCCCGCCGAAGACGCAGCGTGACCGTCGTGCTGGATGCCTCGGCCACGCTGGCCGACCGCCTGTGCATGGCGCTCGGCGAGCGACTCGACGCACAGATTCTCACTGCCGATCGCTCGTGGGGCAGCAAAGGCCGCATCACGCAGATCGGATAGCAAGCCACGATCACGCCGCTGGTCGAGATCGGAGTTGGCCGCTGCCGATCCGTAGACCAGTGATCCGCAGTGCTGGCCGGAAGTCATTGCGCTCTTCGACAACGCTGCCGTACTCTCGTCATGCGTGCTCGCTTCGGGAACGCATCTGCGCATGGCCGCCGGGCTCGGCGTGGCCGCGGCGCTGGCGCTGCTGCCGTTCCGTCCAGCATCGGCCGTCGACGAGATCACCGATCGGGGTGCGGAGCCGGTCCGGCAATGGCATCTCGACTTCTATGCGGCATGGCTGGCAGAGGACGGCGACCACACCGTCGGCGTGCCCGAGGGGGTGCCCGAGGCTCCGCTGGCTGCGGTCGTGCTGGGCCCGGGTGAGTATCTGTCTGCGGGCGAGTCGGCGATGTCGCCGAACGGTTGGTACCGGCTGACGCTCGAGCCGGACGGGCGGCTGGTGCTGCGCGCCACCGACGACGGGCTGGGTCTGCGAGGCATCCTGTGGTCGACCGAGCCGGCTCCGTCAGCGGTGCCGCTGCTGGTGATGCGTTCCGACGGCGAGCTCGTGCTCTACGACACCGCCCATTCCGGGTTCGGGGCTGCGGCATCGGGTGGGGACCAGGCACGGCTGTGGTCTGCGGGCACGCGCAGCGAAGCGGGGGCTTCGCTGCTGCTCGGCGACGACGGCGCTTTGTCCGTGGTCGCGCCGCTGGGACCGACCCTGTGGCGCAGCGGCAACTCGGCGCCCGATGTCGGGTTGCTAGGCGCGCGCCATGTCATCTACGACCGGGGCGGCCAGTGGGTCTGGCTCATCGACGCCGACGGCGCCATGGTGGACAACTACCCGGTCAGCGGACACGCCGAGTCGCCATTGCCGGGCCGCTATTCGGTCACGTCGAAGTCGCAGGACGCGATCTCCTACAACTGGCTGAACACCATGGAGCACATGGTGCGCTTCACCACCGACTCCGACGGGGACAACATCGGCTTCCACTCGATCCCCCGCGGCTGGCGGGACACGCCTGTGCAGACCGAAGCCGAGCTCGGCGAGTTCGGGTCGTTGGGATGCGTGCGCCAGCGCGACGACAAGGCCGAGCGCCTGTACGAATGGGCCGCCATCGGCACCCCGGTGGTCGTCATCGCCTGAGCGCGGTCGCCACTGCCGGGCCGGACTGCTGAGGTGTCACATCCCAGCGCGATACTTCGAGCGTGTTCCACCGCGCGCCACGAGGCTCAGACGACTCCCAGATCGACGATGTCCTTGCCGAGATGCGCCGCGAGGCACACGACAGCGCTGATCTCGCCAGCAGATTCGAGCGGCTGTGCCAGGGCGTGCTGGGAGCGCTGAGCGACGGCGACGGCCGGAGGGTGTTCGACCGCGTCGATCGGTGGGACGACTGGGCGGGCCGCGACGGACCGGGCGACGGCATCGGCCTCGTCGCGCACAGCAACAGCGCTCGCGACGATGATGCCGATGCCGTCGCCATCCAGTGCCGCTGCTCCAGCGGCAGCCGGCTCGTCTCGAAGCAAGACGTCGCTTCGTTCCTGGCGAACTCCGATTCGGCGAGGTTCCGGGCCCGCATGCTGATCCACACCGCCAAGGGGCTCAGCGCTGATCTCCAGCGGCAGATCGACGACCGCCAGAAGCCCTGCCATGTCATCGACCTTGCAGAGATGCGACGGTGGAAGCTGGACTGGTGGGTCGTAGCAGAAGCAGTGGGTGCCGTGGCACCACCGCATCCGTCGCCGGGCCGGGCGACCGCCGCCGGCCAGCCGGGCGACACCGATCCGCGCAGCCCGGTAGGACCGCTGCTGAGCAAAACGAGTCGTGCACTGCTCAGCAGAGGAGTCGCTGTCGGTGCGATCGCCGTCGGAACCCTGATGGTCTTCTCCGGCGCGGACATCGGCGTTCTGCTGGTCCTCGGGGGGATCTTCGTGCTCGCCCGCCGACGCGGCATCCGCAGTGAGACCGGCCCGCGGCCTGTCAACCGGCCGCCTGGCGGGCGACGCGGCAGAGCGACGTCGCAGCGCGACCCAGACAGTGACGATTGGAGCGACGACGACCAAGACTGGGAAAACGGAGGGGACCGAGACGACGTGTGGGAGCACGCCGACGAATGGGATCGAGTCGAGCGGCGCGAAGACGAGTGGGAGCGCGAAGACCGGAGGTTCTGGGCCTACAGCGAACGAGACTCCGCGGAACACAGCCGGCGAGACCGGGCCGACGAATGGGTCCACGACGACGAATGGGGCGATGCGGACAGCGAATGGGACCGCGACGACGGCTGGGACTGGGACGACGATGAACCGCCTCGGAGATCAGCGTCGCGCGGGCGCAGTCGCGGGTCGTCTTGGGAAGCCGACGACGGCGACTACATCTGAGCGGCCGAATTCGAATCATGTAACACCCCAGCGCCATGCTGCACACATGTCTGATCGACCGAATCGCAGAACCAGAGAGCCGTGGGGACCCGACATCGCAGGCGTCCTCGTCTGTCTCGTCATAGCCGGAATGCTGAGACTCTCAGCCGTGGGGTTCCTCCTGCTCTGCATGGTCGTCGCTGCGTTTCACGGCTGGTTCGGCGGCCGCAACGAACGGCGCTCCGGCAGGCGACGGGAGGCGACGAATCTGCCTCGCCGTCAGCGCGTCGGCCACCCTCGGGAACTGGCGATGCCTCGACCCGCGCCAGCACCTCCGCGTCGCGTCAGGCCAAGGCCGCGGTACGTGCCCGACGACCTCGATGATCTCGACGACGACTGGGGCGATGACGGATGGGATTTTGGCGACAGCGACTTCGATGACGACGAGCCCTGCCGCCGGCCCGGGCGAGACCGGCACCACCGCGCCGAATCGTGGGAGACCGACGATGCCGACTACATCTGAGCGCGAAGCCGCTGAGACAGAGCGCCGACCGGCGCAGCGGAACTCAGCAGTCAGAGTCGGCAACCCAAGCGGCGTTGCGGTGGCGACTGCCTTGCGCGCCAAGCTGGCCGAGGCCGCGTTGACCCTGCTGTTGACGCTCAGCATCAGTGCAACACTGGTGATCGCGTGGCTGTGGGTACTGGCGATGTGGTATCCGGCTTCCGGTCCGCCCGCCGCGGACCCGAACCATGGCTGCGGCCCCATGACCGCCTGCCTCGACGCTTGAGGGCGCTAGTCAGGCGAGCCGGCCAAGCGTGCCGCCGGGATCATCCAGAGCTGAGCTTGTCGACTTTCTCAGCGATCCCCAGCAGTATCTCGGAGTGACCCGTCAGCACCTCGGCAATCTCGCGCTGCGATGCCTGCAGCTCGCCCACCGAGCCCCGCAGTTCGCGCTGCGATGCCTGCAGCTCGCCCACCGAGCCCCGCAGCTCGCCCACCGAGCCCCGCAGTTCGCGCTGGGACTGCTCGATTCGTCGCAGCGCCGAGCGCTGGACCTCGAACGCGGCATCAAGAGCCTCGCCCACCGGCGGCAACGCATCAGGCACTTCCTCATCGGCCACGACAGCAGAGTACATCAGCGTTCTGCCGCCAATGAAATCAATTTATGCGCAGGGCGTGCCTGCTGGCTTTGGCCGGGCGGGACGTGCGCTGCCGACCGGTGTAGGTTCAGGCACGTTTCCACGGGGGATGGGGATGACTGCTGACGAAGACCAGCATGAACTCGACAAGATGCGCGGACTCACGTTCCTGTGGGCACTGGCAGTGGTCGGCGGCACGACGCTGATGTTCGCGTTGACGCAATGGGGGCTCGTCGACGACGTGCCGATGGGCGACATCGCCGCCATCGCGGTCGGCGCCAGCAACGGCATCGGCGTCGTGGCGTTCGGAGGATGGAACGCCATCGGCGTCGTCTCGGTCGGCGGCGCCAACTCTGTCGGCATCGTCGCCATCGGCGGGCTGAACAGCATCGGGATCGTGTCGTTCGGCGGCGTCAACGCGGTCGGCATGATCGCATTCGGCGGACTCAACAGCTACGGCACATCGGCGGGCGTGCGGTTCCTCGCTTGGCGACCCCTCCGAGTGCCGGCACGCAAGCGCTAGCAGGATGCTGAAAAAGCCCGTTCTGAGCGAATCCGCAACTCTCCGACCTGCAGGTTTGCCTCGGCGATTCCGCGATTCTGCCCCTTTTTCAGCAGCCTGCTAGAGGACTCACCTCCAGGCAGGCGCGCTCGCTGACCCTCGACGACCACTGACCCATGGGAAGCGATCATCTGGTGTCCGGGCATTCGGCTGAACTGGATCCCGCAGTCGATCCGATCGTGTGCTCGCCCTATGCCGAGCCCGATCGGCACTGGGACCTCGACAGGGCGGGGCGGGCGAAGGCAGGCGTCGCACCGTTGCCCGGTCGAAGGCGCTCGGCGCTGCTGAGGCCGGTCCCCGATGACGACGTCACCGCGACGATGAGTCTCGACATCGACACCGACGAGGAGAATCAGCTCGTCAATGCCATCCGCGAACGAGTCCGCGCATGGCGCGCCGATGGCTGGCCCGGCACCACATCGGTGACTCGCAAGCTGCTGGTGCACTGGTGTGAAGACTCGTCGCACCGCCGGCTGCGCCCGTTCTTCGCGCAGCGCGAGGCCATCGAGACGCTGATCTGGCTGCGCGAGGCGGCCCGGCGCGATACGCCCGAGCGGCGCGACCTCGAAGCTGCCTCGCGGGCGGCCAACGACGGCATCGTGCGCTACTGCGCCAAGATGGCCACCGGCACCGGCAAAACCGCCGTGATGGGCATGCTGATCGCCTGGCAGACGCTGAACGCCGTGCGCTCGCATCGTCAGCGCAACCTGCAGCACTCGTCGCGATTCCTGGTGCTGACGCCGGGGCTGACGGTGCGCGACCGGCTGGCGGTGCTGGCGCCGAGCGCACCCGACAACGTGTACGAAGAGCTCGGGCTGGTGCCCGGCGAGCTCCGCGACGACTTGGCGGCAGCGCGTGTGGATGTCGTCAACTTCCAGGCATTTCGCCGCCGCGATCCCACCGAGTCGAGCGGCGCGCAGAAGGCGCTGCTGGGAGCGACGCGGATCGACCAGACCGAGTCGCCCCAGGCGATGATGCGCCGGGTGGTGGGCGACCTGCTGGCCCGCCGCGGCGCGCGCGGCGATCTGGTGGTCATCAACGACGAGGCGCATCACTGCTATCTGCCGCCCGATGCTGAGGCCGACGGCAGCGCTGGCACGGGGCAGACTGCCGAGGAGCGCAGCGAGAACAAGGTGGCCGCGGTGTGGTTCAACGCCGTGCGGACGCTGCGTGACATGGGTGCGCTCGGCGAGCGTGACCGGTTCGGCGGGCAGGCGTCGCCGGTGTACGACTTCTCGGCGACGCCGATGTGGATCGGCCGTGCCGCCCGCGGCGAGGGTTCGCCGATGTTCGAGTGGGTGGCGTCGGACTTCGGGCTGATGGACGCCATCGAGTCGGGCCTGGTGAAGGTGCCCCGCGTGCCGGTCGGCGACGACACGCCCGGGACCCGCACGGCGTGGCGACGGCTGTACGAGGCCACCCCGACCAAGAAGCTGCCCAAGCGCTCCGACGACCCGGCGGCCGTGCTGCCGCAGCCGCTGGAAGACGCACTCACGGCCGCGGTGGGCGAATGGCGCCGCACCTTCGAGAGAACGGAGCACACTCAGCCGACGCCGCCGGTGATGATCGTGGTGGCCAACACCATCGACAACGCGGTCGCGCTGTACGAGCACATCGCCGGCTGCGAACGGCGCACGACCGACAGCGACGGCCACGAGGCCGCCTTGGTCGTCGCTGGCCGGTTCGAGGAGTTCTCCAACGTCGTCGAGCACCCCACGGGCGGGCCGGCCCAGTGGCGCAGCGACCCGCGCACGCTGCTTGTCCATTCACGCCCCGACGACGATGACGCCATCACCGCCCGGTTCGCGAAGCTGCTGCGCGAACAGGCGGCACACATGGGCGACGACATGCCCGCCGATGCGATCCGCGAGGCGCTGAACACGGTCGGCAAGCAGGGGCGGCTCGGCGCCGGGGTGCGCTGCGTGATCTCGGTGTCGATGCTCACCGAGGGCTGGGACGCCCGCACCGTCAACCAGATCGTGGGCTTCAGGGCGTTCAGCTCGCAGTTGCTGTGCGAGCAGGTCACCGGGCGAGCGCTGCGGCGCACCTCGTACGAGTCGTTCCGCGACGAGCCCGGCAAAGCGCACCTGCTGACGCCCGAGTACGCCGAGGTGCTCGGCATCCCGTTCGAGTTCATGCCGCTGCGCGGCACTCGCACCGGCCCGCCGCCGCCCGACCGCACCGAGGTGCACTCAGTGCGCGGACGCTCAGCGCTGCGGGTCGTCTGGCCGCAGGCGGTCGAGTACCGCACCGTCGCGACACAGGCGGGCTTCCGGCTCCGCCCAGAGGCAGTGCGGCCCGCCAAGGTGTCCGAGGATGCCTCCGCGGAGCGAGTCGAAATGGCGGGGGTGGCCGGGGAGATGATCGAGATGTCTCCCGACGATCTGCTGCGCGACAAGGCCGCCCGCGTGCGCTGCGCCGCGGAGATCGCCAACCTGCTCATACTTGGGGGGCACGGCTCGCTGAAGCCTCCCCAATCCGACGAGGCAGGTCTGGGCGGCGCCGGACGATGCTCGTTGTTCGGCGCCGCGTACCGGGCCCTGCGCGACTGGCTCGCACACCCGGACGTCGACTGCGCCAGCGCATCGGTGCTGCTGCGGCACCGCAACAAGCGCGGCTTCTACGCCCAGCTGATCGCCGCGTGCGATTTCGGCACGCCCGCAGCGGCGACCCCCCCCCGCGGCAGATCGCGGTGCTCGCCCGGCCGCCGCTCGACGACACGGCCGGGGTCCGGTTCGAGACCACGCTGCGCCACATCCTTGCCGCGAAGCACAGCGAGCTGTCGCACGCCGCGTGCCACTCGCGGCTTGAGCTCGACGCTGCCCGCATTCTCGACCGCCACCCGGCGGTAGCGGCCTGGGCCCGCAACTTCGGGCTCGACTGGTCGCTGCCGTACCACTTCGACGGAGCGTGGCGCCGCTACGAGCCTGACTTCGTGGCCCGTCTCGCGAACGGACTGAACGTGGTCATCGAGTGCAAGGGCGTTGTCGACCCGAAGGCGCTCGCGGCCGAGCGCTGGACCCGCGACCACTGGATCCCCGCGGTGGCGGGAACACCCGATGTGCCCCACGACCTGCGCCGTTGGGCCTATGAGGTCGTCACCGACGCCAGCCACCTGCCCCGCCGCCTCGACGATCTCGGCTCCCGCGAAGCCGACCCCGCCGACGCAGGGCCATGACGAGGAGAACGCCGTGACACCGCCGCCGAATGACGCTGAGCCTCGCTCCTACGACCACGCCTCCGCGCAACGGCCGAACCAGCCCACCGCCGAGACGTCGCCGCTGATGACCGACGACGACCGGGCGCCGGTGGCGTTCGACGTGGCACGACGCCTGCCGCAGGCCGTGGCCGAGGCGTACGAGCATGCGGCCGGTCTCAGCGACGTGAACCTCGACCGCGACCTGCGCACACACCCGGTGCTGGCCTGGGACCGCCAAGGCACCACCTCGCAGCTCAGCGGCGACGCCGAAGCCGACGCGGCGCACGCCTTCGCCGGCGTGCCGCTGTACACCCGCGAGAAGGTCACCCCTGCGCTGCTGGTGGAGCAGCTGCGCCGCGGCGACACCAGTCGGCTCATGCAGCTCGACTTCGACGGGCTCGGCGACGACGCGCTCGAATGGGAGTGGTACCAGCACGCCGGTCACTGGCAGAACCGTCTCATCCACGGCGACTCCGCCGCGGTGATGCAGTCACTGCTCGCCAAGGACCGCCTGCGCGGCCAAGTGCAGATGATCTACTTCGACCCGCCCTACGGACAGAACTTCAAGTCCAACTTCCAGACCTCGGTCGCCAAGCCCGAAACCCCCGAGAAGCTCGACGGCCTGCCCGTCGGCGACACCATGCCGCTGCGAGCCTTCCGCGACAGCTACCGCAACGGCATCCACTCGTACCTCGACGGCATCCACGAACGAGCCGTGCTGGCCCGCGAGCTGCTCACCGACAGCGGCTCGCTGTTCGTCCAGATCGGCGACATCAACGTCCACCGCCTGGCCCTCGTGCTCGACGAAGTGTTCGGCCCCGAGAACCGCGTCGCCACCATCACCTGGCGACCCACTGCCGGATCGTCAGCCCGGACACTCCCCGAGAGCGCCTCGTACCTGCTCTGGTACGCAAAGGACAAAGCGAGGTGCAAGTACCGGCAGCCGTATGAGCCGCTGGACTTGGCCGGAGTCATTGCTGAGTGGGACAGAAGCTTCTCTGCCCCGCGGGTGCAGGACGAGGATGGCAGTACGCGACGCTTGAAAGGCGACGAAAAGCAGTCGCCGACCGAACTTCTGCGAACCACGCAGGCCGTCTTCCGGTCAATGAACCTGACATCGATGGGATCGTCCACAACTGGCCGCACTCGTGAGATCATCTACCGAGGCGAGCGATACCACTGCGGGGACGGACGACAATGGCGCGTCTCCGTCCACGACGGAGACGCACCAGTGTGTGCCCCGCCGGACGACAATGGCGCGCGCACGGAGGCTTCGCCTCCGTGCCCCGACCCCGAGCCGTGCGGTCTCTGCTGGCTCGGGTGGACCAACCGGCTCGATGGCAGCGGTTCTTCGCTCCAGTGGAAGTGGTACGCCAGCGAGGTGCCAGGGCGACGCCTCGACAACGTCTGGCAAAGAATGATGGCAGTCTCAGGCAGAACCAAGCGCTACGTCGTCCAGACCTCAAACGCGATCATCGAGCGCTGCATGCTGATGACGACCGATCCGGGTGATCTGGTGCTGGATCCGACATGCGGGTCGGGGGTCACCGCCGATGTGGCCGAGGAGTGGGGGCGGCGCTGGGTCACCATCGACGTGAGCCGGGTCGCCATCGCCGTGGCACGTCAGAAGCTCGCCACCTCGGTGTACACGTGGCATCGCACCGCCGACGGCGGCACCGACCCTGCGGCCGATTTCGTGTGCAAGCAGATGCCCAAGGTGTCCGCCGGGCGCCTGGCCGATCCGAGCACCGACTGGGACCATCCCGACAACGTCATCAAGCTCGTCGACCAGACCGAGACCGAGCCCAAGCGGGTGCGGCTCGCCAGCCCGTTCACCGTCGAGTCGCACTCGCCGTACTCGTACCTGCCCTTCGACGCCGCGCCCGCCGGCGGCACCAGCAGCAGCACCCCGACGGGCACGGACATGCGGCTCGCGCTGGGCATCGCCAGCGGCGAGAACGAACAGTCGATCATCGACGCTCTGTACCGCTCGCCCGTCTGCGACCCCTCGGGCACGGCACTGCTGCATGTGGTCGACCACGAGCGATGGCCCCAGGGCGCCCTCGCCACCCACGGCGTCACCTGCGCCAGGCCCGGACGCGACACCTACACCACCGCCGGGCTGATGATCGCCGCGCCCGATGCCACTGTCACCGCCGCGCAGGTCGCACGCGCCGCCCTCGAGGCCCGCCAGAACGCCCCTGACTGCAACGACCTGATCGCAGTGGGGTTCGCCTTCGACCCCGACGTTCCCACCAGCGTCGGCGCCTGCAACGTGCACCGGGTGATCGCCTCGAAGGACCTGCAGATTCCCGAGCTCGCCAAGAACCCCGACGGCGGCACGTTCACCCTGCTCGGCGAGCCCGACTGCGAGGTGCGCCGCACCTCCGACGGCACCTCGCTGGTGGTGCGGCTGCGGGGCTGCGACGCCTACGACCCCCAATCGGGCCAGGTGCGCGAGACCAGCCTGGACCGCATCGACTGCTGGATGGTCGACACCGACCACGACCAGATGAGCTTCGTCGCCCGCCTCACCCACTTCCCCAACGGGCTGCGCAACGACGCCGGCTTGAAGGCGGCCATGCGGTCGCTGGCCGGCGATCTCGCGCCCGACGCCGAAGCGCAGATCATCACCTTCCAATCGAAGCCCTTCCCCATCCCGCCAGACGGCCGCCCCATCGCCGTCAAGGTCATCACCGACACCGGCGCAGAGATGAACACCGTCATCGGCCCGGACGCCTGGCACGACCCGTCAGACGACTGAACGGCCTATCGCCGAGCCGCGCGCCAAGCAGTCCCTCGTCGGCCGGATGACCGACCGGCGTCACAGCCGATGCGAGCCGCGCCATGAGACGCTGCTGTGTTTCGTCCGCTTCGAAAAATCGGCTTGCTGCGAGCCTGGTGCCTGCCTACGTTCACGTCGGCGAGCACTCACCGCCAGTGACGACCCGCAGGGCAGGCATGGCTACCATCGACACCGTGACCGACAGCGGCGAAGCACAGGCTGCCGAGCCAGAGGCGACTCCGTCGATCTCGCCGCCCGTCGCGGCGCAGGTCATGGCACCGGTCAACCCCCAGACCGCAGCCGCGCAGCGTTCCATGACGGTCGTCGTCACCGTCTTCGGTGCCATCATCACCGCTTTGCTCGGCGGCATGTTCCTGTTCATGATCTCGGCCATCGACGACGTGCGCGACGAGATCAGCGCCCTCCGTAGCGAGATGCACGACGAGATCGGCAGCCTGCGCAGCGACATGAGCGCCGAGATCGGCAACCTGCGCAGCGACATGAGCGCCGAGATCAACAGCCTGCGCAGCGAGATGAACGCCCGCTTCGCAGAGGTGGACCGGAAGTTCGACCAGGTCAACGCCGTACTGATGGACCACACCGACCGGCTGGCGCGCATCGAGACGACGCTCGGCATCAGCGGTCGGCCCCCCAGCAGTGAGACCGATACCCCGATCGATCCCTAGACCAGCGCTTCGTCGCGATGGCGGTCGGGGAGATCTACGCAGTGGGTGAGATCAACTCCGGAACGGATGGCGGGCTGGCCTGCAGATCGGCGAGCTCGCCTTCGAGCCGGGCGATGAACTCCTCGCCGCGGTCCTGGTGCAGCGCGACGCCGAACAGGATGCGACGCATCACGAAATCGGCAGCTGACGACGTGCCGACATAGACGCCCGAGACACGCTGGCGGTTCTCCACCGGCATCATCAGCACCCAGGAACCGCCGACCTGCTCGGGCGACACCGACACCAGCTTGTCCCAGCGGAACTCCCGAGAGTGCAGATTCCCCCGGAACACGGCACGCAGGTTGGAGACCACGAAGACGCCGTCGCCGTCGTCGCCGTCGATCACACGGGTCTCCTCGGGCGCCTGCTCGACAGTGCCGCGATGCACGCTCGGCCGGTAGTACACGCCCTTGGCGATCTTGATCGACAAACCATGGGAAGAGCCCCCGTAGCGCGCCTTGGGAGCGCGCCGAGTCTCAGTGAGCATCGGCCCGTGACACACCAGCAGCACCTCCTCGCCCCGCTTCGTGATGATCGGGCACTCCGGGTCGGTCTCGTCGGCGAGGTCCTCGTAGGAACGGAACGCCTCGATCTCATCGGCCAGTTCGGTGCACTCGTCCTCCCACTCGCGACGACGCTCCAGCGCCTCGCGATGCGCCCGTTCCAGCGCTTCGCGTGCCTCCGCTGCCGGATCGCCGCCGAACAGCCTCTGCAACCTCTTCAACACCATGTTCACACCTCACACTTCTTGCTCAGGCTCAGCCGCTCCGCCCAGCCTCGCGCGACGGTGTGACAGACACCGGCAATGGGACTCATCCCCAAGACACACCAAGCCGCAGGAAACTGCCGTCCCTGATCACGGCACTCGGGCGATGAACCAGCGGCTGGCGCCGTTCGACCACGTCACTGTGGCGTGGTCGCCCGATTCTGAGGAGTCAGACGCGGCCACATCGAACACCTGCACCGAGGCGATCACGTAGTTCTCGCCCACGGCCACGCTTGCCGAGGCTTCTGCGTCACCGAGCCCGAACGCCTCCCCGACGGTCTGCCAACCCCAGTTCTCGCCGTCGGCCGACCATCCGACCCATGTCTCTGGGCTCCGCGAACCCGCGGTTTCCACCTGAGCGCTGAACACGGCTTCGAGATCGTCCCTTGTGAACGTCACCAAGTCCTCGCCGGTGTCGGGATCCTCGAACGTCAGCTCGAAATCGTCGCCTTCCTCGACTTCTCGCACCCCTTCGGGAGGCTCGATGCTGTCGAGGGTCTCTGGGCCGAACTCGTAGACGGCAGCGTCCGCGGCGAGATCCCACAGCGTGACCCCGTCCTGCGGCTCGCCGTAGCGGAGTTCGTAGCCGTCCTTGGCCACTCGGCCGACTGGCCGTCCCGAAGCGTCCGAGCTTTCTGCCGGGGGCTGGGAGCGGGGCTGCGTTGCTGTTGCGGCGAGGCCTGCTGGCCCTGCGCTGAGCTGGGCAAGACGGGGGAAGTCTCCAAGCCAGATGGATTGCACATCAGAGCCGCCGTCGCTCCATCGAGTGAGGTAGCTGTCTGTCCCGTCAGTTCGGAACATCCACACGGCGCCGTCGGGCTCGATGGCAGAACTGTCGAACCGTGCTCGAGCGGACGGCGCACCCGGCGTCTGGTCGCTCCAAGCCTGGCCGTCAGGGGAAGTGCGCAGCGTGACCAAGCCGTCGCCTGCATCGATGAGCAGGACGAAGCCGCGGTCATTGCCGACAGCACTCGCTCCCCAGCCGTCGAGCACGGCTGTCTCGGTGAGCACGAGACCGGATCCTGAGTAGATGCGGATGGGTCTGGGATCGTGCGCTCCTTCGATGATCGCCATCTGCGCGGCCGACAATCCCAGTTCGTCGACCGTGAACCTCAGCGGCTCATCGGGCATCTGCGACGCGCTGTCGGGCTGGCTGGCGTCGGACGCGGGTTCCTCGATCATGTCGAAGCCGATCCCGTCGCCGTCGATGGAGATCCATCGTGGACCCGAACCGGACGGCAACAGACCCCGGTCCCGCAGCAGTGCCTCGAAGTCGAGAGAGAGGTGCGTCCTGACGGCGGCTACCACATGCGGGCCCGACGTTGCGACCGCGACCACGATCGGGTGAGCGAGCGCGTGCTCGGGCAGTTCACGTGGGGCTGTCTCGGGCCGGACCTCGCGCCATGTCGAGCCCTCGTCGCCGGAGACGTAGATCCGGCCGCTGACGCTCGCGTGGCGCGGACTGTCGCGCGGCCACCCGGCAACCGCCCATAGATCGCCGGTCACGTCAAGACTGGTCGGCCGGATCGAGGGCGGCAGGTGCAACTCGGACCAGTCCGAACCGTCGGCAGTGACGATGAAGTCCGGCTCGGCTCCCGCTCTCTGGCCGCCGATCACCACCCGCCCGTCGCCGACCGAGAACAACCTGCCAGGCTGGTCGACACCCGGATCGAACTCGGTCCAGCGCAAGACCGGTCCGGTCGACGGGACCTCGGGCGAGGGAACACTGGCAGCGCTGCCCTCGACAGCGATCATGCCGCTCCCGCCTCCTCCGCACCCGGTCGACGCCCACACCGTGACCACGACGCCGAACAGTCCAAGCAGCCGCCTCGCTGCCTTGAAGCGCCGCTGGCGAACCACAAAGTCGAGCCTATGTCAGGGCACATCCGCAGAGGATTCGCGCCGGACGCGCTCAACGCACTGACGAGCCGGTGGTGCCGCTGACCGCTGTTTGAGTGAGCCTCATGCAAAGATGCTGATCGGATGGGCTTGCATTGCAGGCTCGGCAAGGACCCATGATGCGGACCCCACTCGCCGTCATTGCCGCTGCGGCCTTGCTCGCCGCAGGTTGCCGAAGGCTGGTCGTCGATCACCGCCACATTGCGTGTCCAAGGCGACTACCTGAGCGCACGCAGCGTCGGCGGCATTGCCCGGGTGGTGATGCGCTACGACGCAGGACACAACTTCCCGTTCGTCTACCCGCGTGGCGTGGCCGGCGAGAGCGCCGCCCAGCAGGCCAACCGCGAAGCCATCCTGACCTCCACGCTGGACGACTGGCTGCCTCACTACACGCTCTCGGGTCGCCATCCCTCGCTCGGGGACCGGCTGACGCGCTGTGCCGACGTGCATGCACCCACGGTGTTTTCCGGATTCGGCCTCACGACCGTGGTGAGTGTGGCGATCGACGGCGACCTGGACCCGTCGTCGACCACTGCGGTGACTGCGCCCGGCGACACCGTCTACGCCTCGACGGGCTCGCTGTACGTAGCGACGACACGCTGGCTCGACGCAGAGCAGTACGACGACGAAGCAGACTGGGAACGAGCTTGGCGGGAACGCCGCACCAGCGTGCATCGACAGCGAACTGTGGACTCTCGGCGCAAAGGGCTGGGACATCGACCCGCAGCGGAAGCACCGTCTCGAAGTTCACGACCTGGCCAGCCTCACGCACCTCGCGAGCGTCGATCTGTAGGCAACGGCTCAATCTGGCGACCCAGGACCGGTCGGGCTAGGACGCGCTGCTCGCTGTGACGGTGAGGCCGAATTCGTTGCCGGCGTCGATGAGGGCGTCGAAGAGGTACTGGCCGACGGACCGGTCGCAGAAGATCAGGTACGAGGGCGTGCCGTCGACGTCGTTGCGGGCGAGGTCGCAGGTGGTCAGGGCCACCGATGCTGAGAGCACCGCACCGTCGGGAGTCATGTGGTCGCTCCAATCGATGCCGCACACTTTCTCCAGCATGCGCGTCGCACTGACACCGGTCGCCCGGAACATCGCCCGGCTGTGGGTCCAGTCCAGCACCGTCATGAACTCCTGCGCCTCGAGACCGTCGAGGTCGGCGACCGCTGCGGACACCTCGCCCGGAGTGCCCACGATGATCCACTCACCGGGGCGTGAGCCCAGCACGAGCGCGCCGCCGGGTGCCATCTGCGACGACCCGAAGCGGGCACCGAGCCGGTCCGCAGTAGGCCCATCGGCGTCGGCTCGCACCAGCCACTTGGCGGTGGCGCTGGCGTCGGTCAGCGTCAGGTTGCCGCCCTCCGAAGTCGGATAGTTCCGGACGACTGGGCTCTCGAACGCCGGACCCATTGACGTTGAGCGCAGGGGGGAAGCAGTGTCAGCCACGGAGACGCTCCCCTGCCGGGTCGAAGTGGGCGTGATGGTCGATCACGGTGGCGCCGATGCGCTCTCCCGATTCGAGCAGCACCGTCAGCTTCGTGCCTCCTGCGGCCAGGTCCGGCTCTACCTGCCCGAGGCAGATCGAGCGATTCAGCGTCGGCGAGTACCGCGACGACGTGATGCGTCCCAGGATCTCGTTGGTATTGCCCCGCACGATCTGCGCGGCCTCTTCGGGCACCACGTCGGGATCGTCGGGCTGGATGGCCACGACCATCGGCAGCGACCGGTCGGCCGCCCAGGCCAGTTCGGGCTTGCCGGCGAAGTCGTCCTTGTCGAGCTTGATGAGCGACCACAAGCCGGTGCTGGGTCCCAGCGTGAGGCCGTCGGTGTCCTGGCCCACGATGAAGTGGCCCTTCTCGAGACGCATGATGCGCTGGCCTTCGAGGCCGAAGGGGCCCACGCCGAGGTCGCTGCCGGCATCCATGAGGGCTTCCCAGACATGCAGGCCGTGGCCGGCGGGCACGTGCAGTTCGAACGACAGCTCGCCGGTGAAGCCGATGCGCCACATGAAACAGTCCTCCACGCCGGCCACGGTGGCCTGGCGGACCGTCATGTAGGGAAATGCCTCGGCGTCGAGGTCGGCGTCCTCGCAGACCCTGCTCATGAGCTCCCGCGACTTGGGCCCGGCCACGTTGATGCTGGCGTACGCGGTGGTGACGGGGGTGACGTGCACCTGCCAGTCCGGGCGCTCGGTCTGGAGCCAGTTCTCCACCCACTCCCAGACGCCGCCGGCACCCGAGCTGGTGGTGGACATCATGTAGTGGTCTTCGCCGAGGCGACCGGTGACCCCGTCGTCGAGCACCACGCCGTCCTCGGCGCACATCATCCCGTAGCGCACCCGGCCCACGCCCAGCTTCATCCACTTGTTGACATAGAGCAGGCTGAGCAGCTTGGGCACGTCGGGGCCGCGCAGGTCGAGCTTGCCCAGCGGGGTGACGTCGATGAGCCCGACGTTGTCGCGGACATTGCGCACCTCGGCTGCAGGGTCGCCGTAGTGATCGGGACGCAGCCACTGGCCGGCCTGGATGACCGAGACGTTGTTGGCCTCGTGCCATGGCTGGATCGACGACACCCGCACCGGCTCGAACATCCGACCGGCGAGCGCGCCCAGCGTGAGCGGCGCGTAGGGGGGCCGCCACACGGTGGTGCCGACCTCGCTGATCGTCTCGCCACGCGCCTCGGCAATGGCTGCGACGGTGTTGACCGTCTCCAGCTTGCCCTGCGAGGGTCCCATCGTGGCTGTGGTGTAGCGCTTGGCCAGCTCCACCGAGTCGTACCCCTCGTGCGCAGCAGCGACCAGGTCCTTGGAGCTGATGTCCTCGGACATGTCCACCATGCCGTGGGTGTCGGCGCGGTAGAGCTCGGGATGGGGGTCGCGGCCGAGCGGTGCTCGCTCATCGGGCGCCCAGGCGGGCTCGTCGCCGTCGACCGGCAGGGCCCGAGCGGTGCGGGACTGCAGGCGATGGCGGACCGCCGCGGCACGGGCTGCGGCAAGGCGACCGGTGGCGGCGCCATGCTGACGCAGCCCGTCAAGATCAGCGTCGCCGGCGAGCCCGCCCGTCGCCAGCACATTGCTGGGGGGGTCGGACGGGAAGAACCTGGCTGCGGTGGGGTCATAGATGGGACGGTCGCCTGCCATGTTGAGCAGCGATGTCGGCGCCGTCCAGCCGGCTGCTACCACGAGCAGGTCGGCGTCGATTCGCTCGGCGCCATTGGTGCCGTTGACCATCACGGCCTCGACGGCCCGCGACGATCCCGCCGTCGAGCTCACGCTGCCGCCGGTGCGGCCGTCGATGACGGCAGCGATCTCGGTGCCGACCCGTTCCAGGTCGGCGACGGCTGCGTCGCCGTCGGCATTGGCACTGAACACCACAGCCCGCTCGCCCGGCTTGACGCCCCACAGGTTGATCAGGCGCCGGGCAGCCCCCGGCGTGATGACGCCCGGCCGGTCGTTGCCCTCGAACACGTACGGTCGCTCGATCAGGCCGGGCGCTGCCACCAGCGTCTTGGCACGGGCCTTGATGAGACGCTCGACCGCGATGGGGTGGTTGCGCTGGACGATGCCGAGCCAGTTGTCCTCATACCGACCGGTCACGGTCGAGTCAGTCAGCACTTCGACGTCGGAGGCGTCCAGCGCAGCGCGCAGCTCTGTCAGAGCGGCTTGATCGGCGGCATCGCTCGAGTAGCGCAAGTGGCCGCCGACCGCGTGCTCATGGGAAACCAGCAGCACACTGGCGCCTGCGCTGCTGGCGGCCAGCGCTGCGGAGATGCCGGCCGGGCCTGCCCCGGCCACCACCACGTCGGGGTGGGTGTAGCGCTTGTCGTGGTAGGCGTGCGGGGTGTCGAGATCGATCTTGCCGCCCGGGGCGAACGTGGCGAGCACCCGCTCGTAGGTGGGCCACAGCCACTGCGGCCGCATGAAGGTCTTGTAGTAGAAGCCGGCCGTCAGGAAGCGCCCCAACAGGCTGTTCGCCGCCTTGATGTCGCGGTTCAGCGACGGCCACGCGTTCTGGGAGCGGACGTCCATGCCGCTCTCCAGCAAGCGGTGGCCGGCCCGCACGTTGGGGTCGTCGCCCACCTGGACCATCAGGTTGGGATCCCAGTAGTCGGCGGTGAGAATGCCCCGGGGCCGGTGGTACTTCATGGAACGGGAGAAGATGTGCTCCCCTGCAGCGGCCAGGGCAGAGGCGATCGTGTCGCCCTCGAAACCGCTGAACCGCTTGCCGTTCCAGCGGAAGCGGAGCTTGGCGGCCCGGTCGATCACCTCGGTGGGCTGGACGCCCTGCCGGCTCATCGTCATGCCGCGCTGCCCTTCCTGCCGTCGGGCAGGTAGCCCCAAACAGCATCGGGCACACACGCACTCATGCCGCACCGCCTCTCTTGTCGCCGGGCAGGGGCGGGTCGCGGAATTCGTTGGTGGCGGTGTTGCGTTCCACTGAGAACCAACGGCGGCAGCCCGAAGCGCAGTACCAGTTCTCGCGCAGCCAGCCCGCTGGGTTGTCGCGCAGGTACAGGTAGGCCCGCCATTCGGCCGGTGAGGCCGTGTTGGGGTCGGGACGGGCGTGTGACTCGCCGCCGTAACGCAGGTCGGTCGAGTTGCGTGGACCGCAGTTGGGGCACGGGACGAGCAGCATCAGCAATTCCCCATCAGTGGCCCACCACTGTCGCAATGGCGTCGGTGGCCCTCATGGCACTGCGGGCAGCAGACAAGCACAACATCAGTGGCCCACCGACGCTGCGCCTTTTTCGCCCACCAATTCGCCGTCATCGAAACGGCTGAGGGCGAAGGCCTCGATCAGCTTGGGTGTCGTGCCGGTGGCTGCGGCTTCGGCAATCTGCTCTCCCGAGACCGGGGCCGCCTTGAAGCCATAAGTGCCCCAGCCGACATCCACCAAGAAACCCTCCACCGGCGTATGACCCATCACCGGCGAGTAGTCGGGGGTCATGTCGCACAATCCGGACCACTGGCGCAGAATCCGCATACGCGAGACGCCCGGCATCAGCTCGAGCACGTGCCCGGCCAGCCCCTCGGTGAACTCCAGCGATCCGCGAACCGAGTAGTTGGCGTAGGGATCCACCGACGCTCCGAAGACCAGCTCGCCGCGGTCGGTCTGGCTCACATACACGTGCAGCGAACCTGAAACCACCACCGTCGGCAGGAACATCTTCACCGGCTCGGTGACAGCCGCCTGCAGCGGATGGGTGGTGATGGGCAGACGCACGCCGGCCATGGTCGAGATGAGCGACGCCCATCCAGCAGTGCAGTTGATGACGATCGGCGTGGAGATGTCGCCCCGGTTCGTGCGAACACCGGTCACCCGTCCCCCAGCGCCTTTGCCGTCGGGACCGTCACCGCCTTCGCAGAGAATGTCGGTGACCTCCGTCTTCTGGTGCATCTCGACGCCCATGTGGTCCGCTGCCCGGGCGTATCCCCACACCACCGCGTCGTGGCGGACGACGCCGCCGGGCGGGTGATACAGGGCGCCCTGGATCGGGTAGCGGGGGTGGTCGGAGGTGTCGAGGCTCGGGCACTCCTTCTTGATCTCGTCGGGGCCGATCACGCTGGAGTTGACACCGCCGAGCTTGTTGACCTCGGCGCGCCAGTGCATCGTGCGCAGGGAGGCGTCGGAGTGGGCCAACGTCAGGTGGCCCCGCTGGCTGAACATCACGTTGATGTTCAGCTCCACCGCCATCTGCTCATACAGGTGCACCGAGCGGTCGTAGAAGGCCACCCCTTCGGGGGTGAGGTAGTTGGAGCGCACGATGGCGGTGTTGCGCCCGGAACCGCCGCTGCCCAGGTAGGCCTTGTCGAGCACGGCCACATCGGTCATGCCGTGATTGCGGGCCAGGTAATAGGCGGTGGCCAGACCGTGCACGCCGCCGCCGATCACCACGGCGTCGTAGGACCGCTTCAGGTCGCAATCGCGCCACACCCGAGGCCACGACTGGCCCCGGAGGCCCTTCCAGGCCAGCGCAGCAGCCGAGTACTTGGGCGGACGCTTCCGTCCAAGGCGGCCGTTCCCCCTCATCGCTCTGCAGCATAAGCAGGGTGCTCGGTGACCAAAAGTATCAATATGTGATCAATTAAGACTGTTCACATATCATGAGAACGTGAACCTGCAGCGGCTGCGCTACTTCGCCACCGTGGCCGAGGAGCTGCACTTCGGACGGGCCGCCCAAAGGCTGCACATGTCCCAGCCGCCGCTGAGCCAGCAGATCAGGCAGCTGGAACGTGAACTCGACACAGCGCTGTTCGACCGCAGCACCCGGCGCGTCAGCCTCACCGACGCCGGGAAGTTCCTCTACCCCGAGGCCGTTCGCCTGCTGGCTGCTGCCGACGGTGTCGACCGGCTCATGGAGCAGCACAGGCACGGCCAGACGGGCACGCTGCGTGTCGGCTTTGTCGACTCGGCCGCGTACGAGGTGATGCCGCGTGTCCTGGCCGAGTACCGCCGCCGCCGCCCCCAGGTCGAGTTCGAGCTGCACACGTTGAGCTCCGACGAGCAGGTGCAGGCCTTGCGAGCCGGACGCATCGATCTGGGCATCGGCCGTGCCGCCGCCGATGCCGGTGGGGTGGAGGCGACCCTCGTGATGCACGAACGGCTCGTGCTCGCAGCCGGCGCGTCTCACCATCTCGCTGCGTCTGGTGCTGCGTGCCTGGGCGATCTTGCCGGCGAGCCGATCATCGGCTTCGACCGCAATGTGTCGCCGAGCCTGCATGCCGTGCTCGCAGGAATGCTCAGGGTTGAAGGCGTCGCGTACGACCCGATGATCGAAGCCACCGAGTACACGACGATCCTGGGATTCGTCGCTGCCGGCGAGGGCGTGGCGATCGTGCCCGCCGGTGTGCAGACGTTCCGAC
Organism: Acidimicrobiales bacterium; assembly: GCA_009843525.1. Classification (GTDB taxonomy): domain Bacteria; phylum Actinomycetota; class Acidimicrobiia; order Acidimicrobiales; family Poriferisodalaceae; genus Poriferisodalis; species Poriferisodalis multihospitum. The sequence goes on along the minus strand of VYDH01000030.1, from coordinate 206,167 downwards.
CGCCCGGTCTTCAGTACACGCCGCTGACCGATGCGAGCGCCTCGGTTCCCTTGCTGCTGCTACGGGGGGCCGGCGAGCCATTGCCCCTCGTGTCGCACGCGTTGGAAGCAGTCGCCGAGCTCTACGACTCGCGGGATCCGGTCTGAACGCTGGACCCGGCGGCTAGATGGCGAGGTCGTTGAGGTTGTAGTCGCGGATGACGCGCTCGAAAGTCTCGTCGTTGTAGCGGAAGTCGTCTTCGAGGCCGACGAAGGGGGCGTAGGTGTAGCGGCGCTCGCCGGGGTGATGCTGCGCCCGGGCGTCGATGGCCACGGCGATCACCGATGACCTCTTGAACACCCGCTCCTCGTCGTAGACGACCACGCCGTCACGCTCGTGCACACGCAGTTGACCTGCCACGCCGACGACGGACGAGCGCCGATGAAAGCCGAACGTGACCGAGATCCGCGGATCGGCCGAAGTGTTGGCATAAGAGCCGTGGACCATGTGACGGTTCACCACGGTCGCATCCCCCGGCTCGCACAGCAGCGGGATGGCGTCGGGCAGCATCGTGCTGCCGCCGTTGTCGGCGACCTTCGCACGCAGGTCGATGCGCCCCAGCTTGTGCGTGCCGGGCACCACCCACAGTGCATTCGCTGCAGTGGTCTCATAGAGCTGCACCTGGAAGTTGAAGCCGTGGATGCCCATGTCCCAGTCGGGGTTGTCCCAGTGGGTGACCCCGTCCTGGTGCCACGACACGGAGCCGCCCAGCCCGGGTTCCTTCACGAAGATGGCGTCGTTGTAGGGAACGAAGTCGGGGCCGTTGATGCTCTCGGCGATCGACATCAGGTCGGGATGGCCGTACAGGCGCAGGGCCGAGGGCATCGACTGGCACATGCCGAAGATCAGGTAGACGACATCGGGCGGGGCGTCGGCGTCGGGCGTCGGCTGGTCCATCTGGACCTGGTGGCGGCCGCCGAGGGCGCTGGTGCCGCCGAACGGGTCAGACAGCGGCGCGATGTGGATGTACGGCTCGACTGCGTAGTCGCGGCCCAGCGCGGGCCGGCCGAGGCGGTCGAGGATCTCGCCCTTGCGCACCGGCGCCCGCTCGATGACCTCGCCCACATCGGCCCGGAGTTCGGCAATCTCGTCTGGGCCGACGACGCCGGTGAACACGTAGAAGCCGTGCTTCCAGTAATTCTCCAGGATCTCGGGATGCAGCTTGCCATCGGGCCCGAAGCGAACCGGGCCCCGGTTGCCGGTCTCATGGGCTCGTTGCACGCCGCCCGCCAGGTAGTCGGCCATCTCGGCGTGATGCTGCTCTCTCGTCGGCCCATCGGCCGCTTCGGTTCGATCCGCAACGTCAGTCATCGCGCTCCCCCAGGCAGTCCCCGTCGGAACGATGGTAATCGGGCAAGCCACTGGCACTCTCGTGGTCATCCGTGTTCTGCGAGCATGAAGCCATGGAGTTCGCTGAGTACGCAGACCGATACCGCACCGCCGAGGTGACCCGCGACGACGCAGGGGTGGTGACCGTCCGCATGAACACCCGCGGCGGGCCGCTGCAGTGGGGAGGCCGCCCGCACCGTGAGCTGCCCGAGCTGTTCATGGCGCTGGCGTCCGACCGTGACATCAAGGTGGTGATCCTGACCGGCACCGGAGACTCGTTCATCGAGCTGCCCGACGAGGTCAACGCGCTCGCCGAAGGGCGCGCCAACGCGACGGTGTGGGACCGCATCATCTGGGAGGGCAACCGGCTCGTCGACCAGATGCTCGACATCGAGGTGCCGATGATCGCCGCAGTGAACGGCCCGGTCACCGTGCACTCCGAGCTGGCCGTGCTCTGCGACGTCGTGCTGGCTGCCGAGGGCGCCTACTTCCAGGACGCCCCGCACTTTCCCGGCGGGCTGGTGCCCGGCGACAGCATGCAGATCGTCTGGCCGCTGCTGCTCGGCCCCAACCGGGGCCGCTACTTCCTGCTCACCGGCCAGCAGATCGACGCCGCCGAGGCCCACGAGCTCGGCATCGTGGGCGAGGTGCTGCCCGCCGACGACCTCATGGCCCGAGCTCAGGAGATCGCCGCCGACCTCGCCAAGCTCAACCCGATCCTGCTGCGCAACACCCGCCACGCACTCGTACGCCCCCTGCGGCGCGCCATGGCCGATGACCTGCACACCGGCCTAGCCCTGGAAGCAATCGCCTCAATGTCAGCCCGCGAATGGTTCCGCGACCAACCCTAGGAACGGCCGGGTAAACGCACCGCGGCACGAGCTGCGGAGGCGGCAGGAGACTCGGCGACGTTGCGACCTGCTGGATCGCTGGTCGCAGAGGGTCCTGTCGCCTCCGTAGCGGGCGATTGGGTTCTCAGCCGGTGATGGCGTCGAGCGCTTCGGTGCTGGGAGCGAAGTAGAACGAGCCAGAAGCCGGGTTCGAGAAGTCGGTGATGGCATCGCGCACGCCATTGGCGTCGTCGAGCCCGTACATCCGGCGCAGCCGGCGCCGCAGCGGTGCCTGGTCTTTGCAGAACGCCATGAAGTACAGCCCCACCGTGCCGTCGTGGAAGGCGTACGGCGTGGAGCGCCGGGCGATCTCGTTGATCTTGTCGCTGCCCTCGTTGCCGTGGTTGCCATCCGCGCGCAGCTCCACATGGCTCAGGTGGCTGTAGGGCTCCTGGCTGTCGGTCTTGTCGGTTTCGGGGAACTTCTTGCGCCCGAAGTTCTTCTCCTGCTGCTCATCGGAGAGCGCGTTCCAGCCGTCGAGATCGTGCACCCAGCGCTGGGCGATGATGTGGCTGCCGCCGGCGCCCGCGTCGCCGTCGGGCACGATGGCCACGGCCGGCTGGTCCTCGTCGGCGGGGTTGCCGGTGCCGTCCTTGAAGCCGGTCATGTCGAGCGAGTCGCCGTAGATGAACGTGGGCGTCTCACGAGCGACCGCCATGTGGCCCGCCAGCGCGGTGCGGGCGTCGTACTGCGCCTTCCACACCTTGTCCTTGTCGTCGTGGTTCAGCCACAGCAACAGCTCTTCCTGGGTGCCCTTGGCCTCACGCCCCGAGCCGTCCTCGGACTGGACGGTGACATAAGCCTGGAAGTCGTCAGGCACGTCGTCGGTGAGCTCAGGCAGCAGGCCCGGGCCGAAGCCGAGCGTCAGGTTGATGCCCTCGGCGTCGCACGCTGCCCGCAGGTCGGCAAGAACGGACGTGATCGCGCCGAGATCCGCGCCCTCGACACGGCTCAGGTGGACGTACCACTGGTTGGCGCCCATTTCGTTGAAGATGGCCTTCTGCGGCGTCGGCATCTGTGCTCCTTGAGGGGTTCGGTAGTGCAAGCGAAAGCAACCCGCCGGGCAGCTCGAGCGGCGGCATGGCGAGATTGCGGGGCTGATCGTAGGCCAACCGGAACGGCGCGCGCACCGCCGGTTCCCGCCGTTCCGCATAGCTGCGGTGTGACTGTTCGACGTGTGCCAGCATGTGGCAATTGACCCCGCCCCCACCAGCGGAGATCCGGCCATGAGCATCACAGCACCACAGCGCACATACGACACCGAGCTGCCGATCCGGGACGATCTGAGAGCCGCCCATGGCGAGATCGCGGCGCGCTGGTCGCGGCCCGGCACGTGGTGGACCGGCGAGCAGCGGGCCGAGATCGTGCGGCAGGTGCGCGCAGCCCGCGACCACCCCACCGACGACGGCGGCACGCTGCCGCCGTGGGTGCAGCCCAGCAGCATCGATGGTCTCGTCGACGCCGACGGCCCGCTGCGGGCCGCTGCGGTCGATGCGGTCTGGCGCATCACCAACCACCCGGGAACGCTGACCGAAGACTGGTACCAGTCGATCATCGATCGCGGCGTGGACCCGCTGGCCTATGTGGAGCTGGTGGGTCTGGTCGCGCAGTCCAACTGCGTCGATCGCTTTGCCGACGCGCTGGAACTGCCGCGCATCGAGCTGGACGAGCCCGCCGACGGCCCCCCGGGGCGGGAAGGCGCACCTGCAGCCGTGAAGTACCACTGGGTTCCCACTGCCGACATCAAGATGCCCAACGTCATCAAGGCGCTCAGCGCCGTGCCCGCGGAGAACGAGGCGCTGTTCATCCTCTCCGACGCCCAGTACGTGCCCATGGAGCGAGTGCGGGGAGATGTGGTGTCCGACCGCAACTCGCTCACCCGGCCACAGATCGAGGTGCTCGCGGCGCGGACCTCCAAGCTCAACGAGTGCTTCTACTGAACGTCTGCCCACGCGTTGCTGCTCGGTCTGAGCGGCCAGAACAAAGACATGGACGTCAGCTACGAAGCCGTCAACGGCTCCGACGCAGGTGACGGCGGCGTTCCTCACGGCGCGCTGCTCGCGCGGCTCGCCGAAACGATGTGGGAAGGCGACCGCGAGGCCACGGCCGCTGCGCGGGCCGCCGTGGTCGACGCCGCCGGCGCCGACGTGATGGTCGATGCCGTGGCGGTCAGTGCCAACTTCCACATGATGACCCGGGTCGCCGACGGCACCGGCACCCCGTTGGATCCAGGCACCTACGACATGTCGGCGCCGGTGCGCGAAGCCTGCGATCTCAACGGGTTCGTGTCGCGCCGCGATCCCCAGGGCGACCGCCAGACCGCCGGCTGAGCGAACACCAGTCGTCAAACCTGCGACTGGGTGGACGGGTCAGCTTCGGTACGTATCCCGCAACACAGCGCCCCGCCACGGTTGTACCGTCGCATCTCAGGACATCGAGTCAGATCGTGCCAGGAGGTGTGAACGTGGGCTTTGTGCGTCAACAGGCAGAAAACTGGCGTCGCGATGTTCCGGGCGCACGATGGTTCAAGGCGGATTTGCACATCCGTACCATCGACGATGCACCAAGTGGCGCTGTGCTAGTGCCCGCCGACATCGATGTGGCGTCGCCGTCGCCCGAGCAACTTGATTCGTATGCACGACAATTCCTCGACGCTGCCGTCGCAAACGGCGTGCAGGTGCTCGGCATCACACCGACTTGCCCACGTCTCGGTACCACGGGCGGCCTGAGCGCTGCCTGGCACATCGTGGAGGAATGGAATCGTGGGTCCCACGACAACGGCAGGCCCTACCGCGAGCAGGTCTTTGCCGTCTTCCCAGGCTTTATGCCAAGGCTCAATGATGGACGCGGCGACCTCGATCTCATATTCCTCTTCGATCCTGAAGTTGGTCGCGAACGGTATCTGCAGCTATACGACCTGATGATGCAGGGTCGGCAGCCTTGGAACGGCGAACAGGTCGCCTCCGCACAACTCAGCGCCGACGAGGCGTTTGGCCTGCTCCGCGAGAATCGACTCCACGACGAGACCGCTGACGGTGCCAGAAGCTGGGACTTCTTGGCACTAGCACCGAACGCCTTCAGCGAAACCGGACTTCTCGGGACACCGGGCGAACATGTCGAGCGGGAAGGCTTCGACGTCGACGATCTTGCCGCTCTTGAACTTCCCGAGAATTTACTTCCGACAGAAGCGCTCCAAGGCAAACCTTGGGTCAACAACTTCATAAGAGCAAATCGATTGACGCTTTTCCACAGCAGTGCCGCGGACTCGTTCGAAGACATCGGCAAACGGCACGTCTGGTTGAAGATGGCCGAGAAGACCATCGAGGCTCTACGCCAAGCATTCATCGCTCACACGACTCGGGCGCGTATCGGGCACGAGTTGGACGACGACGGTTCATTTCGCGATCTAGCGCAACCACCGGATGCGCTGCGTTACGAGCGCCCCTGGTTGAAGTCGGTAACAGTGAATGGAGAAGCGGCGTTCTTCGATTCGACACCCGATAGACCTCCGGTTGAGTTCGAATTCAGCCCCGATCTGACTTGTGTGATTGGCGGAAGCATGACCGGCAAGAGCACCCTTCTTGACGGGTTACGCGTACATGTCGGTGCACAGCTGCCACAGAGTGCGCGGGCACGACAAGAAGTCAAGGAACGCGCTGCAGAGCGATTTCTGGTCGGAGCTCCATCGATTGAGCTCAACTGCCCCGGTCGTGCACCGACTGTATCGGCGCAAGAACGGTGGCCTGCTGTATTCTACACGCAGGGTGAACTGAAGAGTCTCACTGAAGACCCCGAGGCAGTGCAGAATATCCTCGCCCGGCTAGACGCTTCGGAGACCGGCGAGATTGACCGGCGCGAAGGCAACTTGCTTACGTACGATCGCGAACTCGGCCGAATTGCGAGCCGCTTGTCGGAACTCGACGACCAGCTTGTGGAAGCTGAGCAAGCGCTCAAGAAAATCCTGGATGCGCGGAACGAGCTGACCGCCTTCGCTGACGCCGGGGTCGAGGACTTCAACAATGCTGCTGCTTCCGCAGCAACGTGGCGAGATCTGACTCAGACCCTCGACGACATCGTGGCGAGGGCTGATGACCTCATCTCGGCGATGAACTCTGTGGTCCTTCCCAACAGTGACACCGCACGCGAAATGGCGGCCGAGCGACTCGATGATCAATGGCAGCTCGCGTCGGAGGCCGCAAGCAATGTTCTCAACAAACTTGTCGATGCTCAGCACACCGCAGCGGAGGGTGTCCATCAGGAGGAAACGCGACGCGAGGAGCTGCGCGTGCAAGTGGACCGAGCACTCGCTGCTCACGGATTCGACGGAGAGCGAATCAGCGAATTTCAGGAACTCAGTGCACAGGTGTCGCTACTTGACAGCTATCAATCGAATCTCGACGGCGTTCGCGCCACGTCGGAGAATCTCCAAGCTGCATTTGAGCAACAGTTAGCGGCAAGACGAAGTCTCCGTGACGAGCAAAGGCGTTCTTTCGACAAGGTACTTGACGGCGTCGGACAACAATCTGGTGGCCATTTCGCGGCGCGGCGCATCGATGACGGAGGTTCGGAACCGCTAGAAGACTTCATCTCACGGTTGAGTCAACGCGGAATCACTCGATGGTGGAACGACAGCAAGGGCTCTCCCCGACCATCACCCGACGAGTTGCTGCGTCGACTCGACGACGGAAGCTTGGGAGATGTCGGCATGAGTAGAGCCGTTCAACAGACCTTCGCCGGCTGCATCACGCCAGCTAGGCGCCGAGAACTCGCAGCGCTCCGCTGCCCCGATCGCTATGTGCTCGAGTTCAGAACCTCCGACAAGAACTATCGGCCGCTTGACAAGCTCTCAGGCGGTCAAAGGGTAAATCTGCTGCTGTCACTGCTGCTGGCCACGAGCGACAGCCGTCCGCTGGTGATCGATCAACCCGAGGACGAACTCGACAATCGCTTTCTGTTCGAAACGCTGCTGCCCGCACTCCACCGCTTGAAGGGTCGCCGTCAAGTAATAGTGGCCACCCACAACGCGAACATCGTCGTGAACGGCGACGCCGACCAAGTCATCCAACTCGATGCTGCGGACGAGCACGGCTATATCGCATGCGCCGGTGCCATCGAAGACCCCACGGTGCGTGAAGCGATCGTCCAGACCGTGGACGGAGGCGATGAGGCGTTCCGCCTCCGCCGCATCAAGTACGGGTTCTGAGATTCACTGGACGGCAGCCATGGAATGGACAGAAGTCCTCAACCGCATCGCCAAGGGCGAGAATGAACGCACCGAGTTCAAGTCGAACTTCAAGGACAAATCAAACATCGGCAAGACGATCTGCGCGTTCGCCAACACCATGGGCGGGCTCGTCGTGCTTGGGGTCAGTGATGCTCGACAGATCATGGGCGTCGCCGAAGACAGCGAGGGACTGCAGGAGCGGTTGACTTCGTTTCTTCAGACCGGCTGCAGTTCACCCGTCAGCGCACGCCTCGGTCGGCGCAATGACCCCAACGGCTGGGTTCATTGGATTGAAGTACCTCGCCAGCGTGGGTATGAGCCGTTGCGCTACGACGGGCGAGTGTGGGTCCGCCGGGGTCGCAGCAGTGTTGAGCCCTCACCCTCAGAATTGCAGGATCTGTACAACCTGTTCGGCTACATACTCACCGAGGAGCGAGCGATCGAAGCTGCTTCAAGCAGCGACATTGATCTCGGCACCTTCCGTGCGTATCTGCGACAACTCGACATCGAAACTGAAGAAGGACCTCAACCGCACGCCGATGACGACTTGCGCAATCGAAGCGTCCTAGTTGACGTCGGCGGCCAGCTACGACCGACACTGTATGGAGTGCTGGCATTTGGCACCGAGCCGCAGCGCTATCCCCAGACGGCGAATTTCCGGATCGCATGCGCTGCATACGCGGGTGCCGACCGCGCCGCATCACCTCTCGTCGTCAGCGGCGCCACTGGGCGACTCGATGAGCAGTTGACACGCGCACTCGCTTGGTTCCAGACGCTCGGACGCTTCGAGACCTACAGCGGGCTGCTGCGTACAGACCGCTATCTGCTTCCGATCGAAGCACTGCGGGAGGCCCTGACCAACGCAGTCGCGCATCGCGACTACGCGATTACCGGATCCAAGATTCAGCTAGACGTCTTCGAAGACAGGGCCGAACTGACCAGTCCGGGCTCACTTCCAAACCACATGACACCCGACAGTGTTCGAGCAGGTGGGTCAGCGCGTTCCCGCAACGAGTCCATCGCCAACTATCTGCTGACGATGAGGTTTATGGAACAACGCGCCCGCGGTTGGCCGCTCATGCGCGCCGCAATGCGAGAATTCAACGGATCCGAGCCTGAACTCAATCATGATGCCGACGCAAGGTTTGTCCGAGTCACGTTCCGCCTCGGAGGCGCCAGCCAATGAGGCTCGGTCAGGACCTGAAGCGCTTGGTGGGCAGGTGCGGGCCGATATAGCCCACATGCACCTTGCCGGTGATGCGGCCAGTGTCGTCATGAAAATAGAGCCGCGGCGCCAGGCCGCCGTTGGAGAGCTTGAGATGCGCCTCCATGACGATGTGGCCCGCGTCGCTGACGCGCGCCGACACCGGCATGTCCCGCAGGCGCCGAAGCTCGGATCGCCTCATCACCTCTTCGGATTCGCGCATCGCCAGCTTCTTCGAATTCGCGAACCACTTGCGCGGGTGCTTGCTCGACTTGCACCAGTCCCGGAAATCGCCGAACTCGGCACCTGAGTGGGCGTAGGCCTCCAGCGCGAGCAACCCGTCGAAGACGCTGCGGGCCCATGACCGCGCCTCGATCGAGTTGTCGAGCTCCGCGACGTGCTGGTCGACCTCGGGCGGGATCTCGACCCGGACGAGGTTGGCCCGTGCCAGCTGCAGCGCGTGGCTCACCGAGGTCACCGGCGGGTACTTCCTGCCCGCGGCGTCGGTCACCATCGGGGTGCCGGCCTCGCCGACTCGGACCAGCATCTCCACCATCTGGTCCTCCTTGTCGATGAGCTTCTCCTGGAGCTCTTCAGTCCGGAGCTGCGCCAGCTCAAGCTCGTCCTGCATGTCGAGCACCTGCTGTGACATCTCGTCACGCTGATCCCGGGCTGCCTGTCGCTGCTCGCGCGTCTCGAACAACGCTTCCCACAGATCGTCACGCTCAGATTCGAGCGCCTCGATGCGCTCGTGCAAGCCAGAGCCCGAGGCAAGTTCGGGTGCCCTGCGTTGGCTGCCGAGCTCGGCTTGGGATTGGCTGAAGAGCGTCGGCGGCTCGCGTTCGACCATGGCCAGGCTCAAGAGCTGGCTTGCCCAGCGGCCGGCTTGATGCGGGCTTGAACGCACCACTTCCTTGGCGAGCGTGCGGTGCCGGTGCGGCTCGTGCTCACCGGGCAGGTACAACCGGGCCTCGCCGGGCTCGAGGTCCATCTCGCCGCCGATGAGGCGCTGGAACGGTGTCAGCGTTTCCAGCGGCATGACAAAGACGCGAGCCAAGCCGGCGACCTGCGAAGCCGCGCTCTGCGCTCGCCGGGTCATGTCGCCCAGTGCCGTGTTCGGGTTGATGGGATCCCACGCCAGCACGAGGTACGGCACCGGTCGATCGGGCGACAAGACCGCATTGCGGATGGCCTTGGCGTGCTCGGCATCACGGACAGGAACCGGCGAGGTCGTGAGCGGTTCACGGCCGAGGTGAGGCCGCCCGCCCCGGCGGTGGGCGGTGTCAAGCAACTCGGACACCAGCGACTCCGCTCCCGTCGAGCGGAGCTGGGCCCAGCGCGACTGCCCGGAGTCGGTACCGGGCGCAGCGGGGACCCCCGGGTCGGCCGCACCGAGGCTCCCCGGCGTCGCAGCGATATGAGGCGCCTCGACATCCACCCAAACCCAGGCTTCGCCATTGCCGCTGAGAACCCGGATCGTGACCACCGACCTGCCCAGTGCGGCGTGCTGTGTGAGCTCCAATGTCGTCGTCGTGACACCGCCGTTCGTCCTGGTGGCCCGCGTCAGGTCGACGCGGCTGCCGTTCTCCCGCGCCATCTGGCCGTCGTCGCCGCCGTCGCCCTCGACGTCGGCCACGTCGAGATGCGGATGCTGCGTCTGAGCCCACGCTCGAAAGCTGCGGGCCACGTGCTTGTGCAGCCCGGCGCCCTCGTCCTCCCACATGACGCGGTAGATGACCTCGAGGGCAGCGAGATCATCGTCGGTCAGATCGTGATCGTCCTCAAGCACGGTTCCCCCACGTCGTCATTCCGAGCGAGGCGGCGCATCGCAACGCCATTCGCTCGAGCCGGTGGGGCCGGAACGCCGCTGTGGGCGCTTCCGGCCGCCATGGCTAGCTCTGTTCGTAGATGGGCGTGAGGAGGGCGCGGCCCAGCGTGGTGCCGAACATGTTGAAGCCGCAGATCGCCGGCGAGACGTTCTCGTCGATCGGCAGCGAGGCAACGCTCAGCGCGTGCACGGCGAACATGTAGCGGTGCGGGCCGTGGCCGGCCGGCGGCGCCGAGCCCAGGTAGCCCGACAGTCCCGCGTCGTTGCGAAGCTGCTTGGCACCGTCGGGCAGCCCGCTGCCTTCGGCGTCGCCGGCACCTGAGGCGAGCTCGGCGCATGAGGCGGGAATGTCGAACACCACCCAGTGCCAGAAACCGCTGCCGGTCGGCGCGTCGGGATCGAAGCAGGTCACGGCGTAGCTCTGGGTTCCCTCGGGCGCGCCCGACCACGACAGGTGCGGGGACCGGTCCTCGCCGCCGGCGCCGAAGATGCCCGAGACTTGCGGCATCGGGAGCATCCGCCCCTCGGCAACGTCGTCGCTTCGCACCTCGAACGACGCGACTGCAGGAAGGAAGTCATAGGGGCTGGGAGGTTGTGGCATGACGGGCGCCTTTCTGTTCGCTGACCGGTCTCATGATGGCGGGCCGATCATCATGGGTGCAGCGTGTGCACGACGATGGGGCCTGTGCACCTGCGGAGAGCGTTTCCGCGCGGCTGCGCTCGGACAGTTGACACTATTCGTTGCGCTGCGCTAGACAAGCCGTGTGTTCACAGCTCGGGGTGTGAACTCCGAGCCGCACATCACACAACCCAAACTGACAGACCAAGGACCGGCCCGCTTCGGCGGGTCGGTCTTTGGGTTGCATGGCCCGACCTTTGGGTTGCATGGCCCGACCGCCGCATGATCTGATCCTGCAATCGGTTGCAGAATCGGGGCAGACTGACCGCAGGCGCGTTGCCGCAGGTGGTGGCGCTGCCCGGAACATGACTGGAGACGGCGTGACGCCTGACAGCCCGACATCGGACCGCCGCCCGTCTTCGCCCCAATTGTCTTTGCCATGGTGGACCGACTCTGTCGGCTACCAGGTGTATCTGCGATCCTTCGCCGACTCGAACGGCGACGGCGTCGGCGACTTGGCCGGCATCCGGTCCAAGCTCGGTTACCTGAGCGACCTCGGGGTCGACTTCATCTGGGTGACGCCCTTCTATCCCACGCCCGGACACGACTGGGGTTACGACGTCGCTGATTACTGCGATGTCGACCCGCTGTTCGGCGATCTGGCCGCATTCGACGCGTTGGTGGCCGACGCCGCCGATCGCGGCATCCGCGTCGTGACCGACTTGGTGCCCAACCACACGAGCAGCGCTCACCGATGGTTCCAGGCCGCACTCGGCAACGCCGGCGAAGCCGGGCGGGCCCGCTACCGCGACTACTACATCTGGCGCGACCCTGCCCCCGACGGCGGACCGCCGAACAACTGGGTGGGTTACTTCGGAGGTCCGGCATGGACGCTGGAGCCGACTTCGGGCCAGTACTACCTGCACCTGTTCCTGACATCGCAGCCGGATCTGAACTGGCGCAATCCAGCAGTGGCCGACGAGTGGGACGAGATCTTGCGGTTCTGGCTGGACCGCGGTGTCGCCGGCTTCCGGGTCGACGTGGCCGGCGGCCTGGTCAAGGACGCTGGTCTGCGCTCGAATCCGCAGCTCCTGCCCATCCCGCCCCGAGCATCCCGCTGGGAGCAGTGGGATTGCTTCGAGCATCTCTACGACGTCTTCCAGCCCGAGAGCCAGGAGGTATTCCGGCGCTGGCGCAAGATCTGCGATTCCTACGGGGCGTTCCTGCACGGGGAGACGTACCACCTCGATCCGCGGGGCATGGACGATCTGCTGCCGCCCGACGGCATGCACGGCGGCTACTGGTTCGCGCCGATGCACATCGAGTGGGAGCCCGGCGAGATCCGCAGGACGCTGCGCGGCCCGTCGAGTGCCTTGGCCGACCGCCTGGTGTGGGCGATGAGCAGCCACGACATGCCGCGGGCGCCGACCCGCTTCGCGTCAGTGTGGGATGCCGACCGTGCCGCGGGGACCTCGCAGCATTGGGGTGCCGCCCGCACGCTTGCCTTCAATGTGCTCGCTGCGTTCCTGCCCGGAACCCTGGTGCTGTACCAGGGCGAGGAGCTCGGGCTGGTCGACGGCGAGGTCGCGGCTGAGGACAAGCTGGATCCCGTCGGTCCAGACGATGACGTGAACGCCGGCCGAGACGGCTGCCGCACCCCGATGCCCTGGGGCGACGGTCCGCACAACGGTTTCTCGGCCGCCGAGCCGTGGCTGCGCTCTGCCGCGCGTCCCTCGGGCGAGACGGCCGCTGCGCAGTCCAACGACGAGCGGTCGTGGCTGGGGGCCTACCAGGCGCTGCTCGACACCCAGCAGCGGGTGCGGTCCGTACTGTCGAATGGATCTGCTGACGGCGAGGACGCCGTGGAATGGATCGACAGCGGTCGCGGACCGGTCATCTCGTACCGCCGGGGCCGCATCGGGGTCGCTGCGAGCGTCGGCGAGGACTCCCACGAAGTGGAGATCCCGGCCGCCGCCACCGTGCTGTATGACTCGTCGGCGGCGTGTCCCCATCCTTATGACGGGGTAGCCGAATCCCGAGCGCCCGCTGGGTCGAGACAGTCGAACGGGACCTATCTACTCGCCCCGGCGAGCGCGATGGTGTGGCAGGAATGACGGGTCCCATGGTTCGGATCGGCGACGTCGCCCGAGCCGCGGGAGTATCCACTGCGACGGTCAGCCGGGCATTGCGGGGGTTGCCCCATGTCGCCTCAGCCACACGGCAGAGAGTGCTCACGGCCGCTGCCGAACTCGACTACCGGCCCAACTTGCCCGCAGCACGGCTGGCCGCAGGGACGACCAACACGATTGCCGCGGCGGTGCCCGACCCGGCCGCCTGGTTCAACGCGACGATCGTGGGTGCGCTGGGCCATCACACGACCGCAGCGGGATACGACCTGTTGCTGTCGGGCGTCGCCAACTCCGACGAACGCCGTCGCTTCATCGAGCTGAACGGCGTCAGATCGGGTCGCAGCGATGCGGTAGTGCTGATCGACGTCGCCGTGGGTCCCGATGTCGCGAGCGCATTCGTGGCACAAGGCGGCTGTGCTGTCACGGTCGGCTTCCGGACGGCGGCGCTCAGCTCGGTGACGGTGGACAACGTGGCGGTCGGCCGCACCGCCACCGACCTCCTGCTCGACAACGGTCACCGGCGCATCGGGCTGCTCAGCCTCAGCAGCGGGGATTCGCTCAACTTCTCCATCCCCAGCCAGCGAGCGGAGGGCTACGCCCGGGCGCACAGCGCAGCGGGGTTGACGCCGGATCCGGCGATGACCGTTTCGACGAGCAACAGCTGGGCCGAGGCACGACGCGCGGCCCACGTGCTGCTCGGGGCCGCGGAGCCGCCGAGTGCGATCTTCGCCATGTGCGACGAGCAGGCGTTCGGCGCCATGCTCGCAGCGCGCGACCTGGGTCTGCGCGTCGGTGACGATCTGTCGCTCGTCGGCGTCGATGACCACGACCAGAGCCGCCTCGTGGGCTTGACGACGGTGCGGCAGCACGTCGCCGACCAGGGAGTCGCCGCTGCGGAGCTGGTGCTGCGGTCGCTCGAGACCGCCACGCCGGCACCCCAGCACATCCAGCTCGACACCGAGCTGATCGTCCGTGACTCAGTGGGTTCCCCGTGAGATCCCCGGCGGGCGCGGCCATTTGACAGTCGGCTAGGCTTCGGCAACCGCGTCTGCAAGCGCTTGCAACGTGCACGGGCGCACCGATTTGCGTCCCCCCAGGGAGGAACACATGAAAGACCACAGCAACAGACGCACCCGACTCCGCTGGGCGCGTCTTCTGGCCATCGTGCTGGCCTTCGGACTCATCGCGGCGGCATGCGGCAGCGATGACGACGGAGACGCCGAGGAGGCGCCGGCCGCGACCGAGGCGATGGCCGACGAGTCGATGGACGACTCCATGGCCGACGAGTCGATGGACGACTCCATGGATGACGAGTCGATGGACGACTCCATGGATGACGACATGTCTGATGACATGATGGACCTGTCGGGCACCAAGGTGACCGTCTTCGGTCCCGAGTCCAGCGACGAGGAAGCCGGTGCGCTGCGAGATGCGCTCGACCACTTCGCCGCCCAGACCGGCATCGAGGTCAGCTACACCGGTGCCCGCGACGCTGCGGACCAGATCAATGCGCAAGCAGCCGGCGGCAACCCGCCGGACATCTTCATCTTCCCGCAGCCGGGCAAGCTGGCCGACTTCGCACGTGACGGCCACCTCATCGCGCTGCCCGACGATGTCATCGCAGCCATGAACGAGCACTGGACGCCCGCTTGGACGGCGTTCGGCGATGTCGACGGAACCCAGTACGGCATTCCGAACAAGTCGGACCTGAAGTCGCTGGTGTGGTACAAGCCGGCGCTGTTCGAGTCGAAGGGCTACTCGGTGCCCGGCACCTGGGACGAGCTCAAGGCGCTGTCGGCCGAGATGATCGCCAACGGCGACACCCCCTTCTGCATCGGCATCGAGAGCGGCCCGGCCACCGGCTGGACCTTCACCGACTGGGTCGAAGACCTGATGCTGCGCTTCCACACGCCCGCCGAATACGACGCATGGGTCGCCGGTGAACTGGCCTTCTCCAGCGCCGAAGTCAGCGGTGTGTTCACCGAGGTGCTCGACCTGTGGAACACGCCGGGCATGGTGTTCGCCGCGGGCGGCTCCATCGCCGCCACTCCATTCGGCGACAACGGCCAACCGCTGGTCGACAACGACTGCATGATGCACCGTCAGGCGTCCTTCTACGCGGCGTTCATCCCGGAGGGAACCGCATTCGCCGACGGCTCGGCCGATGCCGTGGACACCTTCTACTTCCCGTCGGTCAAGGGCGACCAGCCTGTGCTGGGCGCCGGCACCCTGGTGGGCGCCTTCCGCGACGCTCCCGAGGTGTGGGAAGTCATGAAGTACTTCGCCAGCTCCGAGTACGCCGAGGTGCGCCAGCAGGCACAGACCGAGCGCAAGGGCGGCGGCCTGTCCGGCTTCCTGTCGGCAGCGACGAACCAGGACCCGAGCGTGTACCAGCCGCTCGAGCAGTCGTTCCTCGACATCCTGCAGAACGCCGATGTCGTGCGCTTCGACGGTTCAGACCTGATGCCCGCCGAGGTCGGCGCCGGCACCTTCTGGACCGAGGGCACCGCAGTCGTCAACGGCGACAAGAGCGTCGCCGAGGCAACCCAAGCCATCGACGACAGCTGGCCGCAGTAAGCGGCGGCAGTCGTTCGAGGACGGCTGAGCAACAACATGCGTGAACGGAGGCCGGCCCACCGACGTGGGCCGGCCTCCGGCGCGTTCGGACTCCGGCTGAGCCCCCTGGGAAGGGGCGCCCACCCACGGTCCGCCCCGCCTACCGGTCGCCTGTAAGACTGCGACGATGGCAGCGCTGTGGGGTGCCTTTCTGGGCATCGTGATCTCCGTCGGCGCCAGCGCCGCCGTGTTCTGGGGCACCCACCGGCTGTTCGGACTGGTCGAGCGCCGCTGGGCCGTCGTGGCGGCGGTGGCGGGTGTGCTCGTCGGCGCAGGCGCGGGCGCAGTGGCGGCGGGACTCCGCAGATGCGTCGCAGTCGAGGGTTCCCGCAACGATGAGTGCACGCCGCTGCTGGACGGTCCCTCATTCGGGTGGATCAACCCGACCCTCATGTGGATTGTCATCGGAGCTGCTGTGTTCGGGCTGGCGGGTGCGGCAGTCGGTGTGAAGCGGTCTCCTGGCGGTGACCGCATCGCCACGCTGCAGGGCCGGCTGCGAGCGCTCACGTTCGTGGGGCCGGCGATGCTGTTCGTCGCGCTGGGGCTGATCGTGCCGCTGCTGCGCACCATCTACCTGTCGCTGTTCGACAAGGCGGGCGAGAGCTTCCGTGGGCTCGCCAACTACGGCGAGATCTTCACCAACGCGCAGAGTGTGGATCTGTCGGGCTGGGCAGGCATCTTCGGCAGCCGGTTGTTCTGGGGCAGCCTCATTTTGTTCGCCATTGCAACCCTCATCGCGATGAGTCGGGGCCGCAGTCGCGGCGTCAGGGCCGACGTGTCGGCCAGCACCGTCGGGATCGGGCTCGGCGGCGGCCTGCTGCTGAGCTTCGCCGTGTTCGCCAACCTGCGCGGCACCGTCATGAACAACCTGTGGTGGGTGGTGGCGGTCACCTTCCTGTCCACGGCGCTGGGCCTGCTGGCCGCAGTGATCGCCGACCGCACCAAGCGCGAGTCGTTCGCCAAGAGCCTGATCTTCCTGCCGATGGCGATCTCCTTCGTCGGCGCGGGGATCATCTGGCGCTTCATGTACATCGCCCGGCCGCCGCAGAAGTCCCAGACCGGACTGCTCAACGCCATCTGGGTCTGGCTGGGCACGCTGCGGCCGTCGAGCGGCGGCGCGTGGACCGCCGTTGCTGTGCTGGCCGCCGTCACTGTCCTGCTCACCGCGCTGTGCGCATTCGGCGTGCGGCGGCGGCAGTCGGCGATCGCTGTGGGGTCGGCGATTGCGGCCATCCCGCTGCTGTGGCTGATCTACCGCTTCCTGGGTCCCGGCGTGGGCGGCTCGGCGCTCGGTCCCAATGACGAGCCGATCGCGGGGACCATCCTGTTCGTCCAGGAATCGCCCTTCAACAACGTGTGGTTGATGGTGGTGCTCATCTGGATTCAGACGGGGTTCGCCATGGTCATCCTGTCGGCGGCGATCAAGGCCGTGCCGGCCGACCTGATCGAGGCGGCCCGCGTCGACGGCGCCGACGAGCGCCAGGTGTTCTTCGGGGTGACGCTGCCCACCATCGTGCCCACCATCACGGTGGTCATGACCGCCATGATCGTGCTGGTCATGAAAGTGTTCGACATCGTGCGGGTAATGACCAACGGCAACTTCGGCACGCAGGTCATCGCCAACGAGATGTGGCAGCGCAGCTTCACCGAGTTCAACCTGGGGCTGGGCTCGGCACTGGCGGTGGTGCTGTTCCTGGGCGTGGTGCCCGTCATGGGCCTCAACATCAGACGGATGCAGCGCGGTGAGTAGCGCCGCCGAGACCGCAGCGGCCGAAAAGGCCCCCGGGCCGGCAGGCAGCGGTTCGGCGCAGCGCGGGCGACGCGGCCCCGACCGCGTCGGGCGGGCCGTGTACCGCTTCCTGCGCTCGATACCGGCCTGGGTGCTGTGGCTGATGGTGATCGTCTGGAGCGTTCCCACTGGCAGCCTGTTCCTCAACTCGTTCCGGCACCGTGACGACCAGCGCGCCTCCGGTTGGTGGACATCGTTCACCGAAGGCAACTGGACGCTGGAGAACTACGCCGATGTGCTGTCGTCGGGCGAGCAGACCGGCGGGCTGTGGCAGGCGCTGCTGAACTCCTTCGCCATCGCTATCCCGGCGACGATCATCCCCATCGCCATTGCCGCCCTCGCGGCGTACGCGTTCGCGTGGATCCCGTTTCGAGGCCGCGAGTGGCTATTCATCGGCACCGTCTCGCTGCTGGCCCTGCCCAACCAGGTCGCCTTGCTGCCGCTGCTGCAGATGTTCGCCGGCGGTGCCCACTGGACCCTTCCCGGCACCGAGATCGTCGTCACGCTGTTCCCCGACTTCAGCCTCGCCGGCACCGCTACGGCGGTCTGGCTGACCCACACGGCCTTCGCCCTGCCGTTCGCCATCTTCCTGCTGCACAACTACATCTCGACGCTGCCCGGTGAGCTGTTCGAGGCGGCCCGCATCGACGGCGCCGACCACTTCACCATCTTCTGGCGCATCGTGGTACCGCTGTCGGTTCCCGCCCTGGCGGCCTTCGCCATCTTCCAGTTCCTGTGGACCTGGAACGACTACCTGATCGCCCTGACCATGCTGGGCGCGGCAGGCGAGAACTACCCCGCCACCATCAAGATCGCCTCGATGGCCGGCGAGTTCGGCCTGCGCGAACACCTGCTGTCGGCGGGCGCCTTCGTGCAGGCAGGCGTGCCGATGCTGGTGTTCTTCTTCCTGCAGCGCTTCTTCGTGCGCGGGCTGCTGGCCGGCTCGGTGAAGTCTTGAGCGCTGTGGGCGACTCGTCCCTAGTTCGCACGGGCTCGCGGCGGCTCGGACCGGGCGGTGTCGAGATCGGCCCGCTGGCACTGGGGCTGTGGCGCTTCACCGGCACCGATGTCGGCCAGAACGCGGCGCTGATCGAGGCCGGGCTTGAGCTCGGCATGAATCTGGTGGACATCGCCGACGTGTACGGCCTGGACTGGGGCGGCACCGGCTTCGGGGCCTGCGAGGAGAACCTGGGTGCGGTGCTGCGGGCCCGGCCCGACCTGCGCGATCGCATGGTGCTCGCCACCAAGGGCGGCATCGTGCCGCCGGTGCCCTACGACTCGGGCGCGGCAGCGATGCGGTCTGCGTGCGAGGCCTCGCTGGCCAGGCTCGGGGCTGACCGCATCGACCTGTACCAGGTGCACCGGCCCGACATGTTCACGCACCCCGCCGAAGTGGCCGACACACTCGACGGGTTGGTTGCCGACGGGCTGGTGGGCGCCGTCGGCGTGTCCAACTACACGCCTGCGCAGACCCGGGCGCTGGCGGCCCATCTCGACGCACCGCTGGCCAGTACCCAGCCCGAGTATTCAGCCGCTTGCCTGGACGCGCTGCGAGACGGCACGCTCGACCTGTGCTCGGAGATGGGCATGGTGCCGTTGGCATGGAGTCCGCTCGCCGGCGGGCGACTCATGGCACAGGCGGGCGAGGACGACCGCGGGGTTCAGCCGGAGCTGCTGGCAACGCTGGACCGCTTGGCCGATCGGGAGAGCGTCGACCGCGCCGCAGTGTGCGTGGCCTTCGTACTGGCACATCCCACCGCGCCGGTGGCCATTGTCGGCACACAGCAACCGGAACGACTCGAAGCGATGCAGGCGGCGCTCGGCGTGCAGCTCGACCGCAACGACGTCTACGACATTGTCGAGGCCTCGGAAGGTCAGCCATTGCCGTGAGCGACGGCACCCACGAGGCCGAGACAGAGGGCGGAGCCGTGGCCCTAGCGGCCAGCGAGCCGGTGCGCTTCGGCGTCATCGGCACCGGCATGATGGGCATCGAGCACATCGCCAACCTCATCGCGCTCGACGGCGCCGAGGTCGCGGCGCTGTGCGACAACTGGGAGCCGTCGCTCAAGGCGGCCCAGCACGAACTGGCTTGCGGCGGGCTCGATCCCGTCCCCAGCTTCGACAGCCACGACGAACTGCTCGATGCGGGGCTGTGCGATGCCGTGGTGGTGGCGACGCCGAACCACCTCCACACCGACATCGTTTTGGACGTAGCCGCTGCCGGTGTGCCCCAGCTCATTGAGAAGCCGCTCGCCACCACGCTGGACGACTGCCGGCGCATCATCGACGGCATCAAGGCGCTCGGGCCCGACGCACCACTCGTGTGGGTGGGGCTGGAGTACCGCTACATGGCGCCGGTGGCTGCACTCATCGAACAGGCTCATGCCGGCGCCGTGGGCT
Source organism: Acidimicrobiales bacterium (assembly GCA_009843525.1). Lineage (GTDB taxonomy): Bacteria > Actinomycetota > Acidimicrobiia > Acidimicrobiales > Poriferisodalaceae > Poriferisodalis > Poriferisodalis multihospitum. The sequence continues at coordinate 186,100 of VYDH01000030.1, read as the reverse complement.
GCATTGCGATGGTGTCCATCCGAGAGCACCGCTTTCCCTTCCAGCCGAAGGTGGGCGACTGGAACCGGTTCAATCGCAACACCGGCGGCACCCTGGTCGAGAAGTGCTGCCACTTCTTCGACCTCATGCGATTCATCGTGGGCGACGAGCCAGTCCGCGTGATGGCGTCGGGCGCGCAGGATCTGAATCATCTCGACGAGAGCTACGGCGGCGAGACGCCAGACATCTTGGACAACGCCTTCGTAATCGTCGACTTCGCCTCAGGCGCGAGGGCGCTGCTGGACCTGTGCATGTTCGCCGACGCCACACGCAACCAGGAAGAGCTGTCGGTGGTGGGCGAGGGCGGCAAGCTCGAGGCGCTGATCCCCGACGATGTGCTGCGGGTGGGTGTGCGCGGGCGTGACTGGATCGGCAACGTCACCGAGCGGCAGGTCGCCAGCGCCGCACCGGTGACCGGCCACCACCATGGCTCGTCGTACATCGAGCTGGAACGCTTCCGGGACGCCGTGCTCACATCGAGCCCGGCCGAATGCACACTGGCCGATGGATTGTGGTCGGTGGCCATCGGCCGGGCCGCGCACATCTCGATAGACGAGGGCCGACCAGTAGAGATGAGCGAGCTGCTCACCCCTGCCGAACTCGCCGGGCTGGGCTGATGAGCACCGCGGCAGAGCTTGCGGAGCGGCGGCGATGAACACGGCCCCACCCGAGATTGCCTGGTTCTCAGCGCTGTGCGACGACGACTATGAGTTCCTGGGCGTGCCGGATCGGGCCTTGGCCAGTTCATGGGAGCACTGCGCGGACATCGTCACCACCGCCGAGCGAAACGGCTTCGACAACGTGCTGCTGCCTTCCGGCTACACGCTGGGCATCGATGCCACCGCTTTCGCCGCCGGCATCGCCACAAGAACCGAGCGGATCAACCTGCTGCTGGCGGTGCGCATGGGAGAGCTCTGGCCTCCGCAGTTGGCGCGCCAGCTCGCCACGATCGACCAGATGGCGGGCGGGCGGCTCACCATCAACATCATCTCCAGCGACCTGCCCGGTGCACCGCTGCCGTCGGCCCCGCGCTACCAGCGCACCCGCGAGTACATGGAGGTGCTGCGCACCCTGCTCAATGGCCAGCCGGTCGACTTCGACGGCGAGTTCGTCTCGGTGCAGCTCGAACCCCCACGCGTCGGCACCGCGAGCGGGAACTGCCCGCCCTTCTACTTCGGCGGCTTCTCCGACGACGCCAAGCACACCGCCGCAGTCGCCGCCGACGTGTTCTTGACCTGGCCCGACACCGTCGCGGGCGTTGCGGCAACGGTCAGCGAGATGCGAGACCGGGCGAGCGCTGTCGGGCGCGAGCTGAAGTTCGGCCTGCGGTCCCACGTGATCGTGCGCCCCACTACCGCAGAGGCCATCGATGCCACCCGCCGACTGGTGAGCCAGCTCGACGACGACACCGGAGCCTCAATCCGCGCCCGAGCGCTCGATTCGGCCTCCGTCGGCGTGCAACGCCAAGCTGAGCTGCGCGACGGCGCCGATGACGACGGCTTCGCGGAAGAAGGCCTGTGGACCGGCATCGGCCGAGCCAGAAGCGGCGCCGGAGCTGCAATTGTCGGCAACCCCGACGAGATCACGGCCAAGCTCGACGCCTACCGCGACGTGGGCATTGACGCCTTCATCCTGTCCGGCTACCCCCACCAAGCCGAATGCGACCTCTTCGGTCGACTCGTCCTGCAATCGTTCCCGCACCAACCCCTCTGGCGGCCCTAGGCGCGCAGGAAGGCGCAGATGCCATAGCTGTGGAGGCGGCAGGAGGCTCTGCGACGTTGCGACCTGCTGGATCGCTGGTCGCAGAGGGTTCTGCCGCCTCCGCAGCGGGCGCACCTCAGGAGCGGATGGCGGCTTCGGTCTGCGGATCGAAGAAGTGCAGGCCGTCCATTTCCACGTTGAGCTCGACAGTCGAGCCGGGCCGGGCGCTGCTGCGAGGATGCACCCGGGCGATCACCATGCGGTCCTCGATGCCTTCGAGCGCGTCGGGATCGCCCGCCTCCACCGAGGGTGCGTCGAGCGGGAAGTGCAGCAGCAGGTCCGAGCCCAGCGCTTCGGTCAGTGACACCGTCGCCCGCAGGCGCGGTCCAGCTTCCTCGCCGGTCGCGACCGAGACGTCTTCAAATGCCTCGGGCCGGATGCCGACCACGACGTCAGCGCCGTCGTAGGCGCTCAGCGCCGGTCTCGCGTCGAGCACGCGCCCGGGCAGATCCAGCACCTGCGAGCCGAGCTGCAGTTGCCAGCCGCCGCCGTCTTCATGTGAGCCGGAGCCCGAGCTGAGTCGGGCCATGCGCAGGTTCATCGCAGGAGCGCCGATGAAGCCGGCCACGAACAGGTTGTCGGGCCGCTCGTACAGGTCGGTCGGGTCATCCACCTGCTGCAGCAGCCCGTCCTTGAGCACCGCCACGCGGTCGCCCATGGTCATGGCCTCGACCTGGTCGTGCGTGACGTAGATGGTGGTGGCGCCCAGCCGGTGCTGCAGGGCCGTGATCTCGGCGCGCATCTGCACCCGCAGCTTGGCATCGAGGTTCGACAGCGGCTCGTCCATGAGGAACACCGCCGGGTCACGCACGATGGCCCTGCCCATCGCCACGCGCTGGCGCTGGCCACCCGACAGTTGCGCCGGCTTGTTGCCCAGCAGCGGCTCCAGCTCGAGCAGGCGTGCGGCGGTGCGCACCCGCTCGGTGATTTCCGCCTTGGGGACGCCCGCCAGCTTCAGGGGGAAGCCGATGTTGCGGGCCACGTCGAGGTGGGGATACAGCGCATAGCTCTGGAACACCATGGCGATGTTGCGGTCCTTGGGCTCCACGTCGTTCATGCGCTCGCTGCCGATCAGCAGCTCCCCGTCGCTGATCTCCTCGAGACCGGCCACCATCCGCAGCGCCGTCGACTTGCCGCAGCCCGACGGCCCGACCAGCACGAGGAACTCGCCGTCGGAGATGTCGATGTTCAGGTCGGTGACGGCGACGAACCCGTTCGGGTACTTCTTCGTCAGCCGGTCGAGGGTGACCGTTGCCATGAGACCCCCATTTCAGGCGCACAGTCCTGCGTAGCCGAGGCTAGTCCGCAAGCGATTACGGACGTATCCGGCGCACCGCGGGCGTGGCAGAATTCGCGGAGTGAATGCTTGCGACCCTGCCACCGAGACCGCCGAGCCGTTCGAGACCGACCCGCACGCCGAGCGCTCCCGCCTGCTGGCCGACCTGGCCCAGGCATACCGCCTGTTCGGAACGCTCCGCTGGGGCGAGTTGGGCGACGGCCACATCACCTGCCGCGACCCGCTGCAGCCGGACCACATGTGGCTGCTGCGGTACGGCGTGCCTTTCGAACGAGCGACGGTCGACGACCTCGTGCTGCTGGCGCCCGACGGCACCGCCGCCGACCAGCAAGGCAGGCCTGCAACCATCAACAACGCCGCCTACCACATACATCACCCCATCCACGAGGCCCGGCCCGACATCGGCGCCGCTGCCCATACCCACACCCAGTGGGGCACGCCGTTCTCGGCTGAACGGCGGATGATCGAACCGATCAACCAGGAGGCGACCTGCTTCTTCGAAGACCACGCACTCTTCGACGACGGGGAAGTGCAGGTCCTCTCCACCGACGGCGGCAAGCGCATCGCCGCTGCCCTCGGCGACTGCCGCACGGTGATTCTTGCCAACCACGGGCTGCTCACGGTGGGAGCCAGCCCGGCCGACGCGGTGGGCTGGTTCGTGCTCGCGGAACGCGTGGCTGAAGTGCAGATGAAGGCCACCCGCGGCATCCCGATCTCCGCCGAGGAGGCACGCATCGCGCAGCGCAACCTCACTGAGGGCGACTTCGGCTGGATCCTGTTCGGCTGGGCGGCCCGCCGCCACCTGCCCCACGAGTTCGCCTAAGCAGGGCGGGCATTTCGCAGAGCGGCTGAACAGTGAATGAACCTGCCGTGACCGGCGACGGCAAGGCTGAGTCACGAGAGTCCGACGCTGCCGGTGACAGCCGGCTGGGGCCGGCGCAGCGTGCTGCGTGGCTCGACGAGCTCAGCGGCGAGCAGGGTGACGGCGGCGTCGACGTGGTGGTCATCGGCGGCGGTGTCACCGGAGCCGGCTGCGCGCTCGACTTGGCGCTGCGCGGTCACAGCGTGGCCCTGCTGGAGCAGCGTGACCTGGCGTCGGGCACCTCGAGCCGTTCATCGAAGCTGATACACGGGGGCCTGCGCTACCTGCAACGCCTCGAGTTCGGCCTGGTGCGCGAGTCGCTCACCGAGCGCCGCCTGCTGCTGGGCCGGCTGGCGCCGCACCTCGTGCGCCCCGTCCAGTTCCTGTACCCGATCCGGCGGGGCTGGCGGGAACGGCTGCGCACCGGGCTCGGCATCGCGCTGTACAGCGCGATGGCCGGTCGGGGGCTCCACGCCCATGGCTCGCACCGGCACCTCGGCAAGCGCGGCACCCATCGCCTGGCACCCGGCCTCGACGCCGGTGTCGTGCGGGGCGCCATCACCTATTGGGACGGCCAGACCGACGACGCCCGACTGGTGGTGGCCATCGCCCGCACTGCTGCCGCCCATGGTGCACGCATCCTCACCTCCACCCGCGTGCAGGAGCTGGTGGTTGCCGACGGTGCCGTCCGCGGGGTCATCGCGCACTGCGGCGAGACCGGTAGCACCTTCAAGCTCGACGCCGACGCGGTGATCAACGCCACCGGCGTGTGGACGAGCCAGATCGAGCAGCTTGCCGACCGTGGCGCCCAGTCCCCCGACGGGTCCCGCACCCGGATCCGTGCATCGAAGGGAATCCACCTGCTGGTGCCGCGGGATCGGATCGACCTGCAGTGCGGGCTCATCGTTCCCACGCCTCCCAGCGTGCTGTTCGTGGTGCCCTGGGGCGAGCGCTGGATCATCGGCACCACCGACAGCGACTGGGATCTCGACTACGCCCACCCCGCCGCCAGCAGCGCCGACATCGACCTGCTGCTCGAACGCCTCAACAGTGTGCTGGCCCGCCCGATCAGCCGCGACGACATCTGCGGCGTCTATGCCGGCCTGCGCCCGCTGGTGGCCGGCGATGCCCCCGACTCGGCTGAGCAGTCGGCCAAGCTGAGCCGCGAGCATGCGATCACCCGGGTGGCGCCGGGACTGGTCTCGGTTGCGGGCGGCAAGTACACGACCTACCGGGTGATGGCGGCCGACACGGTCGAGCTGGCGCTCGGCGAGGTGTGGGAGGCGCGGGGCCACACGGCGCCTCGGCTCCCCGGCCGCCGCCGTGACGCTGCCGCGCGCCGATCCGCCACGCTGGTCACGCCGCTCGTGGGTGCCGATGGCTACGAGGAGCGGCGACGGCGTCACGACGAGCTCGGTGCCCGGGTGGGCCTGAGCCGCGCCACGGCCGCGCACCTGCTCGACCGCCACGGTGACCGGATCGACGAGGTGCTCGAGTTGATCGCCGCCCAGCCCGACCTGGGCCGGCCCCTGGCCGAGGGACTGCCGTACCTGCGTGCCGAGGTGGTCCACGCAGTGCGCCATGAGGGGGCACTGCATCTCGATGACGTGCTGACCCGGCGGACGCGACTGTCAGTGGAGTCGTGGGACCGGGGCGTCGACGCCGCGCAGGACACGGCCGAACTGATGGGCGCCGAGCTCGGCTGGACTCCCGAGGCCGTCGAGCGCGAGGTGTGGCACTACCACGCACGAGTGGAGGCCGAGCGCGACAGCCAGACCCGGCCCGACGACCAGACCGCCGATGCAGCCCGCCTAGGCGCCCCCGACATCCGCCGCTGAGCAACCTGCCGCCTCCACAGCGGGCGCACTTAGCTGCACCACTCTTTAGATTGGCCCGATGGTCGTTGATTACGAAGTCCAGGGGCGGGTGGCGATCTTCACGCTGAACCGGCCCGAAGCCCGCAATGCCATCAGCCACGAGGTGTCATCGGAGATGGAAGCCCATCTCGACACCTTCGAGGCCGATCCCGAAGTGTGGGTCGGCATCCTGGCCGGCACCGGCACGGTGTTCAGCGCCGGGGCCGACCTGAAGTCGGTCGCCGCCAAGAAACCCATCGAGACAGAAAAGGGCGGTTTCGCCGGCCTGGCCCGCTACCCCCGCACCAAGCCGCTGATCGCCGCAGTGGACGGCGCCGCGCTGGCGGGCGGCCTCGAGATCGTGCTGTCGTGCGACCTGGTGGTGGCCTCGCCCCGGGCCCGCTTCGGCATTCCCGAGGTGAAGCGGTCGCTCGTGGCCGCCGCGGGCGGGCTGTTCCGCCTGCCGCAGGTGGTGGGCCGCAACGTGGCGCTGGAGCTGGCCATGACGGGCGACCCGATCTCGGCCGAGCGGGCGTACCAGCTCGGCCTGGTCAACGAGATGGCCGCCGAGGGCGAGGTGGTGCCCGCCGCGATGGCACTCGCCGATCGGATCATCGCGAATGCTCCCAAGGCCGTGCGCGAGAGCCGCGCCGTGGTGCTGGAGAGTCATGCCCGCTCCGAGGATGACGGCTGGGAGATCACCAAGGATCACTTCCGCAACATCCTCGGCACCGAGGACTTCCTGGAGGGCCCGCGGGCGTTCGTCGAGAAGCGCGACCCGGTCTGGACCGGCCGCTAGCCGGGCCAAAGGCGTACTTCCCCGGTCTTGGCGTAGGGCAGACTCGCGGTCGGCACCGGCCGTCCGGCCGGGAGCTCAACTGGCAGATTCCGACACATCAGCCCGTCGCTCAACGAGGAGCAACGCCATGACGTACACCGCGCCCACCGACAGGTTCCGCTTCGATGCGCTGCGCGGCGGCGTAGAGGGCAGACGCGTGCTCATCACCGGTGCCGGCAAGGACGGCGGCATCGGCCAGGCGATGGCACTCAGCACTGGTCTCAATGGTGCTGAGAGCGTTGGCATTCACTTCCATCGCAGCTACGAAGACGGGTTCGACCTGGTCGATCGCCTGCGCGACGAGGGCGTGCATGCCTTCCCCGTGCAGGCCGACGTCACCAACCTGCGAGACCTGTGGGCCATCCGCAGCTACGTCATCGACCAGATGGGCGGCCTGCCGCCGAATCTGGTGATCTGCAACTCCGGGCTGACCGAGTCCGGCTACAACCTCGGCCGCACCCTGCGGCCAGTCGAGGGCGAGTCCTCATCGCTGAGGCGGGCCCGGGTGCGCCAGGCCTTCATCGAGAACCTGGAGCAGTCACGGTTGGTGCTCGACACCAAGGTCGACGGCTTCCTGGCATCGACCCACCTGTGGGCGGGCGAGGCGGTGTATGCAGGCGAGCAGGCGCAGATTGTGTACGTGTCATCGCGACAAGCCGTCGATCCGGGCCCGGCAGTGCCCGGCTACGCGCTCAGCAACTGGGCCGTGCTGCAGCTTCCCAAGGTGCTCAAGGTGAACCTGGGCCGCAGCGCCGACCTCGTCACCTGCTTCACGCTGCTGCTGCCGTTCGTGCGCACCGGCATGACCAACGAGTACGCCGGCAACGAGCGGGTCTTCGGGCGCTGGCAGCCACGGATGCTGGAGCCCTGCGAGATGGCCGAGGCGTTCATGGAGTTGCTGTCTCGACCCACCGACGAGACCGACGGCGCCATGTACGAGCTGATGGTGAACGCTGCCGCCGAGACCGACCCGGTGGGTCCGCCGGCGGTCGAGCTGGTCTGGCACCAGCTCGCGCTCAACCTCGACGAGCAGCCCGTCGACTGGAGCGCCGCCGATCCCCTGCGCTTCGCCTGAACGAAAAATAATGAGAGCCAACGAAGTTGGGCCTGCCAGCATGACGAGAGCCGCACCCCGAAGAGTGCGGCTCTCGTGGGTCTCGCGCTGGTGCGCCGAGCCGGTGTGATAGCCCTCCTCGGACGGTTCGATTCCGTCGAGATCCACCAGTGACCCTAGGGCCACGCCTCCACGCTACACAAACCGATTCTCCGCCCATGGCACTGGCGATCTGAACAGGGTGCTCCACATCGTTCGTTAGGTGAACTTTACAATCTTCGGAAACTGTGGCTATAGTGCGGCGCCATGCTCACGCCACCAATCCCCTCCGCCCCGCCGCCTCCGTCTGCGCCTCGGCCGTCGAGTCGGCGCAGACGATTGACCCGCCTGGCGGTGCTCGCCACCAGCGCCGCCCTGATCGCCAGCGCTTGCGGGTCTGCGCGCACGCTGGAAGGCCCTGCGGCGGCGATCTACGACGGTGAATGCGCCGATGCCGGTGAACGGCAGCTCACCGTCTATTCCGGTCGCACCGAGAACCTGATCCAGCCCGTGCTGGACGCGTTCGAGTGCGAGACCGGCGTTGATGTGGCAGTCCGCTGGGGCGCCTCGACCGACCTGGCGCTGCTGCTGGCCGAAGAAGGCGACCGCACCAGCGCTGACGTGTTCCTGTCTCGCTCGCCCGGACCCGTGGGCTTCCTGGAGAACAAGGGCCTGCTCGGCAACGTCGACGCAAGCGTCGCCGATCTCGTCGACGGCGAGAACCGTTCCGGCACTCGCACCTGGGTCGGGTTCACCGGTCGCAAGCGCGTGCTCGTCTACAACCTCGACAACGTCGCCGGCGACGAGCTGCCGGCGTCGGTCTTCGACCTCACCGACGAGCGCTACCGCGGCCGGGTGGCGATCCCGGCCACCAACGGCTCCTTCGTGGACTGGTTCACGGTCTTCCGCCACCAGCACGGCGACGACGCGGTCACGCACTGGCTCGACGGCATGGTGGCCAACGACGCCCGCTACTACCCCAACAACCGGTCCATCGTGGAGGCCGCCGGCCGCGGCGAGATCGACATGGGCCTCGTGAACCACTACTACCAGTACCAAGTGGCCGAGGCCATCGGCGACGGCCACCGGGCCGCGAACTGGGACTTCGCCGGCTCCGACATCGGCTCGCTGCTCATCATCACCGCTGCCACCGTGACGGCCGCCAGCGAGCACACGGCCGCAGCCAACGACTTCATCGCCTACCTGCTGAGCGCACCGGTGCAGCAGTACTTCAGCAGCGAGACCCTCGAGTACCCGCTGGCTGCAGGGGTCGCTCCGGCCGATGTCCTGCCCGCACTCGTCGGCCCAGAGGTCGGAAGCATCGACTTCGACTCGCTCGGCGAGGGATTCGCCCGGTCCACCGAGATCATCGAGGCCAGCGGCATCCTGAACGAGTGACACCGGTCCTGACACCGGCCCGATCAGGTGGCTGAGATGACCGCCGCCACCCGGCGACGGCGCAGCACGGCACCGCCGGCGCTGCGCCTCGCCGGCGTGGCGCTGGCATTCCTGTTCGCCTTCCCCGGCGTCTACCTGGTGTACCGGGCACTGCGCGACGGCACCGGCCCCGACGGCTTGCTGTGGAGCGCACGCACGCTGGGCCCGCTGTGGCGCTCGCTGCGGCTCGCCGTCTCGGTCTCGGCATGCGCGCTGGTGCTGGGCACCGGCCTGGCATGGCTCACCGCCCGCACCGACCTGCCGCTGCGCCGGCTGTGGCGGGTGCTGCTGCCGCTGCCGCTCGTGTACCCGACCTTCGTGGGCGCGGCGGCGTTCATCCGCACGCTCAACCCGGGCGGTCTGGCCAACGATCTGCTCGCCTACATCGGCATCACCACGGTGCCCGAGCTGCGCGGCTTCTTCGGCGCCTGGCTGGTGCTGCTGCTGATGACCTACCCCTACGTGTACCTGCCGGTCGCCGCCCGGCTGCGGCAGCTCCCCGGCAGCCTCGAAGAGAGCGCCCGGATGCTCGGCGACAGTGCCTTCGCGGTGTTCCGCCGCATCTGCCTGCCCCACGCAGGCACCGCCATCGGGGCGGGCACGCTGCTGGTGTTCCTGTACACGCTGAGCGATTTCGGTGCCGTGCAGCTGATGCGCTATGACACGCTGACCCGCGCCATCGCCACGAACCACCTGGCCAACCCGCCAGTGGCGCTGGCGCTCAGCCTGATGCTGCTGGTGCTGGCAGCGGCAGTGGTGCTGGCCGAGCGGTGGTTCTCCCGCCGGCTGCCCGACGGTGCTCGCTCAGGCTCGAACCGGCCCCTCGACTATCGCCTGGGTCGCTGGAGGCCCGCCGCCGTCGCGGCGGTCGGGCTGACCGTGTTCGCGAGCGTGGCCGCGCCCTTCATCGCGCTGGTGGACTGGGCGCAACGGGGCGTGCTGCGCTCGGTGACCGGCGAGCGGGCGCTCGCGGTCGACTACGGCAGCATCGCCGACGCCACCTTCAACACCGTGTGGGTGAGCGTGGTGGCTGCCGCCATCTCGGTGGCGGCAGTGCTGCCCATCGCCATGCTGGTGGGACGGCACCGGTCCCGCACCGGGTCGCTCGCGCACGCCGTGGTCATCAGCACCTTCGCGCTGCCCGGGCTGCTGATTGCGCTGTCGATGCGCTTCTGGGTCCTGCGGACCGACATGGTGCTGGAGCTGCTCGGCGACACCACCGTGCTGCTGATCTTCGCCTACATCGTGCGTTTCGGGTCGCTGGCGATGGGCATCAGCGTCGTGGCGGTGCGCAGCGTGCCCGACCGGCTGCACGACTCCGCCCGGCTGCTCGGGGCCGGCCCGGTGCGCCGCTTCTTCACCGTGGACATGCCGGTGATGGGTCCCGCGCTCGGCGCGGCCGGGGGGCTGGTGCTGCTGTCGGTGATGAAGGAGCTGCCGATCAGCCTGTTCGTGTCGCCGCTGGACTTCTCCACGCTGACCACCCGCATCTTCGGCTCGTTCGAAGACGCGTTCATCGCCGAGGCTGGGCTGATGAGCGTGATCTTGGTGGTGCTGTCGTTCGCCCTCACCTGGTTCTTCGTGGTCCGCCGCCAAGACCACACCTAGCCGGTACGACAGCCGGGCGAGTGTCTCCGACGCTCAGCGGTGGTCGACCATCACGTGCTCTTTGGCCAGGAACATCACCGAGCGGCCGAAGTCGATGAAGTTGGCCTCGTCCTCATACGCCCGGCGCGACGCTGCCCGGTTCTCGGGGATCGCGTTGCCCATGGCGCTGCGGTCCATCCAGACCTCGGCATGGCCCGTGTAGGGCTCCACCTGCGATCCTCGTGAGCGGTTGACGGCTGCAGTGAAGGAGTGCTCGTCGGCGTGCACCTGCTGGTAGCGCAGGATGCCCGACGATTGGGCCTGCCGCCGGATGATCGGGCCGTGGTGCGTGCGCCAGTACCACTGCGCCTCGTCGATGCTGAGCGACGGCAGGTGGCGGAAGCTGAAGTACAGCTTGACCAGGCTGGACCGCTCGGTGGCCACGATGTTCTCCGGCGTCGGGTTCACCTGCGGGTACTCGTAGCAGTAGTACGCGGAGGAGTTCTCGATGTCTGCGAAGTTGAGCTCGTCCTCCACCAGCGCCCGGTCGAACTCGCGCCCCCCGTCGGTGCGCATGGCGGCGAGCATTGCTTCCTTCGATTCCCACCAGACCTCGGCAACCCCGTCATAGGGCTCTTCCATCTCGCCGCGCCGGCCCGGCAGGCGGCTGTGGTCGTCGCTGGTGGTGTGCACCTGCACATAGCGCAGGAACTTGGCCGTGGCCGAATGCGATACCACCAGCGGGCCGTGCACGTTCAGCCAGTAGTCCTGCATCTCGGCCCGGGTCATGCCCTTCTTGCGCCGCAGCAAGAACGTGAGTCGCAGCATGGTCCGCCTCCTCCGCCGTCGAGCGATCGAGCTTGGTGGCGAGATTAGTGGTGACCCGTTCCGCGCTCGCCCGAACAGCGGCCCGCGGGCAGGGGCGTCTGCGCTGCGCACGGCCAGCCCGGAACTGCTGCAGGGGTGACTGGTAGTTTCGAATCCGGTGCCGGCAGGCACCGAGAGGGGGCGCACGCCATGCCGATCACCGAGTTCTTTCCCGGGATCAAGATCGTCGACTCGGACACGCACTGGACCGAGCCGCACGACCTGTGGACCAGCCTGGCGCCCGCCAAGTACCGCGACCTGGTGCCGCAGATCCGCGAGCACGACGGCAAGCGCAAGTGGGTGGTGAACGGCGACATCCCGATTGCCGGCGACTCAGCCGTGTCGGCGATCCTGCCCGACGGCGAGAAGATGCTCGGGCTGAAGTTCCTCAAGCACGACATCGAGATGGTGCACGCGGCGTCGTACGACTGCGACGCCCGTCTCGAACTGATGGACGCCATGGGCGTGTCGCACGGCATCGTGTACCCCAACGTCGGCGGCTTCGGGAACCAGAACTTCCTCAAGGTGGAGGACCGGGCGCTGCGCATCGCCTGCGTGGAGATCTACAACGACTGGATGGCCGATCTGCAGGCTCGCTCGGGCGGCCGGATCCTGCCGATGGCGCTGGTGCCGTGGTGGGACATCGACGCCAGCGTGCTCGAGGTCGACCGGGCGCACCGCAACGGCGCCAAGGGCATCGTGATGTGCTCCAACCCGCACGACTCGGGCATGCCCAACTTCGCCCAGCCCGACTGGCGGCCGTTCTGGGAGATCTGCGAAGCGCTGGAGATGCCGGTCAACTTCCACATCGGCGCATCAGAGGGTGACATCGACTGGTCGGGCAAAGTGCCGTACGACACCTGGTCGGGCGATGTGAAGATCTCGCTCGGCGGGGCGGCGATCTTCCTGGGCCAGCTTCGCTGGATGGTGAACCTGCTGGTGAGCGATGTGCCCGAGCGCTACCCGAACCTCAACTTCGTGTCGGTGGAGAGCGGCATCGGCTGGATCCCATTCCTGCTCGACGCGCTCGACTACCAGTGCGGCGAGACGGCGCCCGAGCACCTGGCGCACCTGTCGATGAAGCCCTCGGATTACTTCCGGCGGCAGTTCTACGGCTGCTTCTGGTTCGAGTCCCAGACGCTGGCGCCGGCCATCGACCACATAGGGGCCAGCCAGATCATGTTCGAGACCGACATCCCGCACCCGACTTGCCTGTACCCGAAGAGCGTCGAGCGGGTGCGCGACGCGATCGGCAACCTGGATGCCGCTGTGCAGAAGCGGATCCTGCAGGACAACGCCGCAGAGCTCTACAAGATCGACGTGAGTTAGGCGGCGGGGCGGGCGCCGCGGCTGAGGCAGTCAGCGCCCCAGCGGGCGATGTCGGCGTCGAGGTCGAGCGGGATGTTGCGGGGCGCGTCTTCTTCATACAGCTCCGGCGGCACCTCCCACATCACCTCGAACTCGATGCCGTCGGGATCGTGGCAGTACAGGCTGCGGCTGACGCCGTGATTGTTCTCGCCGACGAGCACGCCCATCTCGGTGAGCCGGGTCTTGGCCTCGGCCAGCTCCGCCAGCGTGGCCACTTCCCAGGCCAGGTGATAGAGGCCCACATGGCGGGCCGGCGCGCCCTCGCCGGCAGCGTCGAACAAGCCGAGGTCGTGGTCGGTGTTGGAGTCGGGTGACGCCATGAACACCGCTGTGCCGTAGCGGTTCGCGACTTCCAGCCCGAGCGCCTGTTCGTAGAAGCTGGCGGAAGCCTCCGGGTCCTTCACCCACAGCACTGCATGTCGCAAGCCCAGCGTGGCCATGCGCCGGATCGTACCCAGCGGCCCACGCGCTGCTTGCACCCGGCTCGCCCAGGGTTCAGCTGCGGCGGGCGTCCTTGTAGGGGATGTCCTTGGCGTCGTCGGGTTCCTTGGGCAGGCCCAGCACCCGCTCGCCGATGATGTTGCGCTGGATCTCGTCGGTGCCGCCGGCGATCGACATGGCCGGCGTGGACATCAGGATCTCCGACACGATGCCGTCGGCGTTGGAACCGGGGCCGACCAGCATGCCCATCGAGCCGGCGATCATCGTGTGGGCCACATGGCAGGCCCGGGCGGTCACCGACATGTTCAGCTTGGTGAGCGAGCCTTCCGGACCGGGCGGCTTGCCGGCCGCACGTGCGTCGCGGGCACGCTGGGTGGTCCACGACGAGATGCGGCGCAGCGTCTCGACCCGGGCGATCTGCTGGCGGATCACCGGGTCGCTGACCCGGCCGGTGCGCTGCGCTTCGGGCACGACCAGGTTCGCCCGCCCGGCTCTCTGCGGGTACCACTTGTAGGTGGCGAAGTACTCGTCGCTCTCCTGGCGGGCCCGCTCGACCGTCGGGCCGCCGTCGGCGGGGTAGCGGGGACGGCGGGTGGCCACCGCCGCCCGTTCGTGGGTGAGCGTGGTGAGGCCGATGCGCCAGCCGTCGCCGGGATTGCCGACCAACTCGTTGCCCGGCACCCGGGCATCTTCGAAGAACACCTCGTTGAACGTGGCGTGCCCGTTCATCTGGCGCAGCGGGCGCACCTCCACGCCGGGCTGGTCCATCGGGATGAGGAAGTACGAGATGCCCTGGTGCTTGGGCACATCCCAGTTGGTGCGCGCCATCAAAATGCCGAACCGGGCCTTGTGCGCACCCGAGTTCCAGACCTTTTGGCCGTTGACGATCCACTCGTCGCCGTCGCGGTCAGCCCGGGTCACCAGTCCCGCCAGATCCGAGCCGTTGGTGGGCTCGGAGAAGAGCTGGCACCACTTGTGCTCGCCGGTCAGGATCGGGCGCAGGTGGCGCCGCTTCTGGTCGTCGTCGGCATGGGCGAGCAGCGTCGGCGCCACGAGATACATGCTCACGCCGGCGGCCACGCCTACCGCTCCGACTGCGTCGAATTCGCGGGCCACCACGGCATCCATCGACGGCGGCAGCCCGCGCCCGTGCCACTCGACGGGCCACGACGGCGTGCCCCAGCCGGTGTCGGCCAGCAGGTTGCGCCACTCGATCAGCGGCCGCTCCCGGTGCCAGTGCTCTTCCAGCCACGTTCGGGCTTCGTCACGAACCTCGTCAACGCCAGCCATCCGCGCAGCGTAGAACCGCAGCCCGAACAGCGCCCGAACGCCGAAGCCCGACTGAGCCCACGACCATCAGGCGCCTCGTCGATGCCGGGGTTACGTTGAGCCGATGGACTTGGGGCTGACGGGCAGGCGCGCCGTGATCACCGGCGCCTCGAAGGGGATCGGACTCGGGTGCGCGGTGGCGCTGGCCCGCGAGGGCTGTGATGTTGCGCTGGCCGCTCGGTCGGCGGACGTACTGGCGCGGGCCGCCAATCAGGTGCAGGAGGAGGCGCCTGGGGCGGCCGTCACGACGCACGCCGTCGACCTGTCGACGGCCGAGGGCCGGCAGACGCTGCTTGCCGAGACCGGCTGCGATGGCGGCGGTGCTGGGTTGGTCGACATCTGGGTGAACAACGCCGGGGCGATTCCTGCTGGCGACATCGTGACGGTGGACGATGCGACCTGGCGCGACGCCTGGGATCTGAAGGTGTTCGGCTACATCGATCTGTGCCGGGCCGTCCTGCCGTTGATGACAGCGCGGGGCAGCGGGGTCATCGTCAACGTCATCGGCGTGGCGTCGCTGCGGCCGCAGCCCTCGTACATCGCCGGCGGGGTGGGCAACAGCGGCCTGGTGGCGATGACCGCTGCGCTCGGCAGCCGGAGCCTGCGCGACGGGGTGCGCGTGGTGGCCGTCAACCCTGGCTTGATCATCACCGACCGGATGGGTGACATGCTCAGGCGCCAAGCGATCGACGAGCTCGGCGACGAGTCGCGTTGGGAGGAGCTGATCCCCGCCGACCCGGCGCCGGGCACCGTGGAGCAGGTGGCCGACGTGGTCGCTTTCCTCTCGTCTGATCGGGCGAGCCACGTCAGCGGAGCTTCGGTCACCATCGACGGCGGCGCATCCGCTCGCTGAGGCAGCCGCTGCCCGGACGGGTTTCGGCTGGTCGCTAGTGTCCGGCGGCAAGCGGGACAGGGGAGGCAGCCATGGAGGTGCCCGACTTTCGGACAGTGTCGGTGGAGGCGCTGGCGGCGATGGTGCGAGATCGGTCGCTGACGGCAGCGGCGGTGACGGACCACTCGCTCGAGCGCATCGACACGCTGAACCCGCAGCTCAATGCGTTCGTGGCGCTTGACGCCGAGAGCGCTCGCTCGCAGGCGGCCGCCATCGACGAGCGGCTCGATGCGGGCGACGACGTGGGGCCGCTGGCGGGCATTCCCATCGGTGTCAAGGACCTGGCCGACGCCGCGGGGTTCGTCACCACGCGGGGGGCGATGCACCTGCGTGACTCGGCGCCGGTCGCTGCCGATTCCACCGAAGTGGCGCGTATGCGCGCTGCCGGGGCGGTGATATTGGGCAAGACCAACACGCCCGAGTTCGGCTGCATGGGCGACACCTACAACAACGTCTTCGGCCCCACGTGGAATCCGTGGCAGTCCGGCCGCTCCCCCGGCGGATCATCGGGCGGCACCAGCTCGGCGGTTGCGTCGGGCATGGTGCCGGTGGGCACCGGCTCCGACGGCGGGGGCTCCATCCGCATCCCCTCGGCCATGTGCGGGATGTCAGGCCTCAAGCCGAGTCACGGACGTGTGCCGAGCGGCCCGCCCCCTCCGGGGCTGCTGGACTTGTCGTGCGTCGGCCCCATGGCCCGCCGGATCCGCGACGTTGCGTACTGCCTCGACGCGATCATCGGGCCGCATCCCTCAGATCTGCGCAGCCTGCCGGCGCCGACCGAGTCGTGGCGTGCAGCGCTTGACGACCCGCCGCTGCCGGCGAGGGTGCTGTGGGTGCCGTCGTTCGACGGCGGGCCGGTCGACTCAGAGATCATGGCGTCGTGCACCGCCGCCGTGGAGCGGCTGGCGGCTGAAGGTACCGAAGTCGTCGAGGCCGGACCGCTGTTCGAACCGGCCGGCATCGTGACCGAGGCGTTCCTGCCGCTGTTCCTGGGCGGGTTGATCGCACCGGCCTTCCGACCGTTGTTCGGGACCGACGCGTGGGACGACGTCACCGACTGGCTGGCCGTAGCGCTGGCAGAGGCCTTCGAACGAATCACCGTTGACACCGTGTCCGCGGCTCGCCAGCAATGCGGCGAGCTGTCGGTGAAGCTCGGCGAGGCGATGTCGGGTTTCGATGCGATGCTGCTGCCGACCATGGCAGGCCAGACGCCTGTCGTGGGAGGCGACGGCACCATCGACGGTGTGGAGATCGAGAACTGGGTGCGTTTCACGCCGCTGGCCAATCTCACCCGGCGCCCCGCCAGCACGGTGTGCTCCGGCCTGACGGCGGATGGCATGCCCATCGGACTGAGCGTGTTCGGCCACCAGACTGACGACGTGGGTGTGCTGCAGACAACCGCGGTGCTCGAGGACCTGCTCGGACTCGATCCGATTGCGCCTGACATCGACTGAGGCGGCTCCCCTGACGCACCCGTGCGGGAATCACAGGGTTACGTTGGGCCGGTGGACGCGGACGAGGTGATCGAGCTGCTCGGGCTCGAGCCGCTCCCCGGCGAGGGAGGGCAGTGGGCCCAGACGTGGCGCGACGAGCACTCAACGGCCATCTACTTCCTGCTTCGGCCCAACGACTTCTCTGCGTTGCACCGGCTGGACAGCGTGGAGCTGTGGCATCACTACGCCGGCGCTGCTGTGGACATGCTTCTGCTGGAGCCCGGCGGGTCGGTGCGCCGCCCCCGGCTCGGCGACGACTTGGCTGGCGGCGAACGGCCGGTCGTGGTGGTGGCGCCAGGGACGTGGATGGCGGCGGAGACCGCCGGGGCCTGGTCGCTGGTGGGCACCACGATGGCGCCCGGCTACCACGAGGCCGGCTTCGAGCTCGGCGACCGGGCCGAGCTCGCCGCCGCGTATCCCGAAGCCGCTGCCGATATCAAGCGCCTCACGAGGGAGGGTCCCGGAGATGGCTGAGCAGGATGAACTGCGGCCGCCGGATGAGCTGATCCGATTGGATGGTCGGGTCATCGTGGTCACGGGCGCCGGCGGGGGCATCGGCGCCGGTATCGCTCGCAGGCTGATGGCCGCTGGTGCCACGGTCGTGGCGCACACCCGGTCCTCTCCGGTCGACCATCTGGTCGATGCGGATGGTCAATCCTTGGCATCGGTGCAGGCCGACCTGGCTGAAACCGATGCGCCGCAGCGTGTGGTGGATGCGGCACTGACCCGGTGCGGCCGCATCGACGGGCTCGTCAACAACGCAGCCGTCCAGCCGCTCGTGAACTTTGCCGAGCTGAGCGACGCCGAGTGGTCCGAGATGATCGATGTCAACCTGACAGCGGTGCACCGGCTGACCCATGCCGCTGCGGGCGCGATGCGCGCACACGGCGCCGGCGGCTCCATTGTCCATATCGCGTCGATCGAGGCGCACCATCCCACCGACCTGCACCGCCACTACGCAACTGCCAAGGCTGGCCTGCTGATGCACGCCCGAGCCGCCGCTGGCGCCTATGGCCCCGACGGCATCCGCGTCAACAGCATCTCGCCGGGCTTGATCGACCGCCCCGGCCTGGCCGACGACTGGCCCGAGGGCGTGGCCCGCTGGCACGCAGCGGCACCGCTCGGCCGGCTGGGCACCGCTGCAGACGTCGGCGACGCGTGCGTGTTCCTGTGCTCGGATCTCGCCAGATGGATCACCGGGGTGGATCTGGTGGTCGACGGCGGCGTGCTCACCCGGCCCACGTGGTGACGCCTCAGCCTGCCGCTCGCTGTCATCGCTGACCGCATCTCTTGGTCGTCACACCCCCTTGGTGCACTGAGGGAAACACAACGTGCACCTCAAGGGCACGCTTCACAGAAGCGGAGAAACCACCATGGACACCTCGACTCAGTCTCGGGCCGGTGATTGGCTGCTCGCCGTCGCCGTGGCGCTGGCCGGCTGCCTGCTGGTCCTGAGCTGGACAATGGCCAGCGGCTAGCCGAGCCCGCCCGTTCACCGGGTGCATTCTGCTAAGTAGAGGCCAGCCTCTACAAGGAGACAGGAATGCTCATCGACAATCCCGCTGGCGGGTACCGATTCCTCACCGGCATCTCACCGTTCTCGAGCGGCGTGGTGGCCAACGCAGGCCACGAGGTCGTTCACGCCACGCTCGGCGCTCACGTGCCATGGCGCCAAGGGTTCGAACAGATTGACGCCCACCTGGCCGCTGTCGGGCGAGACCGCCCGGCGCTGTGCGCGATCGAGCTGCGCTGCCCCGCGCCGTACTCGATGCCCGACTTCATCGACTTCAACGCCGGCTACGTCGAGCTCGTCCGGTCATGGGATCTCTACGTCGGCGATCACAACCCGCTGGCCCGCACGAATGTCGCCCCAGCGCACGACCCGCCCGACGAGCCGGTGCTGCACGCCTTCTCCTACACCGTCGAGGCCGACGACGCCCCCGTCACCTTTGTCGTGTCGGGAGCCGGTGAGATCCCCGAAGCGTCTCTCGATGACAGCGAGATCATCCGCAAGGGCGAGACCGGGCCCGAGGCCATGCGCGAGAAAGCTGCCTTTGTGGCCGCCACCATGGGCTCTCGCCTGCAGGCCATGGGCGCAGGCTGGGACCTCGTCACCACCACCGACGCGTACACGGTGTTCATGCACGAGGGCCTGCTGGAAGACGCCGTCGTCGGGGCCATGGGGCCGGCAACTCGCCACGGCCTGCGCTGGTACCGATCGCGCCCGCCCGTTATCGATCTCGACTTCGAGATGGACGTCCGCGGGATCCGGCACGAGATCACTGTGTGAAGAAATCCTCACAAGCACCCGGCTCGAATGAGGGGGTGGTCGAAGTCGCATCGACCGTCCAAGTGCGACGGCTACGCTCGGCAGTCAGTGACAGCGGCACAGGACCCCGGGCCTCCGATCCATGAGGAGACCACACAACCCAAGCGGAAGTCCGAACGGGTCACCGAACAGCTCTTGGATGCGGCAACAGCGGTGTTCGGCGAGCGTGGTTTCGAAGCCGCCACGGTCTCGGAGGTCGCCCGCAGATGCGACATGACATCCGGCGCCGTTTATGCGCGCTGGCTCAGCAAGCACGAGCTGTTCGAAGCGGTCGTCGAGCACGCATCTGCGCAACGGATGCTGCTGCTGATCAAGAGTGTCGATGCGACGACGGCGGAGAAGCTGGCCTTGCTCGGCGCCAATTTGCTCAACACCGGGCGCGATGACACACGCAACCTCTGGATCGAAGCATGTGTGAGCGCCAGCCGAGAAGGCACGAGCGATGCTGCGATTGTCCATGCACAGGAAGTCGAGGCGAGAGAACTCGTAGAGATCGTGGATGCAGGCAAGGAAGCCGGGCTGATCGACCCGTCATTGAGCACTGCCGCCATTGTCCTGCTCTGCCAGTCGCTTGGTCTCGGGTCGTTCCTGGCCCTGCGCGTTCAGTCCCCAGAGCGGCCACAACCGGATGATGACGAGTGGGCGGCGTTGGTGGCTCGGCTCATCATCGCGATCGGGCCAATCACCTGAGCCGCCCGCCCGGCCCGAGGCCGGCACGCATGCTCCCAGCACTGACGGCGCTGCTGGTCAGTGTGATGGTGTTCGCCTGCAGCAGTTCGGGCGTCTCGCCGCCAACGACTGCCCGCACGGACCCGACCACAGCCATCACGGAAGCGCCCGAACCTCTCGCGACGACAGCCCCCGCCTCGACCACGGAGTTGCCGGCAGTTCCCGCGACCTCAGATCAACCTGAACCCACAGTCGCCCCAGCGGCCGACATCGGCATCGCCGCAGAACTGGTGGGTCGCTGGGAGGGCGTCACCCGCATCGTGGCGCTCGGCGAACTGCCCATTGCCGTCGCATTCGAGCTGTCCGGTGACGAGCTGCTCGCAGCAATGGACATCCAGGGCGGGATCGGGCTCGAACTGGTCAACGTCTCGCTCGACGGACGTCATATCCGTTTCGAGCTCGAGTCGCCCTTCGGTCAGGCCGTCTGGGACGGCGAAGTGCGCGATGGGGTAATCGACGGCGAATTCACCCAGGTCGAAGCGCGGGGCATCTTTCGATTGGAGCGAGCCGGCGACCCCGAACCGTCGAGGTTTCGCAGCGAAGAGGTGGTCTTCAACAACGGCGAGATCGTTCTTGCGGGTGAGTTGGCCCTGCCCGATGGCAACGGGCCGCACCCGGCCGTCGTCATGATCAGCGGCAGCGGTGACCAGACGCGCAATGTCGACGTAGCCGGATTCGCGGTCTTCGCAGCGCTCGCCGAGGAGTTGGCCGACATCGGCATCGCTTCGCTTCGCTACGACGACCGCGGCGTCGGCGGGTCGTCCGGCGACGGCTTGCAGGCCACCATCGAGGATCGAGCGGCAGATGTGGCAGCAGCCGTGGACCTGCTCATCTCCCGAGACGACATCGACGCCGAGCGCATCGGCCTGGTCGGCCACAGCGAGGGTGGCATGGTGGCGCCGTTGACGGCCAGCCAGTCCGACAGCGTCGCCTTCGTCGTACTGTTGGCGGCTCCCGCCATGCCAGGACCTGAGCTGCTCGAGACCCAGCTGGAGCTGCTGGAGCTGGCCGGGACGCCGCCGGATCAGATTGAGCAATACCAAGCGATCCAGCGATTGGTCTTCGAGGCGATTGCGGCGGGAGACGGATGGGATGACGTGGAGGTGGCCATTCGTGCACTCGCTCACCAGCAGCTGCAAGAGCTGCCCGAGCAGAGTCGCGGGGCCCTGGGCGATCTCGACGAATACCTGGATGTGGTCGTCAGCCAGGAGATGACCGGCTGGCAGAGCCCGTGGTTCGCGTCGACTCTCCAGCACGACTCCGCGGCCGCCATCGCCGCCTTGGACGTTCCCGTGCTTGCGCTGTTCGGCGAGCTGGACACACAAGTGCGCGCCGGTCCCAACGCAAGCGCCGTGTCCGCTGCGATCGCAGCATCGGACGTGCCGAGCTATGCGATCGGGACGGTTCAGAGAGCCAACCATCTGTTCCAGGTGGCGACCACCGGCAGTCCCGACGAGTACGACCTGCTGAGACCGGAATTCGCCCCTGAGTTTCTTGAGCTGCTGCTGGGGTGGCTGGGCGACAACGTGACAAAGTGACCCCCGCATGACGCCTGCTGAGCTTGAGGCCGTCGCGGTTGATGTTGCCGGGAGTGCCGCCGCGTTCCTGCGCGGTGTGACCGGCACCGGTGAGGCCCTGCGCACCAAGTCCTCCCCGACCGATGTGGTCACCGCCGTGGACATTCAGTCCGAGGAATTCATCCGCGGCGAGCTGCTGCGTCGCTGCCCGGACTCTTCGATTGTCGGCGAGGAGTTGGCTGACGAAGTCGGTGGCAGCGGCGTCGGCTGGATCGTGGACCCGATCGACGGCACCGTCAACTTCCTGTACGACCTGCCGGTGTTCGCGGTGAGCATCGCTGCGACCCGTGACGGCACTGTTGTGGCGGGGGCTGTTGCCGACGTTCTGCGCGGCGAAGTGTTCTCGGCCGCACTCGGCTCCGGGGCTCGCTTGGACGGTGTGCCGATTGCCGCCGCCTCCTCGGACGGCCTAGCGCAGGCCTTGGTGGCAACCGGCTTTTCGTACCATGCCGAACGGCGTCGCCAGCAGGCGGCGGCGCTGGCGCGTGTGCTTCCCGCCACCCGCGACGTCCGGGCCTTCGGCTCCGCGGCGCTGCACCTGTGCTGGGTTGCCAACGGTCGCTGCGACGCCTTCTTCGAGCACGATCTCCGGGTGTATGACTGGGCCGCTGGCGCGTTGATCGCAACCGAATCCGGCGCCCAGGTCGAGCTCCCGAACGAGCTCAACGACGACTTGGTGTTCGCCGCCAGCCCGACGATCTTCGGGCCGCTGCGGGAGCTGATCGTCGGCTGAGCGGCTGAGTTCCCGGGCAGAGCCGCCACGCGTAGCGTGGATGCGTGGCCGCGTGGTTGGCGGCGGCAGCCGTGGCGCTTACCCATGGGCTGCTGGCCGTCTTCGTCGTTGTGGGAGCACCGCTGGCAGCGCGCCGCCGGCGCATGATGCCGTGGTACCTGGCCGTGGTGCTGCCGATCGCAGCCATCAATATCCCCCGGCTGCCGTGCCCGCTGACGATGTGGGAGAAGGACCTGTGGCGCCTCGCACAGCAGACGCCCTACCGCGGCGGCTTCATCTCGCACTACTTCGTGGAGCCGTTCTACGCCCCGGGCCTGGATGCCAGCGGCGAGACGGTGCTGGTCGTCATCGTCACGGCGTGGTGCCTGGGCTGGCTGGCCTACGCGGCCGCCGCCCGCCTGCGTGCGCGATCGGCTGCACGTTCGACCATGGCGGCGACCTGAGAGACTGGGCGGCGTGGCCCAGAACGTTCTCGGCGACGAGCTGCAGCCGTGCTCGTATGACCCGCTGACCGGCTGGTTCCGCGACGGCTGCTGCAACACCGACTCGGGTGATTTCGGCGTTCACACCGTCTGCGCCGTGATGACGGCGGAGTTCCTGGAGTTCTCCGCCTCGGCCGGCAACGACCTGTCGACGCCGCAGCCGGCTACGGGCTTCGACGGGCTGAAGCCCGGCGACCAGTGGTGCCTGTGCGCCTCACGCTGGACCGAAGCGTTCGAGGCGGGCGTCGCTCCCCCAGTGGTGCTGGAGTCGACCCACGCCCGCACGCTGGAGTGGGCCAGCCTGAGCGACCTAGAGGAGCACCGGTTCACCGGCAACACCGCCTGACGCCCCGCCGCCAGCCCGCCGGGCTGGTGCGACTCGCTTGTGCGGTGCTGGCTGCAGGACTGGTCTCGGGCTGCACCGGCAGCACAGGGGACGATCTGGCGACCGACGCTCAGCTCCGGCACCGGGTCGTCGAATGCCTGCACATCATCGACGTGGTACCCGAGCCTGGTCCTGGCTACGCAGCACATGGTTCGGGCGGCGGATTCATAGCACTGCCCACAGGGACATTGCAGCTCGGGCGATCGGGGTCGGAAGGCTCTGGCCGAGAGGACTACCGGTTCGCAAAGTTCGGGTTGCTCGTGCGCCGCGCTCAGCAAGCCTCGCTGGCGATTGCGGCAGCCCCAGGCGACGCGTTCTTGGATTACGGGGACGATGTGCTCGTGCGCGTCGACGCACTGACGGCCGGTCCCTGCGACTCGCACGGTCCCGCGTGCGACGTCAATTCGGCTGAGTACGTAGGTGGCTGGCCATGTGGCGCCGATCGCGGCGAGTGGATGGTCTGGGCCGGCGGCATCTGGGTGAATGAACCCGGCTGCGTCGAGGTGATCGTCTCGTCGGAAGACGAGGAGATCCCCGTACAGCTGGCCGTCGGCGCCCCCTGCGATGGGTGAGCTTGGGTAGTCAGTCGCCGATGTAGCGGGCTCGGAAGCGGAATCTGAGGGGCTCTTCGTCGTATTCCTCCAGGGCGTGGGCGATCCAGCCCACGGTGCGTGCGATGGCGAAGATGGCCTCGCCGGACTCGGGTGTCATGTCGGCCAGGTAGGTGAAGGCGCCGAGTGCGAAATCGACGGTGGCGATGCCCTCGGTGCGGTCGGCTGCGAGGTTGTACACCTCGAGGACCGTTCCGAGGCGCTCGTCGGTGGGCCAGGCGCTGGCCAGCGCCTCCATCAGTGCGCCGCAGCGGGCGTCTCGTCGCTTGAGCGTGACGTGCCCGAATCCGGGCGTGAAGCCCAGGTTGCGCTGAGCTTCGCCGAGTGCGCTGGCCGCGTCGCCGCCGCGCGCTGCTTCTGCGAGAAGTCGGTGCACCGGAGCACTCGCTGCGCCGTGCAGGCGGCCGCCGAGCACGCCGAGACCGGCGGTGATGACCGAGTAGGGATCGGCACGAACCGACGCTGCGACTCGTGCCCCCAGCGTGGAACTCGCCAATCCGTGCTCGGCCAAGAGCACGAGTGCTCGGTTCAGCGCTGCTCGGCGTCGCTGGCTGGCCTGACGGCGGGCCAATCGGCACCACAGCGTGTCGGCCACGCTCCCGCCCTGGGGATTGCAGCGCCGCGGCAGAGAGTTGACCATCGCGCACACGGCCCGGCGTCCGGCAGTGCGCACAGAGATCGGCGACAGGTCGTCCCGCAGGGGGTCTGTGGCAGAGGCCAGTGTGACTCCGATCCGGAGCCGGTCCATGAGGGGCGATCTCTTCGGGAGTCGGACCCCAATGTCGTCATGGTCGCCGTCGGGATCGGCGACGGATGGCCACGGCTCGCCTGGAGCTGCTTGCCATATCCGGTCGGCTGCCTCTTCGAACGTCGACAGTGCGGCCTCGGCCACGAGATCCCGGCCGCGCACGTACACGCCTTCATCGGCAGGTCGTGCGATGCGGGTCGTCACGAGCGTGGCGAACTCTCCCTCCGGTCGTTGTCGCCGTCGCAGCTGATCGATCTCTGCAGGATCGAATCGAGACCTGCGACCGTCCGTGTCGAGCGCCCGGTGCAGCAATCCCCTGCTCACGTAGGCATACAACGTCTCTCGCTTGACACCGAGGCGTGCAGCCGCCTGTTCGGTCGTCAGCCAATCGTCCATGCGCTTGATTCGCCTTCGGTCTCCGGTGCCCAGTGTGCAGCGCGGCAACATTGATATTGATCAACATTGTCAATATATCTTTCTGCGCCTACGCTCGCTGCCATGAGCAACAACGTCGTCCCCGCAGGATCCGTCGCCCCGCCCGGGCTGAAGGGCTTGATCGTGGCCGACACGGCCGTCGGCACGGTTCTCGGCGAGGAGGGCTGGTACCACTACCGAGGCCGCGACGCGACCGAGCTCGCCCGGACAGCATCCTTCGAGACGATCGCCAGCCTGCTCATCGACGGCACGGAGCCGTGCACCGCCGCCGCGACGAATTTCGCAGCCGAGCTGTCGTCAAATCGGGAGCTGGGTGCGGATGCGTTCGACCTCGTCGTCAGGCTGTCGCGCACCGACCTCGACCCGCTGACCGTGCTGGCCAGCGTGCTGCCGCTGGTCGTCGACGGGCGTCCGAGCATCGACATGACCCATGCCGAACGCCGGCGAGCGGTGATGCAAGCCATAGGTGCCGCCCCGACCGTGCTGGGAACGGTGAATCGCATCCGCTCCGGAGGCGAGCCAGTAGCCCCAGACGACCACACCTCGTACGCAGCGCACTTCCTGAGAGCGGCGCTGGGCCGTGCAGCGCTACCGGCGCACACACGAGCTGTCGAGACGTACTTGGGGCTCACCGCCGAGCACGGCTTCAACGCCTCGGCGTTCACCGCCCGGGTAATCACCAGCACCGGCGCATCGGTGTCGGCGGCATTCGCAGGAGCCCTCGGAGCGCTGGCGGGACCGCTGCACGGCGGCGCCCCGAGCCGTGTGCTCGACATGATCGAATCCATCGGCGACCCGGCATCGGCCCGAGCCTGGGCAACAGCCGAGCTGGACGCGGGCCGCAAGCTCATGGGATTCGGACATGCCGTCTACCGCACGGCCGATCCCCGCTCGGCAACGCTGAAGCAAGTGGCGCTCGGGCTGGGCGGAGAGCTCGTCGAGCGAGCGGCAGCCATCGAAACGAAACTGCTCGAATTGCTCGCCCACCGCAAGCCCGGCGCCGTCATCGTCACCAACGTCGAGTACTACGCCGCAGTCGTGCTGCACCTGGCCGGACTCCCCCAAGAGGCGTTCACCTCCACCTTCACCGCAAGCCGCATCGTGGGCTGGGGCGCCCACATCCTCGAACAAGCCCGCAACAACAAGATCATCCGGCCAAGCGCCCGATACATCGCGGCGTGATCCTGCGTCAGCACATGTGCGACGTCGATCACGTCACAGCGATCCGCACTCGCTCATGTGCCTACAGGTCGAGATGGAGGCGGAGGGCGTCGTCGAGCTGTTGCATGAGCTCGAACGGCAGCGCACCTAGCGGTCGGGGCGGAGCTGGATTGGCTCGGGCGGCACGAGGACGCCGTGGAGCAGAGCACGATCGCCCAGGGGCTGGGACAGTTCGACGATTGCGTGTACGTCCGGGTTGTCGGGGCAGTTGGCCATGCCGACGTAGGGCACTACGGCGAAGGCCACCAGCACGGCGTCGTCGGTCTCGATTACCTGCGGTCCTCGCAGGGCGTCGCCCATCTCGCGGCCGCTGGTGCAGCCGGCTTCGGTCACCAGCAGCTGGATCCGGGTGTCGGCAGGGTCCGGCAGCGCAGCAGGATCGAGATGGACGGCGACATGGCCGAGCCCTGGCGGCAGAACCACGCGGTTCTCGCACTTGGTGGGGCTGAGGTCGTAGCCGCCCCACCAGCAGTCGGTCGGTGGGTCGCCGGCAACGTCGAGGGGGATGATGTCGAGCGGCCCGCTGGGTGGCTCGACGCTGTAGATGACCTCGAGGCAGATCATGTCCGCGGGCACGGTCTCAGCGAGCAGTTCGAGCGTGGCGTCCGTCGGGTCGACGAAGTCGAGCGACACCCGGTTCCGCACGGTCCAGATGCCGATGCCTTGTATTCCCTGGAGGCGCCCGATGGATGCCTGGAGGTCCAGGAGTGCTGCGTGGGAATGATCGACCTTGACCACGTCGAAGGGCGTGTCGGGCGGCAGCAGCGCTTCCAGCGCTTGGCGGTGGGCCTCGATGTTGCCGGTGAACGCCGCAACGATGGCCCCGCCGGGCGCCGCGCCATTCCACATGAAGCCGAACTCGTCGCTGTGCTTCGCCCCGTACTCCCCGACGGTGTCGAATACCGATGAGGGGAGGCTGTCGTAAGCCGGCCCTGGCCCGAAGATGCTCTCCACGTCGGGAATGTCATCGCATGCCGCGAATGCACCGATGGTGGGGGCGACGGTTGCCGGGGACGGTTGAGCGCTCTCTTCGGCGAGGGACCCGGCGGTCGAGACCTGTTCGGTCCGGCCGGTCGAGCCGCATGCTGCAGCAGCGAGGACGGCAATGGCTCCCAAGGCCCAAGCACAGGCCCGCAGCCGCAACCGTGCTGCCATGCCGTCCGGCTTACTACGCGCTCCGAGGGGCAGACAGGCACAGCGCCCGATTGACACCGAGTTGCCGTCATCTCGACACCGCTCCGCCGAAGCCGGTTGGATGCAGCGTCGTGCCGGTGTTCTGACTGCTCGTGGCCCGGTCATGCCTACCCTTGCCGGAGTGCCGGTTCTGAGGTGGTCTGATCCGCTGCCGGGGAGATCGAAGCGGGTATTGGTGGCAGGTGCGGTGGCAGCGGGCAAGTCGACACTCGCACGGCAGGTTTCCACCGATTGGGCCTGCCGTATGCGGAGATGGACGGCCTCTACCACGGTGCCAACTGGGAACCGAGACCGACGTTTCGCGACGATGTCATCGCCCTGGCCGCTTCTGATGAGTGGGTCACGGAGTGGCAGTACACCGTTGCCCGCCCGCTGCTGGCCGAACGCGCCGATCTCTTGGTCTTTCTCGACTTGCCGCGCTGGCTGGTGACCTGGCGGGTCATCCGGCGGACGCTGCGCCGGGTGCGGCACCGGACCGAGCTGTGGAACGGCCTGCGCGAGCCGCCCCTGCGAACGATCCTGACTGATCCCGACCACATCATCCGCTGGGCGATCCGGACTCGCCGCGAGCACGCACCCCGTGTCCGGGCACTGGCCGCGCAGCGCCCCGAACTCCCGATCGTCTGGCTGTCCTCACGTCGCGCACTCAAGAGATGGATCGGCACGTTGGCTGCACCGGCACCCGGCAGCTTCGACAGCGAAGGCTGAGCCGGCGCTCCTGCGTCTCGCAGCGGACAGAAACCGCTAGTTCAAGCTTGCAGCCACAGCTTGCGCAACGCTCACGCAGCGCAGCGCTTGTTCGACCGCCTTGGCGGCGACTCCGTGCGCAATGTCCTCTGGTTCGTATTCGGCCTGGGTCTTGAGCGGAAGGAGTCGGCGCAGGTCTTTGGCGACGGCGTCGGCGAATTCTTGGGCCTTGCGAACGTATGCACGCACCTGCGCCGCTGACACTTGCCGAGTCCGCGCCGATCTAGGCATCGGCCATGTCCCGAAGCTCCTGAAGGGACGTACCGAAGATGGCTACGCCATCACGGGCGATTTCCTCCCACAACTGCCCTCCGTCAGACAGCTTCCCGACGGCCGCGGTCAGGCCGATGTCGATCACTTCGATGTCGTTCCCCGTTGTCGCCGCGGCGTTCTCGCGCCATCGGTCGATCCCTGCGGTCCACGCATCATCGTCAGGATCTACCTCGTCGGGGCGCACGAAGACGACATCGATATCGCTTGTCCGGTCGGCTTCGCGGCGAGCGAATGACCCGAAGATGATCACGCTCGCAGGCGGCCGTGGCAGCTCCGCCGCAGCGGTGCCGAGTCGCTCGAGCACGTTGTCCCGGAGTCGAGCGAGTTCAACGACGAGTCGAGCGGCCTCGTTCTCTCGATTGAGACAGAACAGCGACGACGGCGGAACCTCTCGTCGTTCCACCAAGCCAAGATCCACGAGGCCGGGAATGACGCGCGACGCTTGTGAGGCGCTGACGCCAGCCAGCCGAGCCACAGTGCGAAGGTTGAGTTCGGCGGAGGTCTCTGCAAGCACAGCCAGCACTTGTCCTTGCGCCCCTGGGATCACAGAACTCACCGGATGCACGAAATCCATGCGGGCACCCTAACCAGATAGTGAGCAAAAATGCAACGATTGTTATATTTTTGATAGATATCGGACCTCGAGATGGTCGGAGCACCGGCGGCGGCCGTGACGGCGTTGCGGGTGGGGCTGGGCGCGGCGGGCAGACTGCGGCGGTGCGGGTGCTGTGGCGGGGGGTGACGTTGGCGTGCCCGGCTTGTGGTGGTCGCGGGCTGTTTCGGCGGTGGAGGATGTTCGACATTCGGGAGCGCTGCCCGAGCTGCGGTCTGAAGTTCGCACGCATGGAGGGTCACTGGCTGGGTGCCGTGGCGGTGAACACGGTCGTCAGCGCGGCCGCGGTGCTGGGGACCGTCATTGCGGCGATGCTGATCTGGGGCACTGATGTGAGCGGCGTGCTGCTGGCGGCGCTGGCCTTGCCGGTCGGCGTGGTGACGCCGGTGCTGTTCGACCCGGTGTCACGCACCTTGTGGACGGCGATCGACGCGCGCATGAGGCCGCCGCAGCCGAGCGACTTCGACTGACCCGACCGGCACCAGAGTGGGTGTAGGTTCCGCTCGGTGACGCGCTCGGGACGACGCCCGAACATCCTGATCGTGATGGCGGATCAGCTGGCGCCCCACTTCACCGGCACCTACGGCCATCCGGTGGTGCAGACCCCGGCGCTGGATGCGCTCACCGGCCGGGGTGTGCGTTTCGATGCGGCCTACTGCAACTTCCCGCTGTGCGCACGCCTGCGCATAGTCATATGAAGCCAGAACCTATGTGATAACGGCAATTATCTGCCGTCTCCATCTTGACCGTGTGAGAGCCCCGAAACAAGCCCTCGTCAAGCGTTTCTCTCGACGAAACACCCCATGTCGATCACGCATCCGTTGGGCAGCATCGCCTCGAGTCGCCAAATGGATGCACGCGCGTCCCGATTCCTCTCGTACCGAACATAGAGGCAGGCCAAGAGCATGTGAGGCCTGATCGACACCGGTGGGCATCAAGGCCCTGCCTGAAGCCGACTCACTACCGTGCGCCGATGCGCAAACCGATAGCCGCCTTCGTCATCACCGCAGCGCTGATCGCACTGCCCGCTTCTGCCAGCGCTCACGAACCTGACGACAGCGACTGCGCTGACGAGGCCCACGCCGTGCTCGGCGATCGTGCCGACTGGGCCGCGGTCGAACTCGTCGCGTGGGTGCTGAAGACGGATTGCTTGCTCGACAGCGGCGACCGCAAGATCAACTCGCTTCCCAGCGCGACGACCGCCCTCTACGACGGCCAAGAGGTCATCATTGTCGGCGGCCCCGCTGCTGTACCGGAAGCGAAGCTCAGCGGTCTCGATGTAGCGCAGCGCTTGTGGGGTGCCGATCGGCTCGAGACCATGCGCGCCGTCGTCGAGTGGGCTGACGCGCAGGCGGCTGAGCCTGCCGTCTCAGAGCAGGACGACGACGAGCGAGTCCAGACCGGGTCGTGCACGCATGCGCACGCCGGCGAGCCGACGCACACCCACGTCGGCTACTCGGACGGAACCGTGAGCGGGCACAGTCACGAGCCGTCATCGTCCACCAAGTGCGGCTACCTGTGGCAATGACGGTGCTGCTCTATACGACTGAGGTGAGACGCCACAGGGGCCGGTGAACGGCGCCGTCAGCAGCACGGGCTCGTCGCAATCATGCGGCGGTATTCTCAGGGCATACCGCCCTGTTCGCTTCGTCGTTCAGGACCCGAGGTCCCTCCTTGTGAGGGACCTCTGTCATTTCCAAGCAGCTCGGCGGCTCAGGTTCTGTGCGGAGCCCGGCACGTGCACGTCGTCGGGCATCCCCGAAGAGCGTCTCACAGTCCGGGCTTGACGGCGACGGCCCTATTCGGCCAGAAGCTCAGCGCCGGTCTCGCCGCTACACGGTCTCGAACTGGAGCGCGTTGAGGTTGAGCTGAGGGGATCTGGACGACACATTCAGCATCTCGATACCGACGACCTGTTTGGCAGCGTTGAAGTCCAACACCACGCCTGGCGCGACCTCGAGCGAATCAACGATCGCAGAGTCGTCAAGATGGAAATACAGCGCGTCGTCCTCCTTGTCGATTCGCAGCTTCATGACTCACCTCGCATTGCGCGGTCAAAGAACACGGTAACCACTCGCCACGGATCCGACGACGTGTTCACCGCCGCACGCAGCACTCGGCCATCATGCTCTTCGATTGGCCCATAGAAACGCTCCACCGTGCTGTGTTCCGGGTCCCGCATGCGATGTGAGGGCGACGCCACGACCCGCTCCACCCACGACCAAGGAATCTCCCGCCGTTCCATCTGCCGCAGAGCGTGCTGCGTGTACGTCAGTTGCATCTCGGCCTCTGCATGGCAGCTCGAGTCTCCGGCGACGACGTCGAACTGCTGCTCAAGCCGTGACGTCGGAGCGGACGGTCATTCTGACAGTCCCATTGCTCGGTGGTGCGAGGGGTTTTGGCGCTCGCTATATCTGAGATTCGCCAAGACGTCGCAGGCCGGGCAAGCTGGGCTGGATCAGCGGGAGACGGGAGCATCCATGACGGCATCAGCGGCATCAGAACCGGCAGTCTTGAGCGACGACGCTCAGGAACTGCTGCGCAGACCGAACTTCGCACACCTCGCCACCGTCCGGACTGACGGCACGTCGAGCATCGCCCCGGTGTGGATCGACCCCGTCGACGCCTCCACGGTGATCGTCTCCACCGGGGACGGCTCGCACAAGGTGGCCAACCTGCGCCGGGATCCTCGCGTGGTCATCTCGGTCGTCGACTTCGACAACCCCTACGAGGAACTGCAGCTGCGCGGCGTGGCCGAGATCGAGCCGGACCCCGACATGGTCGTGCTCGACGCCCTCAGCCACAAGTACACCAACCAGCCGTTCCGGGTGCGCTTCGAGGGCTGCGTCACGCTGCGGATCACCATCACGTCGTACCGCCACACGGTCCACGCCGAAGAGCACACCCCCGCCGACCGCTGACGCCGCGGGCGGCCGCCACCCGCCCGCCTGCCCATCGCTCGTCAGAAGTGTCTAACTTCCATTGAACGGAATATAATTTCCGATGTATGGAAGTTAGGTCGGCGCCGAGTCTGCTCCCCATCTTGCGATCGCGTCAGCAAGGTGAAGTACTCACCTATCTGATGTGCGACCCGGACCGCGAAACCAGCATGAGCGAACTGGCGCATCGTGTCGGGGTGCCGCTCAGCTCGGTGCATCGCGAAGTCGAACGCGCCGAAGCGGCCGGCATCATCACCAGCCGCCGATCGGGCAACACCAGGTTCGTGCGAGCCGACACCGACAGCCCGTACTACGACAGCCTGTCCGATCTGTTGGTCAAGGCGTTCGGGCCGCCGCACGTCCTCGCCGAAGCGCTGGAAGGCGTCGAGGGGATCGAGGCTGCGTATGTGTACGGCTCGTGGGCAGCGCGCCTGCACGGCGTCGCGGGCAGACGGCCTGTCAACGACATCGACGTGCTGGTGCTGGGCGAGCCCGACAGAGCCGAGCTCTACGAAGCGCTCGGCGGCGTCGAGGGACGTCTGGGCCGCCCGGTCAACGTCGTCATTCGAGACGCCGGCTGGCTTCGAGACGGCTCTGGCAGTTTCCATGCGACCGTCACCGAACGCCCAGTGGTGGCAATCGAAATCAAGAAGCAGCTCGGTAGGGACCCAGTTCCACAGAGCTCATGAGATCTTGCGCGCCAGCGAGCGCATCGCCCGCCAGGTCGACCGCCCACTGAGCATCGCTGTCTGTCAACTCCGGCGATTCAAACTCTGGGTACTGCGAGGCGTTCCGCATCTGGCGGAACTGTTCGAAACTGAGTTTGGAGAATGCCGGAATCTGATCGTCGAACTGGCTCGAGACTGCTTCCTCGATCGCCCGATGCGAGCCATCGCCGCCCGTGGCCCGCAGACCCTGTCGAGCCAAGAGCGAGTCTGCGGCCATTCGATACGCGTCGTAGGCCAGCGAGAATGCCGACCCGCTGTCCGAACCGAGAAGACTGCGGGCAGAACGAAGCCGCTTCGACGCGTCCTGGATCAATCGATCAGCGGCTCTGGTTCGTCCTTCCGCAGACACCGACTCCAATCGCTCTTTGTCAATCAGAAAGTCGATTGCAGAACGGCCCTTGAGCATGTGTCCCTGGCGGCGATGCTCAGGCATGCCTCAGAGAATGCCAAGTGATCACACGTGATTGCTAGGCAGTTTCGGACCCGGGTTGACGTCAGGCGACCAGGGGGTGTCCTCAGGATTTGGCGGAGATGATCTGGACGAGGTTGCCGCAGGTGTCGTCGAACACGGCGATCCAGGCCTCGCCTACATCGGTCGGGGGCACCGTGAAGGTGACGCCGGCCTCGGTCAACCGCTGGTGCTCGGCTGCGACGTCGTCGACGGCGAACTGGGCCAGCGGGATGCCGTCGGCCATCAGGGCGTCGCGGTAGGGCTTGACCGCCGGGTGATGCGACGGCTCGAGCAGCAATTCGGGCCCGTCGGGGTCTTCGGGCGAGACGACCGTCAGCCAGCGGTCTTGGCCGAGCGGAATGTCGTGGCGCGTCTGGAAGCCGAGCACGTCGGTATAGAACGCCAGGGCTTGCGCCTGGTCGTGAACGAACACGCCGGTGAGCTCGATCCTCATTGTCGGGTCCTTTCTTGGCCACCGCCGGTTGATCTGCGACAGCGGTGCCGGGTTGAAGAAGTGGTACTTGTAGCGGCCTTCACGCCTGGTTGAGACGAGGCCGGCGTCCTCCAGAACGCCGAGGTGCTGAGAGATCGCCTGGCGGGTCGAACTCAGCTGATGCTTGGAGGCGAGCCGTGCTCCGATCTCGAACAGTGTCTGGCCATCGCGCTCGGACAGCTCGTCGAGGATGATTCGACGTGTCCGATCCGCAAGGGCCTTGTAGATGTCGGCCACTGGCCTGGCAGCGTAACAGGCAAGTGACAGCTTGCCTATCGGTGTCAGTCGGCTCAGGGTGGCGCAGATGGTGGGCTCGCCGCCGCGGATCAGGCCATCGAGAGCTGAGGCGGTCAACGGCGAACGGCACCACACGGTCGGCTTCGACAGCGGCGGGCCGCCTTGGTCCGATGTTCGGACCCGCCCTGCTGGGGCGGAACGGCTGTGGCACCCTGCTGAGTCGGGGTCGAGCGGCCGGTGATCTTGAACTACTACTGCATTGCGGCTGCCGTGCTGGTCGGGGCCGTGTCGGGGCTCGGCGCGGTGCGGTGGCTGCGTGCTGGTGTGGGGGGCGGACGGGTCGTCGGGCGTGCGACGGCTATGGGCTTCGCCGGCACGGTGGTGCTGGGTGCCGGGGCGCTGCTCATCACCGGCGTGGACGGGTTCACGCTGATCCATGTGGCCTATGTGGTGGGGACCGTCGGGGTGCCGCTGGCCGGGGGCATCGTGCTGGTGGGGGCGCGGCCGAGGCCGTGGGGGGTCACGGCTGTGTGCGTGATCGCGCTGGCTGCCATTCCGGTCGGCGTGTATGCGACCTACGTCGAGCCGTTCTGGCTGCGGGTGGAGACGGTGTCGCTGGCCGTGGATGGGTTGAACGAGGTGGACGGGGTGGACGGGCCGATCCGGATCGGCGTGCTGGCGGATCTGCAGACCACGGCGGTGGGTGAGTACGAGCGCGATGCGGTGGAGCGGTTGCTGGGTTTCGAGCCCGACATCGTGCTGCTGCCGGGTGACCTGTACCAGTTCGACGCTGGGCTGTTCGACGAGCGGGCGCCGGGGTTCACAGAGTTGATCAGGCGAATTGTGGGCGAGGTGCCGCTGGTGTACTTGGTGAGCGGCAACACCGACACGGTTGCGGGGCTGCGCCGGATCACCGAGGGCACGGGTGCGAGGGTGCTCGACAACGAGATCGATGTGTTCGAGCTCAACGGGGTGTCGGTGTGGCTGGGCGGAACGACGCTGTTCGGCGACGATGCGGCGGCTCGGCGGATGGCGAGGCGACTGGCTGGTGGCGAGCAGGGGCTGGCCAGCGATGGTGTGGGGCTAGCCGGCGGTGGCGATGGCGACAGCGATGGCGGCGGCGATGGCGGCGGCGACGGAGGGTCGGCCGGCGTGCGGACGGGTCTGGGCGTGCGGTCGGGTTCGGGCGTGCGGATTCTGATCGGGCACAAGCCGGACGCCATCGAGCTGGTGCGGCAGACGCCGGTCGATCTGGTGGTTTCCGGTCACACGCACGGCGGGCAGGTGTCGCTGCCGCTATTCGGCCCCCCGCTGACGTTGACAGGCGTGCCCCGGCATGTGGCGGCGGGCGGGCTGCACGAGCTGCACGGGACGCCGATCTACGTGTCGACCGGCGTGGGCCGCGAGCGCGGCAACGCCCCGCAGCTGCGATTGGGCGTGCGCCCCTCGATCGGCATCATCGATCTGGTGGCTGGCGACCGATGAGCCGTTTCGTATTCGTGTGACACCCCCTTCGTACGGTTGTTCCCATGTTGAGGAACGGTTCTGGCGGGGCCGGACGGGCTGGCGAGGCGGGTGCTGTGGGCGCTGCCGACGATGATGCTGTGGGCGCATCCGCTGAGCTCTTCTCCGCCGGTGACACGTCCGCCAACCACGCCCGTGCAGAACACCTTGTCACCGGCTCCGCCCAATCGACCCAACTCGCATCGCCCAAACCGAGGTCGCCGTTGCCTCACCAGCTCCGGCCGTCTCGCGAAGCTGGCTACCCCGACCGGTCCGGCCTGTCTGTTCGGCCTGATTCGCCCGAGCAATTGTCGCTGTCCCGGTTGGGTGGTGCGGCGTTGGCCGGGTTGGGGCGCGATGCGCTGTTGGGTGTGCTGGGCGACATCGAGCGGGTCGCGAATCGGCTGGCGGGGTATCGGGCCGAGGTACTGGGCGCGCTGGATGCGCTGAGCCGCTCTGGTGTTGCACCTGATGTTGCGCCGCATCTGTCGTTGCGCGATGCGGCGGGGG
Organism: Acidimicrobiales bacterium; assembly: GCA_009843525.1. Classification (GTDB taxonomy): domain Bacteria; phylum Actinomycetota; class Acidimicrobiia; order Acidimicrobiales; family Poriferisodalaceae; genus Poriferisodalis; species Poriferisodalis multihospitum. Next base: position 150,002 of record VYDH01000030.1, on the reverse strand, counting down.
TGTCCGAGCGTGACGCCCGCAAGATGGTGCGTGGCGCTGAGAAGGCCCGCGAACACGATGGGGTGCTGGAGGCGCTGTCAGTGGGGGATATCAACGCTGCCCAGGCCGAGGCGCTGTGCGACGCGCGTGTGCCTGATGGGGTGCGCGCCGAACTGGTGGCGGCTGCCGCGGCCGGCGAGGACACCGACGCCACGCGTCGGCGGGTGCGCCGGGCCGAGGCCGACCACTCAGTGGAGACCCCGATGGAGCGCTTCGAGCGGCAGCGCCGGTCTCGCGGCGCGGGCTGGCAGCGAGACCACGAGGGGATGCTGCGCCTGTGGGCCAAGCTCGACCCCGAGGTCGGCGCCGCGGTCGAGGCCGGCCTGGAGGCGCTGCGCCGCCAGTACTGGCTCAACGACAAGCAAGTGCGCAACGGCCGTCGCACACCCGCCCAACGAGACGCCGACGTGCTCGCCTACGCGCTCACGGGCATCACCCACACCGACACCGACACCGCCGCAGTCGAGCGGCTCCACGCCCGCGCCCGACCAGACGGCCACTTCCCCGATCAGCCGGTTGGCGACGACGACGCAGCGATCGTGCTGCGGTTGCCACCGGCGCAGATCAGCGTCCTGATCGGGCTCGACGGCCTGCGCGGTTCAACCGACGAGATGGGCCTCACCGACGCCGGAGTCGAGCTGCCGCCCCACATCGTGCGACGCCTCGCCTGTGACGCCGAGATCATCCCCATGATCCTGGGCGGCCCCGGTGGACCCGCCGACGTCGGCCGTTCGGCCAGAACAGTGCCGCTGCGGCTGCGACGGCTGCTCATCGCCCGCGACAGACACTGCCAATGGCCCGGCTGCAACCAGCCGCCCTCACGCTGCGACGCCCACCACATCCACCACTGGACCGACGGCGGCCCCACCGACCTCGACAATCTCGTGCTGCTCTGCCACACCCACCACCATCACCTCCACCAGCACGGCCACAAGATGATCCCCCAACCCGACGGCACCTGGACCACAATCCAAGAGACGGGGCCCATGCCCGCACCGCGACGAACCAACGGACAACCCCGAGGCCCCTAGGCAGTCGTGAGGCCGGCTGGTCAGAAGCCCGGGACGAAGAATGTGTCCCGGTAGTACTCGAACTCCGCCTTCGCTTGGGCAGTTTTGGAGCCACGCCTTAGGGCACTGCCGCCGAGGCCCTCGACGCGGTCCGGTTCGAACCATCGGATCCACGTGTGCTCGGACATGCCGGCCGCTGAGTCGACCCGCTGCATGCGCGGCACCCCGGCTCGCTCGGTCCGGTGGAGACGAGCCGCCGCCCCGCCGATGGTCCCGGCCGAGGCCATGCCATCGGGCTTACGGCAGCCGGACGGCTGCAAGTCACACTTGATCCGCACGTCATGCCGGGCTGGTCTCGGCGGTACATTCCGCTCAAGCCCTGCCCTCGTAGCTCAGGGGATAGAGCGTCGGTTTCCTAAACCGTGCGTCGCAGGTTCGAATCCTGCCGAGGGCGCCAGGCGTGTTCGACGAGGCCCCAGGCGCCACCGGTGTTGTGGCCGACTCAGCCCAGCAGCGTGTTCAGGGTCGACGACAGCACGGTCGCGGTCTCGGTGGCGGACAGGGCACGGTGGCGGCGGAGGTAGTCGATCGAGTCGAGTTGAGCCAGCAGGTCACCGGCCGCGAGCGCCGAGTCACGGTCGGCTGGCGTGCGGCAGGCGAGCTCGGGGGCGAACTGCAGCTCAAACTGTTCTCGCAGCTCGTCGCGGACCGTGGCGAGCTGGTCGCTGATGCGGGGCAGCCGGTGGGCATGAGCCAGCGTCGCCCGGTACACCGGGCCGAACGTGTCGTAGAGGCGCACCCGCATGGCTACGAAGGCGTCGATGCGGGCAGCTAGTGGGCCCTCGCCGATGGCGTGCAGGTGGGCGACGGGGACGGCAAGTTCCCGGTTTCGCCTGATGGTGGCCTCGAGCAGCTGGCCCGGATCAGCGAAGTAGCGGTACAGGGAGCGCAACGACAGGCCCGACCGGCTCGCTGCCTGCTCCATGGTGGGGAACAGCCACTCCTCGGCGAACATCTCGAGTACGACATCGAGGACGGCGTCGATATTCCGCTCACGCCGCGCAACCCGGCCGTCCACGGGCTCCGCGTCATGAACACCGGCATCAGGCGACGGCACCGTGCCAGTCGACGCCCGATCAGTCATGACTCAGCAGTCGCAGTATCTCGCGGGCGACCATCGGCGCTGCGTTCTGGTTCTGGCCGGTCACGAGGTTGCCGTCGACTACCCAGTGGTTGGCGAGCGGGTCCCGGAACCGGGTCACGCTCTCGAACAGGGCGCCGGCTTTGCGCAGCTCGGTCTCGGGATGCTGGGGCGTGGAGGTGATCCGCAATTCTCGGACCTGCTTGTCGGTCACTGCCGTCACCCGGCGGCCCTCGACCAGCGGGCTGCCGTCGGCGGCCTTGGCCTGCAGCAGTCCCAGCGGGCCGTGGCACACGCCGCCGATCACACTGCCCTGCTCGTCGGCTTCGGTGATCTTGCGGCCGAGCTCCTCGGAGAACCCGAGGTCGAATGCAGCTCCCCAGCCGCCCGCCAGGTAGACGACGTCGTAGTCGGCAACGTCGAGGCCGCCGACGGCCAGTGACTCCTGCACCTTGCCTCTGAAGACTTCGTCGGCGAGGAAGCGATCGCAGGCCTCGGTGCGCAGTGGGGCGCGCAGCGACTGCGGGTCCACCGGGATGACGCCGCCCTTGGGGCTGGCGACATCCACCGACATGCCGGCATCGGCGAACGCGTAGTACGGCACCGTCATCTCGCTGGCGAACACCCCGGTCGGCTTGCCGATGTCCAGCACGCCATGATTCGTGGCGACAATCAGCGCCCGCCGGCCGCTGACGTCAACATCAATCGACTCAACGTCGTCGGGATGCATGCCGAGCCGCTGCAGCACCTTGCGAAGCGCACGAGAGGGCGGGCGAACCCTGACTGATCCGCTCATCGCCGAGCCGCCAGTACCTCCGCCGGGCTGCCGCATCGCGTACGGCCACGGCTGATTGCGCTCGGGGACGGCTCGAGCTCGCTCGGCGGCCAGACGTGCCGTCATCTCTGCGAATACCTCGGCCGCCTCCGGGTCGCGCCAGCGGTTGTGCGCCTCGACCGGGTCAGCGTCGAGGTCGTACAGCTCCCACTGATCGGGCAGCGGCTCGGTGCGGTACACCTCCCCGGCAGGGCTGTCGGCCGCAAGGTGCCGCACACCTGGTTGGGTCCACGTCGCCGGATCGTCGAACGTGCGGACGATCTTCCACAGGGACATGCGCCGATCGTCGAATCTGGCTCGAGTCGAGCCGGTTGCTTCCGACTCCTGCTCCGGGTCGCGAGCCGGTGCGGACTGAGCTGCCGAATCGTGCCCGCCAGCCGCTCGGCCAGCGACGCTGCCGACATCAGCGGCAGGGCGAGCGTCGTCAATCCGGCACACGAGGCTCTCGAAGTTGGCGCCGACGTGGGCCGGCACCTGGATGCGCAGCGGCGGGGGCGTTCTTCCCATCCGCCGGGCCATCGCACTGGCACCCGAATCGCCCTCGGGCATGTTGTCGCGGGTCATCAGGTACACCTGACGCTCCCGGTCCGGCTCCGCAACGCCGTCGACCACGTCCATCAGGTCACGGCCGGGCAGCGGGTGCACCTCTGAATGGGTGCTCCGCAGCTCGGCCGCCGCCGATGCTGTATCGATGCCCGCCGCCCCGAGCAACGTCGGCACCAGATCTACATGAGACGTCGGCGCATCGTCGACGACCCGGCCCGCCGTCGCCTGCGAGCCGATCCTGGCGATCACGAACGGCACCCGCGTCGCCTCGTCGTAGAGGTTGAACCACTTCTGGTGCAGCCCGCCGTGCGCACCCAGCAGCTCGCCATGATCCGACGTGCGCACCAGCACCGCCTCATCGGAGCCGCCTTCGGTCACCGCCCGGCGCACCCGGTCGAGCGGACCATCGACCTCGGCATGGAGCCGGTAGTAGAGGCTGCGGTACTCGGCCGCCTGGTTGCGGTACACCCGGTCGACGGCCGGCGCCAGCCCGTAGGTGGTCGGGTACGACGCCCGGAAGGCGATCTGTGCCGCCGGCTTGGTGGACAGGTCCTCGTCGTCGGTGGGCGACGGCGGGATCGGCGGCGGATCGGCGTCGCTGGCGGCCAGCGGGTTGTCGGGGCCGCGGCGGCCGAGCCATGCCGGGGCGAACACGATGTCATGGGGATTCACGAAGCTGGCCACCAGCAGGAACGGCCGCAGTGCTGCCTCGTCGCCGGCCCGGCGGCGGGCATAGCGATCCTCCAGCCAGGCGACCACCCGGTCGGCGAAGAGCGGGTCACGCACGAGCCCGCTGTCTGCCGGGCGCCCGCCGTGGGGCTCGGGGCCGATCCAACCGGAGAAACCGAACGGCCCGAGCGGGTCGGCGTCTAGGTAGGCCTGCTCGGCAGCGGCGTCGACGGTGCCCTCGTCGTCGTTGGTGTCCAGCCGCGCTCCCGCATGGATCAAGTCGGCGTGACTGCAGTGCCACTTGCCCTGGTAGTGCGTGTCGTAGCCGCCGGCCCGGAACCAGTGGCCCAGCGTGGGCACCTCGCCCGGCCGCAGCCAGCGCATCCGGCTGTCGTCGGCCATCTTGCCGAGGCCGTTCGTCTGTGTGACGCCGTGCACGTCGGGGTACTGACCGGTGAACAGCGTGGGCCGGCTGGGCACGCAGGCGACCGACCCCGTGTAGTGGCGCCCGAACGACACGCCGTGGTCCTCGAACCAGGCGGCGCCGTCGAGACGCTTGCGCCACGCCCGCACCTCGGCCGGCTCATACGGCGGCGCGGCACGCTCCTGGTCGGTCATCAAGATGATCACGTCGGGCCGGGCGTTCATGACGCCGATGCCTGCCTGTCACGCCGCAGCACGGTCCGAGCGGTTCGCCGGCATAAGCGAGTCATCACAGGGCAGCCTTCCGCAGGTGTTCGTCGAGTCCGCCCAGCATCTGATTCGACACTTTGGAGAGCTGACGGGACAGCGCCTTCGCGGCCAGTTTCTGCGGCGGGCGTGACCCTGCATCGACCGCGGTGGTGAGCGACACCACCGTGCGGGCGCCCCGCTCGTCGAGATGCCAGGTGCTCCGCAGCGACCGGACTACAGGCAGCCCTTCGATGTCGTAGCCGAGCCGTTCGCCGGGCTGCCACTCGACCACCCGCTCCACCAGCGTCCTGCGCCCGGCCTGGATGCGCCGCACCGTGCCGACCCCAGAGGTCTGGGCGCTCAGCAGGCACGAGTGATCGACGTTCGGCGCCCAGCGCACGATCTCCCCGAAGTCCGCCAGCGCATCCCACACGTCGGCCGCCGCAACCGGGATCGCCAACGTGGAGGTTGTCTCGGTCACAGGCGCAACCCTAGCGGCGAGCCGATCTATTGTCGTTCAGACTGGCAATTGTTTCGCCAGAGCACGGCCGCGAGCGTGAGGCGTGGCCCCACGGCAACATGGAGCCCCTGCGAGCCGGAGGACGCCATGCACGTCAGCGCAACACTGCCCCAGCACAACCTGCCAGCCGTGCCCGACGAGGTGCGGCGGATCGAGGCCGACGGCTACGACAGCGTCGTCACGATGGAGAACCGCCACGAGCCGTTCATCCCGCTGGCGATCGCGGCGGTCAACAGCGAGCGGGTGAAGCTCGCCACCAGCGTGGCGATCAGCTTCCCCCGCAGCCCGATGGTGACGGCCTCGACGGCGTGGGATCTGCAGGCAGCCTCGGACGGGCGGTTCGTGCTCGGCATCGGCAGCCAGGTCAAGGGGCACAACGAGCGGCGGTTCAGCGTGCCGTGGTCGGCGCCGGCGCCCCGCATGGCCGAGTACGTGCAAGCGATCCGGGCCATCTGGCACACATGGTCGACGGGCGAGCGGCTCAGCTACGACGGCGAGCACTACCAGTTCTCGCTGATGACGCCCAACTTCACGCCCGAACCGCTCGACGGCCCGACTCCGCCGATCATGATCGCTGCGGTCGGCCCCGCCATGCTGCGGGTGGCCGGCCAGCACTGCGACGGGGTCCGCCTGCACGGCTTCTGCACGCCCGACTACTTGAGACGTCAAGTCATGCCCGAGCTGCAGACCGGACTCGACCGGGCCGGCCGCAGCCGAAGCGATTTCTGGGTGACCGGCGGCGGGTTCATCTGCACCGGCCCCGACGACGAGACTGTCGACCGCATGGTCGAGTGGGTGCGCTACCGGATCGGCTTCTACGGCAGCACCCGGGCGTACTGGCCGGTACTCGAGCAGCATGATCTCGGCGATCTTGGCGAGAAGCTGAACCATCTGTCACGCAATGACGGCTGGGGCCAGATGGCCGGCTGCGTCGACGACGACGTGGTGCGGCTCTTCGCCGCCGTGGGCCGCCATGACCAGATCGCCGGCGCCATCGCCGAGCATTTCGACGGGCTGGTCGACGAAGTCAACGCTTCGGTGTCGATGGACATCGGGGCGGATCTTCCGCCCGACGTGATCCAGGACATCCAGGCCATCCGCAGCGACGGCAACTGATCATGCGCCTGTGATTCATGTCACAGGCCCCTGCAAGACTGCGTCCCGCAGGCAACGAAAGGAACTGCCATGTCAGAAGCAATCGTCGAAGTCCGCGACTACACCATCGATTCCGAGTGGTTCGAGGCGTACAAGCAGTGGGCCGCCGAGCACGCAGCGCCGTGGCTGCGGGAGAACCTCGACGTCATCGACTTCTGGGTCGACGATGGTCATGAACCCGAGGTAGCCGGGTCCGACCCGCAGGTTTCGCCGCACGGTCAGCCCAACGTGTGCTGGATCATCCGGTGGGCCAGCCGGGCCGCGCGCGAGGAGGGTTTCCGGTCGACGCTCGGCAGCCAAGAGTGGCAGGACGTCTGGGCCAAGCACCCCAACCCGAACGCCTACCTGCACCTCAACGTGCGCTTCATGACAGCTGCCTGAGCCAGCGGCCGGCGAGGCCGCTGGCTTGAGCCGCCGTGGTGGGAGAACGGGATGGCCGCGGGGCGGCGGACGTCACGTCGCACGACCGAGGCGGTGCGCCGCGCGTGTTGGAAGCGATGCGGGAGCGCGGGCGGGCCGAGGTCAGAACTGCTGGAGGACTGACGAGCGGCTCACGGTGATCGGGCGGGTCGTGGGCGGTGTGTTGCGGCTGCGGCCCACGAAGCGGGGCACGCCATCGGTGATTACGGCGCCGACGGCGATCATGTCGCCGTTCTTCATGGCATCCAGCGCGGTGTCCTTGGTGCCGCCGAGCGGGGCGTCGATCACGATCAGGTCGGCATCGCGGCCGGCAGAGATCATGCCGTTGTTCAGGCCGAACATGCGGGCCACGTTGCCGGTGGCGGCGCCGATCAGGTGAGTCACGTCTAGGTCGCTGACGGCCGCCATGTGGACGATGGTGTAGAGCATCCCGAGCGGCATGATGCCGCTGCCGGTGGGGGTGTCGGTGCCGATCAGCAGGCGGTCGAAAGCGTCGTGGCGGTGGGCTGCTTCGGCGGCGAGGATGCCGGTGCGCAGGTTGCCCGCAGCACAGACCTGCATGCCGATCTCGGTCTTGGCAATCATGTCGTAGTAGCGGTCTTCGATGGCGACCGGACCGCCGTTGATGTGGAACGAGATGTCGGGGTTGATGTCGAGCACGTCCTCGCCGGTCACCGGGAACGTGCCGGGGATCGAGCAGCCGCCGGTGTGCAATGTGGTGACGAGGCCGGCTTCCTTGGCCATGGCCACCAGCTCGACGTAGTCCTTGGCGCCCTCCACGTCGCCGAAGCCGGCCTTGCAGAGCCACACGCCGTCGGCCCGCACGGCTGCGAAGTCGTCGGGCTCCAGCCCCGGCTCGAGCAGCAGCGACCCGGCATGAACCCTCATGCCGCCGGGCCGGAAGTTCTCGTAGCACTTATGAGCAGCCACCGCGAGGGCCTTCACGCCGGCCAGGTCGTGCGGCCGGCCCGGGATGTGTACCTCGCCCGCTGACAGCGCCGTCGTGGTGCCGCCGTGCAGGTAGCTCTCGAGGTAGCCGACGGTGTTCTGCCGTGGTGTGAAGTCGCCGAACGCCACATGCACGTGCGAGTCGATCAGCCCCGGCGCCACGGTGGCCCCGGCCGCATCGATCACCACATCGCAATAGTCGAACTCGCCGGCCACGCCGCCGGATGTGCCGACCCACGAGATCAACCCACCGTCGGTCACCACGGTGTTGGCATCGATGAAGGGCTCGCGCCAGTCGCCGCTCAACAGACTGCCGATGTTGATGATCGCGACATGCATCAGGTCACCCCCTTCGACTCAGCCGACATCCGACCAGCACGCATCAGGTCAGCCCGTCCTCGCCCACCGCATCATCGATGCTCAACCGGCCGACATGACGATGGCGGCGATCGGCGGAGCAACTCGCCGTCAGCTCGGCAGCCAGCACAGAGCCGATGTTGACCGTCACGCGCATCAGGTCAGCCCGTCCTCGCCCACCGCATCATCGATGCTGAGGCCGCCGACGCGGTGATGCGGACGGCCGCGGTTGGCGAAGCAGCAGATCACGGCGATCTCGTCAGGCAGCGGGACATCGTGCAGGGTGATGCTCATGGCGTCGTAGTGCGAGCGCACATACAGCGCATCCTTGTACGCCAGCGGGATGTCGATGGACGCCCCGGGCTGCGCACGCTTGGTCGCCGATGAGATCCAGGCCGATCCCCCGCCCGCCGCCTCGCGCAGCACGTTGCCGTACGGGGTGGTCAGCAGTGCCACGCCGTGCTCCTGCTCGCCGTCGAGGCCCACGATGGCCGCCTTGCCGTAGCTCATGACCGTGTACGGCTGCATCTGATCCACCGCCAGCGCCGCGATCTCCTCGCCGAGCTCGACGCTGGCCTCGTAGTACGGCGACAGGTCCTGAACATGGCGGCCCGCGTAGTCGTTCTTCACGACCGCTACGACTGCCACTTTGCGCAGTACCGGATCGACGTCGACCCCGGCCTCGCTGCGGGTGTCCTCCACGAACGTCATCATCTTGCGGATCTCCACGACTGCACCCTCTCCGTGTCGCCCTACCCGGCCTCGCCGGCGCCGGATCCGTCCGCCTCGCCGGTGTCATGCCCAGTGCGATCCCGCCCAGCATCAAGCTGGCCGGCGCCGCGCCATTCGGCGTCGTTGCCCTCGAGCATCCTGTCGAGCAGGCGGTCGGCGCCGTCCCAGTCGTAGGTGCGGAAGCTGTGACCCTGGGTCACGAACTGCGCGCCGGCGTAGAACATCTCGTACTGCGTGTGGCGGCTGGCGAACTCCGAGCCGATGGCATCCCACGCCAGCTTCAGGAACTTCATCCGCTCGTACGCGCCCTCGCCCTCACGTGCCGACACCAGGGTGCTGTCGAGCACAGACGCCACTTCAGGACTCGACAGGTCTGCAGCGGACGACGGCAGCATGATCAGCCCTCCCCCGGCCAGCTCACGGATCTCGGTGATCAGCGCCGGGTACAGCGCCTGCGTGGTCACCTGGGCGGAATACAGCAGGTGCCGGTTGGGCACGTGGTACTCGCCCACATGAGTGCCGCTGGCCTCCATGCCGAACAGCAGGCCCTCGACCGTCGCCACCCGGGCGGCAAGCTCGCCGAGCTTGGTCTGCACCATGTTCAACGTGCCGATGGTCTCGGTGAGCCGCCGGGCCACTGCCAGCAGGAACCGCAGCTTGACCACCAGCCGCACCTGCGCTTGGTAGTTCTGGTACACGTGCCCCGGCGTGTCGTGGAACTGCCGCCGGCACATGTCGGTGTTGCGGTACACGAAGACCCGCTCCCACGGCACCGTGACGTCGTCGAAGTAGATGATGGCGTCGTTCTCGTCGAAGCGGTGCGACAGCGGATTGTCGAACGGGCTGACCGCATGCTGCTCGAAGCTCTTGCGGGACACGATCTTGACGCCGGGCGTGTCGAGCGGCAGGGCGAATGAGATCGCCAGATCCTCCTCGCCCGACTGCAGCGGCTGCAGGTTCGCGACGAAGACCTCCTCGGCCATAATCGAGCCGGTCCCCAGCATCTTCGCCCCGCGCACCACCGGCCCATCCGGCCCCTCGTCCACGATGTGCGCAGTGATCTGCTTCGGCTGGTCGCCCCACGCCCTCGACCGGTCGCCCTGAGGGTTGATGATCACGTAGGTCAGGAAGATGTCGTTGGCCCGGGCCCACTGGTAGTAGTCCCAGTAGGCCTTGGCGCAGCGGGGGTTGTGCTCTTCGAACAGATCGAGGTTCATCAGCTGGCCCGACACGGCACACGCCAGATGATCCGGCGAGCGGCCCATGTAGCCAGCATGCAGCTCGGCCCAGGCAGTCATGGCAACACGCTTGGCCACCAGGTCCTCGTACGAGCGAGGCATGTGCCACGCCCGGTTGGCCCGCCGCCCGTCGCCGATGTCGAACGTCATCAGTTCCTGATTCGCAGCCTGGAAGTCGTACAGGCCGGCAATGGCCCGGCAGCTCTCGGCGAATGCCGGATGCTCCGCGACCCGGGTGATCAGCTCGCCGTCGAGGTACACCTGCCGGTCGGTATCCAGCGCAGCCAGATGCGCCCGCCCATCCTTCACCGCGCCTGGCTTCATGCCAAGACACTAAGGACTCAGGCCAGCAGGCACATGTGCCGTAGCTGTGGAGGCGGCAGGAGACTCGGCGACGTTGCGACCGGTTCCCTCTTGGATGCACCGGGCTGTGTCGATGCCGTCGGCGAGGACTGCGGGGCAGTACGAATCTCTCGTCTGCCGGATCGCTGGTCGCCGGGGGTCCTGTCGCCTCCACAGCGGGCGCACCTACCGGCGCGACTCCGAAGAGGCTGTGAGTCAGTTCATCGGCACCAGCTCGGCGGTGCCGAAGACCACGCGGAAGCGGACGCACCAGACCGACACCGTGTTGTAGCGGTCAAGATCGATGCCCGCGGGAACCACATAGTTCTGCGCCCCGATGTTGCCCTTCAGGTCGCCCAAGTCGATGAAATCGTCCACGAGGTCGCCGACCGAAGCGTCCGGACCCGCCGTGTGCAGGTACACGTTCAGATCGGGACCGTTGTCGGTGGCGAAGTCGTCGTCGAACCGCAAGAAGGTCTGCGTGCCGTCGGTGAGCACCACCGCCGTGCCCTCGGCAGGGTGCGACCGGGGTCCGAAGCTGCCGACATAGGCAACCCGGACGGCCGGTTCAGCCTCCGTGGTGGGCGGCGGGGCGGCCGCTGTGGTGGCCGGCGCGGTGGCCGCGGGCTCGTCCGCGTCGGCCGCCGATTCGCCGTCGCTCGTGGCTCCGGGCTTGGCAATCTTCTCGCCTGCGGGGTCAGCCTCGCCTCCCTCAGTCATCCCCGCCGACTCATCAGCATGTTCGCCGACCGACATCGACTGGTCGGTGACCGGCTGCTCGGACTCGGCGGTCTCGCCAGCGTCGCCAGCGGCAACGGCTGCCGTGGTGGCCGTGTCGAGCGCTTCGCTGATCAGCGCATCGATATCGGCCTCGACAGCGAACTCAGGGCCCTCCTCGTCGACCACCTCGTCCACGAAGATCAGGTGGAACGCAAAGACGAAGAAGACCAGGTAGATGCCGACCCCCACCACAGCGGCGAGTCCGGTGCCGAGCGCCCAGCGCCCGCCGGTGGATCGGGGAATCAGCCTTGACAGGAACCTCATGCAACTTCCCTCATGAACTCTCGTACTCCATGCCTCAACCGTAGGAGCCAAGCGGGCCCTCTCATGGTCAGGAGCTGTTCATGACCGGTGGCGCGACAAGATCAGCAGCGCACCCACCAGCACGAACACGCTGCCGGCCATATAGGGGATCGACACGAACCCGAACTCCCACGCGTAGCGCACTGCGCACGGGCTGGTGATGCTGCACGAGGTGGCGCCCTCAAGATCCGGGAAGTGCTGCAGCAGGTAGTGCCAGGTCGACATCGCAGCGCCCGCCAGGCACATCGGCAGCCCGTACAGATGAACCCCCCTGTCCCGCCGCAACCAGCCCACAATCAGCACCAACGCGAGCGGGTACATGGCGATGCGCTGAAACCAGCACCAGCGGCACGGCTCCAGATGCGCTATCTCCGACAGGTACAGCGAGCCGAGCGTGGCACCCAGCGCAAGCAGCGCCGCAACTCCCACCAGCGCCCGGGCACCGACTACCCCCGCCCCGCGGGCGTCCGAGCCGCGCCCACGTCGCCGCACGACCGCCAGACTCAACAAGGCGGCATTGCACGCCAGCGCAGCCACCGCAAACAGCCGGAGCATCTGATCCAACGACACCGTCGCTCAGCGTGCCAGACGCGCACGCCCACCACGCGCGACAGGCGTCAGCTGGCGGAGCGGCCCGACCGGCTCAACGGAATCCACAACGACAAGAACCCCACGCTCGCAGCAACCAAGAAGAACACGAGCGCCCGCTGGTAGTACACCAGCGAAGCCGCACCGGAGTCTTCAGTGAGCACTGCAAAGAGCGCCGCTATGCCGATCGCCGCGGATGCGTAGCGCAAGGTGTTGAACAGCCCGCTCACTTCCCCGAAGTACTTCTCGGGCACCGCCTTGAGCGCCACGCTGTTGAGCAGCGGCACGCACATGCCCCAGCCCAAGCCGAACAGGGCGATGCTGGGCGCCATGATGAACCAATAGTTCGGCGTGATCCCCAGCGTCAGCACCATCCAACCGACGGAGGCGATCTGCATTGCCGAGCCGGTCCGGCAGAAGCCGACTGCATTCCAGCGTTCGCCCAAGCGGCTGAACGTGATGGTGGAGAACCCCGCAGCGATCGGCCCCAGCGTCAGCGCCAGCCCGACTGCCGCCACTCCGTAGTTCCACACGTTGAGCAGGAACAAGGGCCACAGCAGCCAAAGCGACTGCGACGACAGGCCGACCAGGAAGTTGGCCAGCTGCGTCACCCACACGTTGCGCCGACGGAACAGGTGCAGGTTCAGCAACGGTTCCTGATGGCGTAATGAATTGAAGACGAAGACTGCCAGCGCCACCACGCCAACGCCCCCAAGTGCCAGTGCGACAGGCGAGAGCAATCCCCAGTCTTTGCCCTGCATGAGCGGCGTCACGATGGCCAGCAGTGCCACCGTCCCGGCGGTCGCGCCCACGATGTCGAGCCGCTGATGTCTCGGCGGTGTCGGCTGTTCTCGCAGTACGCGCCAGCCCACGACGAAAAGCAATGCCGCAATCGGAGCGCTCACGAAATACAGCACGCGCCAACCCGCTGCGGCCAGCATCAGCGTGGACACCTGGGGTGCAATCGCGGCGGCCAGCGGCCCTGATGCCGACCAGAGACCCACCGCCGTCGTTCGTCTCGACTCAGGGAACAACGGCAGCACCAGACTCAGCGACGCCGGAAGGATCGCTGCACCGCTGATTGCCTGCAGCACTCGGGCCATGTTCAACGTCCACACCGTGGGCGCTATGGCGGAGAACACCGCAGACAGCGCGAACAGCGCAAGCCCGATCTGGAAGATGCGCTTGCGGCCGATCCTGTCGGCGAGACGCCCGGCCAGCGGCAGGAACGCAGCCGTGCCGATCATGAACCCGGCGATGCCCCAGCCCACGTCGGCTGCCGTTGCGCCGGCGAAGCTGTCGCGGATCGAGTCCAGCGCCAGGTTGGAGGCCGTGCTGTTGAAGCCCACCAGCACCGTGCCGAGCGAAGCGACCGTGAGCGCCCGCCAAGCTCTCCCCGACACCGCTTCGCGTACCTGCGGTGGCGCGGGAGGAACCTGTCGATCAGCGGCAGGGACGGGACGAGCTGCTGTGGCCGACCGAACTGCAGAGGCCGGACGAGGAGCCGTGGCCAGGCCGTTTTGCTGACCGGTCTCGATATCGAGACGCTGGATGACAGATGTGCCCGTCGCGGCCGCAGCGCCCGGTGACTGCGGCACGCCCGTCCCGGCAGGCGGCACCTGAGGGACGCTCGCCAGATCAACCTGACCTGGTTCGACCTCGTTCCTCATCCGTAACAGCGTACGGCTCAGCCCGCGCCGCCAATCGCAGAAATCGAACGGGCTTTAGAAGATCGAGATCAACGACCGTGGAACACCGGGTCGCGCTTCTCCACGAAGGCCTGCGCCGCTTCCTTGTGGTCGTCGGTCTGGCCAGTGTGGATGTGGTGCGCCGCCTCCATGTCCAAGCACTCGCCCATGTCGCCGTGAACCGCCCGGTTCAGGTTCTCCTTCATGTATCGGTACGCCACGGTCGGGCCGTTGGCCAGCCGCCGGGCGATGGCACCCACCTCGTCCATCAGGCTCTCGGCGGGGAAAACGCCGTTCACCAGGCCCAGCGACACCGCCTGATCCATATCGACCCGGTCGGACAGGAAGTACAGCTCGCGCGCCTTGGCCGAGCCGATCAGCCGTGACATGAACCACGTGCCGCCGTAATCGCCGCTGAACCCCACCCGGGCAAACGCCGTGGTCATGATCGCGTTGGGCGCCGCATAGCGCAGATCGCACGCCAGCGCCATCGACAGGCCCGCCCCAGCAGCCGCCCCCGGCAGCGCCGCAATGGTCGGCTTGGGCATCTCGTACAGCTTCCCCGAGGTATCGCGCTGGCTGCGGCGCTGATTGTGCACCCGAGCGTCGTACTGCAGCGGGCTGCCGCCGCCCTCGCCACCAGCAGCCGCCATGCCCTTCACATCGCCGCCGGCACAGAACGCACCGCCCGCACCGGTCAGCACCAGCGCCCCCACGTCGGAAGCCACCTCGGCATCAGCAATCGCAGCGACGAGCGCCTCCATCATGGGCGTGGACATCGCATTGCGACGGTCGGGGCGGTTCAGCGTGACGGTCATCACACCGTCGGTGATCTCGACCCCGAGGTCATCGGTTCCGGTGTCGAAGATTCGGCTCATCGTGTTCTCCTTGCTTGACAGCCAGCCCCGCAGTATCGCGGACCGCTGTGGAAAGCGCATGACCTGCAACCACTGCTCGGTGCCGGTCGGCAACGATACGAGTGTGCCCGCCCTGATTGCCATTCGGGTGATGGTCAGCTGCGAGCGCCGGTAAGGCGCTGGCGTATCTCGTGCTCGCCGAGATGCTGCCACTCGTACATGAGCATTCGCTGGAAGCTCATCGGACACCAACGACGCTCATGATGTACGGTTTCAGCATGCGCCGATGGGCAACTGCATTCATCACCACCGTGGCGCTTAGCCTCGTGCTCGTCATGGTGCCCGTATCGTCGGCATCGGCTCACTGCCTGCCGAGCGTCTCCGGCAACGGCGTGTCGACCGCCGATTGCGGCCCGCACAGTCATCCGCCGCCACCACAGTGGGTTTGTGTCACCACTCGAGTGCCGACGCTCGTGCCTCAAGAGGAAGGCCCGCCCATCACGGTGTGGGTGCCTGTGACACGGTGTTGGCAAGTCCCTTGGCAAAGCGCCTGACCGTTCTCGCGCTGCTAGGGATCTGTGAGTTCACCGAGGACGGCAAGCACCGTCCGCTCGCCAATGTCTGCAGATGTCACGCGAAGCTCAATGTGAGCACCAGGCAAGCTCCCCTGAACGGCATCGCGGAGGTCCAGTGACGAAATTATCGGCCGCGATCCAAATGCCAAAATGATGTCGCCTCGCTGAAGTCCTGCCTCATCGGCCGCCGAATCGGCTATGACCTCAAGAATCAGCGCCCCCGTCGCCACACCTGCGGGCAATGCGATTCCACGGAGTCGTTCGTCGTCTAGTTCGCCGTTGACGACCGACTCGACCGGCACAACGCTCACGCCGAGCAGTGCCTTTGGAATCACTCTGCCATCAAGCATCGCATCTATCGCTGGCATTGCGTGATCGATGGAGATCGCGTAACCGATACCGTCGGCTAGTCCTAGCGCAGCCGCGGTATTGACTCCAATGACCTCACCCGCGACGTTCACCAGCGGCCCGCCGGAGTTGCCTAGATTGATGGCCGCATCTGTCTGGATGAGCCGCACCAACCTAGTGCCGTCCCGCAAAGTGATGTTACGGCGTAGCCCTGACACGATGCCCGCGGTGACCGTGGGTTCGCCGACGATGCCCAGCGCGTTGCCGATCGCGATCACCTCATCACCGACCTCTACGCCCTCAGTGGAGCCAAGACGGACTGCCTGCAGTCCTGAGCGGCCGATCTTCAGCACAGCGAGATCGCGCGTCGGGTCGCTCGCGACGAGTTCGGCAGGCAGAAGCTCTCCACCGAAGAGCCGCACCTGCACCGTCTCGGCATCCCGGACCACATGCTCATTGGTGACGATGTGGCCGTCAGCCGCCACCACGAAGCCCGAACCGCCGCTGTCTGGGTTCTCCTCGGTCGGCGTCTTCACGATGACCACGGACTCCTGGACCGCCTCGAGGACGGCCTTGATGTTGATGCCCTCGATGCGGCTGCCCAGCGGCGCCCCCGGCTCGCCCGACCCGCTGGCGAGCATCTGTGCCCAGATCTCGCCGAGGAGGCCCGGAGAGAGGTCGAGCGTCCCATCCCCTGACTGGGCACCAGACCCGCCATCTGGCGAGCTGCCGAACAGGTTGGAGCTCGCGAGCACCTGGCTCCAGAAGTCGGCATCTCCGGTCGAACCCTCGGGCGGCATCGCTTGGGCCGCAGTGTTGTCGTCACTGACAGCCTCGTCCGCAGCGCCAGTGCCGATCGCTTCTTGCTGAGAGGTGTCGCCGTCGGCCTCGGCTTGCGCGGATGAGCCGGTTGCCGCGGTCTGGGCGTTCGTCGGCGCAGCGGTGTCCGGGCTGTCGTCGCCGGCCAGCACGATGACCAGCAGCAATCCGGCCGTGAGCGCCCCGATAAGCGCACCCACCGCGCCCGCGATACCCGCCAGCAGGCAACCAGGCCGCCTTGATCCAGGCGACTCGGCCGCGATCTCCGGACCTGCTTCCTCCGCGGGGAAAGCTGTCGTCTCGTCTGCTGGTTCGACGGGCTGATCCGGTTCGGTCATCAGCGAACGGCGAGGCGTTCGGCTGCGCTGGTCGACAGGAAATCGACGTTCTCACGGAACTGATCGGTGTCGGTTTCCTCGGCGTCTGCCATCACCCCGCGCAGGTAGCGGTTGAGCACGCCCTCCGATATAGCAGCCAGACGCCAGTACGAGAACGCGCGGTAGTAATCCACCCGCGACAGGTCGCGCCCCGACGCATCGGCGTACCAATCCAGCATCTCGCTGCGAGAAGCGAACCCGCCCGCCTGCGTGGGCGCCGAGGTGCCCGCCGTCTGCTCATCGGGCAGCACCCAGTTGTTCATGAGGTAGCCCACGTCGGCCATCGGGTCGCCGAGCGTGCACAGCTCCCAGTCGAGCACGGCAACAATGTCGCCGGAGCCCGAGATCATGTTCCCCAGCCGGTAATCACCATGGACGATGGCCGAGCCGACCTGTTCGGGCTTGCGGGCCTTCAGCTCGGCGGCGACCTCGTCCATGATCGGCAGCTCACGAGTCTTGGACTGCTCCCACTGACGCTTCCATCGCCGAAGCTGCCGGCCCAGGTAGTCCTCGCGCCGCCCGAGATCACCCAGCCCCACATCGTCGGGCTCGATCGCGTGCAACGCAGCCAGCACATCAGCAACCCGCCGGCTCAGCGGCACACGCTCAGCCTCAGGAACCAGCGCCGACTCGTCCGCCGAATGCAGCACCGCGCCGTCCTCGTAGCTCATCACGTAGAACGGCGCCTCGTTGACGGTCTCGTCGGCGCACAGCGCGATCGCCCGCGGCACCGGCACATCGGTCTGCCCCACACCCGAGATGATCTTGTGCTCCCGACCCATGTCGTGCGCCGTGGCCAGCACATGGCCCAAGGGCGGCCGTCGCAGCACCACCGACGAGCCGTCGGCGCAGTGCACCCGGTAGGTCAGGTTCGAATGCCCGCCGGCAATCAGCTCGAAGCGCAGCGGCTGAGCAGCCTGCGGCACATGGGCGGCAAACCACTCGCTGACCGCAGCGGCATCGATGCCCGGCGGAACGCTCATCCGTACGTGTAGAAGCCCCGGCCGGTCTTGCGCCCCAGCAGCCCTGCGTCGCACATGCGGCTGAGCATCGGCGGCGGGGCGTAGAGCTGCTCGCGGAACTCCTCGTACAGCGATTCGGCCACCGCCAGCGTCGTGTCGAGGCCGATCAGGTCGCACAGGGCCAGCGGCCCCATCGGGTGATTGCAGCCCAGCACCATGCCGGCGTCGATGTCCTCGGTCGAAGCGAAGCCCGACTCGAGCATCCGGATGGCCGACAGGATGTACGGGATCAGCAGGGCGTTCACCACAAACCCCGCCCGGTCCTGACTGTCCACCACCCGCTTGCCGAGCCGTTCAGAAGCGAACGCCCGGCAGCGCTCTGCCGTCTCCTCAGCGGTCAGCAGCGACGAGATGACCTCCACCAGCCCCATCACCGGGACCGGATTGAAGAAGTGCATGCCGATGACCTGCGACGGTCGATCGGTGGCCATGGCCAGCTTCATGATCGGGATGGCTGACGTGTTCGAGGCCATCACTGCCGCCGGGTCGTCGAGCACCTTCGACAGCCGCCCGAACACCTCCAGCTTGGCCGGCTCCGACTCGACCACCGCTTCGATCACGAACTCACGATCCGCCAGCTCGTCAAGATCCAGGCCGAACGACATGGCGCCCAGCGCCGATTCCCGCCCGGCGTCGTCGAGCTTGCCCGCGTTGACGGCCCGGTTCAGGCTCTTCTCGATGCGGGCCATGCCGGCGGTCAGCGCATCCTCGTTGACCTCCACGATCTTCACTTCGCACCCGTTGCGAGCCGCAACCTCAGCAATGCCCGACCCCATCAGGCCGCAGCCCACCACACCGATCTTGTCCATGAGCCCCTGCCCTCACTCGACGCCGTGGGCAATCTACCCGTAGTGGCCCGCTGGCTCCCTAGCTGGGACCAGTCTCAGGATTCGGCCGGCGTGCTGCGGGATCGCTCGATGGCGCCCTGCACGGCAGCCACCACCTCGTCGGCGGTGGCGCCCGGGGTGAGCACTGCCGCCACGCCCGCCTGCTCCATGGCCTCAAGATCACCGTCGGGCACGATGCCGCCCAGGATGACCGGAATGCTCTCGGCGCCGGCCTCGCGCAGGCGCTCCACCACCAGCGGCATAAGAGCTTCGTGCGCGCCCGACAGCATCGATACCCCGATGGCGTCGACGTCCTCGTCGACGGCGGCGGCCACCACGCTCTCGGGCGTCTGGAACAGCCCGGTGTAGATCACCTCGAAGCCGGCGTCCCGCAGCATGCGAGCCACCACCTTGACCCCGCGGTCATGTCCGTCAAGGCCGAGCTTGGCAATCAGCACCCGTGACACGGGCCGAGATTACCGGCCTGCCCTGCTGATATGCCGTGCTGATATGCCGTGCCGGCTACTGATCCATCAGTCCCGGGAACGGAATGGCCTCGGGCAGCGGACCGGTGATGACCGGCGCTGCGGCCTCCAGACCGGCGGCAAGCCGGAACGCCGTCTCCCAGCCGCTTGGGCGTGCCCCGAGCTGCGCGATCCCCACCTCTGCCTCCGACCGCAGCGCCGCAGTGTCAGGCGCATCGAAGCACTCATGACCGATGGCACGGGCCAGCCGCACGACGGTCTGGCTGAGCCGGCTGTCGGTGGCGTCGGTGAGAATCATCACCTGCTCGAACGCCGCCTCCATCGCCGGCAGGTCAGCATCGCGAGCATGTGCCAGCGCCCGCGCAACCAGCGCGTTGCGCACGTCGACGTAGGTGCCGGTGCCGCTGGCCATAGCGAAGCGCGACTGCTCGAGCGCATCGACCGTGCGCCCGGCCGTGGCATAGGCGATCGCGAGACACGAGTGCAGGTAGGTGGAGGGCAAGTCGGCAGTCGGCACGGCCTCGAGCGCGACGATGGCGTCCTCCGCCTGGCCGAGCTGCGCCAGCGCAAGCCCCAGCGAGACGTCGAGGTCGCGCTGGCCGATAACCGCCGCTCGCTCGCCATGAAGATCCGCGCCCGCGGCGGAGTAAGGCTCATGGACCCCCGTCCGGTCCCAGCCGGCCCGTGCAAGATCCTCCTTGACCATCTCCGGCTGGCCCATCTGCACCGCAGCGCCGGCCCGAACCGCCCGAGCGAATCCCTCCAGCGGTTGGCCCGGCATGTCGTTGGCCCGCTGCAAGCACTCGGCCAGCATCGCCCGGCTGCGCTGCAGCTCGCCGACGGCCGCGTAAGCACGGCCCAGCAGCCCCATTGCCTGCACCTCGCCGAAATCGCTGTG
Organism: Acidimicrobiales bacterium; assembly: GCA_009843525.1. Taxonomy (GTDB): domain Bacteria; phylum Actinomycetota; class Acidimicrobiia; order Acidimicrobiales; family Poriferisodalaceae; genus Poriferisodalis; species Poriferisodalis multihospitum. The sequence goes on along the minus strand of VYDH01000030.1, from coordinate 129,811 downwards.
CGCGTCTCGGAAGACCTGCTCAGCGGCCCTGGCCCGCTCGACAGCGTCTGCGGCCCGGCCCGACCAGAGCCCGAGCGACCCCAGCAGCAGGTCCATCATGGCCTCGGTGAAGCGTTCGCCCCGCTCGTGGGCAATGGCATGCACCGACGTCGCCAGCTCCTCGGCCTCGTCGCGATCGCCGGCATGGAAGCGCAGGAACGCCAGCAGCCCCTCCGCGGTCGCCAGGCCGACCGTGTCGCCCAGATCGCCGAACCGCTCGATGGCGGTGGTGATGCGATCGCCGGCCTCGTCGATCAAGCCCTGCTCGAACGACAGCCATGCCAGATTCTGCAGGCACCAGGCCACACCGCTCTCGTCGCCCAGGTGCCCGAACGTGCCGTTGGCCTCGTTGATGTAGCGATCGGCACGTGCATATTCGCCCGCTCGAAGCGAGGCCAGCCCCCGCAGCCGCAGCGACTCGGCCGCCTCACGCACCTCGCCCAGGGTGCGGAACTGGTCGAGCGCGTCGGCCAGCAGCTTGTCGGCCGCCGAGTGCTCGTCGCCGGCCAGAGCAACCTCGCCCAGCACCCGCAGTCCATGAGCCGCTGCAAGCCGGTTGCCGTTCAGCGTTGCCAGGGCTCGTGCCAGCTCGGCGTCGGCATGGGCGCCGTGCAGCTCCCCCAGGCGCAGGCGCGCAGCCGCCCGGCCCAGCGACATGTCAATGAGGCGCGGGTCGGCATCGCCGAGCATCTCGATGGCGCGCCGGTAGAACTGCGCCGCGGCGTAGTGGCTGTCTCGGGCAGCGGCCCACTTGCCGGCACGGCCCAGCCACTCGATGGCCACCTCGGTCATGCCGCCCTCGAATGACTCATCGGCGGTCCCGGCCCCAGCCGGCTGGCCGGCATCGGCACCTAGCTCCACCGCCGAGGCGAAATGGTCGGCAATCACGCCCACCGAGTCGCTGGCGGGATCGTCCCGGTTCTGCGCCAGCCACAAAGCGACATCAAGATGCCGTTCGGCCCGGTCGGTCTTGGTGAGCATGCTGTAGGCCACGTCGCGCACCACGTCGCTGCGGAATGTCCAGACTTCTGCCTCGCTGGTGAAGATGTCCTTGTCGACCAGCCGCTGGAACGTGGCAGTGTCGCTCTCGGCGCTGGTGTCGGGATTCGTGGCCGCCGTCATCTCCAGCAGCTCGCTGGTCGAGCCGCCGCCGCCGAGCACTGATGCGGCGTCCACCAGCCGCCGCTCGGGCGAGCTCAGCGTGTCGAGACGGGCGGCAACCAGCCCGCGCAGCGTGTCGGGCATCTCCGCCAGCGACCGTTCCTCGTGATCGGGGCGCGCACCGGGACCCACCACGCCCGACTCACGCAGCAGCACGCACATCTCCTCGAGGAAGAACGGGTTGCCGCCGCTGCGCTCGTAGAGCTGATCGGCCAGGTAGGCGGGAGCGCTGCCGCCCAGCAGCTCGGCGGCCAGCTCGGCGGTGGCCTCGCGACTCAGCGGATCCAGGTTCAGCACCACCGTGCTGTGACGGCCCGGCGGTACCGTCCAGCGCTGCTCGTCCACGTTCCAGCGGGCCGTGGTGATCACCACGAACGGCTGGTTGGCCAGTGCTGCCAGCAGCTGCTCGAGCACGCTGAGCAGCCGCTCTTCGGCCCAGTGCACATCGCTCAGCAGCAGGACGACGGGCTGGCGACGCGTCATCGCTCCCAGGAAGCGGCGCAGGGAGCGGAAAGTGGCCTCGGCCCGCCACTCGATCTCGGCGGGATCGCCGCTGCCCACCCGGCCCAGCACGGCGAGCACCACATCGGTGATCTCATCGATCTCCTCGTAGTTGACGATTTGGCTCTCGCCGTTGCCGTTGGTGGGCCGCAGCACGTCGGCCACCAGCGACGAGACACGCCGCGTGGCCTGCACGGTCGAGTCGCCGGCCTTGACTCCTGCTGCCGTCGCGATGGCATCGCCCAGGCAGCGCAGCGGGTTGGTCTCGTCGTAGGGCAGCGCCATGCTCTCGAGCACCATCGCGTCGTGGCGCTCGGTGGCGCCATGCGCGGCCTCACGGGCGAGGCGCGTCTTGCCCATGCCCGCCTCGCCCACGATCTGGCACAGCCCTGCCCGCCGGCGGGCCACCGCGGTGTCGATCGCGGTCTCCAGCAGGGCATGTTCGAGATCGCGCCCCACCAGCGGCGAGATCGTGGCGCTGCGGTGGCGGCCGGGCGGCGCCAGCTCGCCGCTGGCCACGAAGACCGGCACGGGCTCGTCACGCCCGCGCAGGCCGATCTCGCCCCGGGGCGTGTAGTTCACAATGGCAGCCGTGGCCGCCTGCGTCGTCGGGCCCACCAGCACCTCGCCGGCTTCGGCGAGCGTCTCCAGCCGGCTCGCGATGTTCACCGTGTCGCCCATGGCCGTGTAGTCGCCGCCCGCCCGCAGCGCCCCCACCAGCACCTCGCCGGTGTTGATGCCGATGCGGATGCGCAGGTCGAGATTGCGCTCGGCGTTGAAAGCCTCCAGCGAGCGCTGCATGCGGAACGCGGCCCGCAGCGCTCGCTCAGGGTCGTCTTCGTGCGCCGTGGGCGCGCCGAACAGCGCCAGGATCGCGTCGCCGATGATCTTGTCGACCGTGCCCCCGAACGCCGTCACGTCGGCCACGAGCCGCTGGAAGCACTGGTCGATCAGATGCTTGATCTCTTCGGGGTCGGCGGCCTCGCTCATCGAGGTGAACCCGACCAGGTCGGCGAACAACACCGTGACGACGCGGCGCTCCTCGGTAGAGACGAGCAGGTTGCCGCAGGTATGGCAGAAGCGTGCGCCCTGCGGGACCTCAGTGGCGCACGCAGGACACTTCATCGCGGCATTCTAGAAACGACGCCTCAATCAGGCTGAAACCGGCTGATTCCGGTCACTCGTGGGCGATCGCGTCCAAGATGTTCATGCGCCCGGCGCGGCGGGCCGGCAGCACAGCCGCCAGCAGGCCTGCCAATGCGGCGGCGACGACGTAGATCGCAAGCGTTCCGAATGGCACGTCGACGGTGGTGATGAACGAGTCCGGCGTGGCCAGCGAGCCGGCCACCCCGAGAATCATGCCGACCACCACACCCATCAGGCCGCCGAACGTGGCCACGATCGCTGCCTCCCACCGCACGGCGCGCCGCAGTTGGCGCCGGGTCATGCCCACCGCCCGCAGCAGGCCGATCTCCCTGGTGCGCTCGAACACTGACAACGCCAGCGTGTTGGTGATGCCGACGAGTGCGATCACGAACGACAGGCCCAGCAGCACCGTGATGACGGCGAAGATCGAGTTGACCAGTTCCTCGTTGGCCTCGCGGAACTCGGCCCGGTTCTCGCCGATGACGCCGGGAAAGCCAGCCACCGTCTCAGCAATGGCGATCTCGCTGCGCTCGAGCAGCTCGGCCTGAGACTGGGCGAGTTGTGGGTCTGCAGCCAGATCGTCCAGCCCGGCGACCACGGCGGTGCCGAAGCGGTAGTCGCGGCGGCTGAGGTGCTGCTCCCACAGGGCGTTGTCGACGAGCCAGTTGCCGTAGATGATCGCATCCGTGTAGATCGCAGCCACCGTCAGCGTCACCGTCTCGTTGTCGGGGAACGTCGCTTCGAGCGTGTCTCCGACAGAGAGGCCGAGATCTTCAGCAGGGTCAACATGGAGCGCCACGCCGGTGAGCGGGTCGCCAGCGGCGATTGACCCCGAGATCACACCGCCGTCCAGATGCTCCTCCACGGCATCGAAGTCGGCACTGACAAGGTCGCGGCTCTGGCCGCCCACGACCATGCCACCGAACGCCACGCGGTAGCCGACGACACTCTCGAGAATGTCAAGATCGCCCAGGTCGTCCATGACCTGTGCCGGGAATCCGGTCGCCGGGTCGAACTGCGAACCCTCGCTGCGAATGAAGTAGTCGGCACTCACCGCATCGGTCAGCGCATCAGACACCGAGTTCCTCACCGACGCGCCGACCACCGCTGTGGTCGCCATCAGCGTGACGCCGATCATGAGCGCCCCCGCAGTGGACGCAGTGCGCCGGGGGTTGCGGGCTGCGTTCTCGCGTGCGAGCTTGCCGGGCATCCCGAACAGGGCCTGGATGGGGCGCCCCAGGACGCGCACAACCGGCCGTGCGATTGCCGGGCTGCTGACGTTGATGCCCACAAAGGTGACGAGCGCGCCGACGCCGGTCAACGCCAGCACCGTTGCAGCGCTGCCCACCCCGGCCATGCCCAGCGCCAGACACGCCACGCCCAGCGCGGTGACGGCGCCCCCCACGGCGACCCGCATGCGCCACCCGCTGCGTTCGATGCGGTAGTCATGCGCCAGCGCGGCGACCGGCGTGATGCGACGCGCCCGCATCGCCGGCACGATCGAGGCCACCATCGTGACGCCCAGCCCGATCACCAACGCCAGGATCACCGTGCGAGGCCGCAGCACCAGCGGCCCCGAGGGCAAACCGAAACCGCTCGCACGGATGATCGCCCGCATCAGCACGCTCACCGCCATGCCGACGGCAATGCCGATCGCCGTGCTGAGCAATCCCACCACGGCCGATTCGACGACAATCGAGCGCGACACCTGCTTGGGCGTGACGCCGATGGCCCGCCACAGCCCGATCTCGCGCACGCGTTGAGTCACCACAATCTGGAACGTGTTGTTGATGATGAACGCCGACACGAACACTGCGATGAAGGCGAACACCAGCAGGATCGAGGTGAACACGTTGAGGACGCTCTGGAACTGCTCGGACTGCTCGGCAGCGGCGGTCTCCTGGGTGATCACCTCGTACTCATGACCCAGCGCCGCGATGGCCGACTGGACCTCTTCGACATCGCCGTCGACGAGCACCCGGATCTCCATGAGCCGGTCGCCGAAGCCCAGGAACTGCTGCGCCGTGTTGTTGTCGAACACCGACATCGTCTGCCCGAGGCTGGTGTTGGTGTCGGGCGACCCGAAGTTGAAGATGCCGACCAGTTCGAAGGGCTGCGAGCGCACCGGCCCGTTCACGGTGTAGGTCTGGCCGACTTCGAGGTTGTTGCCGGTCGCCGTCGTCGCGTCCACGACGAACTCGCCGGGCCCGTCTGGCGCACGACCGTCGATGACGAAGAACACCCGGGATGAGTAGTTCATCCCCAGCGCCGGAGGGCCCTGCGGCCGGATGGCGTTGCCCTCGCCGTCCACGATGACGACGTTGCGCGCCTGCACCGTGCCGGATGCCTCGACCACCCCGTCGATCGCAGCGACGTCGTCGAGCAGCGAGTCTGGGATTGTCGGGCGGTCGGTCTCGCCGCCGACCTGCTGCGCGGCTCTGACGGTCAGGTCGGTCTCGCCGGCGATGTCTTCCGCCAGGTCGCCGAACGTTGAGCGCAGGCTGTCGGTGAGCGCGAACGTCCCCACCACGAACGTCACGCCGATCACCACCGACAGCGTCGTGAGCGCGAAGCGGATCTTCTTGTCGAGAAGGTTCCGCAGGGCAAGCTTCAGCACTGCTTCACCTGCCTCGCGCTACTCGTCCGCGATGGCGTCGAGCACGTTCATCCGGCTCGCCCGGAATGCGGGGAACAGTGCTGCGATCAACCCGAATGCCACCGAGATGACCAGGAAGAACACGAGCTGTGCGGCCGGAATCGAGATGGTGTCGATGATGTCCTCGGGGATCGCCGCCGAGGTAGCCAGCCCGAACGCCCCGCCCAGCACCACGCCCACGACGGCGCCGTACAGCGAGACAGCCGCAGCCTCCCAGCGGATCATGCGCCGCATCTGGCGGCGGGTCATGCCGACCGCCCGCAGCAGCCCGATCTCGCGGATGCGCTCGAACACCGACAGCGTCAGCGTGTTCACGATGCCGACCAGCGCGATCAGCAGGGCGAAGCCCAGGAACACATTCACCAGCACGAGCACGGTATTGAGGTTCGATTCGATGCTCTCCTGGAATTCCTGACGGTCTTCGAGCACCGCCTGCGGGTAGGCGGTCAGCACCTCGTCGATGGCCGCGCGAGCCGCCTCGGGGTCGTCGATCGCCGATTGCACCATCACGATGTCGTCGAACGCGGTGGTCGCCACCTGGGAGTGCAGCGCACTGTCGATGAACCAGTTGCTCCAGAATCCGCTGCCCTCGAAGATGGCAGTGACATTGACCGTGACACGGTCTCCGCTGACGAAGGTCAGGTCGACCTGATCGCCGAGCGCGAGGCCCTCATCTCCGGCGACGTCGCTGTGTATCAGCAGCCCGCGCTGGGGATCGAAGCCGTCCAAGCTGCCCTCGACCACGTCGATATTGATGACGGCGTCGAGATCGCTGACACGGGCTGCGGTGAGCGTGGTCTGGACCACCGTGGTCTGGGCTTCAGTGCTGCTGGTCTCGATCTGGACGAGATCGAAATCGAAACCCACCGGCGTGCCGATGCCAGCCGCCTGGATGTCAGTGCTGAGCGTTTTCGGCAGCCCGGCCTGCGTGTCGACGGTCACGATGAAATCGGCAGTGAACGCAGTGGCCAGGCGGTTGCCGAACGACACCTTGAGCGACTGGCCCACGATCGACACCATGGTCACCAGGGCCAGGCCGATCGTGAGCGCCACCGCAGTGGCGGAGGTGCGCCGGGGGTTGCGGGCAGCGTTCGCTCGGGCCAGCCGACCCGAGATCGGCATGATCCACACCAGCGGCCGCGCCAGCAGCGACACCACCGATCTGGCCACCAGCGGGCTGAGCACCGACACTGCCACGAAGGTGATCGCGGCGCCGGCGCCCAGTGTGCTGAGCTGCGGCGTCGCGCCGTCGAAGTCGCCGAACAGGCCGAGACCCGTCAGCACCAGACCGATGGCCAGCAGCACCCCGCCGCTGGCCAGTCGCTTCCAGCCGAGGCTTGCTCGCTCGTCGCTGGTGGTGCCCTCCGACAGGCCCGCCACGGGCGAGATGCGCGAGGCCTTGATGGCGGGCACCAGCGAGGCCAGCACGGTGAAGCCCACACCCACCGCCACGGCCCACAGCACGGTGCGCAGCGTGAGCGGCAGCGAGCCTTCGGGCAGCGACGCCCCGAGCGCGTTGAACAAGGCCTTGATCCCGAGCGCGCCCAGCATGCCCAGACCCAGCCCGGCCACCGAGGCGACGATGCCGATGATCGCCGACTCGGTCAGCACCGAACGGCGCACCTGCTGAGGTGTGGCGCCGACCGCCCGCAGCAGCGAGAGCTCGCGCACACGCTGGCCCAGCACGATGTTGAACGTGTTGGAGATGATGAACATGCTCACGAACAGCACGATGAACGCGAACACCAGCAGGATGGTCTGGAACGGCCCGATGAAGGTCTCGGTGGCGTCGCTGAACTCCTCTTCGGAGTCGGCCGCGGTGATCACTTCGACGCCGTCGGGCAGCACGGCTTCGATACGGGTCTGCAGCTCGGCGATGTCGGCCCCTGCCTCGGCCCGCACGCTGATCACGGTGAACTCGCCGGGGTAGCCCAGCACTTCCTGGGCGGTTTCCGTGTCGAACAGCGAGAAGATGGCGCCGACGCCGGCGTTCTCGGGGAAGCCGAACTGCGCTGCGCCCGTCAGGGTGAACTCACGCGGTCCGGTGGGTGTCACCACCTGGTACGTGCCGCCGAGCTCGAAGTCGTAGCCGTCGTCTTCGAACGTGGTGATGTCGATGGCGAACTCGCCGCCGCCCACCGGCCAGCGGCCCTCCATCAGGTAGAACTGCGACAGCGACTCGTCTTCGAGCCAGTTCGTGCCGGCCACCGGCGGGCCGAAGGTGGTGACGGCTTCGCCGCTGCCGTCCACCGGGATCACACCGTCCACGAACAGCCCGCCCTTGGCGATCTCGACGCCGTCCACCGCGGCGATGTCGTCGACGAGGTCAGCGGGCACGGCGGGCGCCACGGCTTCGGTGATCTCGCCGAACGGCAGCTCGCCGCGCACCGTGTAGTCGGTGCCGGTGTTGATGTCCTCAGCGAGCTGATCGAAGCCCGAACGCAGCGAGTCGGCCGTCACGAACGCGGCCACCACGAAGGCCACACCGATGACGATGGTGCTCGCGGTGAGCGCAAAGCGGACCTTGTGCGCGAGCAGCGACTTGATGCCGAGTCGCAGCATGTATCAGGCGCCGAGCTGGTTCATGTGTGCGCGGATGCGCTCGGGTGTGGGATCGACGAGCTCGTCGACGATCTTGCCGTCCACGAGGAACACCACCCGGTCCGCGTACGATGCTGCCATCGCGTCATGAGTCACCATCACGATGGTCTGACCCATCTCGTCCACGGCGTTGCGAATGAAGCCCAGGATCTCCGCGCCCGTGTTGAGATCGACATTGCCGGTGGGCTCGTCGGCGAAGATCACCTGCGGCTGGCCGGCCAGCGCCCGTGCCACCGCCACGCGCTGCTGCTGGCCACCCGACAGCTCGCTGGGCCGGTGCTTGAGGCGGTCGGCCAGGCCGGTGGCGCTGACCACCTCGTCGACCCAGTCGGTGTCGCCCGCGCTGCCGGCGAGGTCCATCGGCAGCATGATGTTCTCGATGGCGGTCAGCGTGGGGACCAGGTTGAACGCTTGGAACACGAACCCCACGTTGTCGCGGCGCAGCAGCGTGAGATCGCGTTCGGACAGGGTGGACAGGTCGATCTCGCCGATGAGCACCTGCCCCTCGGTGACCCGGTCCAGTCCCGCCATGCAGTGCATGAGGGTGGACTTGCCCGAGCCCGACGGCCCCATGATGGCGGTGAACTGTCCTTGCTCGAACGTCACGTCGATGGCGTCGAGTGCGCGCACCGCAGTGTCGCCCGAGCCATAGATCTTGGTAGCGGCGACGGCTCTCGCCGCTGCATGCGTGGGTGGAGCCGCGACAGTCGCTGAATCGGACACAGAGCCTCCCAGAGGGGTAGCCGGCCAGCGCGCAACTCTACGCATGCCCGGCCTCTGCTCACGTTCAGGTTTTTCTCAGGTTCGCAGGGTGGGACCCCGGTAGCCGGGGGTGATCGCAGTGAAGATGTGACACCCTGAGTCGAGACTCGCGCCATCCAGTCGAGAGACCGAGGAGCGTTCCGTGTCGATTGCCGATTACCGGAAGTCCATTCGTGCGACACGCGGCACTGGGCAGGCAACTGAGCACAGCTACCGTCCTGCCCTCCAGCAATTGCTGACCGATCTAGGCGGCAGCGATGTCGAGGCGATCAACGAACCGACGCAAGCGGATTATGGCGCTCCCGATTTCATCGTCGAACTACGCCAGGTTCCCATCGGCCATATCGAGTGCAAGGACGTCGGCACAAACCTGCATACCGAGGAAGAGAGCGAGCAGATCAAGCGCTACCGCAACGCGCTGCCCAACCTCATCCTCACTGACTATTTGCAGTTCCGCTGGTACGTCGACGGCGAACTGCGGGCCGAGGCGAGACTCGGACGGTTCGACAACGCTGGACGCCTAGTCACCGAGACGGGTGGTGACGAGGCCGTACGCGAGCTGCTTGCCAACTTCTACGACGCTCAGATCCCTGTCGTCGGGGATTCAGCGGATCTTGCTCGGCGCATGGCCTCCAAGACGCGTCTGCTGCGCAACGCAATCGAACAGGTCTTGGCTGAGGACGCCGACAACGCTCCTGCGCTAGCGGGACTGCTCGCGAGCTACCGAGAGGTGCTGATCAACGATCTGAGCGTCGAGGATTTTGCAGACCTGCAGGCGCAGACGGCGGCGTACGGTCTCTTCGCCGCTAGATGCCTGCACTTCGGATCGGCCCAGACGTTCAATCGCCAGTCGGCCGTCTTCGCCGATACCACGCCCTTCCTGCGCGATGTATTCGTGCAGATCGCCGGACCAAACGCTGACAGCCGCATCGCCTGGATCATCGACGACTTGGCGCTGCTGCTCGCGCGAGCCGACATGGCCGCTGTCCTTGAGGGTTTCGGAACGGCCACGCGCCAGGAAGATCCGATCGTCCACTTCTACGAGGATTTCCTTGCCGCATACGACCCGCGCCTGCGCGAGCTGCGTGGCGTCTACTACACGCCTGAACCGGTGGTTTCCTACATCGTCCGCAGCGTCGATTGGGTGTTGCGCGACAGATTCGGACTGACTGACGGTCTCGCCGATACAGCCACCGTGGACATCGTCGCCGACGACGGGCCGACGCGCACGCTCCCGCGGGTGTTGGTGCTCGACCCGGCAGCGGGAACCGGCACATTCCTGCGCGAGGTCGTGTCGCATATCCGCGACGACCTGACTACGCGGGGGCTTGCTGGCGCATGGGGCTCATACGTGCCCGAGCATTTGCTGCCCCGCTTGTTCGGCTTCGAACTGCTGATGGCGGCCTACACCATCTGCCATCTCAAGCTCGCCATGGAGATCAGCGGCGACGCCGAGCAGTACACGCTGGGGGATGGTGAGCGCTTGGGCGTATTTCTGACGAACTCCCTCACCGAGGCCCACGAGGACGCAAGCGGCCCGATGTTTGCTGCCGAGATCGTCCGGGAGGCCCGCGAGGCCGATGCTGTCAAGCGCGACCATCCAGTCATGGTGGTCATCGGCAACCCGCCTTACTCCGGGCACTCAGCCAACAAAGGCAAGTGGATCACCGGATTGGTCGACGAATACAAGAAAGGCGTGGCCGGACTGGCGAAACCTGGTCAAGCCAAGTGGTTGAGCGACGACTATGTGAAGTTCATCCGGTTCGCACAGTGGCGCATCAGCCAGACGGGCGAGGGCGTTCTGGGCTTCGTGACCAATCACAGCTACCTCGACAACCCCACATTCCGGGGAATGCGAAAATCGCTTCTGGAAACGTTCGACGAGATCTGGCTGCTCGATCTGCACGGGAACTCGAAGCGCAAGGAGCGCTCCCCTGGTGGTGGCCGGGATCAGAACGTTTTCGACATCCAGCAAGGCGTGGCGATCGGCATCTTCGTCAAGCACGGCGGTAGGGGTGAAGACCTTGCGAGCGTTCGCCATGCCGACCTCTGGGGAGACCGGGGTGACCTCAGGTCGGGGAAGTACTCATGGCTCGCTGAGAACAGCCTGGTGACAACTGATTGGAGCGAACTCTCGCCCCGCAGTCCTGACTACTTCTTCACGCCACGCGACTACGAGTTGGCAGCCGAATATGAAGCTGGCTGGTCAATTCCGTCAATCTTCTGCCTCAACGGCGACCCTGCGCCTGGGATCGTGACTACGCACGACCAGTTCGCTGTGTCGTGGGATGCGGAAGACGCAATCGGGAAGATCGAGAGATTCCTTGCGACCGAGACTGAAGAGGACGCCCGTCAACTCTGGCGACTCTGCAAGCAGGACCAGTGGAAATACGGACGCGCCAAGGCTGAGCTGACAGACCAGGCATGGCGCACAAAGGTCGAACGCCTCCTGTACCGACCATTCGACGTACGGGCGACCGTGTTCGACCGCAATGTGGCTGTCCACCGCCGGGAACGCGTCATGCACCACATGCTGGCCGGGCCCAACGTCGGATTGTGCGTCGGTCGGGCAGGGAATGTGATCGGCTCGGAGGACTGGGACATTGCGATAGCGGCGAGTGTGCCAACGGACTTCAACCTCTTTCGACGTGGCGGGAATTGTCTGTTTCCGCTTTACCTCTATCCAACGGACGACGACGCGCTGGATCTCGGCGTCCTGGATCGGACGCCGAATCTCGCGCCCGAATTCATCGATGCCATCTCGACGGCGACAGCGCTACGTGCTGGCTCAGGCGGGCAAGGCGACCTCAAGTCGGCGTTCGGACCCGAAGACGTCTTCCACTACATCTACGCCGTGCTCCACAGCCCGCAATACCGGCGCAGGTACGCCGATTTCCTCCGATCAGACTTTCCTCACATTCCGGTTCCGACCGGTCATGCCCAGTTTGCGCAGCTCGCCCAGATCGGTGCACAGCTCACGTCGTTGCACTTGATGACAGCACACGGCGATGAAGTGCCCGCGTTCACAATCGACGGCTCCCGCGAAGTCGAACGAGTCCGCTACAGCGAGCCATCCGAGGACACCCCCGGTCGCGTCTGGATCAATCCCGACCAGCACTTCGAAGGCGTATCGCCACAGACTTGGCAGCTCACCATCGGCGGGTACCAGCCAGCGAAGAAGTGGCTTCAGGACCGCAAGGGACGCGTACTTGATTTCGAGGACATTCAGACCTACCAGCGCATCTGCGCCGCCCTGGCTGAGACACCGCGCATTACGCAGCAGATCGACGACATCATCGAAGCCCTAGGCGGTTGGCCCATCGGAGCGCATCGCGCACCTGGCCCGGAGTCAGATCTGTCTAAGGCTGGCGACGCGAGCGAGCCACAACGAATCACGAAGGCACTTGACACCTTGGCAGGCTTTGAGTTCGAGGATCGTGAGAGCGCGTGGCGCTAACGCATCTAATCGACACGAGCGTGCTGACCAGACTGTCGCAAGAATCTGTGCGCGAGGTGGTCGAGACCCTTGCACTCGCCGGTCGCGCCGCTCGTGCGGGCATCAGCGACCTCGAGGTCGGCTTCTCGGCCCGGAACGTCAACGAATGGGAGACGTTGACAAGCAGCATCGGCAAATTGCGCTTGGTCGAGACTTCATCTGAGCATGTGCGTCGCGCGCGCCAAACGCAGCGTCTGCTTGCTGAGCAGGGCCTACAGGGGCGGTCGATCCCAGATCTGCTGATCGCGGCGGCGGCTGAAGCGGAGGGACTCACCGCGCTCCACTACGACAACGACTTCGATTTCATTGCACGCGTAACCGGTCAACAGTGCGAGTGGGTCGTCGAACGCGGATCCATCGACTGACCCCGCACCTTGTTCGCGGATCGGAGTCGACCAGACGGATGAGCTTCTTGACCTCTTCGGGTCTGACGTCAAGTTCCATTACCTCGAACTGCATCTGGGGCTCGTCGAAGGCGACGATGGCGATGCCGACCACGAAGAGGCGGAGCTGACCAACGAACGATTCCGCAACCACTACGTCAGAATCGGGAGGCGCTGTGGGACATCGCCCGGTGTCGATACGGCGTTGAACGTTCGTTCACGAAACTCGCACTGCCTCCTGAGTTCTTCTCCCCCTCGAGCTTGGGAGCCGCCGAGACCAGCGGGGCATTGACGGAAGCGTCGATGACCCATTTCTGGGAACAGATCCACACAGGCGTACCGCGTCATTAGCGACGCCTACTCGGCACCCCTCAGGTAGTGAGCACCGACGAAGGGTTCCGGGTTTTCGACCGACCAACGATCCAGCGCTTCGGCCAACCGGTAGGGCATTGAGCCACCACGCCCGAACCTGGCCTTGCGCACGACGACGATCGGAACCACCGGACCACCGGCGGCAAACGCCTGCATCAGGACTCGTTCGAAGTCGTCCTCATCCTCGGTCACCACAATTCGACTCTGTTCGACCGCGGTTGCGTACACGGTGTCATCAGACGCGCCCCGCATGTCGATGCCCACGGCACTCACAGCTTCGTGACCTCGGTCGTTGAGCGCGTCAACGGCGGCACGAGGCAGCATCTCGTCGAGCAGCCACCGCATGACTCGGTCGGGATCTCAGGCTGGCGCGACAGTCTCGTGCTGCGGCCTGAACCGTGGAATGACCTCGCCGCGCGCCACTGCGCGCTCCCGTTCCGCGATCATCTCGTCGATTCGCTTGGCGGCAGCGCGATTGTCTGCGATCTTGGCTTCAATCTCGTCGGGATAGGCCTCGTAGAAGCTCACAGCGAGACGTATCTGCCTCTCACGCAAGTCCGACTCAATGCAGATGGTTTCGACAGGGTCGTACTGGTCCACCGGCACTTCCTGCAGCGCCCGAATGATCTGCCAGACATCGGGACCGTCGGCCAAGCTGGCCCGACGCCCCGATGGGCCGTCCATGTAGACGATGCCAGGAAACTGGCGGGTCTTCAGGCCCTCGTCAATGAGTGAGGCAGCGAGCACGGGAGGCGGTTGATCGCTCGCTTCGCCCTCTGCGCGCAGGCGTTCAGCGAGGTCCTCGGAAATCGGCAGAGACACCGCGCGCGCCACGGCCATCAGCGTATGCGCATGCGCTGGGCGTCATCCAGCGATTTTCTTGGAGGTCAGGGACGGAGGGTGGGGCCTCGGTAGCCGGGGGTGAAACCGTGCTCGATCAGTGCGTCGTGGATCGGGTGCTCGGCGGCGGGGCCGGCGTCGATGCGGGCCAACTCGACCTTGGCGAGCCGGCCCTCGGCGAGTGCCTGACGCAGCGCTCCGACCCAGCGCAGATCGTCCGCGGCGTGCTCGAAGGTGTGCAGGGTGCGCCCGCCGCGGTCCAGCGCGACGAGCGGGGTGCCGTCAGCCAGCACCACGTGCGCGCCGGCGGTGCGGCTGGGCCGGCCGTCGCTGGCTGGCCAGCCCAGCGCGGCACCGTACGGCTGGGCTGGGTCGGCCGCGCCGAGTACCACGACTTCGTCTGAGCTCTCGCGGTAGTCCCGCAAGCGTTCGACCGCCGCGGCGGTGGCGAACTGTGCCGCGCCGAGCCCTTCCACGAAGTGGCCGCGCCGCACGCTGCCTCGCTCTTCGAGCGCGCGCAAGATGCCGTATGCCGCTGCGAAACCGCCCGGATGGCCCTCGGCCAGCACGCCGGGACGGGTGACGATGCCGTGCCGCTCCAGCAGTGCCTGCGCGCCGCCGTGCGCCCGCTCAGTTGGTGCCGGCGCCGGCTCGCGCAGCAGCGAGGTCAGCGACCAGCGGCCCGCCGCACTCGGCGGCCCGCCGCTGCGCAAGCGACCGGGGCGTCGACGGGCCGGACCCGAACGGGTCAACACGCCCGACCGACCGCGGCGAGCACCCTGTCGGGCGCCTGCAGATCGGCCTGCGCCGGAAGATCTGCTTCGGCCAGTGCGGCGAGGACCGAGTGCCCGCAGCGGCGCCAGCGTGTCGTTGGTCACCAGCCCTGCCCACACCATGTCCCACAATGCCGCCAGCACCTGCTCGGACAAGCTTGAGAGGTCGGCCTGCCCATCGCTGTCGGCGGTGGCGGCGTGGGCTGCACTGAGCAGGTCGGGCCAGAAGGCGGCGCCGTGCTCGGCGAGGTGAGCGAGCACTGCCGCGGCTACAGGGTTGTCGGGCTCGGGCTCGGTTGGCGGCGCCAGGGTGGCGATCTCGTCGCGCCAGTAGAGACGGATACGGCCGTCGTTGGGGCCGAGCGATCCCGCACCGATCCACACCAGCTCGCCGCTGGCCAGCAAGGCGTCCAGATCGGCACTGCTGTAGCGGGCGACGCGTGCGGGCAGCACATCGGTCTCGAGGATCGAGGCGGCGACGGGCGCACCAGCGAGCTGCGTGATGGCATCGGCCAGCGCATCGGCGCCCCGTCGCGGCCGGTCGATGCTGTGCCACGCCGACAGGAAGCGGGCATACGCCTCGGGCGGCACCGGTTCCACCTCGCGGCGCAACCGTGCCAGCGAGCGCCGCCGCATGGTTCGCAGCACCGACGTGTCGCACCATTCGGTGCTGGTGCCGTCGGGTCGGAACGCTCCCCGGGTCACCCGTTTGGCTGTCTCGAGCCGATTGAGCGCAGCCGTGACGCGCACAGCCGCAATACCCAACCGCTCGGCAACCGCATCGGCTTCGAACGGCACATGAGTTGCCGCGAAGCGGGCCACCAACTCGTCGAGCGGGTCGGTTCCCGGTGTCAGCACATCGACGGTCAGCGCCGCGGGCAGGCCCACGGGCAAGGCGCACCCCAAGGCGTCCCGGTACCTCGCGGCATCCTCGACTGCCACATACCGGGTCTCGCCCGCGATCCGTAACTCCACGGCGCGGCGCTCGGCCAGCAGCTCGGCCAGCCAGCCCTCCCTCGGCGACTCGACCTGCGCCGCGGCCTCGCCGGCCTGCGGTGCCTCATCGGCTGTGGGCACCGCCGTTGACGAGGGCGCGTCGGAAACGCAGCGGTAGGAGATCTCCTCTGCAGTGAGGTCGCCTACACGGCTCAGCACGTCGGCGAGTTCGTCGGCGCTGCGGGCCCGGCGACCGTCGGCCAGGCGCTGCAGCTCCAGCTCGAGCGTGGCGAGCACCTCGGCGTCGAGCAGCTCCCGCAGTTCCTCGGCGCCGAGCAGATCGGCCAGCAGATCTCGGTCGAGCGCCAGCGCCGCCGCCCGGCGTTCTGCCAGCGGCGCGTCGCCGCCGTACATGAACACCGAGATCCAGTCGAACAGCAGGCTCTGCGCCATCGGCGAGGCGCCATCGGTATCGACGGTGACCATGCGGATCTTGCGGGACCGGATGTCGGACAGCACCTCTGCCAGTGCCGGCACGTCGAACACTTCCTGCAGGCATTCCCGGGAGGTTTCCAACAGCATCGGGAAGCTCGGGTACTTGGCGGCAACCTCCAGCAGCCCGGCCGAGCGCTGGCGCTGCTGCCACAGCGGCACCCGCTCGCCGGGCCGGCGGCGAGGCAGCAGCAGCGCTCGACCCGCGACTTCCCGGAAGCGCGAGGCGAACAGGGCCGTCGAGGGCAGGTGACTCACGATGGCGTCGCGCACCTCGTCGGGATCGAGCGCCAGATCCGTCGCATCCAGCACCGGCGCGCCGCCGGCTCCGGGCGAGTCCCACGCAGACCCGTTGGAAGCCTGGTCGTCAGACCACCAGACATCGGGCAGCCGCAGCACGATCCCGTCGTCGCTCCACAGCAGCTCGACACCGCCCATGCCGTTGGCTTCCCCGCTGCCGGCGGCTTGCTCGGCGAGCTTGGCCTGCAGCGCGATCCCCCACGGCGCATGCACCCGTGCGCCGAACGGCGTGAGGATGCAGATGCGCCAGTCGCCGATCTCGTCACGGAAGCGCTCCACCACGATCGTGCGATCGTCGGGCACCGCACCGGTCGCCGCCCGCTGCGCGTCCAGGTAGCGCAGAACGTTGACCGCAGCCGAGCGATCGAGGCAGTTCTCGCGCTGCAGCTGTTCAACGAGCCGAGCGGTCGGCTCTGCGGCTTTGGCGGCCCGACGCGGAGGCGCTGCCCTGCCACCCTTCTCCGATGACGGCTCGCCTGCCGGATCCACGTCGCCGCGCCGGGCCATGACCGCGGCGCGCTCCGCTTCGGCATCGAGCTGCATCAGATGAGACTCAAGGTCCGCAGGCAGCTCGTCGCCGATGGTGCGGATGAACGCCCCCACGGCCCTGCCCAGCTCCAGCGGCCGGCCGGGCCCGTCGCCGTGCCAGAACGGCATCTTGCCCGGCTCGCCCGGCGCGGGCGTGACCACCACCCGGTCGAAGGTGATCTCGGCGATGCGCCACGTCGAGGCTCCCAGCAGGAACGTCTCGCCCACCCGGGCCTCGTACACCATCTCCTCGTCGAGCTCGCCCACACGCGACCCGTCGGTGGTGAACACCGCATACAGGCCCCGATCGGGAATCGTTCCGGCGTTGGTGACCGCCAAGCGGCCCGCACCCTGACGAGCCCGCAGCATCCCGGTGGTGCGGTCCCACACGATCCGTGGCCGCAGCTCGCGGAACTCCTCGGACGGGTAGCGGCCCGCCAGCAGATCGAGCACCGAGCTGAACACTTCCTCGCTGAGCTGCTCGTAAGGCGCGGCCCGCCGGATGATTGCCAGCAGGTCGGGCACCGACCAGTCGTCGACCGCGACCATGGCCACCACCTGCTGGGCCAGCACGTCGAGCGGCTGGCGCGGGAAGCGGATCGACTCAATCTCGCCGGTGCCCATGCGCTGCGCCACCACCGCCGCCTCGACCAGGTCGCCCCGGTGGCGGGGGAAGATCTTGCCGACGCTGGGCTCGCCCACCTGGTGCCCGGCCCGCCCAATGCGCTGCATGCCCGCTGCTACCGACGGCGGCGAGGCCACCTGCACCACCAGGTCGACCGCGCCCATGTCGATGCCCAGCTCCAATGACGAGGTGGCCACGATGGCGCGCACCCTGCCCGCCTTGAGATCGTCTTCGATTCCGAGCCGTTGCTCGCGGCTGAGCGAGCCGTGATGCGCCCGCACCAGCTCGGCGCCCTCCGGCGGCGAGGTGCCCTCGGCTTCGGCGGCCCGGTTGAGCCCCTCCAGATGCAGCTCGTTCAGCCGGGTGGCCAGCCGCTCGGCCAGCCGGCGTGCATTGGTGAAGATGATGGTGGAGCGGTGCGCATAGACCAGCTGCAGCAGCCGGGGGTGAATGGCCGGCCAGATGCTGTTGGAGTGCGTCTGCGGCGCGGGCGGGGCCGGCTGGATCTGCGTATCTGGGGACACCGCCTCGGTCGGCGCTTGTGGCAGCGCTGCGTCTGACGGCGCCACAGCAAGCGGCGGCGCGAAGTCATCGTCGTGGTCGACGCGCACGGCGCCATTGGGCGCAGCGCCGGCACTGGCAGCTGCCAGATCGCCCATGTCGGACACGCCGACGATGACCTCCACGTCGAGCTGCTTGGTCATGCCGGCATCGGTGATCTCGACATGGCGAGACGCTGGCTGCTCGGGATCGCTGCCGCCCAAGAACCGGGCAACCTCCGAGAGCGGGCGCTGCGTGGCCGACAGCCCGATCCGTTGCGGCGGCTCGGCGGTCAGCTCGCACAGTCGCTCCAGCGACAGCGCCAGATGCGTGCCCCGCTTGGTGGCTGCCACCGAGTGGATCTCGTCGACGATCACCCACCGCACCCATCGCAGCGTCTCGCGCGCCTGCGAGGTCAGCATGAGGTACAGCGACTCAGGCGTGGTGATGGCAATGTCAGGCGGCCTGGTGACCAGCCGCCGCCGCTCAGCCGCGCTGGTGTCGCCCGTGCGCACCCCCACGGTCGGCATATGCACGTCGACGCCCAGCCGCTCGGCAGCCAGGCTGATGCCGGCCAGCGGCGCCCGCAGGTTCTTGTCGACATCCACCGCCAGCGCCCGCAGCGGCGACAGGTACAGCACCCGCGTGCGCTCCGCGCGATCCGGCTCGGGCTCGCTCATCACCCGGTCGATGGCCCACAAGAACGCGGCAAGCGTCTTGCCCGACCCAGTAGGAGCAGCAATCAAACAATGCCGCCCCTCCGAGATGCTCTGCCACCCAGAAACCTGGCACTCAGTAGGCGCCGCAAAAGTAGAAGCAAACCACTCAGCAGTAGGCGCGGTAAACGACCCCAATGCCGAGTGCATCCGAGCGTCAGCGTCGCTGTCAGCAGTCAGGCCAGCCATCCGAGCCCATTACTACTGCCCCGGTGTCACACCAACCGCCCAGAAAGACACAGATGTCATAGCTGCGGAGGCGGCAGGAGGATCAGCGACGTTGCGACCGGTTCCCGAGCGAGCGCAACGTGAGGTTGTCGATGACGCAAGCCAAGAAATGCGGAGCGGTGCCGATCTCTGGCCTGCCGGATCGCTGGTCGCTGAGGCTGCTGCCGCCTCCGCAGCGGTCGCGCGGTCTCGCTGACCGCTCCGACTAGCTAGGCGGGTTCAGCGTCCCGTCGAACCCCTGGTTATGACTGCCATCACACATCGGCTTGGTATTCGACTCACCACACCGACAAAGCGCAACAACCGCATCGCCGTCGGACAGCGTGTTCCCTTCGTGGTCCGATACCTGGCACGGACCACGCACCAGCAGCGGTCCATTGTCCAGCACTGTCACCGTGACATCAGCCATGCGATTCTCCCGAGCTCGCCTCTGCCGCAGCGGCGTGAGCGGCAGTGCGGCCAGTGTTGCACGCCCCAGCGCCGTATGACGCAGCAGCCGAATGGAGTGGTTCGGGCAGCGGCCGCGACGACACCACTGCGACCCGCTTGGTGGCGCGGGTCAGCGCCACGTACAGCGCCCGCAGGCCCTGCGGCTCCTCGTCCACCATCGCAGCCGGCTCCACCACCACCACACCGTCGGTTTCCAGCCCCTTGCACAGCCGCACCGGCGCCAGGGTCACATGCGGATGCAGCGCTCCGGTGGCGTTGCGGCTCGCCGCAGTGGCACGGCCGAAGTCCACGCCGGCGGAGGCAAGCAGCTCGGCAATGTCGTCCATGCACTCGGCTGGCGACACCACCAGCATGCTCCCGCCGTCCAGCTCGGCCGCCTCGAACACCACCGTGTCCAGCACCGCCCGGGCTACATCTTCGGATGCCGTCACGAAACGGGGCGGCGAGCCGTCGATGCGCACCGCGGCGGGCGGGGCCAAGCCGGGTGCAGCCGCGGCGAGCACCTGGTTGGCCAGCTCAAGGCTGGGCTGGGGGATCCGGTAGCTCAGCGTGAGCTCGGACAGCCGTGGCGCAACGGGCCCCGACGGCAGGTGGGCCAGAATCTCGTGCCAGCTCGACGGTGCATGCGCGGAGGTGGCCTGGGCGATGTCGCCGACCAGCGTCATCGAGCCGTTCAGCGAACGCCGGGCGATCATGCGCAGCGCCATCGGCGGCTGGTCCTGGCATTCGTCGACCACGATGTGGCCGTAGGTGCGCATCTCGGTGTCGCTGCGGCGCCTGCGCGAGCGCGACCGGGGCCCGAGCACCGAGTAGGCCTCGTCGAGCACGGGCACGTCGGCGTCGCTCCACTCGTAGTCGGCCTCGCTGTCGCCCCGGGGGCGGTACAGCTGCTCGGTCTCGGCATCTGCCAGCGCCCCGTCGGCCGCCGACCGCAGCAGCGCACGCGAGCCGTAGAGGTCGCGCAGGAGCTGCGCGGGCGTCAGCAGCGGCCACATGCGCTCGAACGCCTCCATCACATCGGGATGACGCGAGAACCGTTCGCGCAGCTTGGACGGCTCGGGGCGGCGGCGGTGTGAGGCCGACATGGCCGCATACACCGCCTGCTCCACGTACGCCCGGCCCGCGTTGTGATGGCGGAAACGGCGGCGGGCCTCGGCCACGATGGCCCGCGACGTGCTTGCCGCCAGCGTGACGTACCCCAAACCGAAGTCGAGACGCAGATCGCCGCGCAGCGGGCGCTGCCGGTCGCGCACGGCGTTCTTCACCACCTGCGACATGCGGACATCGCCCTTGACGCGCGCCACGTCAGCCGTGTCGGCCAGGCGCACCCGCACGTCGGGGAAGATCTCGTTGAACAGGTCGGCCAGCACGAACAGGTGAACACCGGCCTCGCCCAGGCTGGGCAGCACCCGTTCCACGTAGCGCAGGAAGAGCCGGTTGGGACCCACCACGAGCACGCCCTGCCCGGCCAGCGGGAACCGGTACGTGTACAGCAAGTACGCCGCGCGGTGCAGCGCCACGATGGTCTTGCCGGTGCCGGGACCGCCTTGGGTGACCAAGATGCCCTTGCGCGGGCTGCGGATGATCTCGTCCTGCTCGGCCTGGATCGTGGCCACCACCTGGCGCAGCTGGCCGTCGCGACGCTGTTCGAGCGCGGCGTACAGGGCCCCGTGGGCGTTCAGCCGGGAGCGATGGCCGTCGCCGTCGCCGCTCTCGCCGTCGAGCGCATCGAGGTCGAAGAACTCGTCTTCGAGGTCGGCAAGCACGCGGCCACGGCACACGAAGTGCCGCCGGCGCAGCAGGCCGAGCGGGTCGCCACCGGTGGCCCGGAAGAACGGCTCGGCGATCGGGGCCCGCCAGTCCACCACCACCGGCTCCTGGCGCTCGTCGGCCACAGCAAGCCTGCCGATGTAGAAGGTCTCGCTGGCGCCATTGCCATCGGGACTGCCGTCGGACTTGTCGTCGTCGCCGCTCGGCCGCTCGGACCGGTCGATGCGGCCGAACACCAGCGACGACGAGCCGAGCTCCAGCTGGCTCAGGCGCCCTGCAACGGCATCTTCGATGACGTCGCGTTCGAAGCGGGCCTGCCGTGTGCCGCCACGACCCACCTCGACCATGTCGCGCAGCCGCGTCACCCGCTGCCGGGACGTCTCCAGCAGCGCGTACGCACGGTCGATATGAGCTTGTTCTGCCTGGATTTCCGGATGGCTCACGCTTGGCTCGTCACCGCTTTTGAGGCTGATCAAGGCTACTCGCGGCTCGTCACCCCTCCGCACGGGTTCTGCGCTTGCGGGCTGTCGAAACGCACCAGGCGAGCACCACGGCGGCTGCCACGATCAGCGGCCAGGAGCCCAGCGCCAGCGCCGGGGTGTTGCCTGAGCGAAGCTCGACCTCGCCGGCCAGCACGGTGGCTTCGCGCAGCTCGCTGCGGTGAGTGACCTCGCCGTCGGGCGACACCACGGCGCTGTAGCCGGTGGTGGATGCCTGCAGAACCCAGCGCCCAGTCTCGACCGCCCGCAGCCGGGCACTGGCGAGCGACTGAGAGGGCACCACCGAGGTGCTGTACGACGACGCCAGCGTGGGGTTCGCGACGATGCGGCCTCCCGCCTGGACCCCGTCGCGCACGAGTTCGCTGAAGTACACCTCGTAGGAAGTGACGACGGCGATGTCGCCCAGCGAGGTCGCCAGCACGCCGGGGCCGTCGCCGGCGATGGCTTCGCGGGAGATCAGCGACAGGTCGGCGAACGGTTCCACCACGCTGCGCAGCGGCACGTATTCGCCGAAGGGCACCAGGTGGGATTTGTCGTAGCGATCTGCCAGACCGGTTTCGGGGTTGATGGCGACGGTGGCGTTGCGGAACCGCTCGGCATCAACTGCCCGCTCGTAGAAGTTGGCTATCAGGACGGTGTCGCGCCACCCGGCTAGCGCCTCCAACTCGGCCAGGTTGTCGGAGGCCTCCAGCGGGCCGTCGGCAGACGTGCTGCTCTCGCTCCACACCATGAGATCGGTGCTGCCCTGCCAGGCGTTGGTGGTGTCGAGGTGGCGCAGCCGCACGCTGCGCTGTGGCGTGTCGACGTTGGTACCCAGTTCGCCGCCGGCCTGCACGACGGCCGCCGTGACGGTGGCGTCCACCGTGGTGGCGGGCCACGCCAGCGCCGCGATGGGCGCGGCGATGGCCGCCACCGCCGGCCAGGAGACGGCGCACCACTCGCGCGCGCAGAGCCGCTCGACGATGACTGCACCCACGCCCACGAGCGCGATCACCCCCAGCGGACCTGCAAGCACCGCGGTGCCCAGCCACGGCCCGCTGACCTGGCCCAGCGCGAGATTCGACATGGGCACGCCGCCGAAGGGCACCTGCCAGCGCACCGCTTCGCCCAGGACCAGCGCGGCAGGCACGCCGAGCGCGCGCCATCGGCCGCTGGCCGGAACGAGCGACAGCGGCAGCGCCATGATGAGCGTCTCGACCGGCACGGCCGCGATCCATCCCGGCACGGTCAGCTCGGTCATCCAGAACAGCCCGAGCAGGTAGGCGCCCAGCCAGAAGGCCACGGCCACCTCGAGCCGGTCGCGCCAGCGCCGCGCTCCCCGGTTGCAGAAGCGCAGCCACAAGCCGATGCCGACGGGTCCGAGCGGCCAGAGCCCCCATGGCGGCAGCGACAGCATGGTGAGCGCTCCGAGCACGAGCGCAAGGCCGTCGCGCAGCAACCGGTTCACGGCGAAGCGGTGGCGCTTGCTGAGGCGAGGTGCGCTGTGGCCCTCTCGGCCGCCTCGTTGCCCTGCCGGATGCAGGCTGGAATGCCGAGGCCCCGGTAGGCAGCCCCGGTCACGAACACGCCGGGCATCTCGCGAGCCAGCGCCTCGGAGATCCGGTCGACGAGCTGACCGTGCCCGGGCCGGTACTGCGGCAGCGAATGGGGCCAGCGCGAGACCCGCCACGAAGCGACGACGGTGGGGTCGCACAGGCCCCGCAGCGGCGGCAGGCTCGACAACTCGGCGAGCACTGTGTCGCGCAGCTCGCCATCGTCGAGGCGCGTGTGACGGTCGTCGCTGTCGCGGCCCACCGACACGCGCAGCACGACGTTCGGGTTGCCGTCGTGGCCGCCATCGCCGCCGACGCCGTCGCCAGCGGGATGCGGATCGCCCTCGGGGGGTTGATCACCACCCGCAGCCCAGTTGGGCCACTTGGCCGAGCCGTAGCTGCAGGCCGTCGTGAGCCAACCGGTACTCCGAGTGACCAAGAATCCGGCCTCGTGCGGTGCATCGATGGCGTCCGGGCGGACGCTCAGCGTCACGACGGCAACCGATGCGTAGTCGATGAGCCCAAGGGCGGCCGCGGCGTCGGGCGCAGCTGGCAGCATCTGCGCTGCTGCGTGGGCCGGTGCAGCGATGATGACCGCGTCTGCGTCGAGCACCTCAGACCCGGTATGCACAGCGAACCGCGTGCCGGGGCGCCGGATTGCTTCCACCGGGGTGCCCAGGCGCAAGACGCATCCATCCAGGCGCTTCATCAGCGCTTCGACCAGCCGGCCCATCCCGCCTTCGAAGCTGCCGAAGATCGGTGCGGGGCCGGAGTCGTCTGCGGCAGGCGCCGGCTGCATCCGGCGCAGTCCCCACATGAGCGAGCGGCTGCGCTCCAGCGCTTGGCCGAGGATCGGCGCGGAGGTCGCCGCGTCCAGCCGGTTGATGTCGCCCGCACTGATGCTGCCGAGCAGCGGGTCGACCACCTGCGACGCCACTGCCGCTCCGAGCCGGGCGCGCACGATGTCACCCACGCTGGCGGCATCGAGGCGGCGTGCGGTGAAGCGGCGCGGCAGGACGTAGTCGGCCGCAGCCCGCAGCGTGCCCAGCGGGCCCAGCAGCGGCGACCGCAGCAGTGGTCCGAGCCGGGTCGGCACCCCGCCCACGAGGCCATCAGGCAGGGACGTGAGCTGCGGGGCGTCCCCACCCGTATGCGCCACAGAAGCACCGCCGACCGACGGCGAGATGCGCTCGGCCGAGATGCCCAGCTCCTCGCAGAGCTCGATCGCCCAGGGCACCCGCAGCAGGAACGCATCGGCGCCTTCGTCGACGAGCCGCCCTTCGAACGGCGTCGACAGGATCTTGCCGCCCAGACGCTCGGCGCTGTCGATCAGCACCACACGGGGCACTTCGGCCCCCGCCCCGGTGGGATGCAGCAAGCGGTATGCAGCAGTCAGCCCGCTGATGCCGCCGCCGACCACCACGACCCGCTGCGGCGCCATTTCCCCCACTCAGTCGTGCTGGCTTGGCGCGAGCCGGGTTGGCACCGGCCGCCGGTATGCGTGCACATAGTCGGTCAGCCGTTCGAGCACCGTGGGGTCGGTTTCGGGCAGCACGCCGTGGCCCAGGTTGAAGATGTAACCGTTCTCGGTCGTGCCCGCGGCCAGGATGCGGTCGGCGGCGGGGCGCACGGCATCCCATCCCGCCACGCACAGGGCCGGGTCGAGGTTGCCCTGCAGCGCGACGCCGGGCCCGACCCGCTCGCGAGCCACCTCGAGCGGTACCCGCCAATCCACGCCCACCACGTCGGCGCCTACCTGCGCCATCTGGTCGAGCAGCTCCCCGGTGCCAACGCCGAAGTGCGCCCGGGGCACGCCCAGGTCGGCCAGCTCGTCGAACACCCGCCTGCTGTGCGGTGCCACGAACTCCGCATAGTCGGCGGGCGACAGCGTGCCCGCCCACGAGTCGAAGAGCTGCACGGCGCTGGCGCCTGCCAGTACCTGCGATCGCATCGAGGCCACGGCGATGGACGCCAGCCGTTCCATGAGGTCGTGCCACAGCGCCGTGTCGGTGTACATGAGCGACTTGGTCCGCAGGTGCTGGCGGGAAGGTGCACCTTCGACCAGGTAGCTCGCCACCGTGAACGGCGCCCCGGCGAAGCCGACGAGCGGCACGTCGAGCTCGGCCGCCAGCAACCGGATGGTGTCGAGCACGTAGGGGGTATGCGCCTCAGCGTCAAGCTCCGGTAGCCGATCCAGATCAGCGCGGCTGCGCAGCGGCTGTCCGGCCACCGGTCCCACGCCGGGCACCACGTCGATCCCGAAGCCGACTGCGGCGGCCGGCACCACGATGTCGGAGAACAGCACGGCCGCATCGACCCCGTAGCGGCGTACCGGCTGCAGGGTGATCTCGGCGGCGGTGGCCGGATCGGCGATGGCGTCGAGAATGCTGCCCTGCCCTCGCAGCGCCCGGTATTCGGGCAGCGAGCGCCCGGCCTGCCGCTGGAACCACACCGGCACCTGCTCGGTCCGCCGGCAGCGGGCCGCCCGCAGGTACAGGCTGTCGCCCAACCGGTGGATCGGATGATCCGCCGGCAGCGCCGCGGCAGTTGACTCAGCCATGCGCTGCGAACGGTACCGGCACCGGGTCGGGATGCTCCGCTGCCGAGCGGGCGTCCGGTTCGCGTCGGCAGGCTGGCAAGTAGCCTCACGCGACCTTGACGAGCTCGCCTGCTCGATCCGGCTCTGCCGGGCCGGTGCCTGCCGGGTTCTCGCTTTCCGACGGAGGCTGCGATGGACCCCGACACCGGGCCGGCAGACATGCAGCCCGGCGACGAGCCGGCTGACAGCGGGCCGCCGTTGCGCATCGCACTGCTGACCTACCGCGGTCATCCGTGGGTCGGCGGCCAAGGCATCTATGTCCGCCACCTGGCCCGGGAGCTGTCGGCGCTCGGCCACAGCGTCGAGGTGTTCAGCGGGCCGCCCTACCCGCACCTCGACGACGGCATCAAGCTGACCGAGCTGCCCAGCCTCGACCTGTATCGCATGCCCGATCCGTTCCGGGTGCCCAAGCTGGCCGAGTTCCGCTCGCCCATCGACGTGCTGGAGTGGCTCATCACCTGCACGGCCTCGTTCGCCGAGCCGCTGACGTTCAGCCTGCGAGCGTTCCGGGCGCTGCGCGGCCGGATCGACGACTTCGACCTGGTGCATGACAACCAATGCCTCGGCTATGGCATCGACTGGCTGCGGCGGGCCGGCATGCCCACGCTCGGCACGATCCATCACCCGATCACAGTGGACCGGCGGCTCGAGATCGCCCACGCGCCGACCCGCGGCAAGCGGCTCGCCATGCGGCGCTTCTATGCCTTCACCCGCATGCAGAATCGGGTGGCGCGGCGCCTCGACCGGATCGTGACCGTGTCCACCAACAGCTTCGACGACATCGTGACCGACCTCGGCGTGGATCCCGCCCGCCTGAGGATCGTGACGGTCGGCGTCGATCCGGCCCAGTTCCGACCCCTGTCGCAGGTGACGCCGGTGCCGGGCCGGCTCATGACCACCGCCAGCGCCGACGTGGCCATGAAGGGCCTCGCCTACCTGCTCGAAGCGCTGGCCAAGCTGCGCACCGAGGATCCGTCGCTGCATCTCGTGGTGATCGGGCGACCCAAGAACGACTCGGCGGCGAGCCGGCTCATCGATCAGCTCGACCTGGCCGGCAGCGTCGAGTTCGTGAGCGGCGTGCCTGACGAGCGCATCGTGGAGCTCTACAACGAGGCCGAGCTGGCCGTGGTGCCGTCGCTGTATGAGGGCTTCTCGCTGCCTGCCGTCGAAGCGATGTCGTGCGGTGTGCCGCTGGTGGCGACCACCGGTGGCGCGCTGCCTGAGGTCACCGGTGCCGACGGCGAGACCTGCCTGCAGGTACCGCCCGGCGACTCGGAGGCGCTTGCGGCCCGCATCGGCTGGGCGCTCGCTCAACCCGATCTGCGGGCAACCGTGGGAGCGGCTGGACGGGCGCGGGTGAAGGCGAACTATTCGTGGGCTGCCACGGCTCGCAAGACCGTCGAGCAGTACCGGGCGCTGCTGGCAGACATTCCAGCGCCGCCGCCGCGCAGGCGCGACTTCCGGGTGAGTGCCACGCGCTGATGCTCACTGTCGACTACGAGCGTCTCGGCGCCGTTCGCGGCGACCGGGTGCTGGACCTGGGCTGCGGCGCGGGCCGTCACGCCTTCGAGAGCGCCCGGCGCGGCTGCGTCACCGTGGCGTCGGATCGTGATCCCGACGAACTGCGCGCCGTCACCGACATGTTCGCGGCCATGGATGACGCCGGCGAGATCGAATCGTCGGCCGGCCAGCAGCTCGGTCACGCAGTCGTGGCCGATGCCACCGCACTGCCGTACCCCGACGCCAGCTTCGACCGGATCATTGCTGCGGAAGTGCTCGAGCACATCGTTGACGACGAGCGGGCCATCGCCGAGCTGGCACGGGTGCTGCTGCCCGGCGGCACGATTGCGGTGACAGTTCCGGCGCGAGCCGCCGAGCGGGTCTGCTGGGCGCTGTCGGCCGATTACCACGCACCCGCGGTGCCCGACGGCCATGTGCGCATCTACAGCGCCGGCGAACTGCGGGCGAAGCTGGCAGCGGCCGGTCTGTATGTCTCCGACAGTCACGGCGCGCACGGTCTGCACACGCCCTACTGGTGGCTGCGCTGCCTGGTCGGGCCGCACAACGACCAGCACCCGCTGGTGCGGGCCTATCACCGGCTGCTGGTGTGGGACATGACCGAGGCGCCGCCGCTGACCCGCACGCTCGACCGCCTGCTCAACGCCCTGCTGCCCAAATCGACGGTGCTGTACGCCTACAAGGCCCGGGCGCACGAGGCGGCCGAGCACGTAGCCGATCCGGTGGGAGCCGCACATGCAGCCTGAAGCGGCAGTTGTCACCGCGCCACTGCTCACGCCTGGACAGATCGCTGCCACGGCCGACGCCATCGAGGCGTGCCAGCAGCCCGACGGTCTCATCCTGTGGTTCGACGGGGGCCACGCCGACCCCTGGAATCACGTGGAAGCCGCCATGGCGCTGGCGTCGGCAGGCCGGCACCTCGCCGCCGAGGCCGCCTACCACTGGCTCACCGCGAACCAGCACGCTGCGGGAAGCTGGCACAACTATTACATCGCCGACGGCATCAAGGACCCGAAGATCGACACGAATTGCTGCGCCTACGTGGCGGTCGGCGTGTGGCATCACTGGCAGGCCACCGGTGACCGCGGCTTCGTCGAGGCGATGTGGCCGACCGTCGAGCGGGCGCTCGACTTCGTGGTCGGCCTGCGCAAGTCCAGCGGCCACATCCCGTGGGCGGTGCACGCCAACGGCACACCGTGGCCGTATGCCCTGCTCACCGGATCGTCGTCGATCGCGCACTCGCTGCGCTGCGGCGTCGCCCTGGCACGCCTGCTGGGACGCCGGCGTCCGGACTGGAAGCGGGCCGCAACCGAGATCGAGCGATTGATCCGTCACCGGCCGGACTCGTTCGAGCCCAAGGACCGCTGGGCAATGGACTGGTACTACCCGGTGCTGTGCGGCGCGCTCGAAGGCGCGCAGGCCCGCGCCCATCTCGCCGCGGGCGCGCCGAAGTTCCTGCTGCCTCAGGGCGTGCGCTGCGTGGCCGACCAGGCCTGGGTGACCGCAGCAGAGACCTGCGAGTGCGCGCTCGCGTACCTGCGCACCGGCGACATCGCCACTGCCCGCCGGCTCGTCGAGGCCACATCTGCGATGCGCAATGACGACGGCAGCTACTACACCGGCTGGGTCGTGCCCAAGTCCCGGACCTTTCCCGATGCCGAACGCTCCAGCTACACCGCCGCGGCCGTGCTGCTGGCCGCCGATGCGCTCGACCAACGCACCGGGGCCGCCGGCGCGCTCATCACGACGCCTGCCGGCTGACCGGTCTGCGCAGCACGCGCAGGCTGCCGACAGCGCCGTGCTCGAGGAAGCCGTCGTCGAGGGCTCGCAGCCAGATCTCATACGGCGGTCTGCCGCCGTCGGCGGGATCCGGGAACACGTCGTGGATGGCCAGCAAGCCGCCCGGCACCACCTTCGGCGACCACGCCTCGTAGTCGGCATGGGCCGGCGCCTCCCCATGGGCGCCGTCGATGAACACCAGGGCAGCGCTTGACCAGTGCGCCGCGACCGTGACCGAGTCGCCCACGATGGCCACGACGACCTCTTCGAGGCCGGCGTCGATGAGCGTTTGCCGCAGGATCGGCAGCGAATCCATGCGGCCGGTGCTGGGTACGACGAGCTCAGCGTCGTGATGTTCCCAGCCTGCCTGCATCTCTTCGGAACCACGGTGATGGTCGATGGTGAACAGCACCCCGCCGGACTCCGCCGCAGCAGCGCCCAAGTACAGCGCCGACTTGCCGCAGTACGAGCCGATCTCCACGAGCGGTCCCTGCGAGGCCACTTCGGCAGCGGCCCGATACAGCGCCAAGCCCTCGTCGTGGGGCATGAAGCCCTTCACCCGCTGGGCCAGCGCCGCCAGCTCGGAGTTCATGGCCCCTCAGAGGCTGAGCCGGCAGGGGCCTCGGGCCGAGCGAACAGCACCCGGTCGAGCAGGATGAACTTGCCCGCCCACAGGACCCCGAAGCCGATGAGATTTGCCGCCGAGACGGCTACGGTCGACTGCCACCACATCTCGGCCAACCCGACAAGCACCGTGGAGATGCCGAGCCCGGCGAGGCTGTAGGCCCAGAAGGGCAGGATCTCTCCGGTGAGCGAATGGCGGTCGGTGCGGGCCCAAACCCATCGCCGGTTGGCGTAGTAGGCAGGCCCGGCGGCCACGCACACCGCGACCACGTTGGCCACGACCGCGGGCCAGCCCAGCACCGCATAGGCCACCACGAGCACCGACTGGGTCACCACCACCGTGCCGGCCGACACCGTGCTGTAGCCGACCAGCCGTCCGAAGAGCCCCCACCTCATAGCTCGCGCCTCATGACGACAATCTCACTGCCGGGATCTCGGCTGCGCGGATCTCTGGACGCGAGGGGTTCTGGCGACGTGTCGCAAGCGGAGCGGGGCGGTCACTGCTCCGCTGGAGCGTTCGGCCGGTAGAACGCGGCCAGCAGCAGCAGCGTGGACACCAGCCCGCCGGCGATGGCGACCACGAACCAGACCGGCCCGCTCCAGTCGAGGCCGAGCGCGTTGTCAACCGACCAGTCGCCGGGACCGGTGGCCGCCACGGCCGCTGCGGCCACGGCCAGCACGAACACGTACTCCCAGCCCTCACGGATGATGAAGAAGCCGTTCTTGCGGTGGCCGACCCACCCGGCGGTGGTCATCACGCCGATGAACGCCATCGCGCTGAGGGGCGTCAGCAGCCCGAGCGCCAAGCCGATGCCGGCGCCGATCTCGGTGAGAGCGGCGAGGTAGGCGTGCAGCAGGCCCGGGCGCAGGCCCTCGGCGGCGAACCAGTTGCCGACGCCACGGATGCCGCCACGGAACTTGGCGATGCCATGGAGCGCCAGCGTGACGCCGACGATCACTCGCAGGACGAACAGGCCCAAGTTGATGCTGTCTGGATCCATGGTTCTGGGGCCTCCTCAAGATGGCGCAGCGAGACGCTCGCGCCCAAACCGTACTTACAGGTCGAGTCGGTAGACGTTGGTGTTCCGCTGGTTGAAACCGAGCCGGGCATACAGGCGGTTGGCGGCCTCCCGGTCCGGCCGGGACGTGAGATCAACAGTGCGCGCGCCGGCATCTCGGGCGATGTCGATGGCACGCCGATTGAGCGCCGCGCCGATGCCGCGCCCACGTGCGGCCTCGTCGACGACGACATCTTCGATCCAAGCCCGCAGGCCGCTGGCCAGCGGGAAGAGCACCAGAATCATCGCACCGACGATCTCGTCTGCCCCGTCGCGGGCGATCAGCACCGTGTTGGCGGGATGACCGACGATGCGCTCCAGCGCCGCGGCGTCAGGCGGCGGCGACGACGACAGCTGCGGGTGCAGCCGCGCGAACGCACCCACCAGCTCGTCGTCGACGACCCCACACACCTCAATCCCCACACCAGGCTCAGCCACGCTGCGCATCGTACGACCACCGAACCTGCAGAGAGTGTGGGCCAAAGGCACAGATGCCATAGCTGCGGAGGCGGCAGGAGATTTTGCGACGTTGCGACCTGCTGGATCGCTGGTCGCAAAATCTCCTGCCGCCTCCGCAGCGGGCGCGCCCCATTGCAGGGTGAGGCCGCAACAGGGTGCCGCTAGCCTCGCCGACGTGGGCCATCTTGAGTGGTTGGAGCGACCCGAACCCGGCAAGGACACCATCCTCATTGCAGCGTTCTCGGGCTGGAACGACGCCGGCGATGCGGCCACCGAGTCCGCCAAGTACCTGCGCCGACGTTTCCGCTGCCACCCGGTGGCCCACATCGACCCCGAGTACTTCTACGACTTCGCCTCGGTGCGGCCCAGCGTGCAGGTCACCGACGGCGAGCGCAAGATCGACTGGCCCACGCCCGACGTGCGCATCGGCGAGGTCGACGACGGACGACCCGTGGTCACCGTGCTCGGCGTGGAACCCCGGCTGCGCTGGCGCACCTTCTGCGACGTCATCATCGAGATGGCCGAATCGCTGGGCGTCTCCACCGTGGTCACGCTGGGCGCGCTGCTCACCGACACCCACCACAACGCACCGGTCAACGTGGTGGGCGCATCCAACAACACGGCCCTCAACCTCAACATGGGCCTTCGCCAGTCCACCTACGAGGGTCCCACCGGCATCATCGGCGTGCTGAACGACGCCTGCCACCGGGCGGGATTCGACAGCGTGTCGTTCTGGGCGACCGTGCCCACGTACGTGCACAACTACCCCTCGCCGAAGGCCGCCTTGGCGCTTGCCGAGCGGGTCGGGCAGTTCCTGGGCGTGACGCTGGGCGAGTCCGAGCTGCACAGCGCCGCTGCCAACTACGGCCGCCAGATCGACGAGCTGGTCGCCGGCGACGACACGCTGGCCCAGTACGCGCAGCAGATCCTCGAGGAGTCGGCCGCCGAAGCGGTGGAGGACTTCAGCGAGATGGTCGAGAACCCCGACGGCCTCATCGACGAGCTGGAGCAGTTCCTGCGTCAGCAGGAACCAGATTGATCAGCTGCGTCAGCAGGAACCAGATTGATCAGCTGCGTCAGCAAGAACCAGACTGATCAGCCCTACGACAAGGCGTGGCGCAGGGCCAGCTCCACCTCTCGTTGGTGTGACTCGTCGATGACCGGCCCGTCGGGGCCGACCACGTAGAACGAGTCGACCACCTCGTTCGCCAGCGTCTGGATCTTGGCCGATCGGATGTCGAGGCCCATCTCGGCCAGCACCCGGGTGACCTTGTAGAGCACACCGATGTGGTCCTCGGTGCGGACCTCCACGATCGTGGCCCCAGTGGCCGACTCGGCATCGAACGTGACCCTCGTGGCGGCCCGTGTCGCCGACAGCGCCCGCCGCCGCCGGTACACCCGCGCCCGCTCGGCGATGCGCGCTTCCAGCGCCAAGTGCCCGCGCAGCGACCGACGTACGTCGAAGATGACCCTGTCCCAGTCCACCGGCGTGTCGGGCGGCACGATCCGGAATGACGACACTGCCATGCCCGCCGGGCTCGAGTAGGCGTCGGCTTGCAGCACGTCGAGGCCCCGCAGCGCCAGCACGCCCGCGGCTCGGCTGAACAGGCCCCGCTCGTCGGGCGCCACCACGGTCAGCACATCGTCGTCCACACGCAGAGCCGTATCGCCTGCCGCCATCAGCTCCACGACCTCTTCGGTGAGCAGTCGGCGGTGGCCCGGCGATGCCTGATCCGCACCGCTCATGTGCTCGGTGGTCATCTCGACCAGGGCGGTCACCAGGTTCGACGTCCACTCCCCCCAGGCCATCGGCCCGGTAGCCAGGCAGTCCGCCTCGGTCATCACGGCCAGCAGCTCCAGGAACTCCGGCGTCTGGGCGGCCCGGGCGACCGTGGCCACGGTGAGCGGGTCGTCGAGGTCGCGCCGGGTCGCGACATCGGTCAGCAGCAGGTGGTGCTGCACGAGGCGCACCAGCGTGTCGGCGTCGTCGGCGCTCCAGCCGCAGCGCCGGGCGATGGGGCCGGCCAGCCGCATGCCGGCCTGCGTGTGATCGCCGGGGTAGCCCTTGCCGATGTCATGCAGCAGCGCCCCCATCACCAGCAGGTCGGGGCGTGCTACCCGGTGGGTGAAGCGGGCCGCCTCGGCGACGGCCTCGAGCAGGTGCCGGTCCACCGTGAAGCGGTGGTAGCGGGAGCGCTGGGGACGATTGCGGTTGGGCGCCCACTCGGGCAGCACCCGCGTCCACACGTCGAAGTAGTCGAGCGTCTCGATGACGTCGATGGCCTTGTGCCCGCAGCTCAGCAGCTCGACGAAGAGCGCTCGTGCGCCGTGGGGCCACGGGTCCGGGAAGTGCGCCTGCCGCTCGGCCAGCTTGTCGAGGCTGGCCCGGCTGATCGGCATTGCGCTGCGGGCCGACTGCACCGCTGCATGCAGCACCAGCACGACATCGGTGGCGGGGTCGCCGTCGATCACCAGCTCGCCGTCGCGCACCGACAGCCCGGCGATGTCGACTTCGGGGGAAGCGAGCTCAGCGTGCTGGCGGGCGACGCTCGACCAGAGCTGGTCTGACAGGAACGCGATGATGCGCCCGGCCTGTGCGATCTCGGCCACGAACGCATCGGCGTCGATGGCGCCTGATCGCTCGGCCACGGCGTCTTGATCGTCGGCCGACAGCACATCGCTGCGCAGGCCGGTGGTGCGATGCAGCTCCACGCGTGCCCGCAGCAGCGTCTGGTAGGCCTCGGCGAGGCGTTCGCTGTCCGCGGCCGGGAGTTCGGCACCCGCCAGCCGCGCCCAGCGGATCGCGTGCGCGTCGCGCAGCCCGCCGCGGCCGGTCTTCAGATCGGGTTCCAGCAGGAATGCCACCTCGCCGCTCTGGCTATGCCGGCGGCTCACGGCGCGCTGCAGCTCGTCGAGTCGCCCCGCTGCGTTGTCACGCCAGTCGGCCCCCACTCCCTCGATGAGCCGTGCGGTCAGGGCATCGTCGCCGGCGAGGTGGCGGGCATCGACCAGCGCCGTTGCCGTGTCGATGTCCGAGGCTGCCAAGTCCAGCGTGTCGGACAGCGATCGCACGGCATGGCCCAGCTTCAGCTTCTCGTCCCAGATCGGGTACCACAGGCGATCGGCCAGGTTGCCGCCCTGCGAGCTGTCTCCGAGTGCACCCTGGCCCTCCAGCAGCGACTCGCGGTCGTCGTGCAGCAGGAGGAGATCGATGTCGCTGCCGGGGCACAGCTCGCCGCGGCCGTAACCGCCGACGGCCACGAGCGCCACGCCCGTGCCGGTCCCGTTTGCGCTGTCCTCCGGCGCGCTCGCCAGCCCGCACTCGGCAGCTTCTGCCTCGAAGCGCTCAGCCAGCCACGAGTCGGTCAGCGCAGACAGTGCCGCCGGCAGCTCGGCTGCGTCAGCCGTTCGGATCAGGGCAGCCCGCCGCTCGCCGAAGGCCGTCATCTCTGCCCCTCTGCTCTTCGGCGCTGCAGCACTTCGAACGCTTTCGCCGCTCCCCAAGCGATGCCCATCGGGCCGAGGTCGGGTTCGATGTCGGCGAATGAGGCCGGGGTGAGTCCGTAGGGATCGCCGGGAAAGCGGGAGGCGTCGAAATCGTCGCGCTCGAGTGCTGGCACACCGCCGTCGGCGAGCACCTCGGTCGGAAATCGCACGGCGCCGCGCAGCACGCTCAGCGGCGTGGTCTGCTGCTCGTCGACATCGGTGGCCAGCAGGTCGCGTAACGGCGGGCCAATCTCGGCGACGCACTGCTCGCCCGCCGCTTGTGCCAGCTCGCCGAGCTCCTGTGCGGTCACGCCAGCACGCTCGCACGCCTCCACAACGCACCGCTCCACCCATCCGGGCAGAGCAGCGATCGCCTCATCAGCCAGCAGCGCGGCCGCTTCGTCCACCGATCGCGGCACCGAGGCGTCGGGCGGCACCGCAGGGGCATCGGCACCTGTCTCGGTCACGCTCATCCGCCGGTCTCTGCTTCGGAGGCGGAAACAACGCAGTTGCCGTCCGCAAGAGCGCCGTTGAGATTGCCGGAGCGGAAGCCCTCTAGGTCGAGCGTCACATAGCGGTAGCCGACGCCGCTGATCGCTTCCACGATGGCTTCGCGCCGCCCGACTGCTTCGGCGAGATCATCGAGCGGCAGCTCGATGCGCGCCGTATCGCCGTAATCGCGCACCCGCAATTGGCCGAAGCCCAGCCGGCGCAGCGCCGCCTCGGCCCGATCGAGCCGCGCCAGCAATGGCACGGTCACCTTCGTGCCGTAGGGCACCCGCGAGGCCAAGCACGCGGCCGCCGGCTTGTCCCACGTGCGCAAGCCGAGCTCAGCACTGAGGCGCCGCACATCGGCCTTGGTGAAGCCCGCCTCCACCAGCGGGAAGCGGGCGCCCCGGTCTCGTGCAGCGTTCTGGCCCGGCCGGTGGTCGCCGAGGTCGTCCAGGTTCACGCCGAGCACCACCGTCGCGCCCCGCTCTGCCGCCAGGGGCTCGAGCTGGTCCATGAGCGCCGACTTGCAGTGGAAGCACCGGTCGGCATCGTTCACGCGATACGCGGCGCGCGTCATCTCATCGGTCTCGACCGTCTGCCACGAGAGTCCCCACTCGGCCGCCAAGGCCGCGCAGTCGGCCGCCTCGTCGGTCGCGAGGCTCGGCGAGACAGCCGTCACGCAGAGCGCATCGTCGCCGAGCACGTCGTTGGCCGCCCAGGCCACCAGCGAGGAGTCGGCGCCGCCGCTGAATGCCACCACCACCGGACCCGACTGCGAGAAGAAGCCGAGCAATCGGTCGATCAGAATCGCTGGCGGCACTGGCGCGTCCCGCTGGTTCAGAGCCGGTCGGCCGGGATGGCGTAGAACTGATCGGCGCCGCCGGTGACAGCGGGCACCAATCCGGCTGCACCCGACAGGATCTGGGTGGCGTAGAAGTGCGCCGTAGCGATCTTGTCGGCCAGGAACTGCGGGCCCGACGGTCCGCTGCCGCCGGCGTCGCGCGCCTCGGCGACGCTCAGTCCCTGCTCGGCCAGCAGGTTCGCAGCCGCCTGGGCGCTGCGAGCCAGCAGCCAGCCGCCCACCACCACGCCGGCCAGGCGCATGAACGGAGTCGAGCCGGCAGCCACGTCGTTCGGCGCCGACGCCAGCTGGGTGCCCAGCCACATCGCCGCATTGCCGAAGGCTTCCGCTCCCGCGCTCAGCGAGGCGGAAATCGCCTTGAGGTCCGCGTCGTCGCTGGCCGCCAGCTCTGCGGCGGTCTCGCCGATCTGGCCGATGAGCCGGGCCATGGCCTTGCCGCCGTCCAGCGGCAGCTTGCGGAATGCCAGGTCGGCGGCCTGGATGCCGTTCGTGCCCTCATAGATGGGCGCAATGCGGCTGTCGCGCCAGTGCTGGGCGGCACCGGTCTCTTCCACGTAGCCCATGCCGCCGTGCACCTGCACGCCCAGCGAAGTCATCTCGACGCCCAGGTCGGTGCCCCAGCCCTTGCTGATCGGCGTCAGGAGGGCCACCAGCTCGTCAGCCTGCGCGCGTTCATCGGGGTCTGCGGCCGACAGCGACTCGTCGATCGCAGCGGCGTTCAGGTACATGACGCAGCGCATGGCCTCGGCGTTGGCCCGCATCGTCATCAACATCCGGCGCACGTCGGCGTGGTCGACGATGGGCGAGGACTGCCCGGGCGGCAGCTCGGTGCCGATGGCCCGTCCCTGCTTGCGCTCCACGGCGTAGTCGCGTGCCTGCTGGTAGGCCCGCTCGGTCAGCGACAGACCCTGCAGACCCACCGACAGGCGGGCGTTGTTCATCATGGTGAACATGGCCCGCATGCCGCCGTGCTCGGGTCCGACCATGTAGCCCACCGCTCCGCCGTTGTCGCCGTAGGACATGACGCAGGTAGGGCTGGCGTGGATGCCGATCTTGTGCTCGGTGGACACTGCCCGCAGGTCGTTGCGCTCGCCCAGCGACCCGTCGGGGTTGACCAGGAACTTCGGCACCAGGAACAGGCTGATGCCGCGGGTGCCGGGCGGGCTGTCGGGCG
Source organism: Acidimicrobiales bacterium (assembly GCA_009843525.1). GTDB lineage: Bacteria > Actinomycetota > Acidimicrobiia > Acidimicrobiales > Poriferisodalaceae > Poriferisodalis > Poriferisodalis multihospitum. The sequence goes on along the minus strand of VYDH01000030.1, from coordinate 92,413 downwards.
TGCGTGCCAGCACGAGGTGGATGATGTTGTCGGCCAGCTCGTGCTCGCCGTAGGTGATGAAGATCTTGGTGCCCGTGATGAGATAGGAGCCGTCGGGCCGGGGCTCGGCCCGGCTCGTCAGGGCGCCCACGTCGGAGCCGGCGTGGGGTTCGGTGAGGTTCATGGTGCCCGACCACTCGCCGCTGATCATCTTGGGCAGGTAGGTCTGCTGCAGGGTCTCGTCGGCATGATGCAGCAGCGCATCGATCGCGCCCTGGGTCAGCAGCGGGCACAGGCTGAACGCCATGCTGGCCGACGTCAGCATCTCCTGGACTGCCAGCCCCACGCACCACGGCATGCCGCCGCCGCCAAAATCGGGATCGAAGGCCATGCCGTTCCAGCCGGCGCCCACGAACTTCCGATAGGCCTCACCGAAGCCGTCAGGATGGGTGATGACGCCCTCGTCGAAGCCCAGGCCCTGCTGGTCGCCGGGCACGTTCAGCGGGGCCACCTCGGAGGACATGAAGCGCCCCGCCTCGTCCAGCAGCGCTCCCGCAGTCTCCAGATCGGCGTGCGCGAACTGCTCTTGAGCGGCCAAGCCGTCGAGTTCGGCGATGTGCTCAAGCACGAACATCATGTCGTCGACAGGAGCGGAGTACTCAGACATCACAACCTCGATTGGCGGTTGGTTCAGCGCCGGGACGACCCAGCTTGCGAACAGACTAAGAGGCTGAGCCGCTGGATTACAGGCCGATGCGATCAAGCACGGTGGAGGGGTCGGCGAGCAGACCGGTGTAGAAGGTGCCGAACTCGCCGTAGACGGCGCTGGCCTCGTCGAAGCGCATCGTGTACACGACCTCTTTGAGGTCGTCGAGGTGCTCGCCGAACAGCGTCACGCCCCACTCGAAGTCGTCGACGCCAGTGGAGCCTGTGACGACCTGCAGGATGCGGCCCCGGAACTTGCGTCCTGACGTGCCGTGTTCGTACATCAGCTCGCGGCGGGTGTCGTACGGCAGCGTGAACCAGTTGCCGCTGCCTTCGGCCACGGCCCCGCGGCGCTTCGACATGGGGTAGAAGCAGAACGCCCGCTTGCCCTCGGGCGGCAGCTGCGGGTAGAGCCGCGGCGTCTTCATCTCGGGTGGCAAATCGGGCGCGTACTCGCTCACCTCGGTCATCGAGACATAGCTGTCGGCGACCTCGAGGCCAGCCTGTTGCACCAGCGTCTGCAGGTTGCGCAGTCGCCACAGGTCTGGCCCCAGCGCCATGAAGCCGACATCGGCCTTGTGCCCCAGCACGGCCACGGTCAGCACTTGATGGTCGCTGTCGACAGTGTCCTCGACGGCGGCGAGCAGGCCCGAGCGGTCCGCAGCGGCGGTCAGCTTGCAGAACAGGTGCAGCACGCCCCACCCGACCGACGTCGTCACCTCTGGCATCTGTGACACTCGCGCAGCCTATGAACGAACGGCGGGTGCGGGAAATTCGCCGAGACGCTCGGGCACTCCCGCCAGGCTGCCGCTGTACACGTTCAGCTCGTCGCCGCGTGCGAAGCCCGCGAGCGTGATGGCCGCGGCCCGTGCCGACTCGATGGCCAGCGAGCTGGGAGCGCTGACGGCGATGAGCGTGCCGATCCCTGCCGCCCAGGCCTTCTGCACCATCTCGAAGCTGGCCCGACCGCTCACGAACAGCGCCATCGCGCCGGCATCGTCACGCCCGTCCAGGAGTCGCCTCCCGATCACCTTGTCGACGGCGTTGTGGCGCCCGATGTCCTCGCGCAGCACATCGATACGACCCTCGGCGTCGAAGGTGGCGGCGGCATGCAGCCCGCCGGTGCGGCCGAACATCTCCTGTGCACTGGGCACTGCAGCCAACGCCGCGTGCACCGCGTCGACGCTGAATTGACGGGTGCCCGCCAGCGGCCCCAGGCGAGCGGCCATGTCGGTGATGGTGGTGCTGCCGCAGATGCCGCAGGCGGCGCTGACGTTGCCGAGACGGGGCGTGGGCACGGGCGCCCTGCCGCCGGTCTCGACGGTGACGACGTTGTATTCGAATTCGGCCGCGGGACCCTCGCCGCAGTAGCGCACCCCGGTGACCTCTGCGTCGCCGAGCAGCCCGTCGCCTGCGCAGAACCCCGTCGCCAGCTCGTAGTCGTGTCCGGGCGTGCGCATGGTGGTGGCCACCATGTGGCCGTCGAGGCGGATCTCGAGCGGCTCCTCCACCACGACCTCATCGGGTGACCGTCGCCACTCGCCGTGCCGCAGGCGGTCCACCAGCACCCGCATCGTGCGCCCCCGCCGCATCCGGTCAGGGTATCGCCGCCCTCTGCCGCGCCTCCGCCGCGACTGCGTCGTCCGGGCGCGCAGCGGCCCGGGCACGAGACCCGGGCCGTTGCGTTGGATTGGGCTGTTCTGGGGGTTTAGGGAGGCGCCCGCTAGAAGTCCATGTCCGGCATGCCGGGAGCGCCGCCGCCCGAATCGGGCTCGTCGCAGATCACTGCCTCGGTGGTGAGGAACAGCGCAGCGATCGACGAGGCGTTCTGCAGGGCCGACAGCGTCACCTTGGCAGCGTCGATCACGCCTGCGGCAACCAGGTCCTCGTACTCGCCGGAGGCGGCGTTGAGGCCCATGGCGCCGTCGAGCTCGCGCACCCGGCTGACCACCACGCCGCCTTCGAGGCCGGCGTTCTCGGCGATCTGCTTCAGCGGTCCGGCCAGCGCGCGCTCCACGAGCCGCGCACCGGTGGACTCGTCGCCGTCGAGGCCGTCTGCAACGGCGCTCACTGCCTGCTCGGCACGCACCAGTGTGACGCCGCCGCCGGCCACCACGCCGGCCTCAATGGCCGCTTTGGTGGTGCTGACTGCGTCCTCGATGCGATGCTTCTTCTCCTTCAGCTCGACCTCGGTGGCCGCGCCGACACGCAGCACCGCCACGCCGCCGGACAGCTTCGCCAGCCGCTCCTGCAGCTTCTCGCGGTCGTAGTCGGAGTCGGTGTTGTCGATCTCGTTCTTGATCTGCTCGATCCGGCCGCGCACCTCGGCCTCGTCGCCGGAGCCCTCGATGATGGTGGTCTCATCCTTGGTGACCACCACGCGCCGGGCCGTGCCCAGCAGGTCGAGCGTGGTGTTCTCCAGCTTGAGGCCGACGTCCTCGCTGATGACCTGGCCGCCGGTCAGGATGGCCATGTCGGCCAGCATCGCCTTGCGGCGGTCGCCGAACCCGGGGGCCTTCACGGCCGCCGAGCGGATCGTGCCGCGGATCTTGTTGACCACCAGCGTGGCAAGGGCCTCGCCCTCGACGTCCTCGGCGATGATCACGAGCGGCTTGCCCGCCTGGGTGACCTTCTCGAGCACCGGCAGCACGTCGCGGACCGCGGAGATCTTGCCCTGCATGAACAGCAGATACGCGTCGTCGAGCACGGCTTCCTGCGAGTCGGGATCGGTGACGAAGTAGGGCGAGATGTAGCCCTTGTCGAAGCGCATGCCCTCGACCAGATCCATCTCGAGGCCGAACGTCTGCGACTCCTCGACGGTGATCACGCCGTCCTTGCCGACCTTGTCGAACGCGTCGCTGATCAGCTGGCCGATGTCGCCGTCGGCGGCGGAGATGGCCGCCACCTGGGCCACATGGGTCTTGGAGTCGGTCACGCTGATCGACATGTCCTCGATGGCGCCCACAGCGGCGTCGACACCGGCCTCGATGCCCCGCTTGACGGCCATCGGGTTGGCGCCGGCGGCCACGTTGCGCAGGCCGTCGCGCACCATGGTCCACGCCAGCACGGTGGCCGTGGTGGTGCCGTCGCCGGCGACGTCGTCGGTCTTCTTGGCGACTTCCTTGACCAGCTCGGCCCCGATGCGTTCGACCGGATCCTCCAGCTCGATGTCCTTCGCGATCGACACGCCGTCGTTGGTGATGGTGGGCGCGCCCCACTTCTTGTCGAGCACGACGTTGCGACCCTTGGGCCCCAACGTGACGCGCACCGCGTCGGCGAGCTGGTTCATGCCCGACTCGAGTGCGCGGCGGGCCTCGTCGTCGAACGTGATCATCTTGGCCATATCGGCTGGCTCCTGTCTCGGATGATTCTCGGGAGGGGTGACTGGGCGTCACGATGCCGCTGCGTTCGCAGCAGCCGTTAGCACTCTAGAGATGAGAGTGCTAACCGCCAACCCTCACACGAGATTTGCGGCAAGGTCGGCGGCGGCCTCGCGGATTGCCGCCAGCGTGTCGCCCATTGAGCGCTCGGCGCCGTATCGCTCCGACAGCACCGCCAGGCTCGTGGCCGGGGTACCGGCGGCGGGTGGGTGCCAGTCGGCGAGATCGGTATCGGGGTCGCGAGTGCCCACCACGACGCCCACGGGCGCGCCGGCCTCAGCGGCCATTTCCAGAACGCCGCCCACGACCTTGCCGTCGAACGAACTCGCATCGAGCCGCCCCTCGCCGGTGATGACTAGATCGGCACCTTCGATCGCGTCGGGCAGGCCGATCTCGGTCGCGACAACGTCGAATCCCGGTGCCAGCTCGGCTCGGAGGCCGGCCGCGAGCCCGCCCGCCAAGCCGCCTGCGGCACCCGCGCCCGGCATCTCGCCGACATCGATGCCGTAGCGCTCGCGGTACAGGTCTACGAGCCGCTCGAGGCGGCGGGTGAGCAACTCGATCTGCGGCGGCGACGCGCCCTTCTGCGGGCCGAAGATGCGCGCCGCATCGCAGAAGCGGGTGCGGACATCGCAGGCCACCACCACCGAGACGCCGGCGAGGCGTGCCAGCGGTGACATCGCGTCAAGCGCCCCGAGCCCGCCGTCGGTGGTGGCCGAGCCGCCCACGCCCACGATGACCCGCCGGGCACCGCTCGCAACGGCTTCTGCTATCAGCTCGCCGGTGCCCGCGGTGGTCGCGGCGAGCGGGTCGTTGCCCTCGGCGCCGCCTGCCAGCAGCAGTCCGCTCGCGCAGGCCATCTCCACGATTGCGACGTCGCCCTCCAGCCGCCACCCCGCTTCGGTCCGGTGCCGCAGCGGTCCGATCACCAGCGAGGTGCGATTCGGGCCGCCCAGCGCCTCAAGCGTGCCCTCGCCACCGTCCGCCACGGGCAGGCAGACAGTCTCCGCTTGCGTACCGAACTGCCGGCGTACGCCGTCCGCGATCGCTGCTGCCACCTCAGCAGCCGACGCAGTGCCACGGAACTTGTCCGGGCATGCGACAACCCGCATGTCGACTGCTCGGCTACTCAGCCAGATCGGTCCCCAGCGCCACCAGCACGTCGGGCGTCTCAAAGCCCTGCACGGCTGATGTGTCTGCCAGCATCGGGAACACGTCGTTGTCGGCGTCGAGCTCCAGCACACCCGCTATCGCCCGCGCTTCGAGCAGCGAGCCCGGCTGGTAGTAGATGCGCGTCCGGTCGATGGGAGTGCCCACGTAGTTGGTGGGCGTCTTGGTGATGTAGCTCAGCGTCTTGAACCGGTCGGTGAGCCGCCCCGCAGCCCCCCGGACGGTTGTGGAGTTGGCAACCTGCACCGACACCTCGGCCGCCGGTCTCGGCTGGAACGGCTCGGCGCCCGCCGAGGTGGTGTCGGTGGCGGGTGCGGCGGTGACAGTGGTCGCCACGGTGGCGACCGTGCCAGAGCCGGTGTCGACGGCGTCGGCGGCGCTGCTCGTGGGCGTGGGCGCCTCTGTCGCCGTGGGGAGCGTGTCGCCCGGTGCGGCAGGCGGGGCTGTGTCGGTCACGGTCGTGTCGTCTGGATCATCGACCGAGCGGAGCAGCAGCACTCCCACGACAACGGCAACCAGCACCAGCAGCAACCCGCGCACTGCTGCGCCGCTGTTGGATTCGCCGGCTTGGCTGTTCACGGCTGTGAGCGTAGAAGGAAAGATGCGCTGCCGGGTGTACCCCTCAGGACCTAACTTGCGGGCGGACCCCTACTGTCCGACCGAGCACCGACCGTGAGAGCCAGCCCATGAGTGTCAGCCCTACGAACGTCACCACAGTCGACCACCCGGTAGCCGCAGCCCTGCTCACCCGGCTGCGCGACAAGGACACCGCCGTCGAGGAGTTCCGCCAGCGGCTCGACGCGCTGACGTTCCTGCTGGTGTCCGAAGCACTCACCGATGCGACATCGGTGCCCGAGACGGTGGAGACTCCGCTCGGGCCCGCCGAAGGCTCGCGCCTCGAGCCGATGCCGGCGATCGTGCCCGTGCTGCGCGCCGGGCTGGGCATGCTCGATGCGGCGCTGCGGCTCCTGCCTGCTGCGCCGGTGGGTTTTGTCGGTATGCGAAGGATCGAGACGTCCGACGGCGTCGGGCACGAGTGCTACCTCGAGTCGCTGCCAGGTGTGCTGGAGGATCGACCGGTGCTGGTGCTCGACCCGATGCTGGCGACGGGCGGCTCGGCGGCCGCGGTGATCCGGGTGCTCGGGGAGTCGGGCGTGGGGCCGGTGACGATGGTGTGCACGCTGGCCGCACCCGAGGGGATCGCTGCCCTGCAGAGCAGTGCTGCCGATGTCCGCATCGTGACGGCCGCCGTCGACAGCCACCTCGACGAGCGGGCCTTCATCGTTCCCGGCCTGGGCGATGCAGGCGACCGTCTCTACGGCTCGGCTTGAACGGTTACCTCCCGCCCTTGCCTCCCGCTCTTGTTCGCTTCGCTCACGGGCCGCTCGGGCCACGGCTTCGCCCTGCGCTTCCCGCTCTTGTTCGCTTCGCTCACGGGCCGCTTGGCCCCGGGCTCAGCCTCTGAGCTGCGCCATCGTCGGCAAGCTCGGCTGGGCTCCCGCGACTGTCACCGCCCAGGCGCCAGCCCGCACGGCCAGCCGCGCCGCCTCGGCCACGGTCGCGCCCGAGGCCATGCCGACCGCGAACGCGCCGGCAAACGCGTCCCCTGCAGCGGTGGCGTCGACCACGGCAACCCGCGGTGCGGCCACCGTGATCTCCCCGTCGGCATTGGCCGCAGCATCGGTGGGAGCCGCAGGTGAATCGGGCGGTTGCTGCGCAGGATCAGCGGTCTGTGGCTGCTGAATGACGCAGCCCGCTGCGCCTCGTGTCTCGACGAGCACCGCTTCGGGACGCAGCTCGGGCACGCTGCCGTCGGCGTCGGGGTGACGCAACTGCTCGGCTTCGGCGCGGTTCACGATGACGATGTCCGCCAGCGGCAGCACAGCGGGGGCAACGTCGTTGTACGGAGCCGGATTCAGCACCACGAACGTGCCGTGCTCGCGGGCGATCTCGGCTGCGGCCCGGGCGGCGGCGGCGCTCACCTCGCCCTGCAGCAGCAGCGCATCGGCCGCGGCGATCTCGTCGGCGGGTGCCTGCACGCCCCTGGCATCCAGCGATGCGTTGGCGCCCGCAGCCACCACGATCGACACGTCATCGGGATCGACGGTGATCACCGCCAATCCGGTCGGGACATCGACACTGGCCACGTGCTGGCAGTCGATCCCCTCGGCCTCCAGGCCAGAGCGCAGCCACCGGCCCTGCTCGTCGTCGCCGATCCGGCCCACCATCACCACCCGCGCGCCCAGCCGGGCCGCGGCCACTGCCTGGTTGGCGCCCTTGCCGCCGCGGAACCATGCGATGCGCTCGGCGTGCATCGTCTCGTCGGGCGACGGGCGCCTCGGCACCCACAGCGTCACATCGGCGTTCAGGCTCCCGACCACAACGATCTTCGGTGCGCTCATGGAGAGGCCTCACCGGCCATGAGCGGCAGAGCCACCCTCGGGGCCGACTGCAGGGCTCGCACCCAGTCCCACAGCACCTCTGCGTGAGGGCCGGCGAGCGTGACGAACTTGGCTTCGAGCTCGTCGGCACTCAGGGGGTCGTGCATGGATCCCTTCTGGCCGCACACGGAGCGTTCCAGCACGCGGCCGTCGCGCAGCGTGATGCGCACCGAGCCGCCCATCGTGTGCGCGTACGTGGCATCCCAGCGCGCATCGGCAGCGATGCCCGCGACCTTCGACTGCAGCTCGACCAGCTCAGCATCGGCAATCCACTCCGCGCTGTAGGTGGCGGGGTCCGCCGGATCGGCCACGAGCGCCGCCGCAATGTTCCAAGGCCCCGAGTACTGCGCGGCCAGCACCGATGCGGTGCCGTCGCCGCTGTTGTGGACCGCTGCCTTCGTGGGTGCCGTCGCCTCGATGCGCTCGATCATGTCGGGCCGCAGCCCGTAGGTGGCGCGCAGGTCCAGGGTGGCTTGGATCAGCGGGTGAATGTCGCTGCACGCCGCCCACGGCTTGACCGTGATCTCGTCCAGCATCCAGCGGCTCCCGAGATCATCGGTGAGCAGCTCGACCTGGGGCTCGTCGCTGAACACACGGCAGAAGCCGTAGGTGCCGGCCAGCCCGTCAGCCGGCCCCTCGAAGCCGCCGGCGGCCAGCCGTGCTGCCATCACGCCGCCCTCGGCGGCGCGACCCGCGTGGAGGCGCTTGGTCTGACCGCCGGAGGATGCAAACTCCATCGTCCCCGACGTCAGCGTGGCGGCGATCCCCAGCGCGTGGCGCAGCCGGTCGGCGTCCAGTTCCAGCAGCCGGGCCGCGGCCGCTGCAGACCCGAAGACTCCGCACATCGACGTGGGATGGAAGCCCCTCAGCAGGTGCACACCGGGCCCGACCGCAATGCCGGCTCGGCCCATCGCTTCGTAGCCCACGACAACGGCGTCGAGCGCATCAGCGCCCCCCGCGCCCAGTTCCTCCGCCAGCGCCAGCGCTGCGGGCACCACTACCGCGCCGGGATGGGAGATCGACTCCTCGTGGACGTCGTCCAGCTCAAAGGCATGCGCGGCTGCGCCATTGGCGAAGGCGGCCATGGCCGCGGTGGTGCGGCCCCCGCCGATGATCGACGAGCTGCCCGCGCCGCCGGTCTGGAGGGCGTAGCCCGCTGCCGTGCGGGCCCACGGCAGGTCGGCGCCGAAGATCATGCAGCCGAGCGTGTCGGCAACGCAGTTCTGGGCGATGTCCGTCAGACGCCCGGGCACTGAAGCCCCTAATTCCGTCAAGAAGCCAGCCAGCGCGGCAGTCGGATTGGTCGCGTCGTCGGCAGCCATCAGCCCCATCGAACCAGAAGCGGGATGCTCAGCCGTGCGCAGGCTCCAGCGCCGCCTGGGCCAGCGATCCCAAGTGCGCCACCGAGTTCTCGCTGTGGACGGTGCCGACGCCGGATGGCTCGCAGATGAGCGGCCCGGGGCTGTACCCGCGACTGCGGAGCCCGCGTTGCACCGATTCCACCAAGCCGAAGTCCTCGGTGGCCGTCGTCTGCCAGTCCAAGTTGATGACCTCGCGCTGCAGCTCGGAGGGCTCGGCGGTGTCCAGCCAGAACTCCCGCACCAGCAGCGTCCGGTCGACCCCCAGCGGCACCCAGCGAAACGTGTTGACGACCTGGCCGGGATACACCTGGATCGCCGAGGCGGGCCAGACGAAATAGGCGACATAGTCGGCACCGTCATCGAGGCGCGTGTAGCCCGACCGCTCGGCGGGGGCTCCCCGTGCGAAGTGGCGGATCACCTCGCCCTCGCAGCTGATGCGATAGCTGGCTGGGTCCACCACGCCGGTGGTGAACGAGCGGTGGACGTTCGGGCAGTGGTAGCACTCGTTGTAGTTCTCGACGACGACCTTCCAATTCGCCGCCATGACCTGGGTGTTGCGCCAGCTCAGCACCCGCTCGGGCGCCGCAGGCGCGTTCGCCAAGAGCTCGGATTCCACCCCGGGCACCACCTGCGCCAAGGCGGGCGCGTCCTGGTCGAGGTTCACGAATAGGAATCCGCCCAACCGCTCGAGGCGCACCGGCGGCAGGCAGATCTCGCCGACGTCCCGGCTGCGGGCGCTGGCCAGCGTGCCGTCGAGCGCATACACCCATGCGTGGTACGGGCACGTGATGAGGCCTGGCACGGTGAGCTCCTCGCCGCCGGGCTGCGGCGGTCCGAACAGCTCGTGGCCCCGGTGTTGGCACACGTTGTAGAAAGCACCAAGCTGGCCGCCGTTGTTGACCACGAACACCGACTCGTCGCCGACTGCGGCGGTGACCACCTGGCCATGGGTCGCCACCTGGGACTCGTGGCCGACCATCACCCAGGATCGGGCGAACACCGCGTCCAGCTCGGCATCGAAGATCGCCTGGTCGGTGTAGTAGCGGGCCGCGAGCGCCCGATTCACGGAAGGTCTCCTAGTGCGGCCACGAGCCGGGCCGTGCTCAATGGGACCGGCTGGTGCGCCGCCGACGACTTCACGGGATGTCTCCGAGAGCGGCGACCAGCCGATCCATGCGCTCGCGGAAGCCGACGTCGGCTCGCAGGAATCTCTGGCCAAGACCTCGAAATGACACGGCGCCGTCCTTGGTGATCACCCCCCGTTCGAGCAGCGATTGCCACACGCCGGTGGAGTTCAGCTCCGCGTCCAGCAGCTCGATCAGGAAGAAGTTCGACCGTGAGCCCTCGACGCAGCGGAACCGGTCGAGCTTGGAGTCGAACAGATCCTGGGCGTAGGCGCGGGCGTCGCAGATGACCTCGATCGTGCGCTGCACGAACTCGTGGTCGCCCAGCGCCGCCACGCCCCCGGCGATCTGCAGCTGACCGACATTCCACGTGGGCTTCGCAGCCAGCAGCGCGTCGATGATTCCGGACTGGGCCACGCCGAACCCCAACCGGAGCCCTGCCAGGCCGTACACCTTCGAGAACGTGCGCAGCACGATGAGGTTCGGGTACTCGGCCACCAGCCCGATGCCGCCGGAGTCGCCCGAGTAGTGCACGTAGGCCTCGTCGAGCACCACGAGGCAGTGCGAGGCAGCCTCGATGACGCGCCGCAGGTCGCCTTCCGCTGTCCACGTACCCGACGGCGAGTGAGGGTTGGTGACGAAGACGATCCTGTGCTCGGGACGGATCGCCGCGACGTAGGCGTCGATGTCCACCGCCATCGTCTGGGGGTCAGTTGCCTCGTGACGCAGATCGGCGACCCGTCCCTCCGCTTCGGCGAACAGGTGGTACATCGGGAAGCACGGCGCCGGCATCAGAATTGGCTCGCCCTGCGCGGCGTAGGCGCGGATGAGCACCGAGATGATCTCGGTCTCACCGGCTCCGCAGAGATAGTTGCGCGGCTCATATCCGTACGTCTCGGCCAGCCGCTCCCTGAGCGGCTCGGCGGTCCACGATGGGTAGATCTGCATCCTCCCGATCGCATCCGCCACCGCAGCCTGCGCGGCCGGGGACGGACCGTAGGGATTCTCGGCCGAGCCGAGCTTGGTGATGTCTTCCAGGCGCAGCCCGTAGCGCTGTGCCACCTCGTCGGCGGCGAGGCCCGGCACGTAGTACTCCGGATGCCTCAACGCTGCGTGAACCGCTCCGGGCACCTGTGTATGGTCAGCCGCCACTGGGCGGTATTCTGCCGCACGCCGGGACCGCATCGTGACCAATGTGAGGGCGCATGAGCCTGCCCGATTCGACGCGAGTCGCGGTCATCGGTGGTGGCATCTGCGGTGCCAGCCTGCTGTACCACCTGGCCCACGAAGGCTGGAGCGACACGCTGCTTATCGAGAAGGGGGAGCTGACCTCTGGCTCCACCTGGCACGCCGCCGGTCAGGTCACTCACTCGGTCTCCGGCTACACGCTGGCGGCTATGCGCCGCTACGCATGCGAGCTGTACGACAGCCTCCCAGCAGAGTCCGGCGTGGAAACGACCTGGCACCGCAGCGGCAGCTTCCGGATCGCCTACCACGACGAGGAAGTGGATTGGCTGCGGGCACAGCTCGGCTTGGCCGCCTACGTCGGCAACGAGATGGATTGGGTCGGCCCCGATTTCATCGCCGAGCTGCACCCCTTCTTCGACACCTCCCAGGTGCAGGGCGCGGTGTGGACGCCCAACGACGGTCACGTCGATCCCACCGGCGCCACCAATGCGCTGGTGGCTGTGGCTCGGCAGCGGGGCGCGCAAATGAGCCGCCGCAACCGCGTCGTCGAGATCGGTCGGCGGGCCGACGGCACCTTCGACGTCGTCACCGAAGCCGGGACGGTGCACGCCGAACACGTGGTGAATGCCGCCGGCTGCTACGCCCACCAGGTGGCGCAGATGGTGGGTCTGGCGGTACCGATGGCCAACGCGCTGCACTCGTACTTCGTCACCACCCCGGTGCCGGAGTTCGCGGCGCTCGACGCCGAATTGCCGGTGGTGCGCGATGACTACGTCTCGGGTTACATCCGCCAGGAGCAAGACGCCGGGCTCATCGGCATCTACGAGCAGCGCAACGCCGAATCCGTCTGGCCGGAGGGGCCCGGCTGGAACTTGGAGAACCCGCTGTTCGATGCCGACTACGACCGGGTCGGGCTGTGGCTGGAGCGAGCGTTCGAGCGGGTGCCGATCCTGGCCGAGGTCGGCATCCGCAGCGTCATCCGCGGAGCGATCGCGCACACACCCGACGGCGACCCGCTCATCGGCCCCTCAGGCGTGCCGAACTTCTGGCAATTCGCCGGGGTGCAGGTGGGCCTGGCCGACGGTCCCGGCCTGGGCCGGGAGCTGGCCCGCTGGATGGTGCACGGCGAGACCGACCTGAGCCTGCGGGCCTACGACGCCCGGCGCTTCGGGTACATCGAGCCGGGCGATGTGTCCACCTATGGGCGCATCAAGGGCGCCGAGGACTACGAGTTCCGCCACCAGACGCCGCTGCCCGGCCTCGAACGGCCCGAGGGCCGGCCCTACCGGGCGTCGCCGGCGCTGGCTCCACTGTCGGACGCGGGCGCAGTCTTCACGCAGGTGTACGGCTGGGAACGGCCCAAGTGGTTCCCGCCGGCGGCGGGGCTGGCACAACGCGACGTGGTCTCGTTCCGCCGTACCGATTGGTTCGAGGTGGCCGCAACCGAGGCCGCTGCGGTGCGCGAGCGGGTCGGGATCATCGACTCGTCGGCGTTCGCCAAGTTCGACCTCGTCGGACCGGACGCCGCGGCGGTGCTGGACCGGCTGACCACGAACCGGCTGCCGCAACACGGCCGCATCTCGCTGACCTACACGCTGACGCCGACCGGGCGGATCGAAGGCGAGCTGACGGTCTCCCGGCTCGGACCCGAGCACTTCTACCTGGTGTCTGCCGCGGTGTTCGAGCTGAAGGAGCGGGAGTTCTTCGAGACGCACTGGCCGGCGGACGCCGACGCGCGGCTGGTCACCTGCTCGAGCGACTTCGGCGTGCTGACGCTGGCGGGTCCGCGGTCGCGCGACGTGCTCGGCGCCTGCACCGATGCCGACCTGGGCAACGACGCGTTTCGTTGGCTGTCGTGCCAGGAGATCACGGTGGCCGGCATCGGAGGCGTGCGGGCGCTGCGTGTGGGGTTCACGGGCGAGCTGGGCTGGGAGCTGCACGTGCCGCTCGAACGCATCGCTGACCTGTATGGGGCCTTGAGCGAGGCCGGCGAGCCGCACGGCATGGCGAACGTCGGGAACCACGCCACCGAGGGCCTGCGGATGGAGAAGCGGTACATGATCAGCCGCGACCTCACCCATGACGTCACCCCCGACGAGGCCGGCATCGGGCGTTTCGTGAAGCCCGACAAGGGCGATTTCGTCGGGCGCGACGCGCTGCTGGCGCGCCGTGCGGCCGCCGGCAGCGGTGAGCGGCCGTGGCGCTGGAAGCTGGCGTATCTGGCCGTCGACACCGACGTGGCCGAGGTCGGCGGCAGTGATGCGGTCTACCGAGATGGCCGCCCGGTCGGGCTGGTGACCACAGGCGCGTACGGCTTCTGGGTGGGCCAGGGTCTGGCGTTCGCCTACCTGAACCCGGCCGACGCCGAGCCGGGCACTCCATTGACGGTGCGTGTCCTCGGCGAGCACCGTCCAGCGCGGGTGCTCAGCGAGCCCATCTACGACCCATCGTCGGCGAGGCTGCGCCAATGAGCACTCCGGCGACAATGCGTGCGGCGCTGCTGATGGGCCACGGCGGCCCGGAGATGATCGAGGTGCGCGACGACGTGCCGGTGCCGGTGCCCGGTCCCGATGACGTGCTCATCAAGGTGGCGGCGTGCGGCATCAACAACACCGACATCAATACGCGGGTCGCCTGGTACAGCAAGTCGGTGACGGCGGCGACCTCAGGCGAGGGCTACGCGGACGCCGATGCTGCAGATTCCACCTGGGGTGGCCGGGGCGTGGAGTTCCCCCGCATCCAAGGGGCTGATGTGGTGGGACGAGTGGTAGCCGCCGGCGAGCGTGCCGACACGGCACTCGTGGGGCGGCGGGTCATGGTGGAACCGTGGCTCAAGGATCCCGCGGACCCCACTGACCGCAGCAAGGTGCGCTATCTCGGCAGCGAAGCGGACGGCGGCTTCGCGGAGTACGTCACCGTGCCAGCCGTGAACGTGTACCCAGTCGAATCCGATCTGTCTGACGCCGAGCTGGCGACGTTCGCCTGCGCCTCGTCAACGGCGGAGCACATGCTCCAGCGCATTGGGCTGGGTGCCGGCCAGAGCATTGCCGTCCCCGGTGCGAGCGGCGGGGTGGGTTCTGCCCTGGTGCAGCTCGCCCACCGGCGAGGTGCACGGGTGGTGGCCGTGGCCGGGGCTTCCAAGGTGGCGCAGGTGCTGGAGCTCGGCGCTGACGTGGTAGTGCCACGACAGGGTCCTGAGCACGATGTTGCCGCGGCGGTCGAAGCCAACGGCGGCCCGTTCGACGCAGTCGCTGACGTGGTCGGCGGCGACGCCGTCGCGACTTGGCTCGACGCACTGGCAGGCCGCGGGCGATACGTCACCTCGGGAGCCATCGCCGGTCCCATGGTCGAGCTGGATCTGCGCACGCTGTACCTCAACGACCTCGAGCTGTACGGCGCCACGATCTACGGGCCGGGGTTGTTCGCCGATCTGGTCGGCTACATCGAGCGCGGCGAGATCCGCCCGGTGCTCGGCGGCACTTATCCCCTCGAAGCCATACGCGAGGCGCAAGAGGCCTTCGTGCGCAAGGAGCACTTCGGCAACCTGGTGATCACGCTCTGAGCGCTCCCGCCGAGACCGCCACGGCTGAGCCCGAGGTGGGAATCGAACCCACAACCCCCGCTTTACAAGAGCGGTGCTCTGGCCGTTGAGCTACTCGGGCGCCGGTCCCAGCGTATGGCCGGCGCCCCGGATTTCAGGGTGTATTTCGGGCGCGGGCTGTGTTCCCGTCGCCAGCGCGGGCGCGGGCGATGTCGAACAGGGCCACGGCGGCCGCTGCAGCAACATTGAGCGATTCGATGCGCCCGAGCACCGGGATCGACACCACCTGGTCGCAGCGGCGCTCCACCAGCGCCGACAGGCCGCGTCCCTCGGCGCCCAGCACCAGTACCAGCGGCTCGTCGCCGACCCGCAGCGACTCGAGCCCCTCCGGTGCGTGACCGTCGAGTCCGATGGTCCACAGACCGGCATCGCGCAGCTTGGCGAGCGCAGCGGGCAAGCCGCCGACCAAGGCGATCGGCAGGTACTCAATGGCACCCGCGGCGGCCTTCGCCGCGGCCGGCGTGAGGTTCGCCGAACGGTGGCTGGTGAGCACAACGCCGGTGGCACCGGCGACCTCTGCCGTGCGCAGGATGGCGCCGAGATTGCCCGGGTCGGTGACGCCGTCGGTCGCCACGACCAGCGGCAGCGTGTTCCCTTTAGGTCTCGCCAGCTCTTCCAGCGGCACGGGCTGTACGGCAGCGGCCTTGGCGATCACGCCCTGCGGCGCGGCGGTGAGCGCTGCCTCGTCCAGCTTGCGGCGGGTGACCTCGCGCACCGACACCCGCCGGTCGCCGGCGAGGTCGACGATCTCGGCCAGGGTGGCCGCCGAGTGTGCGTCCTCGGAGATCAGCACCTCGTGCACCTTGCGCTTGCCGGCCCGCAGCAGCTCGCGCACGGCCTGCCGGCCCTCGACGTGATCGCCGCCCAAGCCTCGTGGCCGTGACTGCTGCCGCTCAGACTGCGATTGGTTCGCGGGACCCCGCCCGGCGCCAGGACGGCTGCCAGAGCCGGTTCGCCGTTGCTGCCCTCGGCTCCCGCGATCCGCAGATCGCGTCCTTCGCCCGTCGCCGGCTCGGCTCATCGAGCGCCGCCGTCGGTCTGTGTCGGTAGCCGCTCACCAGAGGCGAGCAAGAGCGCTACGGCGTGCGCTACAACCCCCTCGGAGTTGCCCAATCCTTCGGTGCGCTTGCCGCAGACCGTGACCTGCCCGCCCGCCGCGCTGCTGAGCCGCTTCTGCATCTCATCGCGATGAGGGGCGATCATCGGCCGGTCGCAGATGACCGTGCAATCGGCATTCGCCAACTGCCAGCCGCCCTCGGCGAGCAGAGCCGAGACTCGCTGCAGCATCTCGATGCTGTCGGCACCGCGCCAGCGCTCGTCGCTGTCGGGAAAATGCACGCCAATGTCGCCGAGGCCGGCCGCACTCAGCACCGCATCGATGACTGCGTGGGCCACCACATCGGCGTCACTATGACCCTCCAGCGCCTGCTCACCGGGAAACCGGACCCCGCCCAGCACCAGCGTTCGCCCACCGCCATCAGTGCCATCGACAAACGGATGCGCGTCATACCCGTGCCCCACCCGCATCACCGGCCCGGCCCCGCCGTCAGCAGCACTCACGCCAGTTGACGCTAGAGCCCGCCATCGCGAGCGCGACCACGAAGCAGCGACTCCACGATGACCAAGTCCGCGGTCGTCGTGACCTTGTGCGCCGCAGCCTCGCCCGGTACCGCGACCACAGTGCCGCCCGCAGCCTCCACCAGCGCCGCGTCGTCGGTGGCCTCAGGTTCGCCGGCATGCGCCGCCACCAAAGCCTCCCGCCGAAATGCCTGCGGTGTCTGCACGGCAAAGAGCCCCGAGCGATCCACCGTCTCCGCCACGACTCCCCCCGAGTCATCCCACTCCGGCACCCGCTTCAGCGTGTCGCTCACCGGCAGCGCCGGCGCCGCAGCATCAGCCCCATCCCGCACAGCAGCAATCACGCCCGCAAACAACCCCGCAGAAGCCCCCGGTCGCGCAGCGTCGTGACACACCACGACATCAACATCCTCCGGAACTGTCTCCAGCCCAGCCCGCACCGACCCCGACCGGGTCTCACCGCCCGCGACGACGGCATCGAGCCCCGCTCCGAACTGATCGACCATGGACGACGCCACCACAAGCGTCACTCCATCACACGCCGCCTGAGCCGCCTCGACGCTCCAAGCGACCATCGACCGCCCAGCAACCGCCGCCATCACCTTGGTCGCGCCATCACCTCCCGCACCAAACCGCGTCCCTGCCCCAGCACCCAACACCAGAGCCCACGAGCGCCCCACCAGCCCAGTCTGGCCTCCGGATGACGCAGGAATAGGAGGGCTTCGGAGGGGTGGTGGGGTGGCCACGCTCAATCGGAGGTCGTATGGATCACGGCCGCGAAATCCTGATCCTGCCACCTCGCACAGTGATCACCGCTCGTTCTTGCAAGTCCGCGCCGTGATTCTCGATGACTTCGGCCATCATGGCGATGCGCCGTTCAGCCGGAACGTCGGGCAAGCGCACCAACCCTGAGTGCGGCAGATCATGCACCCAGATGAGCTCGCCGAAGTCGGTGTCGATCGTCACCAGTACCCGGCCCTGCGACTCGGCCAACTCCAGCAGAGCGCGGTCGCCGGGATCGGGGCCAATCGTGCGAGCTTCCAGAGCGTCATGGCCAGCGCGACGAAGCCACTCAGCAAGGCGGCGGCCGGCGCAGCGGTCAATCAGAAAATTCACTATCCGGCCACGGAGACCGTGGCCAGCGTGTCACCCGCAATTACTGCATGCGCGTACGCAGTACAAGCGAGAATGTCCTCCCGCTCAAGGTCGGGGTAGTCGTCGAGGATGTCCTCGGACGCGACGCCCTGCGCGAGCAAGCTCAACACCAGCTCCACCGAGATACGCAGGTCGCGAACGATCGGCTTGCCGCCGAAGACATCAGGCCTGGCGCTGATGCGACGCAGGAGCTCTTGATCAGCACCCATGTTCGTCCTCCGGCTCCGCCTGCCCCCGGGATTCCCGGTTCGCTAGCCCGAACCTACCGCTTCTCTGCGAAGAAGGATGTGTGGCGAGACCCCACTAGGTACCCATGAGCCACGACCTTGAACGATTCGACTCGAACATCGGTCCACAACGGCTCATGGACGCGAAGAAAATGGGCGCTCTGTTGTTGAGCTACATCCCGTCCGGGATGCCAGGACTTCAACCTGGATCTCCCATTTTTGCGAGCGACCCGGTCTTGCTCCGGGGTGGACTCTGCGTCAATCGCCCGAGAGCCTCAACCATATCTGAGCCCGCGCGCGAGGTGCCACGCCCCGCGTCGAACCTCAGCGGTTCTTCGCTGCCTCCCAGGCCTCGTCGCCCAGCAGTCCTCGTAGGAAGTCGTTCGCCTGTTCGGCCAGCAGTCGGCTGCGCTGCTCGAGGAACTTGCTGTAGCCGTTTGGGCGCCACAATGCCGGATCCGTCGGGATCCACTGCGAGCGCAGATTCTCGAGGTTCTGGTCGGCCAGTTCCCCGAGGTAATCGGCCGGTGACTTCGAACCGATCTTGAGGTTCTTCTTCTTCGTGATAAACGCGATGTTGGCCAGTTGGTCGATCTCCTCCTCACGCACTCCTGACTGTTTCTTCAAGTACGCAGTCGGAAAGATGTGATGGGCTTCGAGTTCGACATGCTCGCCAATGTGGTCGAATGACAGCGACTCCCCGCTGGGGAGGTCCATTGCGCCGCACCTCTTGGTCATGGTCAGCAGCAGCCGGTACTCGGCGCTGGACGGCTTCCGCTTCGTGAGGAAGTCAACCGGCGTCAGCATGAGCGATCTGCCTGGCTTGCCCAGCAGTTCGATGAGCTGCACAGCCCCAGCGCCGTCTCGCAGGGCAGTGACCGCGTACTCCAGCCGGTTGCGCACATCGCTGGACCAGTGATTGTGCAGGTTGCTGAGCTGCCACCAGCCGATCATGGCGTCAAGATCGACTTGGTCGAGGTTCCCGGCTGCGTGGCGCTGCGCTGCATACACGACGGGCACGTAGCCGCGATTCAGCACGGTGGGCTTCACTTGCGATAGTCCGAGCCTGCCCCGCAGCTTGGTCAGAACGTCATCTGTGGCGGCGACGAGTTGGTCGAAGCCCGCAACGAGCTGTTTTGCGGTCGGTGACGGTCGCCGGTTTCCCTTCGTGCCATAGAGTCCGCCGTAGTCGACGGTGTCGGCTACCACAGCCGCCAGGCAGCGCAGCACGGCCTCGGCCGGCACGCGGAAGCCGCTGTCCTCCCATCTGCCCATCGTCTTCTCAAGAGACTCGCGCACTTCGGGCCACACCAAGCTGAGGCGGGCGACTACCAGATCGGCCTCACGAACCGGTGTGCCGGCGCGATTCAAGATCTCGAATACCTCGACGGCACGCTCGATATCGAGATTCTCCGGCAGCATCTCCTTGTTGATGCGCGTCTCCTTGATCGCCTGCAAGCGCGCGATGCGCTGCACAACTGCTGCGTGGCTGACGCGCCCGCCCGACGCCAACGACGCTGCCGCACTGTCAAAGCGCTCCACAAAGTCTGCGACGACGAACGCATCTGAGACGTTCACCCAGCGCTCATCAGCAGCGAATCTGTCGCTGAGGTAGGCGAACTCCTCATCGACGACGTTGAACCCCAGCGGTTGGGCGAATTCGTTGGGGGTCTCCCTCATCCAAGGAGCTCGTCGGCCCTGAATCACGTGGTACAGCGCCGTCAGCCGCTGGCGGCCGTCTATCAGCGAGTGACGCTGGTCGCCATTGGTGCGATTGGGCCAGAACACCATCGCGCCAACCGGATACCGCCGGTAGAGCGACGTGAACAACTTGCGGACTTTGTCCCTGTTCCAGACCCATGGTCGCTGAAAGTCGGGTATGTGAATCTGACCCTTCTCCGCGTCAAACAGCAGCTCAGCAATTGACGGCATGGTTCACCTCGATCCGGCAGGCGATGCCGCGGGCGGGCCCCTGCGCAATAGCCGTGATGGAGAGACGCCGACAAGCAACGTGCATCGCATGACCTCTACGCAGGTCCTCGGGCCTCGCCGTTGAGCGCTCCGGCCGCAGCCCCGGCGAGCGGCGCCCAGTCGATGAGGGCGAAGCTGAAACGATCGCCGAGTTGCGCTGTCCGCTGCATGCAGTCGAAAACGACTTCCCGGGGAACAGTCCGACCGTCGTTTCGCATGGAGTACTCGTGCAGCGACAACACGACGGCTGCGCGTGCTCTCGGTGCGTTGACTGAAGCGAGCCTGCGGATCATGTTCAGCACGAATGTTTCCCAGACCACCGAACCCTGCAGCACTCGGTGCGCTTGCGCGACCGTCAGCACCTCCCCTTCGTTCACCAAGGTGTCCGAGACTTCGACGGCGAGTCGGTAACGCCACCACGCCGCCGACAGCGGACAATCGGTGATGACCGAGGTGTTCCCTCGTTCTACCGGCAGCCCACAGACCCGCCGCAGAAACGTCCGGGTCATCGCCTCGGTGTCAGATGCCGTCTTCTCGCCGCCAGCGAAGACCCGTGTCACACCATCGGGGAACATTTCGTCGCCGATCCAGCGCGCGTGGCACAGAGCCCAGAAGCTGGACTCACCAGCGAGCATCGGCGTGATGCCCCAGTCGTCCAAGACTCTCGACACCTCACGGTCCACGTGGAATGTCGTCTGTGCCATCTCGGCCTCAGTGAGCGGGCGTGGCAACGCGGGCAACTGGGTCAACAGCGCGGCCGCTTCCGGGCTCGAGGTCATGTCGCACAGGAAGTCTCGAACCGCGTGCGGCCCACGCGCTAAGGCCTCAACCAGCACCTGCTGACGCCGTCCTGTGTCCTGCCGGATGGCGGTCTGATCGGCTTCGGACTGGCTCTTGTGCCGCTTCCCCTGGTAGATGAGACCGCTCTGCCAGTCACGAAAGGCTGCCCGGCTGATCAGCGCATCGAGGTCAGCGTGGTTGATCATTCGTCGTCGCCGTCCTCGCTGCCGGCCTCGGTCATCTCCATCGGCTCGAAGAGCGTTGCCGCATACACGCAGTCAAAATCCTCCTCGTCCCAAGTCGAAGACCCTCGCTCAAGCAGATGCGCAAGCAACTGCTTGGTGACCGGATGGCCCCGCAGCTCGCCGTCCGGCTGCATGCGTGACCCGGGGCGTGCCATGGCGGCGAACGCGCCAATGAGCGCCGCAACGCGCCGATCGCGATTCCAGCGCGACTCCGCAAAGATGTCCGCCGCGATTCGCACCACAAAGCACGGATCGTCCGATGCCGTGTCCTCCTCGACCCTCATCTGGCCATCGCCGAGTGCGTCATCCCTGCGGAACACCAGCAGCGATTGCATGAGCGGCTTCAGACGACGCACATCCGCGCGCACGAGCAATGCGCCGGCGGGCACCTCTATGGCCTCACCCGGCGGCCACGCGCCGGCCGCGAGCTCGTCTGGCGCTCGCAGCACATGCCCGGCCGAGGCCATTCCGGGCAGCAAAAACGTCTTCTCCCAGTCCACGTCTCCTTCACGCCATTCCACGACTTGTCGATCGTCGCGGCTCGTGACGTGCTCACTGTGAAGCAGCCGCGGACAGCGAACCTCGGTGTGCCAGGCGGCTTCGCCTCGCCCGACAGCGTCGGCGAGTGCAGTGGCGCCCTTGAGCACATGGCTGACGGTGACCTTGGTCTCGGCACCCTTGCGCTCGATCTGCGGCTCGTACTGCGCATCAGGCCAGTCGAGCCGGCTGCCGTCCTCGGTCAGCAGTGGGATGCGCGGGGTGCTCATGTGCCCGCCTCGGCACTGGTCGCGAATGCGTCGACCATTGAGTCTTCCGCTTCGGCGACGCTGCTTCCATCCTTGGGTATCGCCTTGGGCGCTTGCCGCCGCACGATCTCAAGCTGGGCATCAGCCAGCTCGGCCGCAGCGGCCAGCGATTCGATCTGAAGCGTCTGGCGCTGGCTGTGGTCCGTCCATTCCTGGGGCGGAGCGAACATCAACTCCTGCACGCCGTTCGGCGAGGGTGTTCGGGCGAGTTCCATGTCGTCGCAGCGAATTGCCCGGAGCTGGAGGAATCTCTGCGGCAGCGGTGAATCGCACGTCTGATCGGAGCCCGTCGGCACCGACAGCCGGATACCGATATGCCCCGCAACCTTCTCCTGCAGGCTTAACAGAGCGGTGAAAGTCCCGGAGTCTTCTGAAGGTGCGAGCGGTGCCCAAGCGAATTTCGGCACCGAGCCCGGTCTAGCTCTGCCACCGTGACGCACGACACCTGCACTCTTTCGCTTGCCAGGCTTCGTGCCACCCTTGCCTCGACCCTTTCTCGAACCACCGAGACCGGGATTGGTGCGACCCACCGACTCGAGCGTCTGGGTCGCGTCGCCCTGGACGATGGCGAAGTCGACAGGTCGAAACTCCTCCTGCTCGCTCTTGGCCTCAAGGTTGGAGCGGATCACCCCGGCGAGTTCGCGCAGCAGCTGTCGCAGCCGCCGCTTCTCGTCTGGGTTCAACCGCTTGAAGTCGATGCCCCGGTGTTCTGGACCTTCGGCTGAGCGCACATGCTGCTCAAGGTCGCCGTGGCGGAGGGAGACCAC
This sequence comes from Acidimicrobiales bacterium, assembly GCA_009843525.1. Taxonomy (GTDB): domain Bacteria; phylum Actinomycetota; class Acidimicrobiia; order Acidimicrobiales; family Poriferisodalaceae; genus Poriferisodalis; species Poriferisodalis multihospitum. The sequence continues at coordinate 69,935 of VYDH01000030.1, read as the reverse complement.
TGCTTCGAAAGGCATGAAGTCGCTGAAGTCGCTGTGGCGCAGGTTCTCAGCGTTCGACGTGATCCACATTCCCTTGCGGTAGAGATGCACTCGCGAACGCACGTTGCCATCGACTCGACGAATCTTGACGGCAACGCCGCTGCCGATCTGGTGCGCGATCTCGTCTTCCCTTGAGAGTATTTCGAACGCGCCATACGCGTACGAGCCCTGAATCTGCCCCTGTTTGGGAGCTCGACGCTCTTCGCGTCGCGAACGCAGGATGTCCTCCAATGTGCCGCTCTCGACCAACTGCTCCTCACCGGTTCGCTCATCGCGGATGGTCACGGCAAGCGCTTCACGGTGCACGGCATCGCAGAAGTTCGACGCAGCCACGTAGGCGATTGCGTTCAGCGACGTGGAGTCAGAGGCCTCCCGTTGAAACTCGTTGAACCCGGCGATGCACACCGCCATGCCGGTGTCGTTCATCGCCTCCAAGGTCGGCCCGAGCATCGGCGGGGCGCCGAGCGGGTATGCCTCGCCCGGTTCGACGAAGAGTTGCCCTTGGTCTGCGACGTTGACCCAGAATCCGTCGTTGGCGTGAATCCGTTTTGTGTTGCCGATCTGCCGAATGTGGGTCGCCAGCACGGCATGGCCAGACGCGACTGATTGACATTCACCTGAGCCGGAGCGGAATCGGGATGCATACAGCACGTATCGCAAGTCGGACGCGGAGAACGCGGCGTGGTGGCCGAGCCCGAATGAGCCGGCGCCGCCATCGCCCTTGTCGCTGTTGCCGCTCGTGAGCAGGCTCTGCATCCTCGCCGGAGTGATACCGGTGCCATTGTCGGCACAAATCAACACGGGGATGGTGGGGGTGCTCAGGTGATGCTCGATTCGGTCAACGATGATCTGTTCGTCGTGGGTGGGCGGTGCCCCCGCACGTTCTCGTTCTCGCTGTTCGACGGCAAGTTCGAAGGTGCTCCGGTAGGTCGCGAACCCCGGCAGCTCGTCGTTGTCGATGTCACGGATCTCGAAGCGAACCGCGCAGGGCCGACCGGCCTTGTCGGCGGCATCGACGCTGTTCTGCAGCAGTTCACGGACAACGGGCTCGGCGTCACCGTCGAAGTGGGAGAGGGCGGGATGAGTGAAGCCGTGAGGTGAGTGCGTCGGCGCGAAGTACAGGTCGGCTCCTTGCAGGGGTTCCGCTTCGCGACTGCGTCGCTCAGCAGTCACTGTCAGTCCGTGCAGTCGCAGGCGGGTGTGCCGCTCGCATATCTGTCCTCCTTGCCCGCCACACCGTCGGCGAGGTCGCTGAATGGCCGAGCATTGACGCCGAAGAAGCCGAAACGCGAGATGCCGGAGCCGCCGCGCTTGGGCGCCAAGCGCACATGGAGATCTTCGAAGTCTGCCCACCAGCCGATGTCCGACGGCGTATCCGAGCGCCGACGCGGGTCGCGCCTGCGGCCGAGTTCGACAAGCTGCTGAGTTCCCTTCATGAAGCAGAACACGCAGTTGCCCGCATCGGGCGGGATGTCAAGGTCGAAGTCGCACCGCTGCCAGAAACTGCGAACATCCTCGGCGATGAAGCCAGCGTCGTGCAGCGGAAAATACGGCCGCTCACCCGGAGGCTGGGTCTTGACGCTGCATCTTGCCGTTGTGGCCCCTTCGGCGAACAGCGAACGCGACAAGACCCGGTTGACGCGCCGACCCTCGTCGGCTCGCAGACCCAGCAATCTGACGTGTGGCGCTGCGCCCGGGCCGCGCATCGGTGCTCGAACAGCTCCCATCGATGCTGCTCGCACTGGCGCGTCGGTGTAGTCCTTCCAGTACTGCTGCAGGCGCGACGGAGGGCGGGTACTGAGGTGTTCAGCCCTGCGGATTACTGATTCGCGTGATGCGGTTCCGCGTGCGCGCGCATAGCGGTTTGCGACTCGAACGGGGCTGACAAGACCCCCCCCCCTGGTTCCGTCGTCTGAGACGGACCAGTAGTGCCCAGAGTGGGCGGGCCCTTCGGTACCGCCGAGCCATTCGCTGAGCAGCAGGTGCGACGGGTACAGCTTGAGCTTGGCAGTACACGTCCGACTGTGAACGTTCGGCAACATGCCTTGAAGGCTCACCAAGTCCTCGAAGAGTTCACCGGTGCTGCGGAATCCCTCCGGATCGTCCTCGATCGGAATTGGCTTCACCAGCCTGTAGCTGAGCTTGCGCCAATACTCGCCGCGCCAAGCGTCCTCGACCGTCGTGAACTCCAACCAGAAGAACGGCAACCCGAATTCGGTCTCGATGCGCCGCTTGCACTCTGCCGCGAACTCGTACGTGCCCGGGTGCTCTGCGGACGTGTTGGCAAACAACACGATGTCGCCGCGGCCTGCATCCAGCAGACCTTCTTCCGCCGCCATGAACGTCAGAGCCGCCGAGGAGCGGCCGCCCGAGAAGCTGACCACATGGGGCAACTCTGAGTGTGCTGGATCCCGATACGGGACTGAGCCGAGCCGCTTCGGCCGACGGCGCACGGCAAGCGACGACTCGGAGCTGTGCTGGTCGACGTTCTCAGCCTGTATCAACTCGGCTGTCACCATTGGCCTTGCCCCATCATCACGCCGCGCCCCGTGGCGGCAGCCCCAATGTGTATCAAATCCGTGTGACACACAACCGGATGAGGAATCGCTCACACAGCGACATTCGGCCGTCGACGCAACCACTATCTGACCTGATTCTCACGGCTGCACTGCGGCCAAGGACACCACGAGACGAGGGCTGGGGAGGGGTCGGTGTGCCCGCGCGCAGTTATGAAGCGCCCCTGCGACACCGCGCTAGTGCACGAAGCGCTTCATCTGTTTGAAGCACGGGTGCGCCGGCCCCTCCCCAGCCCGGGCGCGCAAGCCGGCTGAGCTAGCGAAAAGAAAGCCCGCGCCGGCGCCGCCGACCGCGAAGGGCAACAACGAGAACCACCAAGACGATCAAACCAAGAACAATCCACCAGATCACCGCAATCCGAACCCCCCGAGAAGCCCGTTCGGCAAGTCGCTCAGCCTCCGCCTCGGCCGAAGCAAGCTCAGCATCCAGCAGCTCGCCCGATACACGCAGCTCCCGAACACCCCCCTCGTTCAACGTCATCACGCCGTCAACAGGCAAGCTTCCCGCCCCCTGAGGCACCGTCGCCCGCACCACCAACGTCACCAGCTCGTCAAGCGGCGCCCCCGCCCGCGCCTCGATCTCGGCAATCGGCAACCCGAACAGCTCGCCTTCCAGAGCATCAGCGGTGGCCGGATTCACGAGCCCGGCAACCGGACGGTCCAAGCCGACCGTCACCGTCAGGTCGTAGATCACCTGCGCCCCGTCGCGCGATCCCACAAACGTCGCCGAACGGAACAGCCCGGACGAGCCATCGGCAGGCCGGTCGATCTCGGCGAGCACTGCTGCAAGCTCGGCAGGCGACGAGAAGCGCTTGGATGCCACCACGCGGAGCCGCTCGCCTGCGGGCGTCTGCTCGGCGAACTGCCGGACGTCCCAGCCGACCAGGCCGTCGGTCACGATGATCTCGCCCAGGTCGGGCACCCACCGCAGCACCTCTTCGTCGAACGTGATCTCGACGGTGACCTTGCCGGCGCCGTCGTGCGCGATGTCGATGTCGACGACGATGTCGACCCGGCAGCTCGCCGCCAACACCAGCGCTGCGAAGAGAACGAGCGCAGCGCCGAGCGTCCGCCGGGGCATGCCTACTCGGCGGTTGCGGCCTCTTCGAGCTCGATCGGCCCGGGGTCGAAGCCCTCGATGGCACGGAACACGATCTCGTCGTCTTCGACGTCGACCACGATGATCTCGCCGGCGTGGAACTCCTTGTAGAGGATCCGCTCGCTGAGCGCATCCTCCACATGATGCTGCAGCGCACGGCGCAGCGGCCGTGCGCCGAGCTGAGGGTCGTAACCGGTGCGGGCCAGCCATTCCTTGGCGGCGTCGGTGAGCTCCAGCCCGAGGCCCTGCGCCCGAAGCTGGTCGGAGGTGCGCTTGATCATCAGGTCGACGATCCGCACCACTTCTTCGATGCTCAGCTCGTGGAAGACGATGGTGTCGTCGATGCGGTTCAGGAACTCCGGCCGGAAGTGCGCCTTGAGCGCATCGTTGACCTTTTCCTTCATCCGGTCGTAGCTGGCGTCCTCATCGGCGGTCGCGAAGCCCACACGCGCCTTGCGCAGGTCGGCGGTGCCCAGGTTCGAGGTCATGATGAGCACGGCGTTGCGGAAGTCGACCGAGCGGCCCTGCGCGTCGGTCAGCCGGCCCTCTTCCAGAATCTGCAGCAGCGTGTTGAACACGTCCGGGTGGGCCTTCTCGATCTCGTCGAACAGCACCACCGAGAACGGCTTGCGGCGCACCGCTTCGGTGAGCTGGCCGCCCTCGTCGTAGCCGACATACCCGGGCGGGGCGCCCACGAGGCGGCTCACCGTGAACTTGTCCATGTACTCGGACATGTCGAGGCTGATCAGCGCGCCCTCGTCGCCGAACAGGAACTCGGCCAGCGTCTTGGCCAGTTCGGTCTTGCCGACACCCGACGGGCCCAGGAAGATGAACGAGCCGCCTGGCCGCTTGGGGTCTTTCAGCCCGGCGCGGGTGCGGCGGATGGCCTGGCTGACGGCCTTGATGGAGTCGTGCTGGCCGATGACCCGCTTGTGCAGCTCGTCTTCCATCTTGAGGAGCTTCTGGGTCTCCTCCTCGGTCAGCTTGTACACCGGGATGCCGGTCCAGATGGACAGCACCTCGGCGATGCCCTCCTCGTCGACCTCGTCGAACAGGTCGTGCCCCTCGGAGCGAGCCTGGGCCATCACCTCGGTGCGCCGCTCGAGCAGCTCCTTCTCCTCGTCGCGCAGCGCCCCAGCGGTCTCGAAGTCTTGCGATTCGACCGCCTGCTTCTTGCGCTCGGTGACATCGGCCAGCTTCGTCTCGATCTCCTTGAAGTCGGGCGGCGTCGACATGCGCTTGATGCGCAGGCGCGACCCGGCCTCGTCGATGAGGTCGATGGCCTTGTCGGGCAGGTGGCGGTCGGCGATGTAGCGGTCGGCCAGGTTCGCCGCGGCCACGAGGGCCTGGTCGGTGATGGTGACCCGGTGGTGCTGCTCGTAGCGGTCGCGCAGCCCCTTGAGGATCTCGATGGTGTGGCTGAGCGTGGGCTCGTCGACGGTGATCGGCTGGAAGCGGCGCTCGAGAGCGGCGTCTTTCTCGAGGTACTTGCGGTACTCCTCGAGCGTGGTGGCGCCGATGGTCTGCAGCTCACCGCGGGCCAGCATGGGCTTGAGGATCGACGCAGCGTCGATCGCGCCCTCCGCAGCGCCGGCGCCGACGAGCGTGTGCAGCTCGTCGATGAACAGGATGATGTCGCCGCGGGTGCGGATCTCCTTGAGGACCTTCTTCAGGCGCTCCTCGAAGTCGCCCCGGTAGCGGGAGCCGGCCACCAGTGCGCCGAGGTCGAGCGTGTAGAGCTGCTTGTCGCGCAGCAGCTCGGGGACATCGTTGTTGACGATCTTCTGGGCGAGACCTTCCACGATGGCGGTCTTGCCCACGCCGGGCTCGCCGACGAGCACCGGGTTGTTCTTGGTGCGGCGCGACAGCACCTGCATGACGCGTTCGGTCTCGCGCAGCCGGCCGATGACCGGGTCGAGCTTCTTGGCCCGAGCATCCGCGGTGAGGTTGCGCCCGAACTGGTCGAGCACCAGCGAGCCGCTCTGGCCGCCCTGCTCGCTGCCCTGGCCCGATGAGGCGCCGACGGTCTCGCGGCCGCCGCTCGAGCCGCTGTAGCCGGAGAGCTGCTGGATGACCTCTTGGCGGACCTTCGACAGGTCGGCGCCGAGCTTGACCAGCACTTGCGCGGCCACGCCCTCGCCCTCGCGGATCAAGCCGAGCAGCACGTGCTCGGTGCCGATGTAGTTGTGGCCGAGCTGCAGCGCCTCACGCAGCGACAGCTCGAGCACCTTCTTCGCGCGCGGCGTGAAGGGGATGTGGCCGCTGGGCGACGAGCTTCCCTGCCCGATGATCTCTTCGACCTGGCTGCGCACGGCCTCCAGTGAGATGCCCAGGGACTCCAGCGCCTGGGCGGCCACGCCCTCGCCCTCGTGGATCAGCCCCAGCAGAATGTGCTCGGTGCCGATGTAGTTGTGATTCAGCAGGCGCGCTTCCTCTTGCGCCAACACCACCACTCGGCGAGCCCGATCGGTGAAGCGTTCGAACACTGGGCCTCCTGGTTTGAGCCTTGCACAGGGTGCAGAAGGTCTCCTGAGCGCAGTGTAACGATGCCCTGCCGCATCGCTCCTTGCTGCCGCTGTCGTTTACGGTTGCGCCGTGGCGCCCCTTTCCCCGTTGCAGGCCCGGCCCGACGCAGAGGCTGATCTGGCTCGTGTGGAGACGGCCCTGCGCGCTGCGGCGGTCACCGGCGACGAGTTTCTCACCGAGGTGACCTCGCACCTGATCCCCGCAGGCGGCAAGCGGCTGCGGCCCGCGTTCGTCATCGCGTCGGCGCTGGCGCGCAGCCCTGATGGTGCCGCACCAGATGCGGTCACCGACGACATGGTGTGCGGCGGCGTAGCGGTGGAGCTGGTGCACCTGGGCTCGCTGTACCACGACGACGTCATGGACGACGCGGAGACCCGGCGCGGCATCGAGGCGGTGAATCACCGCTGGGGCAACCTGAAGGCGATCCTGGCCGGCGACTTCCTGCTGGCCAAGGCGTCGGAGCTGGCGGCGTCGCTGGGCACCGAGGTGGCCGCGCTGCTGGCCGCCACCATCGGCCGGCTGTGCGAGGGCCAGGTGCGTGAGCTGCAGCTGATCTATGACCGGAGCCGTACCGAGGACCAGTACTTCCTGGCCATCCAGGGCAAGACCGCCGAGCTGTACGCAACGTCGTGCCGCATCGGCGGGCTGGTGGCCGGCGTCGACGCTGAGACCCTGGACCGCCTGACCAGCTTCGGGCTCGCCTACGGCATGTCGTTCCAGATCGTCGACGACGTGCTCGACCTGGTCGCCACCGACGAGGAACTCGGCAAGCCCTCGGGCAACGACCTGCGCGAGGGCGTGTACACGCTGCCGGTGATCCGGATGCTGGCGGACGGGCACCCGAACGGCGATCGCCTGAGCGAGCTGCTCGGCGAGCCGCTCGACGACGGCCGGCGGGATCGGGCCCGAGCGATCGTGGCGGACGGCCCCGAGATCGCCAGCTCGGTGCAGACCGCGCAGCGCTATGTGACCGCGGCCCTCGATGCGTTGGCGCCGCTCGACCCCACGCCCGGGGTGGTCGGGCTCCGTGCCGCAGCGTCGAACCTGCTCAGCGCGCTGCCCTCGTCCGCCGGGGCCGCAGCCGCAGCGGGCAACGATTGAGCGTGGCCGGGCCGCAGATGCAGCCGGGCTGGCCGATCCGGCGCCGCTACCGGCATGGCTGGTGGGACCCTGGTCGCGGACCGTGCTGGCAATGGGGTTCCCGCACCTTCGTGATGGGCATCATCAACGCCACCGACGACTCATTCTCCGGCGACGGCATAGCCGACCGCCTCGACGAAGCGCTGGCGCTGACACGGGAGCTGGTGGCCGACGAAGTGGACATCATCGACATCGGCGGCGCTTCCAGCCGGCCCGGTGCCGAGCCCACACCACTGGAAGTCGAACGGCGCCGCGCCGTGCGGGTCATTGGCGCTGTGCGAGCCGAGCTGGACCGCATCGGGGCTGAGCTTCCGATCTCGGTCGACACAACCTGGGCAGAGGTGGCGGCCCCCGCTCTCGATGCCGGAGCGACGGTCGTGAACGACATCACCGGTTTCCGCCTCGATTCCGACATGGCACCGCTGGTGGCCGAACGCGGAGTGGCGGCCGTCATCATGCACAATCAGCGAGGCCGGCCCCACACCGATCTGGTCGCCGACGTGACGACGGGACTGGAGGCCAGCCTCCAGATCTGCGCCGAGGCGGGCGTGGGCACCAACCGGATTGTCGTCGACCCGGGCTTCGGCTTCGGCTTCGGCGTCTCGCAGAACCTCGAGATGATGCGACGACTGCCGGAACTGTGGGCACTGGAGCTGCCCTTGCTCATCGGCACATCGCGCAAGTCCACCATCGGCGAGGTCACCAACACCAAACCCGGCGATCGCCTGTTCGGCACCGCCGCCACCATCACTGCTGCCATCTACGCGGGCATCGACATAGTGCGAGTGCACGACGCCGCCGAGATGACCCAAGCGATCCAGATGACCGACGCCATAGTCCGCCCCACGACCCAGTAACCCAAGTCTGAAGGCACAGATGCCACAGCTGCGGAGGCGGCTCAGCGGTCGACGGGTGCGACGGTGCCGTCGGGCATGAGCTGGGTGCGGGTGCCGTCGGCGGCCTCGCCGTAGAACGTCGGCTGGCCTGATGCTTCGAGCACCGCCAGCATGGCCGGCAGCGGTTCATCGACGCTGCGGAGGAACTCGATCACCAGATCGGGGCCGAGATGGTCGAGCATCTCGAAGGGGCCGTGCACCCAGTTGAAGCCCCAGCGGATGGCGTTGTCGACGTTCGCGATGTCGTCGGCGATCTCGGGCACCAAGTCGGCCGCATAGGTCAGCGTGCCGCCGAAGGCGTGGCGGGCGAGCTCGCCCTGGACCGAGTCGGCAAACAGCACCGCGCCGAGGTCAGCGGGCACGCCTTCGAGATCGGGCGGCGAGGCGGCGCGCCATTCGCCGGCGACGAGATCGAAGGTCTCGGCCTTGCGGGACCCGTCATCCAGCTTCACTCGCCGGCTGAAGCCGCCGCCGGTCTTGCGTCCGAGCTGGCCCCGGTCGGCCATCGCCTGTTCCGCCTCGGGAAACGCGGTGAAGTCGAGCCCGCGGTCGCCCGGCGGCAGATTCTGGGCCAGGTTGGCGCCGACCAACTCCATCACGTCAAGACCGATGAGATCGATGAGCCCGTACAAGCCGGTCGGGGGCAGCCCGATGGGCTTGCCCAGCACAGCGTCGACGGTCTCTTGGGTCATGCCGTCGGCCAGGAACGGCTTCGCCACGTGCAAGCCCCTCAGCATGAAGAAGCAGCCGATGCGGTTGCCGATGAAGTTGACGGTGTCCTTGGCATGCACCACGCCCTTGCCGAGACGCTCAGCGCCGAATCGGGCGAAGGCGTCGATCACTTCGGGATCGGTGTCTTCGCCGGGCACCAGCTCGAACAGCTTCATCACCCGCACCGGGTTGAAGAAGTGGGTGATCGCCACATCGTGGCGAAAGCGCTCGCTCATGCCGTCGGAGATCTGGCGCAACGGGATGCCCGACGTGTTCGACGAGATGACCGAGCCGTCGCTGCGCGCAGCTTCGAGCCGCTCGAACAGCTCGCGCTTGGCGGCCAGATCCTCGATGACCGCCTCGCACACCCAGTCGTAGCCGGCGATGTCGTCGAGCCGGTCGTCGACGGTGCCGATGCTGACCAGATCCCGGCATTCCTCGTCGACGCCGTCCAGCGCACGCTGCGCCGCTGCGGGGTCGGTGTCGAGCACGAGCACCCGGCAGCCCGCCGCCGCTGACGCCGCGGCGATGCCGGCACCCATCGTGCCCGCGCCGATGACTGCTACCGAGTCGATGCGCCTCGCAGGCTCGGCTGTGTCGATTTCCCTCATCTGCCCTGCCTACCGGGTGCCGGCGACTTCGCGGCCGATGATCTCTTTCATGATCTCGGTGGTGCCGCCGTAGATGGTTTGGATCCGGGCGTCCGCGTACGCCTTGGAGATCGGGAACTCGCTCATATAGCCGTACCCGCCGAACAGCTGCAGGCAGCGGGTGATCAGCCGCAGCTGCATCTCGGTCACCCACCACTTCGCCTCGGCCGCATCGGTGGCGGTCAGCTCGCCGGCGTTCAGCGCCTCGATCTGGCGGTCCACGAACACCCAGGCAATGTCCAGCTCGGTCTTCATCTCGGCCAGCTCGAAGCGGGTGTTCTGGAACGAGGCAATGGTCTGGCCGAAGGCCTGCCGCTCGCCCACGTAGTCGACAGTCCAATCGAACGCCGCCTGCGCGTGCGCCACGCCGCCCACGGCGATCGACAGGCGTTCCTGGGGCAGGTTCCGCACCAGGTGCATGAAACCGTTGCCTTCGCCGCCGAGCAGGTTCTCGGTGGGCACGAACACGTCGTCGAAGAACAGCTCGGCCGTGTCCTGGGACTTCAGGCCCAGCTTGTCGAGATTGCGGCCCCGCTCGAAGCCCTCCATGCCCTCGGTGAGCACGATCAGCGACATGCCCCGGTGCTTCTCTGTCGGGTCGGTCTTGGCCGCCACGATCACCAGGTCGGAGTTGATGCCGTTGGTGATGAAGGTCTTGGCGCCGTTCACCACGTAGCCGTCGCCCGAGCGCACCGCCGTGGTGGTGATCGAGGCCAGATCGGAGCCGGTCCCCGGCTCGGTCATGGCAATGGCGCTCATCAGCTCGCCGCTGGCGAGGCCCGGCATCCAGCGCCCGGCCTGCTCGTCATTGCAGAGGTTGATGAAGTACGGCAGGCAGATGTCGTTGTGCAGCGTCATGCACTGCCCCGAGCTGGCCGCGCCCGACGCATGGACTTCCTCGTTGACGATGGCGTTGTAGCGGAAGTCGAGAACCCCGCCGCCGCCGTATCGCTCGTCGACGGCCGTGGCCAGCAAGCCCACATCGCCCGCCTTGCGGAACATGGCCTTGTCGATCTTGCCGTCCGCCTCCCATTTCTCGTGGTTGGGGACGATCTCGCGCTCCACGAAGGCTCGTGCCGTCTCGCGGAACATCTCGTGCTCGTCGTCGAAGATGGTGCGCCGCATGAGGCGAGCGTATGCCGCCGCACTGCAGCGAACCACGGCCGGCCGCGGCGAGCAGGCATCGGGGCTGCATAGATGCCGCACAGATAGCGTCTCGGCCCGTGAGGGAGCACGACTCGCCGAGCGATCTCAGCGCCACCGTCGAGCCCGGTCACGATTGGAGCGCCGTCGAGCGGGCAGCCGCTGCGATGCGTCGGCTGAACCAGGCGCTGGCGAATCGGCGGGTCGACGACGAGGTGCTCGACGAGATCACGGCCACGGTCGAGGCCACAGCGGCGCGGCTGGAGCAGGGCACGCTGCGGGTGAAGATCGACGACATGCTCTCGCGGCCCTACCTCCGCGAGATCTACGAGGGGCAGTACTTCCCGCTGCCGCTCGAGCCCGGCGACGAGATCGAGTTCGACCCGTTCTCGATCGGCGGCGGCACGCTGCACCCGGCTTCGGTGAACGTCAGGTACTTCAAGGAGTCCGACGACGCCGTGACCGGCGAGGCGGTGGTGGACCCCATGTTCGCCGGGCCGCCCGAGCGCACCCATGGCGGCGTGGTGGCGCTGATCATCGACGAGCTGATGGGCGCGCTGAACCGAATGCGGGGCCGGCAGGCATATACCGGCCGGCTCACCGTTCACTACCGTGCAGCGACCCCGCTGGGGGCGCCGTTGCATCTGCGGGCCTGGATCGAGAGCACGTCAGGCCGCAAAATCGTCCAGCACGCCGAGGTTCACGGGCCCGAGGGTCTGTGCGTCAACGCTGAGGGCCTGTTCATCCTGCGAGCCGACGCGCCGCCGATTCCCGAGGGCTAATCCTGCCGTTGCTCCGGCGATGCGGTGGCGAGCTGGTGCAGCAACTCGACAGTGCCGACGTACTCGCAGTCTTGGTCTGCGACGGCTGACAGTTGGCCGAGGGTGACCAGTTCGGGCGCCAGCTCTGCGAGCGGGTCGAGCACGAACCGGCGCTCGTGCAGGCGGGGGTGCGGGATCTGCAGCTCGGGGTCATGCATCTCCACGTCGCCGAACAGCAGCACGTCAACGTCGAGCGTGCGCGGGCCCCAGCGCTCACGGCGTACCCGCTGTGCCGCGGCTTCGAGGGCGTGGCAGCGGGCGAGCAACTCGTATGGCCCGTCGAACACGGCCAGCTCGGCCACGAGGTTCAGGAACTCCGGCTGTTCGGGGCCGATCGGCGCGCTGCGGTACACGCCCGAGACCGCCACGAGCACGCCTGCGGTGTCCAGTGCTTCGAGGGCATTTGCTAGCTGTGCGGCGGGGTTGCCGATGTTCGCGCCCAGCCCCACAAAGGCCCGCACGCCGGGCGGGCTCACCGGCTCACGTTCGCTGGGCAGGCCGGCTCACGCCGGACGACGGGTGATGCGCACACCGCTGGTGCCGAGGTCGGCCGCAACCGGCGGGCGCAGTTTGGCGACCGTGACCGTGGCGGCGGTCACGCCATCGATTCCGCACAGCTCCGCGGCGATCAGTTCGGCCAGCCTTTCGAGAAGCTGCGGCTGGGCCTCGTCGCACAGCGCCACGATGCGGTCGCATACTGCGCCGTAGTCGATGGTGAGGTTCAAGTCGTCGGTGGTGCCTGCTCGGCTCAGGTCGGCGTGGAGATCGACGTCGATGCTGAGCGGCTGTGGCGCGGTGCGCTCATGCGCCAGAGCCCCGATCACACACGTCACCCGCAAATCGCGGAGCTCAATACGGTCGCCGTGAGGCGGCGCATCGGGCTCGTCGCTCGCGGCGACCGCATCATCGGCAGGGCGGTCTGTCACTGCAGTGCTCAACTCGTTGTGCCCTGGCCGGGGAGGATGCTCAGCGCCACGTCGACCACACGGCGCCCCTCGGGACCGACTCGCTGGCCGAAGATCCGCTCGGTGATGGCCGTGGCCTGAGGACCGGTGGGCACCTTGCCCGACAGCAACAGATACGACGCCACGAACCCGCAGACGTCCTCGCCGACCCGCTCCTTGTGCAGGATGACGCGCTTGCGCTCGCCGGCCAGCCGCTCCAAGTCGTCGTGGACCGACTGCAGGTACTCGCCCAAGTCGTCGAAGGCGGGCCACGGCCGGTGCAGGTAGGGCATGTCCAGCTCGTCGTAATTGTGCAGGTTGTGCGGTGCCGAGATCAGCGACACGACGATGTCGAACTCGTTGCGGCGCAGCCAGATGATCTCTTCCTGACGGCGAACGCGCCGGTGGCTGGCGCCATAGCCGCCGGGACGCTCGCATACTGCGAGGCGGTCGGCGACGACCCAGTTGAAGTTGCGGGGCTGAATGCCCTCCGCCCACTTCCCTCTCATAGCTCGCCGTCCCTGCAAGCGTGTACCCGGCAGAATGTACCGGTGCTCGACTGAGCCTGCACAGCCGTTCTGCAAGAGCTTCAGGTGCTCTCGGAGGCTGCAGCGTCGTACGCGCGGATCTCGGCCAGGTTGCGGTACTTCTGCGCCAGATCCAGCCCGTATCCGATGACCCACACCGGCGGCAGCCGGAAGCCGATGTAGTCGACGAGGCCGTTCAGGCTGCCGTTGTGCTCGCGGGTCAGCAGCGAGCACACGGCCAAGCTGGCCGGGCCGCGGGCCAGCAGGCTGCGGCGCAGGTACGACAGCGTGAGGCCGCTCTCCACGATGTCCTCCACCAGGATCACGTCGCGCCCCGCGATGTCGATGTCGAGATCCTTGAGGATGCGCACGACGCCGCTGGATCGGGTGCTGCTGCCGTACGACGACACGGCCATGAAGTCCATCTCGACCGGCAGGTCGATGGCGCGGCTCAGATCGGAGGCGAACATCACCGCACCCTTGAGCACCGCCACGAGCAGCGGCTGGCGGCCCGCGTAGTCGGCGGTGATCTGCGTGCCCAATTCGGCAACCCGCTCGGCGATCTCGGGGCCCGAGACGAGCACTTCGCCGACGGCGGGGTCGCCGGCGAGCATCGAGTCGAGGTCGCTGTGGGATTCCTCCGAAGCCGATGCCCCTGCCACGTGAGCCGAACTTAGCGGCTATGCGTTTCCGATGGCGGAACAGCTTGCTCGAGTCGAAGCCGATCAGCCGAGCGGCTGACCCGCCGCCCGCCCCCAACCTCGGTGGCGCGGTGGGTGTGCCTGGCCACCTCGAGCACCCGCTCGACCGTGCCGGCATCGGGCGGATGATCGGTGCGCAGCCACGCCCGGATGGCTCGCCGAGCCAGGGCCACCGGCGCATTCCGCAATTCGGACGCACTGGTGGGATCGATGTCGGCCGCCAACACGTCGAGGAGGTCGGCGTCGGCAGCCGCCAGCCCGGATCCACGGGCCAGCAATGGCACCACGTCACGCCCGGCAATGTCACACAGCAGCGGGATCACCTCGTGACGGACACGGCTGCGCCAGAAGCGAGGGTCGGCGTTGGATGGATCACGGACGGGTTCGTAGCCGACCAGCTCGCAGACCCGCTCGGTCTCGGTGCGCCGCAGCCCCAGCAGCGGCCGGCGGTCGGCTCTCATGGCCGCGAGCGCATCGAGCGCGCCGCCGCGCAGCAGCTGCAGCAGCACTGTCTCTGCCTGGTCGTCGGCGGTATGGCCCAGCAGCGCCTCGGGGCCGAGCGCGGCGTGGCGGGCCTCCCGAGCCCGCGCCTGCAGGTTCGCCCCCGGCGTGAGGTCCACGTGCATCACACTGAACCCCGCCCCGAGCTGGTCGCACAGCGCCTCGACTCTTGCCGCTTCTGCCTGTCCCGCTTCGCGCAGCCCGTGATCGACATGAACTGCGGTGACGGCCGTCACCCCGCTGCCGCTCCGCTGCGCAAACCGGCAGGCAAGCACCAGCAGCGCGGCCGAGTCGGCGCCACCCGACACTGCGCACACCAGCTGGGAACGCTCGATGTCGGCGAAGGTGCACCGGTCCGCCATGCGTTCGAGTTCGTCGTCGATCGCCGTCGCCGTCCCGTCGCCCGCAGCCGGCGGGGTCGGGGCGGAGGCATCAGGCCGCGGGGACACGCTCCAGCCAGGCTTGAGGGTCGCGGATCTCCGCCATGGACGGCAGGTGCTCGACGCGCTCCCAGATCCGGTCCACCGCCCGGGGGCCACGCTCGGCCTCGATCTCGGCGATGAAGTCCTCGCCGGCCTGGTACTGCGCCAGCTTGGCCTCAATGCCCAGCAGGCGCCGGATCAGCCGCGCCATGCCGCGCACATTGCGGCGCCGGTGGTGCATCACCACCGCAAACCGGTCGGCATCGGGGATGTGCCCGCGGGCGGCCCGCGCCATCGTGACGTCGCCGTGCCCTTCCACCAAGCTCATCATGCCGCCCACCTGGGCGATCAGCTCGCGCTGGTGGTCGGTGGCGAACACTGCGGCGAGCCCCCCTTCGCCCAGCAGGTCTTGGCTGTCTTGGCCTGTACTGCTGCGACGCAGCGACATCAGGTTGCGGAGGCCTTCGCGCAGACGCTCGGGATCAGGCTGGGCCTCGTCGACCAGCCCGTTCACCAGTTGCAGGAAGTGCGGTCGCAGCCACGGCACGCCGGTGAACTGCGAGCGGTGGGTCAGCTCGTGGAGCGCCAGCCACAGCCGAAACTGCGCCGGGACGAATGCGTAGCGCTTCTCGGTGACCAGGATGTTCGGGCCGACGAAGTAGACGGTGTCTCCCGCTGAACCCGGTGAGGTCGCGCCCGTGCCAGCGGTGCCGCCTGCTGCGCCATTATCCCGGCGAGAGGCATCAGCGCCCGGCGCAGTGTCGTCATCAGAGGCCCACAGCAGGTCGTACTGGCCGAGCACCCGCTTGGACATCCAGCCAAGTACGGAGCCCAGCTCCACCGCTCCCAGCGTCTGTGTCACGCGCGAGGTTTCCGCGGTGCCGTCGGCCCCGGCCGAGGCGCCCAGCAGCGGCTGCAGCAGGCGCCGGAACGCTGCGATGTTGGCGTCGATCCAGCCCGTCCGGTCGATCACCTCTGCGTGCGCCTCGCCGGGCGTCTCCAGCCCGGTCTCGATCGCCACCAACTCGGCCGCAACCGGCACGAATCGGGCGAAGTCCTGCCGCAGCGGTTCAGCGAGATAGGACTGGTACAGCGGCTCAGTACCTGCGACCCGCACTGCGATGCGACGCGCCAATTCCCAGTCGACGTGCTCGTCGGCGGGATCGCTCATCGTGAGATCAGCGCTTGGGGTACCGCGGCGCAACCACCTTCTGCACGTAGCCCGCCACCAGCTTGGCAACGGTCAGCACCGTCACGATGGTCAGCGGCACCGCCAACCAGTAGTGCCAGACCTGCGCGCCAAGGAGCTCCATGGCGCAGATATTAGTGGTCACGTGCCCAGAACCCCTCGTGAGCCGCGAGGCCTCGCTGGTACCGTGATCCGCCGGTTGCCCGAGTAGCTCAGTGGCAGAGCGGCTCTCTCGTAAAGAGCAGGTCGTGGGTTCAATCCCCACCTCGGGCTCGCCGGCGGACCGCAGGGCCGGCTGGCGGGCGAGGCCTTACCCGCCGAGGTGGCCGAGGCGGATGAAGAGGCAGCACAGGGCCAAACGTTGGTTGGCGTTGAAGCGCAGCGCCTCGGCGGCGTCGCCGATAGCGTCCAGCTGTCCCGCTGCCAGCTCTGCACGCAGGCTGCCGTTGCCGGATTCATCGCGGATCTGCGATGCCATCACGGCCAAGCCCATCGTGATCTCGTCGGTGCGCACCCGGCGCAGCTCACGGCGGTGACGCTCGTCGAGCGAGCTGCGGCCCACATTCGTCCCGTAGAGCTCGGCCTGCTCGTCGGCTGCTGCTCGCTCTGCCTCGTGGCGGGCTTCGAGCGGTGCGGCGGCCTGCTCGGCCGCCTCCAGCGCGGCATCCACTGCTGCCATCGCTGCGGATGCCGTGCCGTTCAGCGTGCCCCGCAGGCCGCGCCACGTCTCGATGCGCACGGCAGCGGCGTCGTCGGAGGCGAGCAGGCGAGCCCGATCGATCGAGCCGCCGGCCGCGGCCGCGGCGAAGCTGGCACGGCCGCGTTCGATGCCCTCGGCGACGAGCAGCGCTTGCAGGTCGGCGTCGCCCAGCGACTCGAAGTCGACGCGTGCACAGCGGGAGGCCAGCGTCTCCATGGACCGGTTGACTTCCTCGGCGAGCAGCACGAAGACACACGACGGCGGCGGCTCCTCGACCGACTTGAGCAGGATCGGCGCGCTCAGCGCTGCACGGTCGACGTCGCAGAGCACGATGACCTTCTGCTCTCCGGCGACGGGCGCAGCCGCGGCGGCACGCACCGCCTCGCGAGCCTGCTCGGCCGTCATGGCCGCACCGACACGGTCGAAGACCAGCAGGTCGGGGTGCTGCTCGGCGAGCGCGAGACGGCGTTCACGCTCGGGAGTCGCGCTGCGCGCCGCCAGCAGTTCGCCGGCGAAGCGGCATGCGGCGCCGCGCAAGCCGGCGCCTGCAGGGCCGACAAACAGGTAGGCGGGCAGCGGCGAGACCAGCGCAGCCTGCAGGCGGTCGACGGCTGCCGGCTGGCCCACGACGCCGTCGAGCAGGTTGCCGACCGGCGCCTCGTCGACGACCGGCTTGTCGGCGACCGGCTCGTCGGCGGTCGGCTCATCGAGCGATGGCGAGGAAGACGGAGCCGAGGCTTCATCCGCTGCCGACGCCTCCGCTGGACGCTCGGCTGTGGCTGGTGTCGATCCTGTCGCAGGCTCGGGTCGCGCAGGCGGATCATGGGGCGGCGCAGGTGGCGGTGGCGGTGGGTCGCCGAGGTCGAACAGCGACAGCGGGGCCGGCTCGGCTGCGGCCGGCTCAGAGGTACCCCCTGATTCGTCGGTGCTGTTTTCCGATTCCACGACGAGCGCTCTAGCCCGCCATAGCGGGATGCGAAGCAACCGCCTCGATGACGCGCGCCGCTACCTCATCGACGCTGCCGGCGGCGTCCACACGGACCCAGCGATCGGGTTCCGCGTCGCACAGTTCGCGATAGCTGCGCCACACCCGCAGCGCGAACTCCAACGCCTCACCCTCCAGCCGATCCGGCCCATCACCTTCGGGCGCCTCGGCATCGGGATCGGCGTCTGAGTCGCCTTCGAGCAGCGACATCTGCTCGCCGCCGACCCGGTCCAGCCGATGAACGCGCCGGTCGGAGTCTGCGAGCGGCACATCGAGCAGCACCACCACGTCAGGCAGCACGACGTCAGGCAATTCCTCGGAAGCACCGGCGGGCCGCCTGCAGGCATAGTCGATCAACGCCCGAAGCTCGTCGAGCGGCAGGCCTCGCCCGTAACCCTGGTAGGCCAGTGTGGAACCGTAGGAGCGATCGGTGACCACGTCACGGCCCGCGCCCAACGCGGGCGCGACAACCGTCGCAATGTGCTGTGCCCGATCGGCGCAGAACAGCAACGCTTCGGTCCGGGCCGACGGCGCCTCGTCGAGCGCGGCGTGCAGCAGCACGTCCCGCAGCGCCTCGCCGAGCGGCGTTCCGCCCGGCTCGCGGGTGAGGACGGCATCGAGGTTCGACGCCAGCATCTCGGCCTGCGTGGACTTGCCGCTGCCGTCGAAGCCCTCCAGCGCGATGTAGCGGCCGCGGGCGGTCATGACGTGCCCTCAGTGGCTCCCGCCGAGCGCGGCGCGCGACGCCCCACGCCCCGCCGACTGCGCAGCGACAGGCCGGCCAGCGCACCAGCCAGCAGCATCAGCAGCGCGCCCAGCCACAGCGCCCCGCGAACCCCGGGAAGCGCCAATGCCCAATCGCCGATCCTGATCTCGTTGTCGAACGCGACGTCGAACAGCCAGTTGAAGCCATCGGAGAGGAACCCGCCCATCGCCATGCCGACGAGCACGAAGAACCTCACGAGGGTGAACATTGCAGCGAATATCCGCCCTCGCAGCACTTCTTCCACGTTCTCGTGCAGCAGCGTCACTCCGTTGACATAGACCGAACCGGCGGCCACTCCGAGGACCAACACGGCTGCGTACGCCACGAGCGAGATCGAGACCGTCGCGGCAAGTCCCAACGCTCCGCCGGCGAGGAACAGGGACGTCACGAACTGTCGTGTCCGACCGAGCGGTTCATGGCCAGTGCGCTCTCGCCGCCGGCTGGAGACGCTCTGGAGGAGTGTGACCAGACTCACGCCCACCCCTGCACCGACACCCATGACCACGAGAATCGTGCTGTGACCGGCGCTGCCCGCTCCGAGTATCTCGTCGTTGAAGACCACGCTGAGCGGGATCAGCATTCCGCCAGCGATCATGCCGGTGCTCAATCCAACTAGTACTGCCCTCACCTGCGGGCTCAGGAAGATGAAGTCCCAGCCCTCACGCAGATCGCGAAAGCCCTGGCGCCAGTCGATGCGGCGACCGGTGTCACGCTTGCGGTGCGCAGCGGTGATGTGCGGTGCCAGGGGCAGCGTGGCGATCAACAGTGCCGCCACCAAGAAGGTCGCGGAGTCGACGACGAGGGCCATCTCCACTTGCCCGATGTCGGTCCAGCCGAACGCCGCGCCGAGCTTGGCCATGCCGGCGAACGCCAGCCCGCCGACGAAGAAGGTCCCGTACGCAGCGACCATGCCGAGCGAGTTGGCCGCCGTCAAGTGCCGTTCAGGCACGATGTTGGGGACGATGGCCTCTTTGGCCGGGCTCCACAGCGAGGTCGCCAGCTCCAGCACCAGCGATGCCAGCACCAGCATCCACACCCGATCAATGAATGGGATGGTCAGCAACACGCTGGCCCGCGCGATGTCGCAGATCACCAAGAGGCGCTTGCGGTTGAAACGGTCAACGATGATGCCGCCCGCAGATGCGAGGAAGAATCCCGGCAGGATCCGCGCCGTGATCACGAGCGTGATGGCTCCGCCTGGCTGGTCGCCGCCGACGCGATTCGCGACCACAAGTATCGCCAGCAGACCGATCCAGTCGCCAAACGAGCTCACCACCTGCGCGATCCAGAGGCGCAGGAACCCCGGCGCTGCGAACAGCCCCGGCTGCGGCGCCTCGGCTCCTGCGTCGTCGACGGCTTCAGCGTCGGCGTCAGAGTCGGCGTTGTGCGCGTCCGAGTCGCCGGACGACTGCATCGAACGATCCGAACTCATGGCACTCAGCAGGCTAGAAGCCGGGCGCTCCCTGCTATCCCGGTTGCTTGCGGGCGGGTGATTTCTTCGCCGCACGCCTGCGCGCAGGAGCCTTCTTGGCGGCACCCTTGCGCGCTGCTGCCTTCTTCTTGGCCGGCTTCTTCTTGGCGGGCTGCTTGCGCCGTGCCGCTCGCTTCTTCGCTGGGCCCTTGGCGCGCCGCATCGCCAGCAGCTCCGCCGCTCGCTCGACGGTCAGCGTCTCGGCATCGTCGCCCTGCCGCAGCGACGCGTTGTACTCGCCGTCGGTCACGTACGGTCCGAAGCGGCCGTCCTTCACCACCATGGGCTTGCCGCTGTCGGGGTCCTGGCCGATCTCGCGGCCTGCATTCGCCGCCTGCTGGCCGCGGCGGCGTCGGGGCTGGGCGAGCAACGCCAGTGCTTCCTCCAAGGTGAGCGTGAAGAGCTGCTCCTCGGATTCGAGGCTGCGGTTCTCAGCCTTCGCCTCGCCGACAGGCGCCTTGGTGAGATACGGCCCGAAGCGGCCGTTCTGCACGGTGATCTCGGCGCCATCCGCCGGGTCGGCGCCGACGGTGCGCGGCAGCGTCAGCAGCTGCAGCGCGTCCTCCAGCGTCAGCGTTTCGGGCGACTGACCAGACAGCAGCGAGGCAGTGCGGGGCCGGTCGTCGGTCTCGTCGGGCCGTCCCACCGAGACGTACGGGCCGAAGCGCCCGGGTCGCACGATGATGTCGAGGCCGCTTGCCGGGTCGGTGCCCAGCACCCGTTCGGTGGGCGCAGCGAGCAGCTCGAGTGCCCGTTCGATGGTGAGCTCGTCGGGCGCGAGGTCGTCGGGCAGCGGCCGGGTGGCATCGCCGCGTCGCAGGTACGGCCCGAAGCGCCCCACACGCGCCACCACAGCCTCGCCGTCTGCGTCCGCGCCGATAGGGATGCTGTTGATCTCTGCTGGGTCGATATCTGCCAGCCGGTCGTCGGAGACGAGGTAGCGCAGGCCGCCGGCGGCCTCGGGCGTGGCGGCGCCCTCATCGCCGAAATAGAACGCCGTCAGCCACGGTTGGGCGTCGCGCTCGCCGCTCGCGATCTCGTCGAGGTCCTCCTCCATGCGAGCCGTGAGCGCATAGTCGACCAAGTGATCGAAGTGCCGCTCCATCAGGCCCACGGTGGCGAACGCGGTGAACGCCGGCACCAATGACGAGCCTTTCTTCCACACGTACCCGCGAGCCTGGATGGTTTCGATGATGCTGGCGTAGGTGCTGGGCCGGCCGACGCCCAGTTCCTCGAGCCGCCGCACGAGCGATGCCTCGGTGAACCGGGCCGGCGGGCTGGTGCTGTGCTCGGCCGGTTCCAGCGACACCGCCGTTGCTGCATCGCCCGCCTCCAAGTCGGGCAGGATGCGCTCGGGCTCCTCATCGGCGCCGGCCGGCGGCGGTGCGTAGACGAGCCGGAAGCCGGGGCTGCGCACCACGGTGCCGGCGGCAGACAACTCGACGCTGTGGCGGCCGGCCGCCGGTGAGCCCTGCGACAGTGCCGGCGGCAGGGCGCAGGCTGCCGTGCCGGCCAGCCTGATCGTGACGGTCTCGCCGGTTGCATCGATCATCTGGCTGGCCACGGTGCGCTGCCACACAAGGTCGTACAGCCGGGCGGCGTCGCCGCCGAGATCGGTGACGCTGCCGGGCGCGGGCCAGCTGTCGCCGGCGGGGCGGATGGCCTCGTGCGCCTCCTGGGCGTTCTTGACCTTGCGGGTGTAGATGCGGGGCTTCGGCGGCAGGTTGTCTTCGCCGTAGCGGCCGGCGACGATCCGCCGGGCCGCACCGAGCGCCTGCCCGGACAGCGTGGTGCTGTCGGTGCGCATGTAGGTGATGCGACCGTTCTCGTACAGCCGCTGGGCTGCGGCCATCGTGCGCGAAGCGGAGAAGCCCAGTCGAGCACCGGCCGCCTGCTGCAGCGTCGAGGTGATGAACGGCGCCGGTGGGCGGCGCCGGTACGGCTTGGATTCGCGCGAGGTCACGGCGAGCTGGGCCCCGGTCAGGGCACCGGCAAGCGACGCCGCAGCGCCGGCGTCGAGCACAGACACCGAGTCCGTGCGCAGCTGGCCTTGCTGATCGAAGTCGCGGCCGGTGGCGATGCGGCGCTCGTTCAACGACACCAGCGACGCGTCGAAGTGCTCGCCGGCCGATGGGCCCGACCCCGCACCGGCTGCTGTGCCGGTCTGGGCCTCGAGCGTCGCGGTGATGCTCCAGTACTCGGCGGCCCGGAAGGCCATTCGCTCGCGCTCACGCTCCACGATGAGCCGGTTGGCCACGCTCTGCACCCGGCCCGCGGAGAGCCGGGGCGCCACCTTGCGCCAGAGCACCGGCGACACCTCGTAGCCGTAGAGCCGGTCGAAGATCCGCCGTGCCTCCTGCGCGTCCACCAGCCGCCGGTCGAGATCGCGGGGGTTGTCGATGGCATCGCGGATCGCCGCGGCCGTGATCTCGTGGAAGACCATGCGCCGCACCGGTATCTGCGGGTTCAGCACCTCGAGCAGATGCCAGGCGATGGCCTCTCCCTCGCGGTCCTCGTCGGTCGCGAGGTAGAGCTCATCGGCGGTGCGCAGCAGCGATTTGAGGCGCCGCACCTGGTCCCGGGCCGTCACGACATAGAGCGGCTTGAAGCCGTCGTCGGGGTTGACGCCCAGCGTCGCCCACGACTCCGACTTGTAGGCAGCGGGCACCTCCGAGGCATTGCGCGGCAGGTCGCGGATATGGCCCACGGACGACTCCACCACGTACTCGTCGCCCAGCAGGCGCGAGATCGTGCGCGCCTTCGCGGGCGACTCGACGATGACGAGAGAAGTGGCCATGAAGATCCGAGGTGAGCAGCGCCCGCGTCGCAGTGCCGAAGGTGGCGGCGCCGAGGGGACAGCGCCGGACGGTAGCGCAACTGTTTCAGTTAACAGCAGCCAGGCGAACCTACGAGGATGCCTGCCGGGTGCCCATCCGATACAGCGCCACCGCAACAGCACCCGCAGCAACTGCAGCAATAACGGCCACCGCCAGTTCGGATGCAGGCGGCGCGCCGAGCGCAGCATTCCCGAAGCCCTCGGCGTCGGGATCGCCCACAGGCCACGGCCACAGCACCCGCAGCGACCCCGCCATCAGCCCCATCAGCGCCGCAATCACCGCATCCCGCCACCGCTCCAGCAGGCGCTGCAACAGCCGCGAGAACAGCCCGAGGCCGAGCACTGCGCCCACCCCGAACAGCACCACCGTGCCCACATCACGGTCCGACACCGCCTTGGTGATGGGGTCATACAGCCCCAGCAGCAGCAGCACGAACGCCCCGGAGATGCCAGGCAGGATCATGGCGCAGATAGCAAGCGCCCCCGCGCCGACGATCACCACAGCACCCGGATCGGCAACGCTGCCCGCACGCACCCCCAGCAGCAGGAACACCGCCACCCCCACCGTCACGAAGATGCCCGCAAGGCCGACCCGCCATCGGCCCACCTGCGACCGAGTGGTCACCACGGTCACGGCAACAAGCCCGAAGAACGCCGCCGACAAGCCAACCGGCTGCTCATCGATCAGCAACCGCACCACCTCGACAAGCGCAAGGATCGCAATGCCGATTCCCGCGACCAAAGCGACGAGAAAGGCCCACTCAGCACGCAACGCCATCGCAAACGCGCTGCGCAACCGACCACGCAACGCGGCGGCAGCAGCAGCACTCAAGTGAGCGATCTGTCCCACCAGCCGGTCATAGATCCCCAGCAGCAGCGCCACCGTGCCACCCGACACGCCCGGCACAACGTCCGCCGCCCCCATAGCCAGCCCCCGCCCCACATTCGCGAGCACCCGCCGCACCATCGAACCGAAGTTACGGCACGCACCGAGACACACAGATGCACGAGCTGCGGAGGCGGCAGGAGACTCGGCGACGTTGCGACCTGCCGGATCGCTGGTCGCCGAGGGTCTTGTCGCCTCCGCAGCGGGCGCAACCCGGTGCGAATCTCACCTGCCGGATCGCTGGTCGCCGAGGGTTCTGCCGCCTCCGCAGCGGGCGCACGACAGCGGTCGCAACGCGGGAAGTCCCCGGGCGATGGCCCGGGGACTTCCGCTGACAGCAGAGATGGTGCCGCTGGGCAACTCAGCCCATGGCCGAGTGTCAGCCGCTCGAAACCACGTCGTCCAGCGCCATTCCGGGGCCCCCGTGTTCGGAAACGTCGAGGCCCACCATTTCCTCCTCCGCCGACACTCGCAGTCCGATGGTGGCCTTCAGGATCCCGAACAGGATCACCGAGGTCCCGATGACCCACACGGCCACGATCACCACCATCAGGAACTGCACGATCAGCTGCTCGATGCCGCCTCCGTAGAACAGGCCGGCGTTCTCCCGGCCCAGGAACGCATCGTCGTGCGTGGCAAACAGGCCGATGGCGAGCGTGCCCCAGATGCCGGCCGCGCCGTGGACGGCGAAGGCCCCGACCGGGTCGTCGATCTTCAGCTTGCGGTCTACGAAGCCGACCACGCCCACCACGATGAGCCCGGCGATGAAGCCGGTGATGACGGCGCCCCACGGATTCATCGTGCCGCAGCCTGCAGTGATGCCGACCAGGCCTGCCAGCGCGCCGTTGCCTGCCATCGGCACATCGGGCCGGCCGGTGCGCAGCCAGTTCAGCGCTGTGGCACCGATCGTGCCGGCGCATGCTGCCAGCACCGTGTTCAGCGCCACGAACATCACGAACTCGTCGGCTGCGAGCTCCGAGCCGGGGTTGAAGCCGAACCAGCCGAACCACAGGATGAACACGCCGAGGATGGCGAGCGTCACGTTGTGGCCCGGGATGTTGCGCGAGGTGCCGTCGGCCGCGTACTTGCCGATGCGAGGTCCGAGCATCCAAGCACCGACGAGGGCGATCCAGCCGCCCACGCTGTGGACGATGGTGGAGCCTGCGAAGTCGCTGTAGACGGCGTCGCCGATCGAGATGTTGGCGATGAGCCCGCCGCCCCACGTCCAGTGGACCACGATCGGGTAGATGATCGCCGTGGTCACGAGGCTGAAGATGAGGTAGGTGCTGAACTTGGTGCGCTCCGCCATGGCGCCCGAGGCGATGGTGACCGCCGTGGCGGCGAACACGGCCTGGAAGAAGAAGTCGGTGGAACCCGACAGGCCCTCGGAGATGTCGAAGAGGTCGACGCCCGACAGGGCGAACGAGCCCCAGCCGAACACACTGTTGCCGTCGCCCCCGTAGGCCAGCCCGTAGCCGACGAGGAAGAACGCCAGGATGCCGATCGATGCGTCGGCAAGGTTCTTGGCCATGATGTTGGCCACGTTCTTCGAGCGGGTCAGGCCCGACTCGAGCATGGCGAAGCCGGCCTGCATCAAGAAGACGAGCACGCCGGCGATGAACACCCACAGGTTGTCCATGACGGCCTGCACCATCTCGGCAGACAGCGAGTCGTCCTGCGCGCCGGCTGGTCCGGCGAACAGGAACAGGCCGCCGAGGGCGCCCGCGACGGTGACGAATAGCTTGCGTTTCATGAAGATCCTCCCGTTGGCTGGCTGATGTGGGGGAACCTAGAAACGACGTGTTGCGCGGGAGTCACCCCGACATGACCGCTCGATGCACAGCGCGGGTCGGGGCTGTTGCCGAGATGTTTCGACTGGGTTTCCCGCTCTTGTTCCCCGTTCCCAGGCGATTGGGCTCCCGGGCGAGTCGGAGCGCTTGCGGCCTAGTTCGCGGGGTAGCGGAGCTTGGGGCCGGCTTCGGCCCAATCCATGTGGTCGCGGATGTACTCGTTCGCGGGATCTCGGAGCGGCGAGTAGTCCCAGCCCTCACCGGCGGCGGCATGGACCACCCGGCGGGCGCGCTGGGAGGCCACCACTTGCTCGCGGATCGCGGCAGAGTCCCAGCGCTGGATGACCTCCGCGGCAAACGCAGCCGACAGGTCCGCCAGCTCGGGCGAGCCCGCCAGGTTCCGATGCTCCGCCGGATCTGCCGAGATGTCGTACAGCAGCGGCGGATCGGTGTCGCAGTGGATGTACTTGTACTGGCCGCGGCGGATCATGAACACGGGATGCGAGGTCAGCTCGCCCATGTACTCGCCCACGGTCTCATCCACGGGATCGTCGCCCCCGGTCGCCGCGGGCCAGAGGCTGCGGCCGTCGAGCGGTGCGCCCAGCTCAGCCGGCGGACCTCCCGCGATGTCCATCAGCGTGGGGGCCAGATCCAGCAGGGAGCACACGTTGGGCACCGTTCCCGCGGCGACGTCAGGCCCGGCCATCACCAGCGGGACGCGGGCCGAACGCTCGAAGAACGACATCTTGAACCAGGAGCCTCGGTCGCCGAGCATGTCACCGTGATCGCTGGTGGCGATCACCACCGTGTCGTCGGCTCGGCCGGTCTCGTCCAGCACTCCCAGCAGCTCGCCCAGCCACCAATCGAAGTAGCTGGTGTTGGCGTAGTAGGCGTGGCGGGCGGTGCGGCACTGCTCCTCGGTCCATCCCCGGGTGTCGGCCTCGATGCCGGCGCGGATGCGCACGGTGTGCGGATCGAACTCAGCGGGCACCGGTCCCGGCAGGTCGATCTGGTCGTGGTCGTAGAGGTTCCACCACTCGGGCCGCGCCACATAGGGGTCGTGGGGGTGGATGAACGCCACCGCCAGGAAGAACGGGCGGTCGTCGGGCTCGCGGGCCAGGTCGTACAGGCAGCGGCGTGTGGCGAAGCCGACCTCGTCGTCGTAGTCGATCTGGTAGGTGGCGAGCGCCTGGCCGGCCTCAGAGAGGCTGTCCATGTTGTGGTACCACTTGCCGATCCGCTCGCCGGCCGCATCCCAGTCGGGCGTCCACGCGAAGTTGGCCGGGTAGATGTCGGTGGTGAGGCGCCGGCCGAAGCCGTGCAGCTGGTCGGGCCCGACGAAGTGCATCTTGCCCGACAGCACCGTCCGGTAGCCCGCCAGGTTCAGCCAGTGGGCGATGGTGGGGGCCGCGGCACTCCACTCCGACGCGTTGTCCCAGGCGCCGATCTGTGATGCTGCTCGGCCGGTCATCATCGAGTACCGCGACGGCGCGCACAACGGCGAGTGGCAGTACGCGGCATCGAACCGCACGCCACGCTCCGCGAGCGAATCCATCGACGGCGTCTGCACCACGGGGTGGCCGTAGGTGCCGGTGAAGTGCGGCGCAAGCTGATCCGCCATGACCAGCAGGACGTTGGGTGCGGTCATCAAGTCGAACAGTACGCCCACCCGAACCCAACGCGCACCAGCGCGCGGTCAAGGCCAATTTCGGGCGTGCTAGTGTTTTGAAAACCGTCTAAATGGCCTGTTTTGATCAGGGTCGGCTGGGACAGCCGGACCGGCGGCGGGCCGAGCGCCCTCGGGGAGGGCTGCCGGCACCTGCCGGCGACAGGCGGGAGACACACCCGGGGGGTGCCCATGTCCGAAACACGCAAATCCGGCGAACGAACTCGCCTGTCACGACTGCGCCAGAAGCGAGGGCTCAGCGGCTGGCAGATGCTCATCGCGCTGCTTGCAGCCATCGGGCTGCTCGCAGCGGCATGCACGGGCGACGACGGCGACGGCGCAGCCGAGGAGCCGGCCGCCACCACCGAGGCGATGGCGGAAGAAGAGCCGACCGAGATGCCGGCCGATGAGGGTCCGGACCTCGGCTCCCAGACCACCATCACCCTGGCCGCGAATCCCTGGAACGGCTCGGCCCTGAACGTGGCGGTCGCAGCCCAGCTGCTCGAGAGCGAGCTCGGCTACGACGTCGAGATCGTCGACATCGACGAGAACGCCCAGTGGGCCGCGATCAACACCGGCGACATCAGCGCATCGCTCGAGGTGTGGCCGTCGGGCCACGCGCAGAACGTGATCGACTTCATCGACAACGCTGATGCCAACGTGGACCACGCGGGCCTGCTCGGCCCGGTCGGCAAGATCGGCTGGTTCACGCCGACCTACATGATCGAGCGCCATCCGGAGCTGGCGACCTGGGAAGGCTTCGCCGATCCGGCGCTGGCCGGCCTGTATGCCACAGCCGAGACCGGCGACTTGGGGCAGTTCCTGGGCGGTGATCCCAGCTTCGTCCAGTACGACGAGGACATCATCAACAACCTGGGCCTGCCGATGCAGGTGGTGTACGCCGGGTCGGAGGCTGCCATCCTGGCCGCCGTCGACGCTGCCTACAGCCGGGAGGATCCGATCCTCGTGTACCTGTGGACACCGCACTCGGCGTTCAACAGCTACGACCTCACCAACGTTCTGCTGCCCGAGTACAGCGACGACTGCTACGCCACGGCAGACGCCGGCGGCGTCAACTGCGACTATCCCGCCGATGTTCTGTTCAAGATCATCGATGCGAGTCTCGCCGAGAACGCCCCCGCAGCTGACGCCTTCCTGCGAGCCATGAACTACGACAGCGCCGACCAGATCTCCATGCTGGCCGCCGTCGAGGGCGAAGGCATGTCAGTCGACGATGCCGCTGCGGCGTGGATCGCAGACAACGAGGCAACCTGGAGCGCCTGGCTTCAATAGCCCGTCAGCACTCAGATCCTCCTCCCAGGGCGCTGACCCGTCGGCGTCGGCCAACAGGCCGGCGCCGGCGGGGCCCGTCCTGCGGCTCCTTGAGGCTGTACCGCAGGTGATCCGGTGACTGAACCCCTGTACGACTTCATCATCGTCGGCGGCGGATCGGCCGGCTGCGCGCTCGCCAACCGGCTGAGTGCGGATCCCGCCAACAAGGTGCTCGTGCTCGAGGCCGGTCGCCGCGACTACCGGTGGGACGTGCTCATCCACATGCCGGCCGCGCTGGCCATGCCGATCGGCAACCGCTTCTACGACTGGCAGTACGAGACCGAGCCGGAACCGCACATGGGCGGGCGGCGGGTGTATCACGCCCGCGGCAAGGTGCTCGGCGGTTCCAGCTCCATCAACGGGATGATCTTCCAGCGCGGCAACCCGGCCGACTACGACAAGTGGGCCAGCCGGCCCGGCATGGCGACGTGGGACTACCGGCACTGCCTGCCGTACTTCAAGCGGATGGAGACCTGCCTGGCGGGCCCCGATGACTGGCGCGGCGGCGACGGCCCGCTGGTGCTCGAGCGGGGCCCGGCCACCAGCCCGCTGTTCGAGGCCTTCTTCGACGCCGTGCAGCAGGCCGGCTATGAGCTGACCGACGACGTGAACGGATTCCGCCAGGAAGGCTTTGCGGCGTTCGACCGCAACATTCACCGCGGCCGGCGCCTGTCCGCCTCGCAGGCCTACCTGCACCCGGTGATGAGGCGCCGGAATCTGGATCTCCGCACCGGCGCGCTGATCAGCCGGGTGCTCTTCGACGGCAACCGGGCGACCGGTGTCGAGTACCAGCAGAAGGGCCGGCGGGGCCGCACCCGGGTCGCCCGAGCGGGGCACGTGATCCTGTGCGCGGGGGCGTTCGGCTCGGCGCAGCTGCTGCAGCTCTCCGGCGTGGGCTCCCCCACGCTGCTGGGCCAGCACGGCATCGGGGTGGTGTCGCCCCTGGAAGGCGTCGGCGAGAACCTCCAGGACCATCTGGAGGTGTACATCCAGTACGCCTCGAAGCTGCCGGTGTCGATGCAGCCTCACCTGCGGCGCTGGCGCCGGCCCTGGATCGGCCTGCAGTGGCTGGCACGGCGGGGACCGGGGGCCACCAACCACTTCGAGGCCGGCGGCTTCGTGCGCAGCAACACCGATGAGGCCTACCCCAACCTCATGTTCCACTTCCTGCCGCTGGCCGTGCGCTACGACGGCTCGGCGCCGGTCAGCAAGCATGGCTACCAGGTGCATGTCGGGCCGATGTACTCCGATGCCCGCGGCTGGGTGCGCATCGGCTCAACCGATCCCGCCGTCAAGCCGGCGATCCGGTTCAACTACCTGTCCACTGCCCAGGACCGGCGCGAGTGGGTCGAGACCGTGCGTGTCACCCGTCACATCATGAACCAGCCGGCCTTCGCGGCCTACAACGACCGCGAGCTGTCGCCCGGCCCCGGCACCCAGTCCGACGACGAGATCATGGACTGGGTGGCACGCGACGCCGAGACGGCGCTGCATCCGGCGGGCACGGCGCGGCTTGGCACCGACGAGCTGGCCGTGACCGACCCGTCGACCATGAACGTGCTGGGCACCTCGGGCCTCAGCGTGGTGGACGCCTCAGTCATGCCCACAGTCACCAACGGCAACATCTACGCGCCGGTCATGATGATCGCCGAGAAGGCCGCCGACCTGCTGCTCGGGAACGAGCCGCTCGCGCCGCTGGATGTGCCGGTCTACGGCCGCGCGTGCGGGGGTTCCGCGCCGGGCGCGCCGCTGTCGTGACTGGCATCGTGATCGGAGATCATCGCCGAGACGAGGTCGAGCACCTCGTGGCGCTCCGCCTTGGTCGGGGGTGCGAGGCCGAACAGGTCGATGAGCCAGAGCCCGTCGCCCACGATGCGTGCGAGAAGGCCGGCGGTCTCGGCCAGCTTGTCGTCATGCATGAGGCGCTCCTGCCAGCGCTCGAACGTTGCCCGAGTGTTCGCCAGCAGCTCGTCGTCGAGCGCCGCGGCCGCCAGGATCGACGCCGAGGTGTCATCGGCGGCCTTGTACGGCTCGCGCACGTAGTCGAGGTAGGCGAGCGCGAACGTGCCGCGGGCCGCCGGGTCGGCGGCCCGGAACCGGGCTTCCCGTATGTCCAGCTCGTCGTCGAGGACCGCGAGCGTCTCGTCGAGCAGCCCGGCCATCAGGGCGTCCTTGGAGCCGAAGTGGTAGAGGAAGCCGCCCTTGCTGACGCCGGCCGCGATCGCGACCCGGTCGAGTGTGAGGTTGGCCGCACCATCGGTGCGGATGACCTCGATGGCCGCCTGCAGGATGCGCTCGCGGGTCTGCACCGCACGTTCCTGCACCGGGCCCGATCTCGAGACCGCGCTGTCTGCAGCAGTCGGCGTTGCGTCGCTGCCACCGGATGTCGCGTCGGGGGGGCGAGATCGTGCCACAGTCAGCACAGCGTATCGACACGCCAAACCCGTCCAAGTAGACGGTAACGCGGCACGCGGGGCACTGGGGGCAGCCATGGAGCCGATCGTCACGGTCAGCGGTCTGTGGAAGATCTTCGGCAAGAAGGTCGACGCTGCCCGCGAGCTCGCCGCCGACGGCGCCGGCCGGGAGCAGATCCAAGCCGAGACGGGCTGCCTGGTGGCGGTCCGCGATGTCACCTTCGACGTGCATGCCGGCGAGACGTTTGTGGTGATGGGCCTGTCGGGCTCGGGCAAGTCCACGCTGGTGCGCTGCGTGTCGCGGCTGATCGAGCCCACGTTCGGCCACATGGAAGTGTGCGGAACCATCCTGGCCGACGCCAGCGACACGGCGCTGCGCGAGCTGCGCCGCAGCAAGATGGCGATGGTCTTCCAGCATTTCGGCCTGTTCCCCCACCGGCGCGTGGTCGACAACGTGGCGTACGGGCTGGAAGTGCAGGGTGTTGCGCGTGACGAGCGCCATGAGCGGGCGCGCGAGGTGCTCAGCACTGTGGGGCTCGACGGCTGGGCCGACCACTACCCGCAGCAGCTCAGCGGCGGCATGCAGCAGCGAGTCGGGCTGGCACGTGCCCTCGCTGTGGAGCCCGAGGTGCTGTTCTTCGACGAGCCGTTCTCGGCGCTCGACCCGCTCATCCGGCGCGACATGCAGGACGAGCTGGTGACGCTGCAGCTCGAGCTGCAGCGCACCATCGTGTTCATCACCCACGACTTCGCCGAGGCACTGCGGCTGGCCGACCGGATCGCCATCATGCGGGACGGGGCCTTCACCCAGGTCGGGACGCCGCTCGAGATCTTGACCCAGCCCGCCGACGACTACGTGCGGGCCTTCACGCAGGATGCGCCGATCGCCAAGGTGCTCCCCGCGTGCTCCCTGATGCGACCGGTCGGTGACGTCGCCGTCGAGGAAGGCTGGCCGCGCACCACCGAGACCGCCACGCTCGAGTCGGCCCTGCCGTTCCTGCTGTCGGAGCATCGCCCGGTGGTGGTCTGCAACGCCGAGGGCGATCCCCTGGGCCTGCTCCACCAGGACGATGTCGCAGCGGTACTGGAGCAGAACCTGCGATGAGCCGCATCAGCAGAGCTCCAGTACCGCCATCAGACACAGCTCTGGAGCAGAACCTGCGATGAGCCAGACCGTCGCCGCCGAGCCTGGTGCCGGCGCCGA
This sequence comes from Acidimicrobiales bacterium, assembly GCA_009843525.1. Lineage (GTDB taxonomy): Bacteria > Actinomycetota > Acidimicrobiia > Acidimicrobiales > Poriferisodalaceae > Poriferisodalis > Poriferisodalis multihospitum. The sequence continues at coordinate 38,000 of VYDH01000030.1, read as the reverse complement.
CGCACCTGCTGCGCGGCGGCGGTCGCCGTTCGCCGTGGGGTTGGCTGCCGCCGCGGTCGCGCTCGTGATTGTCGGCTTCGTCGCATCGGTGGGCGCCTTTCCCGAGTCGTGGAACTTCGGCCTGGCCGACCCCATCGATCGCACACGGCGCTGGCTCATCAACAACCAGACGTCCCACTGGCTGTACACGGTGCTGCTGAACCCGCTCACCGATCTCGCCGATGCCGGCATCCGCCGGCTCGAGGCAATCCTGCGGTGGTTCCCGTGGTACGTGTACCCGGTCTTCTGCGGCCTCGGGCTGTGGCGAGTGCGCGGCCGGCTGGCGGGCGCGCTCGGCTTCTGCGGGGTGGTGCTCATCGGCATGACCGATCTGTGGCAGCAGGGCTTCGCCACGCTCGCGCTGATGGGCGTGGCGGTGTTCCTGTCACTGCTGGCGGGCATCCCGCTGGGCATCGCCGCATGGCGCAACGACCGGTTCGCCGGCGTGCTGCGCCCGACGCTCGATGCCATGCAGACCATGCCGGGGTTCGTCTATCTCATCCCGTTCGTGCTGCTCTTCGGCATCGGGCGCGTGCCGGCGCTGATCGCGACGGTCATCTTCGCCCTGCCACCGGTGGTGCGGCTCACCGATGTCGGCCTGCGCAACGTGCCGGGGTCGATGGTGGAAGCCTCGGAGATGTTCGGCGCCACCGACCGCCAGACGCTGCGGCTGGTGAGGATCCCCGCCGCTCGCCCGGCGATCCTGGCCGGCACCAACCAGACCACGATGCTCGCCATGAGCATGGTGGTGATCGCCGCATTCATCGGCTCGGGCGGTCTCGGCCAGGACGTGCTGCGAGCCATGCGCGACATCGACGTCGGCGAGGCCTCCGAGGCCGGCATCGCCATCGTCATCATGGCGATCATCCTGGATCGCTTCACCCGCGGCATCGCCACGCTGGGCGAGCGCGGCCGCGGCCAGGGCACGGCTGCGCATGCAGGCGATTCGCTGCGGGCCGCAGACACCGTCACGATCCGCTGGATCGCGGCCGCAACGGCTCTGGTGGCGCTGGTGGGCGGCATCGTGAGTCACAACAAGTTCCCCGAATGGCTGCAGTGGCACTACGCGCCGTACATCAACGACATCACGGCGTGGGCTCGCGACAACCTCTACGACATCGGCTCGTCGGGCATCGGCACCGGGCCGCTCAGCGACTTCATCACCGTCTATATGGTGACGCCGCTGCGGGAGCTGCTCTCGTCGGGCATTCCCTGGCCGGCCATGATCGGGCTCGGCGTGCTGGGCGGCCTGCTGGCTCGCGGCGTCACGCTGGGGCTCGGCATCGGCATCGCACTGTTCCTGATCGGGTGGCTCGGCATGTGGGAGCTGTCGATGGACACGCTGGCCCAGACGCTGGTGGCCGTGGCCGTCACGCTGGCGATCGCAGTGCCGCTGGGGATCCAGGCATCCCATAGCGACCGCTTCCAAAAGCTGATCGACCCGGTGCTCGACTTCCTGCAGACCATTCCTAGCTTCGTGCTGCTGGTGCCGGTCATCACGCTGTTCCACGTGGGGCGGATCCCGGGCATCATCGCCTCGGTGGTGTACGCGCTGCCGGCCGCGGTGCACTACACCGATCTGGGGCTCCGCCGGGTTCCCGCCGAAGTGCACGAGGCCGCCACGAGCTTCGGCGCAACCCGCTGGCAGCGCCTGCGGCGCGTGGAGCTGCCGCTGGCAGCGCCCGAGCTGATGGTGGCGGTGAACCAGGTGATCATGCTGGTGCTGGCCATGGTGGTGATCGCCGGGCTGGTCGGCGGCGGCGGGCTCGGGCTCGAAACCGTGAACGCGCTGCGCCGCAGCGACGCCGTCGGCAGGGGCTTCGAAGCCGGCATCGCGATCGTCCTGCTGGCAGGAATCCTCGACCGCCTCACCAGAGGCGTGGCCGACCGCCTCCGCCCACCCCCCGCCGCCTGAGCGCGCCGAAGACGGGATCAGCCACCGCGGCGCCGCGCTCGCGGGTCCCGGCTGGAGAGGACCTCTCGAGGATCTGGAGCGAGCCTCGCCAAAGGAGAGCCTTCGTGCCAGCATGAACAACTACCATCCCGGCATGAACGGCACTCGTACACGTCTCTGCGCCCTGCCTCGCTGGCGTTCGCTTGCGCGAACAGCAGTGACAGCCTGCACGCTGGCAGTTCTGACCACCGCCTGCCTGGACGTGGAGATGGACTTCCTCGTCCGCGACGACGGCTCGGGATCGATGACGTTGACGATGCGCATGGACGAGGCCGTGCTGGAGTTCGCAGCGCTCGAAGAGGGCGGTGCCATCGAAGACCTCTGCGAGAGCATGCTCGACGACATGGACGCCGGCGATGTGGTTGGCCTCGGCCTCGACAGCCTCGATTCGAGTGCTGAGGCCGTCGTTGCCGACGGAAGCTGCGTCGTCACGACGACCGTCACATGGAGCGAAGACCAGTCCGATGAAGTCCTGGCCGCCATCGCCGAAGACGACGGGCCCAGCTTCCGCCGCCTTGCCGACGGCGGCTGGCGCTTCGAGCTGGAGATGAGCTCGCTCGCAGACGAGGAGCTCTCCCTGGACGATCTCGAGCTGGCATCGGCGATGGGCTTCGACTTCCCCACGCTGGCGGTATCTGTGACGCTGCCGGGCGATGCGGTGGGGCACAACGCCCATTCGGTCAGCCAGTCCAAGTACGCATGGGAGATCGATCTCGCTGCGACGGACGAGCTCCCCGAGTCGCTCTACGTCGAGACAGCACCCGGCGGCGGACTCGGCTCTGCGGCGATCGCGGGGATCGTCGTCGGAGCTGTCGTGCTGGCTCTGGCGCTCTTTTCCCTGCTACGGCGACGCACTGCCGACGATGCCGAGAGCACCACAACCGCCGACGACTCGACCGGCTGACCCGCGGCGTCGCCGACCGCCTCCGCCCACCCCCCGGCGCCTGAGCGTCAACCGCGGGTCGGCGCGCCGAGCCGATCGTCGCGGCGGGTCGATCTAGAGGAAGGCGGGGACGAAGACCAGGCTGACGATGGTCATCACCTTGATGAGGATGTTCATCGCCGGGCCTGAGGTGTCCTTGAACGGGTCGCCGATGGTGTCGCCGACCACGGCCGCCGCATGGGCATCGGTGCCCTTGCCGCCGTGGGCGCCCGCCTCGATGTACTTCTTGGCGTTGTCCCAGGCGCCGCCCGAGTTGGCCATGTAGATCGCGATCAGGAAGCCGGTCACCACCGCGCCGGCCAGGAAGCCGCCGAGCGCGTTCACGTCGATGAAGCCGATGACCAGCGGCAGCACTACCGCCAGGCCGCCCGGCAGCAGCATCTCGCGCAGGGCCGCCTGGGTGGAGATGTCGACGCAGCGGCGGCTGTCGGGCTTCACGCCCGGCTCGCCCTCGCGCAGCCCGGGGATCTCGGCGAACTGCCGCCGGACCTCCACGATCATCGCCTGCGCTGCCCGTCCCACCGAGGACATCGTGAGCGCCGCAAAGATAAACGGCGTCATGGCGCCCAGGAACAGGCCGATGGTGACCGCCGTGTCGTTGATGTCGAGGAACACCTGGTCGCCGGCGGTCAGGCTGAACGACTTGAACAGCGCCAGCGCCGTCACCGCAGCCGAACCCACCGCGAAGCCCTTGGCCACCGCAGCGGTGGTGTTGCCCAGCGAGTCGAGGCCGTCGGTGACGCCCCGCACCTCGGGCGGCAGCTCGGCCATCTCGGCGATGCCGCCGGCGTTGTCGGCGATCGGCCCGTAGGCGTCCACAGCCACGATGACACCGGTGACCGCCAGCATGCCGATGGCCGCCAGCGACACGCCGTACAGCCCGATCACATCGCCGGCCTCGCCGAACGCCAGACCGCCGAACAGGTACGACAGGCCGATCATCGTCACCACCAGCGCGACGGCCGGCAGCGTCGAGAGCTTGCCCTGCGCGATGCCTTCGATGGTGACGGTTGCGGGGCCGGTCTCGGACTGCTGGGCGATGCCCTTCACCGGCCGGAAGTGCTCGGAGGTGAAGTACTCGGACGTGAAGCCGATGGCCCAGCCGCCGAGCAGCCCCACGATGATGGTGAACGCCAGGAAGATGGGGGCGCTGAGCTCGTATTCGCCCACCGTCGGGCTGCCGCTGAACAGCACCAGCGTGCCGACGATGGCAAAGACGACCGTCAGCGCCATGGCCACGTACTGACCGGTGTGCAGCTGCCCCGACAGGCTGCGGCCTTCGCGGCCGCGCACGAACAAGGCGCCGATGATCGAGGCGATCATGCCGAGCGCCCCGATCAGGATCGGGTACATGAGCAGCCCTTCGGCATCGCCGAAGCTGCCGGCCAGGCTGTCGCCCTCGAGGAACACCGGGACCAGCAGCGAGGCCAGCACCACCGGCGCCACGATCGACCCGGCGTACGACTCGAACAGGTCGGCGCCCATGCCGGCAACGTCGCCCACGTTGTCGCCGACGGCGTCGGCAATGGTGGCCGGGTTGCGCGGGTCGTCCTCGGGAATGCCGGCCTCCACCTTGCCGACGAGGTCACCGCCGACGTCGGCAGCCTTGGTGTAGATGCCGCCGCCGATGCGGGCGAACAGCGCGATCGAGCTGGCACCCAGCCCGAACGCAGCCACCACTTGGAAGGCCTGGTCGACGCCCAGCCACTTCACCCACAGCAGGTAGTTGATCGAGATGCCCAGCAGCGCCAGGCCGGCCACGCTGAAGCCCATGACGGCCCCGCCCTTGAACGCCAGCGGCAGTGCCTTTGCAGCACCTTGGCGAGCAGCGTTGGCCGTGCGGGTGTTGGCCGCGGTGGCGATGCGCATGCCGACGAAGCCCGCCACCGACGACAGCACTGCACCCATCAGGTAGGCGAAGCTGGCTGCGGGGCGGCCGTCGATCGGCACGATCAGCAGCAGCACGAACATGGCCGCTACGAACACCGATACCCAGCGGTATTCCCGGCGAAGGAACGCCATGGCGCCCTCGCGGATGGCCGCGCCGATCTCGCGCATCAACTCGGTGCCCTGCTCGGCCCGCAGCACCACCTTGGCGAAGTAGTACGCCAGCAGCAGCGCCAGCACGGAAGCGATCAGGGCCAGATACGGAACAGCAGTCACATGGACCTCCAAGGTCGCGTTGGGGTCAGATCACAGTCAGATCAGGATCAGGTCGCGTGGGATGGCTCGGGGGAGTATGCCGGACCGTGGGCAGCGATGCTGTGGACCCCGGGCGCTCAGGACCCCTCGTGCACTTCGTGTTCTTCGGGCATGACCTCGGTGTGGGCGCCGTGCTCGCCCGAGAACCGGAGGAATGCGAGCGCAGCGATGGCAGCGCAGGCCGAAGCGAACAGGATGCCGATCTTGGCGAGATCGGTGATGCCGCCATCGTCGAACGCCAGGCCGGTGATGAAGATCGACACGGTGAACCCGATGCCAGCAGCAAAACCCATCCCGATGAACTGCGGCCAATTGAGCCCGGGAGGCAGCTGGAAGCCGAAGCGCGTCGCCACCCAGGTGAACGCGGCGATGCCGACCGGTTTGCCGATCACGAGGCCGAGCACGATGCCCCACGTCACCGGCGAGCCGGCGGCGTCCGCCAAGATGTCGCCCGACAGCGGCACGCCGGCGTTGGCCAGGGCGAAGATGGGAACGATGAGGAACGCCGTGAACGGATGCAGCATCGTCTCGAGCCGCTCGGTCATCGGCACCGATTCCTGCACCACGAACGCCGCCTGGTGGACCTGCTCGATGTTGGGGCTCGCCGGCAGGTCATCGACGTGTTCCTGCGCGGCAACGCGGCTGACCAATGGCTTGGCAGGCGTCAGCAACCCCAGCGCCACCCCGGCGATAGTGGCGTGCACACCCGACTCCAGCGTGGCGTACCAGGCCACGATCCCGATCACCCAATAGACCGGCAGCGCCCACACCTTCATCAGCGTCAGCAGCCGGACCAGCACCAGCATCGCGCCGGCGAGTGTCAGCCACCGCAGGTCGAGATCGCCGGTGTAGAAGATCGCGATGACGGCGATGGCCCCGATGTCGTCCACGATCGCGAGCGTCAGCAGGAACAGCTTCAGCATCGGCGGCACCCGGGAGCCCAGCAATGCGACGATGCCGACGGCGAAGGCGATGTCGGTGGCCATCGGGATTCCCCAGCCCGAGGCGGCCGGGCCCGAAGGGTTGAACGCGAAATACAGCAGCGCCGGCACGACCATGCCGCCGATGGCAGCGATGGCCGGCAGCGTCGCGGCCCGCACGCTCGAGAGGTAGCCGGTCACCAGCTCACGCTTGATCTCCAGGCCCACCACGAAAAAGAACAGCGCCATGAGGGCGTCGTTCACCAACTCCCGGAGGTCCAGCGGGTGGACGTGGAAGCCGCCGACCGAGATGTCGATGTGGTGGTGCCAGAAATCGAAGTACGTGTCGCTCCAGGGCGAGTTCGCCCAGATGAGCGCTACTGCCGTCGCCAACAGCAGCAGCATGCTGCCGGCCACCTCGCGGTGGATGAACTTCAGGATCGGCCGCGCTACGAATCGGGCCAGCCAGCGATCACCGCCTGCGAACGTCTCCCGCTGGTACAGGTACTCCGGGCCCGCCATACGGCCGCACAGGATACGGCCCGTTATATCGGGGTCCTGCCGCAGGCCACGCTCCACGCAGGCGTGCCTGCCGGTATTCAGCGATTCGACAGGCGCTGCAGAGCTGCTGGCAGCCCAGTGGTCACGTCGAAGAGCGAATCCACGTCGGTTTCGGACAACGTCGCGGCTACCCCAGCCGTGCTCACCACCAGCACCACGCCGCCGTCGCCCGCCCGGCAGCGCCGACGCGCGTCAAGCAGCACGCCGAGCGTGACCGGCTGCAGGACATCCACATCGGACAGGTCGATCACCAGCCGCGGCTGTGTGCCCGCTGTCGCCAGCGCCGAGCGCAGCGCGCTGTCCAGCGACGCGATGGCAGCCAGATCGAGTTCACCGCGCGGCGTCACCACCACAACGGCGGTGCCGTCGGCAGCCGTCACCGTGCGCTCAGCGAAGCCCAGCATCAGGCCGACTGTGCTGATCGTCGTGGTGGAGTCGACAGGTGCATAGAACCAGCCGGGGGCTCACGCAAAGCGGGGCATCACCTTGTCGCTGATGAGCTCGAGCGATGCGTTGATCTGGTCGGCGGAGTGAATGCCCTGGGGCACCAGGAAGAACGCTTCCTCGATGCCGAGCACCGTCTGCGCCTCCTCGATCTGGCGGCTGATGGTGTCGGGGCTGCCGACGAGCTGCAGCGGCATGCCCTGGCCGAACTGGATGGCCCACTGGTTCCAGAACCACTCCATGTCGGCGAACAGCTCCCAAGCCTGGGCGTCAGTGGGCGCGCACACTGCCACGCCGCCCCAGCCGCACTCGTGGCCGCGGGGCTTCTCCACGCCGTGCTGCGCGGCCTCCTCGCGGTACGCCTTCCACAGGGCCTCGCAGAACTCCATCTTGTCGCTCAGCACGATCGGCGTGCCGCCGTAGCGGGCCCAGAAGACCGCCGAGTCCATCGACATCGTGAATCCGCCGTACAGGGGCGGGTGCGGCGACTGCAGCGGCCGCGGGGCGATGCCGACCTCGTGGATCGTCATGTCGGGGTCGACCCCGGCGCCGTAGTCGGAATAGACGGTGTGGGTGTGCGGGTTGAGGTTGTCGTTGGGGAACCGCCAGAACTCGCCCTCGTAGGAGAACGTGTTGTTCTTCAAGGCGGTGAGCACCACATCCACGAACTCCTCGAAGAAGCGGCGGTTGTAGGCGTCTTCGTCGGTGCCGCGGTTCCACTTGCCCACCGCTGCGAGGTCGGGGCGGATCTTGAACTGGTCCACCCAGCGGTGCTGGTAACCGCGCACCACGCCGAAGCACAGCCGCCCGCCGGTCATGTGGTCGAGCGTGGCCACCTGCTCGGCGACACGCATCGGGTTGTGGGTGGTGGACACGTAGCCGCAGGCGATCGGCCGCAGCCGGCTGGTGTGCTGGGCGATCCAGCTCGCCATCAGGTTGAGGTCGTTGGAGATCTCGAAGCCCTCGATCTGCAGATGGTGCTCGGGGTGGCCGAAGCCGTACCAGCCGTTGTCGTCGGCGAAGCGCGCGATCTCGGCAATCTCGCCGAGCATGCGCTGGTAGTAGTCGTTGTTGAGGCCTGCGAGGCCGGCTTCCAGCTCATGGCGCCGGCCGATCGTGCAGTACATGAACAAGCTGAACTTCACCCTGGCTCCCAGTGCCCGTCGTTGCCGCGCTCGGTGCGGGCAGCCTACGAGACCGCGTCGACAGGCGAAGCTTCTCGTGGTCGCACCAATTGCTTCCCGCTCTTGTTCGCTGTCGCTCACGGGCCGCTCGGGCCACGGCTTCGCCTGGCGGCTCAGCCTCAGTGCATGAACGCCCGTTCAGGACTAGGTTTCTCCGAGGCATGGAAAGCACCGAGGCAGCCGCTGGCAGCTCGGCCGAGCCGGATACTGCAGACAGCACCGTTGCCGCTGACGCCGACGAGAACGGCGGCAACGGGAACGGCAATGGCCGGCGGATCCGCAAGGGCGAGCGCAGCCGTATGCGCATCTTGGATGCCGCCGCGCGCCTGCTCTCGTGCCGCGGCTACGCCGCCACCACCCTGACCGACATCGCCGGTGCTGCGGAGATGCAGGCCGGCAGCCTCTACTACCACTTCGACTCGAAAGACGCGATCGTCGAAGAGGTGCTGAGCGTGGGCATCGACCACGCCCGCGCTGCGATCGATGCAGCGCTGGAAGCGCTGGGTCCTGAGGCACGGGGTTCCGACCGTCTGGCCGAGGCCATCGTGGCCTACGTCAACTGCATCGTTGCCGAGAGCAACTTCACGGTGGCCAATATCCGCTGCTTCAACGAATCGCCCCCGCAGACCCGCGAGAGCCTGGCGGTGCCCCTGCGTGAGTTCACCAACCTCTGGGTCGGCCTGCTGGCAGAAGGTCAGGCCGACGGTTCGCTGCGAGCCGACACCAACGCCAAGGTGCTCGCCCGGATCATGATCTCCGGACTCAACTCGCTTGCCAGCTGGTATCGCCCCGGCGGCGAACTGCGCCTCGAAGACCTCGCCCGCCAGTTCGCCGACATGGTCCTCGACGGCCTGCACCCCGCCGACTGAGCCGGCGGGAACGCAGCAGCTACAGGCGGCCGCTGGTGATGAGCTTGCGGCGGTGCTCGAGGAAGTCGACCAGCACGTAGTCGCCCAGGTTGTGGGGGCTGGTGAAGAAGGCCCGCCCGCCGTTCATCTCGGTCATCTTCTCCACGAACGCCCGCAGGTAGCTGTTGGGGTCGAGCATGAAGACGTTGATGCGGATGTCTTCGCAGGTGGCCCGGGCTACCTCCAGCAGCGTGGCCTCGATGGTTTCGCGCACCGGCGGGTAGGCGAAGTACGGCCGGCCGTCGCGTGCCAGGTGAGCGGTGGGCTCGCCGTCGGTGATCATGATGATCTGCTTCGAGCCGGTCTGGCGGGCCAGCAGGCGCCGGGCGATCATGAAGCCGTGCTGCATGTTGGTGCCATAGGCGAAGTCCCACGACACCTCCGGCAGCTGGGCGGCGGTCAGCTCGGAGGCTGACTCGGCGAAGCCCACGATGCCCAGGTAATCGCGCGGGAACTGCGTGGAGATCAGCGAGTGCAGCGCCATCGTGACCTTCTTGGCGGGCAGGAAGTTGTCGCGCATCGGCATCGACAGCGACAGGTCCAGCATCAGCACCGTCGAGGCGCGCGACAGCAGCTCAGAGCGCTCGATCTCGAAGTCGTCCGGCGTCAGGCTCACCGGCGTGCCGGTGCCTTGGCGGGCCACGGCGTTGCGCACGGTGCGCTCGATGTTCAGGTTGAACGTGTCGCCGAACTCGTAGGGCTTGGTCTCGTACGCGAACTCGTGGCCGACGCCCGACTTGCGCACCTGGTGGCTGCCGACCTTGTCGTCCATCAGGCGGTTGAACAGGTCGCCGAGCGCGTTCTGCCCGATGCGCCGCAGCGCACGCGGCGTCAGCTCCAGGCGGCCTTCAGTGTGCTGCGCGAGGCCTGATTCCTCGAGCATGCGCGCCATCTCGCTGAGCCGTTCGAGTGCCTCGGCCGACTGGTCGCCGAGCAGCTCGCGCACCCGCTCGGGATCCACCTCCGCCAGCGCCGAGGGGCTGACGGCGCCCTGCAGCATCTCGGCCAGCGCGTCGAGATCGCCGAGCTGGGCGAGCACGTCGGCCGCCTGCGACATCGACAGCGGATCGTCGCCGCCGAATTGGTAGTTGCGGTCCCAGCCCATGTCGGGGAACGCCTGCTGGAGATTCTGCGCGAGCTGCTGGGCCTGCCACTGCAGGTCCATGTCGTCCATGAGCTGCGCTGCCAGGTCGGCGAGCTGCTGGCGCTGGGCCGGCGTCATCGAGTTCAGCATCGAGGCCATGGCCGCCATGCGCTTGGCCATGATCTCGAGCAGCTCGTCGAGCGTCTGCGGGTTCTCGGGGAAGAAGTCGCCGTAACGATCCATGAAGCCCTCGAAATCGGGCTCCTCGCCGCGGGCACGCTGCTCGAGCATCTGGTTGAGCTCGGCCATCATGTCCTTGGTGCGGGCCAGATCTTCGGGGCTCATGTTGCCCATGGCGCCGGTCATCTGGTCGAAGTAGCTCTGGGCGACTTCCTGGCGCAGCCGCTCGACGAGCTCGTTGAACTGCTCGCGGGCCTCGGGCGACTCGAAGTCGTAGCTCTGCAGGCCGCGCATCTTCCCGGCCAGGTCGGGGGGCAGCATGTCGAGCTGCAGGTTGCGCTCGGCGGCGCTGGACTGGGCGATCTCTTCGCGGCGCTCGTCGCCGCTGTCGGCCGCGTCCAGCGCGAACTCCTCCAGCGCCTCGCGCTCGGTGTCGGCGATCTCGTCGAGCTCGCGGGCGATGTCGTCGTACACGCCGCCGAGGTCGAACTGCTCGAGCATGTCCTTGCGCCGGTCGCGCAGCCGCTCGATCATCTCGCGCAGGCCTTCGAGCCGGTTGCCCTCGGAGTCGGTGAAGCCCTGCTGCATGAGCCGGCGCAGGGCGGCATTGAGATCGCCGTGATACAGCAGATCGTCGGTCATCTCGGCGAAGAGGCTCTCGGCGTCGAAGTCGAAGCCGGTCTGGGTGCCGTCCCACGCGGAGTAGCGGAACCGGGCGCCCTCGCGGCGGGCCCGACGCCAGCGAATCACTGGGCTTCCTCCGTCGGACGCGTCTGCTGCGAGCAACTCGGGAATCCCGCACGTCCCTGCATGAGACTCACTCTGTCACGACGGCGGGTGCAACCGGGCCTAACCGCGTGAGCGGTAGGTCGCCCGGGCGCCGACGTGCTCCTTGTTGAGCCGCTTCGACAGGTGCAGGCCTTCGAGCACCAGCTCGACGGCCGAGGCCAGCACTGCGGGCGCTGCGCCTTCGTCCGACTGCGGATCGGCTGCGGCGGCTACCAGCGACTCAGCGGCGACGGCCAGCGCCTGATTGCCGGCGAGCAGCTCCATGTAGGCCTCTGAGCCCAGGTCGTCGCCGGTGTGCACCACCTTGCCCTCGCCGAAGCTGGCAACCACATCGCTCAGCTCGTCGGGCGAGAAGCGATTCTTGAACACTTCGAGCACGGCCGCCTTGAGCATGGTCTCCACGATCTTGCCGTCGCGCCCCTCCTCCATCGACTCGATCTCGATCTTGCCGGCGGTAGAGCTCATGAGCGATTCCAGATCGCTGACGCGGGGCACCACGTACCGCTCGCCGCGCTGCAGCGCCCGGCGGGTGGCGTTGGCCGCGAGCGTCTCGGTGTTGGTGACCGTCATGCGCACCGACACGCCCGAGCGCTGGTTGACCTGGCTGCTGGCACGGGCCACATGGCTGAAGGTGGCCACGATCTCGGCCATGAAGTCGGGCAGCGTCACGATGACACCCCCTGGCACGCCTTCGCCCATCCCCACATCGATCCCCTGCAGGTCGAGCGGGCGGGCCTCCGCCGACGCGATGTCCATCTCGGTGTCGACGTCGAGCGGGTAGTGGGTGCGGATCTGCGCGCCGAAGCGGTCCTTCAGCGGCGTGATGATGCGGCCCCGGTTGGTGTAGTCCTCTGGGTTGGCGGTGGCCACCAGCAGCACGTCGAGCGGCAGGCGGATCTTGTAGCCGCGGATCTGCACGTCGCGTTCCTCGAGCACGTTCAGCAGGCCCACCTGGATCCGCTCGGCGAGGTCGGGCAGCTCGTTGATGGCGAAGATGCCGCGGTTGGTGCGCGGCACCAAGCCGTAGTGCAGCGTCAGCTCGTCGGACAGGTACCGGCCCTCGGCCACCTTGATCGGGTCTACCTCGCCGATGAGGTCGGCAATGGACGTGTCGGGCGTGGCCAGCTTCTCGCCGTAGCGAATGCTGCGATGCGCCCAGGCGATCGGAGTGTCGTCGCCGTGCTCGGCAACCAGATCGAGCGCATGCCGCGACACCGGGTTGTACGGGTCGTCGAAGATCTCGGAGCCCTCGATGTAGGGCATCCACTCGTCGAGCAGGTTCACCAGCGAGCGGATCATGCGGGTCTTGGCCTGGCCCCGCTCGCCCAGGAACACCACGTCGTGGCCGGCCAGCATGGCGTTCTCGAGCTGGGGCAGCACCGTGTTCTCGTAGCCCAGCACACCCTCGAACAGCGGCTCGGACGCGGCGATGGCCTTCGCGGCATTCGCACGCATCTCCTCTTTGACCGGCCGGGAGACCCAGCCGGTCTTGCGCAGTTCGCCGAGCGTGGTGGGTTGCGTCATGGCGGGCAACCTAGTGGCTGGTGGCTTCAGACGGCGTTGGCGCAGGTTGGTTGCACCCGCCCGTTCACTGCGCGTAGCGTGACCGGTGGAGGCAAGGGGACTCGAACCCCTCGGGAGTGGGTTTTCAGGTCGTCCCGGCCACTTGGCTGCCCCCATGGAACGAAGCCCGTACGGCTCCGCTCCTCGAAGACCCCCGCTCGGCTCGCTGGGCGGGGGTCTTGCGTGACATCCGCACCACACTTGTCCATTATTCTCAGTAGCTTTCAATGATTTTCACCTTGACAGCCGGAAGCGGAGACGCTCAGGCGCTTGCGGGTGGCTGGCTGGTGCGGGCCGCCGGGCACGGCGAGTGGCGGACGGTGGCGGATCGTGAGCTGGACGAATCGGGCTGGCAGACGACGTCGACCCCCGGCCGGTGGTGGCTGGACGCTGGCCTCGCTGACGAAAGCGCTGTGCTCTACCGGCGGCGATTCGAACTGCCGCCGGAGCCGGCGGCTGAGCTCGACAGCGCCGACCGCACGGCAGACCGCGATGGGCGCTGGTGGTTGGTTGCGAGCGGACTGTGCGAACTCGGCCACCTGTGGCTTGACGGCACCTATCTGGGAGACCTGCGCGGGCGTCACGCAGAACACGCATTTGAGGTGAGCCATCTGCTGCGCGGCCGCAGCGAGCATCTGACTGCGGTGGAGGCCTCGCGCGGAACTGTCCGGTTGCCCCAGAGCGAGGACGCGCGGGTGAACATCCAGCGGACCGGACCGGCGCGCATCGAGCGCGTGCGTGCGCAGGTGATCGAGGCCAGCCCCGATCGGGCCGTGCTGCGCATCGCCGCCACTGTCGACAGCGCCGGCACGCATCGCAGCGAGATCACCACGACGGTGCTGCCCGCTGATCACCCCGACGCCGGTTGGTCCAAAGACGCCACCCGTCAAGTCGCATCGGTGGGCGACGGCCTCGCCCTGTCCGAGCCGGTGCTGGCGCGAGGCCGCAACGAGCTGGAGTGGCTGGTCGCGCTGGAGCAGCCGACGCTGTGGTGGCCAGCCGGGTCGGGAGACCAGGCGCTCTACTGCATCGACATCGACGTGGCCATCGACGGCCGCTCCAGCCACGCGGTCAGGCTCCCGACGGGGATCCGGACCGTGTCAGTCCGCCGCGGCAGGCTGGCAGTGAACGGCGAAACGCACCGTGACGGGCTCGACGCCCTACGCGTCGTCGAGCACGAGCTGAGCCATCCCGGCTTCTACGAGTCTGCGAACAGCGACGGCCGGCTGCTGTGCCAACAGGTCACGCTCGATCCCAGCGTGTTCACCGGCGCAGAGCGCGGCCTGCGCGCGCTCGCCGCCCAAGCCGCCGCAGCAGCAGCCGATCACGCCGGCCACCACCCCAGCGTCGCCGCCTGGCAGCAGGTGCCTCCCCTGGGACGGAGACAGTGGCCACGCGCGATGGGCCGGTGGGCATACCGCACCATGGCAAGCGCCATGCATGCGGCCGATCCCACGCGCCCGGTGCTGCCTCCGGACCGTCGCTGAGGATCTGATCCCGCGAAACCTGGACCCCTTCGGGTGAGCGCCGGCGTAGCGAAGCGCAGCTTCGGCGCTCGCGAGGAATCTGCAAGTACCGTACGGCCCTGGCGCGGACGGCCCCCGGGCGGAGCGCGCCGACCGCCGCATCACGCCACGCACGGGAGGAACACATGGCGCCGACTGCCACGCAGGCCGCCGGGTCTGCACCGGTGTTCAAGACCAAGCGCCCGCTGCCGTTCCCGCTGAACATCTACCAGTCAGCGATCGGCCGCAAGTGGGTCATGGCGTGGACAGGCATCGGGCTGCTGGGCTTCGTGATCGTTCACATGATCGGCAACCTGCACCTCTACGAGGGTCCCTCTCGGATGTACGAGTACGCCGAGACGCTGCGCGACCTCGGCGGCGGGCTGCTGCCCCGCACGCTGCTCCTGTGGATCATGCGGGTGGGGCTGCTGGCCATGTTCGTGGTGCACCTGCATTCGGCCTACACGCTGAAGGAGCGCAGCCGGCTGGCCTCTGAGCGGGCGGGCTTCGTGGGCGGCGCCAAGAAGTACGCATCCAAGCGCGACTACATCGCCGCCAACTACGCCTCGCGCACCATGCGCTGGACGGGTCCCATCGTGGGCCTGTACGTGCTGTTCCACCTGGCCGACCTGACGTGGGGCTGGTGGCTGGGCGACGCCTACGTGCGGGGCGATCCGTACCACAACGTGGTGGAGTCGCTGTCGTCGATCCCGGTGGCGATCATCTATGTGGTGGCCAACGTGGCGCTGGCCGTCCACATCTTCCACGGCACCTGGAGCATGTTCCAGAGCCTCGGCGTGAACAACCCGCGCTACAACGGGCTGCGCCGCAACCTGGCCACGGCGCTCGTCGGCGTGGTGCTGGTGGGCAACCTGTCATTCCCGGTGCTGGTGCAGGCCGGGCTGGTCGACGAGGACAACCGGGACTGCCCGGTCAACGACACCACCGGCCTGGAGTGTCTCGAGAAAGAAGCAGGGGCGCACTGACATGGCTGAATCACACAGCGGTGGGAATGGTCCTGCGTCCAACGGACTCGGGAACGGCGTGCTCGACTCCCGCGTGCCCGACGGGCCGATGGCCGACAAGTGGACCGACCACAAGTTCTCCATGAAGCTCGTCAACCCGAACAACAAGCGCCGCTTCGAGATCATCGTGGTGGGCACCGGCCTGGCGGGCGCCTCCGCGGCGGCATCGCTGTCGGAGCTGGGCTACCGGGTGAAGGTGTTCACGTTCCACGACTCGCCCCGCAGGGCGCACTCGATCGCTGCCCAAGGCGGCATCAACGCGGCGAAGAACTACACCAACGACGGCGACTCGGTGCACCGGCTGTTCTATGACACGGTCAAGGGCGGCGACTACCGCAGCCGTGAGGCCAACGTGCACCGCCTGGCCGAGGTGTCGCTGAACATCATCGACCAGTGCGCTGCCCAGGGCGTGCCGTTTGCACGCGAGTACGGCGGCCTGCTCGACAACCGATCGTTCGGCGGCGCACAGGTCAGCCGCACGTTCTACGCCCGCGGCCAGACCGGCCAGCAGCTCCTGCTGGGCGCCTACCAGGCGCTCGCCAAGCAGGTGGCGGCGGGCAGCGTCGAGCTCTGCACGCGCACCGAGATGCTCGACCTCGTCACCAAGGACGGGCGGGCCTGCGGCATCGTCACCCGTGACCTCATCTCTGGCGAGATCGCCGCTCACACGGGCCATGCGGTGGTGCTGGCCACCGGCGGGTACGGCAACGTCTATTACCTGTCCACCAACGCCATGGCGTGCAATGTCACCGCCGCGTGGCGTGCGCACCGGCGGGGCGCCTACTTCGCCAACGCCTGCTACACGCAGATCCATCCCACCTGCATCCCCGCCAGCGACGAGTTCCAGTCGAAGCTGACGCTGATGTCGGAATCGCTGCGCAACGACGGCCGCATCTGGGTGCCCGAACAGCTCGACGACGCCCGCTCGCCGGACCTGATCCCCGTAGCCGAGCGCGACTACTACCTCGAGCGCAAGTACCCGGCCTTCGGGAACCTGGTGCCGCGCGACGTGGCCAGCCGCAACGCCAAGACCGTGGTGGACCAGGGCAAGGGCGTAGGGCCGCTGCGCAACGGCGTGTACCTCGATTTCTCCGAGGTGATCGAGCGCGACGGCCATCCCGCCGTGGCGGCGAAGTACGGGAACCTCTTCGACATGTACGAGCGCATCACGGGCGAGAACCCCTATGCAGTGCCGATGCGCATCTACCCGGCCATCCACTACACGATGGGCGGGCTGTGGGTCGACTACCACCTGATGACCACGGTGCCCGGCTGCTACTCCATCGGCGAGGCCAACTTCTCCGACCACGGGGCCAACCGGCTGGGCGCCTCGGCGCTCATGCAGGGCTTGGCCGACGGCTACTTCGTGCTGCCGTACACGATCGGCGACGACCTGGCGGCCCGCCTGGGCGAGCCGGTGGTGCCGCTCAGCGATCCGGTGTTCGCCCAGGCAGTGTCGGAGGTGAACGACGCCACGCAGCGGTTCCTGTCGATCGGCGGCACCCGGTCGGTGGACTGGTTCCACCGGGAGCTGGGCAAGATCGTGTGGGACTGCATCGGCATGGAGCGCACCTCCGCCGGCCTCGAGAAGGCCCTGTCGGAGATCCCGGCGCTGGAGGCCGAGTTCTGGGCCGATCTGCGGGTGCCGGGCTCGGGGGCCAACCTGAACTCGAGCCTGGAGAAGGCCGGCCGGGTGGCCGACTTCTTCGAGCTGGCCAAGCTGATGGCCCGCGACGCGCTCGTGCGCGAGGAGAGCTGCGGCGGCCACTTCCGGGCCGAGCACCAGACGCCCGAGGGAGAGGCGCAGCGCGACGACGAGAACTTCGCCCACGTCGCCGCTTGGGAATGGCACGACACCGGCACGGTGCAGACCCGTCACGTCGAGGAGCTGGAGTTCACCGAAGTGGCACTGACACAGCGGAGCTACAAGTGAGCGGGACGAACGGCCAGGCCAGCCATGGCGGCACCTTGAGCCTCACGCTGCGCATCTGGCGCCAGGACGGACCCGATGCGCCGGGACGGTTCCACACCTTCGACGCTCCGAACATCAGCGAGGACATGTCGTTCCTGGAGCTGCTCGACATCATCAACGAGCGGCTCATCGAGGGCGGCGACGTCCCGATCGAGTTCGACCACGACTGCCGCGAGGGCATCTGCGGCATGTGCAGCCTCATGATCAACGGTCGGGCGCACGGGCACGAACTGGCCACCACCACCTGCCAGCTGCATATGCGCAAGTTCACCGACGGCGACGTCATCACGGTGGAGCCGTTCCGGGCGAAGGCTTTCCCGGTGGTGCGCGACCTGGTGGTTGACCGCAGCTCGTTCGATCGCATCATCGAGGCCGGCGGCTACATCTCGGTCAACACCGGCGCGGTCGGCGACGCCAACCAGACGCCGGTGCCGAAGGAAGCCGCCGATACCTCGATGGACGCAGCTGCGTGCATCGGCTGCGGGGCGTGCGTAGCGGCCTGCCCCAATTCGGCAGCGCAGCTGTTCACCTCGGCGAAGCTGGCGCATCTCAACCTGATCCCCCAGGGCCAGCCCCAGCGCTGGGAGCGCACCGAGGCCATGGTGGAGACAATGGAGCAGTTCTTCGGCTCGTGCACCAATCACGGGGAGTGCACTGAGGCCTGCCCGAAGGAGATCAGCCTCGACTTCATCGCGTTCATGAACCGCGACTACGTCAAGGCCAAGATCAAGAATCGCAAGCTGACCGGCCAGAGCTGAGCTTGGTGCCGTCCCTCGCAACCACCATTTGGACAAGCGCGCTCACACCTGTAGGCAGGACCAGACACAGCGCAACCGCATACCAAGCGATCGTGGCTGCCGCCGTCTCGCCCGATAGGTCCGCGCTCAAAGACAGTCCGAATGACGTGAACAGCAGCAGCGCAACTCCCAAGTACCCGACAGCACAGGTCATCAGCATCCAATGGCGGACGCGGGACTGCCCGGCTGACTCCAGCATGAAGACGACAATTCCTGAGACAAGAACACAGACGCCGGCAGCAAAGAGGACTACGAACGCGGCATTCCACGCCCAATAGCGTGTGTGGCTCTCGAATCGCGCCACACTCCCCCCGAGCCACAGAAACAAATACGCCATGCCGACGAAGTAGGCCAACAACAGCGTTTGCACCAATGCCAGCAATCGCCGGACCGACTTGTGGCGCAACATCAAACCTAAGCGGGTGGAAGCCAGAACCCGGATCGGTTGCCAGATACTGGCATCGCTTGCGCTCCGAGTGCCAGAACCCACTATCGGCTTTCCGAAGTTACTGCGCCTGACTCGACCTTAAGCCCCCAGTCGCAATCGACCGTCGCTTCCAATAATCCACAGGTCGCCATTGTCGGCCTTATGGAGGCAATCGACTTCCGCACGATAGAGGACTCTCCCATGGAGACTTCGGACCCGCGTGCCTACCGATCTTCCAATGCCATTGTTGCGCTGGTCCATAGTCTTCTCGATTGTCGGCTGGCCAGGGGTCGTCTCGTGCATGTCTCCAAATTCACGCGCTTTGGAGTGGCTGATTCGTATCGTCATCGCCGCTGACCAGTAGCAATGCCGAAAGGCGTCGCCCGCTCCGTTATGGAGGCTCCTACCTGAGAAGTATCGCTGCGTAAGGGACAGGGCCGATCGGGATTCAGAGAATGCGATAAAGCAAATGCGGTAGCGGGATGGGTATTTGCAGTACTCAAACTCGGCATGGTTAACTTGGAATCCTCGGCCGAAATAGTACCACACCGGATCAGCCACAATAGGGTAGGTGTATTTGTCATTCTGATGATTGACATCAAGGACGAGCTGTTCACCGTCGACCTGCAAGGCCAAGTCAACCGCGGTACCATCTGCATCAACAGCGAGCGGTGCATCAATGAATATAGACGGAAATCCTTCACCATCAACAATCGCCGCTCCTGAATTATCGGCCAGCACCAGTCGATAACCTTCTGGCAAGTCCAGCGCCATGCTATAGCGTCTTGGGCTTTGGTCTGATTCGACGATGGTGAATGTTTCGAGGATCGCTTCCTGCGGGAATGTGACGATACTGGAAGCGTCACCTCCGTAGCTGATACCCCAGTTGCCGAGAACTTTCGCTTGCCCGGCGGCACCCTCCAACCGGAGTCCTACGGCATTTGATTCATCCAAGGAGATCCGAAAGCTGCCTGTACCGACCACTGGCACCGCGACATCATCATTGTATTTGACGAAAGATTGGGCAGGATCGTCTCCGGCCGATTCAATGTTCTCGACAAAGGTGCCCGGCAGTTCACTCGAACCTCGGATCAGGTCGAGAACTTCGTCACTCAGGCCAGCAAGTTGAGCTTCCGCGTCGGATGGCGGAGCTTGCGGCGGCTCGGATTCCGAATCGGACCCATCGTCTATCGGCTCCGGCACGAATGAATCTCCGTGATCCCCAAGAGGGCCTAGAGATCCGCCTGAACCCTCTGACAGCACCGCGCCGTCGTAAGCGATGGCCGCGGATGGAAACGCCAAACTCGCTACAAGCGCCAAGCAGAGCACCATAATTCGACGAGTGCCGACAACAGGCGAGCATCGTCGCCTCAGAAGTCGCTTGCTGTTCCTTCGAGACATGGACTGCCCAGTGTTCACTTATCGGATCCTCTTACAGAGTTGAGCTTACGAGTTGCCTTGTCAGCGTGCCGACGCTACAGGCCGACGTACTGAAGACGTTGGCTTTGGCGACGGCCGCGGCCACGTTTCGGAGCGCCAAGCTGCTGAGGATCGAACATGCTGCTGCTTGCTGGCTGTGGCGTGCTGCTGTGACAGAAGAACTCGGGCCGCACGTTGACGAGGTTCCCATGATTGTCGCGTGCCGACGCGGTCCCTGCGCGCCGTTGCGCCAACACAGCGCAGTCGCGGGCGGGCGGTAGCGTTTCGCACCGATGACACGGTCACATGAGCATGCAGGTCCACACCAAGCATTGAGCCGACGGCGCCGCGCCCGGGCGCGAGCGGCCGCAGCGGCGATGGCGCTGGCAGCGGCGCTGGGTTCGGTTGCGATCGCCTCGCCCGCAGCCGCTCAGGAAGCGCCATCGAATTCGTCACGGCACGGGCCGAACCTGACGCTGGTGCTCGCCGACTGCGCGAGTTCGGCCGATATCTCCACGGCTGTCGCGCTGGCTGCCCATGCCCGCAACGCTGCCGCTGCATGCTTGAGCGCCGAGGGGGTGCCCGCGGAGACAGCGGCACTCATCGCAGGGTTCCGCCCCGACCGGGTGCTGGTCGTGGGCGGTCCCGCCGCACTGCCGTCAGAAGTGATGGACGAACTTGCTGCGGCGGTGCGCTCCGCCTACCGCTGGTCGGTGGTGAAGCGTCTCGGCGGTGCCACGCGCGCCGACACCGCCGCTGCCGCTGCTCGTGAAGTGCTGGGCACACCCGAACGAGCCGGGCATGGCACGGTGACACTCGTCGTGGCCGACGGCTGGGATGACGCCGACATCGACGCAGCGAGAGCGTTCGCCGCCACTCTCCACGACGCAGCCATCGCCTACTTCTCTCCTGCCGCTGCCGTCGACGGCCTGCCCGAGGCCACGGCAGGGCTGATCGCCGACTACCGACCGGCGCGGATCGTCTTCGCTGGTCCTGCCGACGAGGCCGGTCTCGCTGCCGAGGCCGCGGCGCGGGCCGTGCTCGACGCCTTCGATTCCAAAGTCGCTGTCGAGCGTGTCGCTCTCGCGGGTGCCACCCCTGCTGCCGCAGTGGACACAGCGACGCTCGCCGAGGAAGCACGCGCGATCTTCGAGGCCATCAACCGCGGCGAGCGCACGCGTCGCCCCCGGACAGATGCCGACTACCTGCCCTGGGTGGCACTCACGAAGGCGTCGGGAGTCGAGGGCGTCGGCTCGACGCTGTACACGCTGCGAGCAGACGGCAGCGACCGAGTGCTGCGGACCGTCGACCACAACGGCTGGCAGTGGCACCCCGTCAACGGTCATCTGGCATGGTCGGACAACGACCGGCGTGTCATGACCGCCACGCCCGAGGGCGAAGTGCATGTCGTGGCCGACGAGAGCGTCTGGCCGCTGTGGTCGCCCGACGGCAGCCGCCTCATCGTCTTCGACCTTGACGACATCGACGACGACGGGTGGACCGATCGGGCTGAGGCGTTCATGAGCGATGCCGACGGCTCGCAGCGGCGCAGCCTGGGCTACGTAGATCTGCGCACGTGGTACTACGCGGACATCTCCGGCGGCATGTGGTCGCCGGACGGATCCCACATTGCCTATGTCACCGGAGACCTCGACCCCGAGTCGATGGAGTTGGTGCGTCAAGTACGCATCGAGCCGGCCGATGGCAGCACACCTGCGGTGATGCTGGCTGATGATGCCATCATCGTGCGCTGGTCGCCCGACAGCAGCCATCTCCTGTACGCCACGCCGAACGACTGCGACGGCGACGAGACCGACGACAGCTGGAACCTGCACCTTGCGGCTGCTGACGGCACCGGCCAGCGTGACATCGGCGTCATCGACTTCGACGCGTGGAGCGTGCTCATCATCGACCTGTGGTCACCTGACGGCAAGCATTTCGCTTATCGAGCGCTCGATCCGCAGGACTGCTCCACGGATATCTACGTCAGCAACGTCGCTCCCGATGACGGCAGCGAAGAGGGCGACGAGGCGACCCATATCGTTGCTGATGCGCGCTTTCTGGGATGGTCGCCCGACAGCACGTACTTGGAGTACGGGGTGGAGACCGACCGTCCGGTGACCGACTACCTGCTGCCTGAGCAGTCCTGGATCGCCCATCGCGACGGACGTTCGAAGCGATTCATCGGTGAGGTGTCGCCGTCGGCGTACGGCTGGGTTTTCTGGTCGCACGACGGCGCCTACATCTCCTACAGCGAGATCCTGCGGGATGCCGATGGCAACCAGACGGGCTTGGCAGCCCGCATGGATCGGTCCGACGGCACGAGTGGGGTCACGACGCTGGCGGAAGCCGGCAACTCGCTGTCGTGGTCCGACGACGGCCGGGTTGCCTATGTGACCCTGCACGATGACGACGGCGACGGCATGGGTGAGCGGGAAGCGCTGTACCTGCACACGCCCGGCTCGCCCGATGACGACGTGAAGCTGGTGCACGCACTGCCCGCGCCGACACGTGTGGCGATCTGGTCGCCCGACAGCAGCCATCTCCTCTACGCGTCGGGCTCCATCGAATCGCTCATCGGCTGGTTCCGCGACCGCGGGCGCGGCGTGAGCGCATGGGGCATCGCCACCGACGAGCCGCGTTGGATGCACCGGCTGACCACCGACGTCACCTGGGGCGAGTGGCAGCCCACTCCCGAGGCGGAGTAAATCCCAGTTGCCGCAGTCGGCGCATGCTGACAGCAGTTCTGCACCCACGATGCCGAGCCATCAGGCGGGCAGCGGTGACGGTGAGATGGCGCGGATCGATGGGCCCGCGGTGAGCCCGCTGTCGGCGTCTGCTGTCAGTTGACGGTGACGGTTGCTGTCTCTCTGCTGGTGGTCGCGAGGCAGTCGCGGGCGCTGGCGCATTCGTCGATCACGGCCGACAGGGTCCAGGTGCCGGCGCTGAGCGGCAGCGGGTAGAAGCCGCCGGCCGCGGTGCCGTAGTGGACCTCGGGCAGCAGCTCGCCGTCCTTCTTGGCGATGACCATGACGGGCTTCTCGACGTGGGCGACCTGGCCGGCCAGGTCGGGGGTGGAGAACTTGTGCTTGCCGCGGCCCAGGCACCAGGTGATGTAGTCGCCGGGATCAGCGCCGAGCGGCGCCATCACCCCGTGGGGCGATATCGGCAGGATCGCGACGCCGGTGCCGGCGAACTTGTCGAGACTGTGCGGCACCCGGCTCTGCCAGTAATGCGGGTCCGCGGGCGCCTCGGCGATGCAGTCGCCGCCGGCGTGGATGCGGCCGTCGTCGGTGCGGTAGTGGACCTTGCGGCCCGCCGGCCGCGAGCAGTCGCTCTCGCGGTAGCTGCCGTCCGTGTGGCGCCACCGGCAGGTGCGCTGCTCGGCGGGGGTGCTGGGCACTTTCTTGGGGCGCTGGAGCGAGACATGCACCTCGGCGCTGTAGCGGATCGGCCGGGTCACCTCGACGAACACGCCGCCGCTGTTGGGCGTGATGGTCACCGACGGCGGCAGCTCAGACAGGCGCGGCGTGAGCTTGTAGCAGTAGGTGGACCGCTTGGCCTTCTGGTCGATGTCGCCCAAGTCCACCGACTCGCAGCGGAACTCGGCCTCGCGGCCCTTCACCCCGTTCGGCACGAACGGGGTCTCGGGATCATCGGCCGCCCCGACCGGCGCCGGAACAGCAGCCAGCAGCAGCGACACCGCGGCCGCCGCCCACACAACACGAACAGACTTCCTCAGACACATAAGGCCGGGAGGCTACCCCCCCCCAAATCGCGGGGGGGCCACCCCCCCCCCCCCCCGCCAGACACAACTGCGCGGAACACGCCGTCGGGCGCCGCCACGGGCGGGTTGCGGCCGTCGACGAACCGGGCCGTCTGCCAACAGCCCCAGCAGGCGATCTCGTCCCGGATTCGGATGCGTGCCGCGCGGCTCATGCCGAGACGACGGCGAGACCCTCGCGTTCGGCTGCTTCGGCGAGGCGTCGGTCCAGCACCACGAGTTGCAGCGGCACGCCGATCTGCTCTTGGACATGAACCGCAGCGCCGAGCTGCGCTGCATCAGCCGCCCGCAGCGAATGCCGGGCCAGCATCGACGACGCCCGCGACCGTACCGCGAGCATCTCGACCACTTCATGCCAGCTCTCGCTGAATTCGTCCAGGCGACCCATGACGCTGCGGCGATGCGCGCGCGTCAGGTCTCCGTCGCGTGTGCGCCGCTCGACTGCGCTGACGATCTCGACCTTCGTCCACGCCCAAGTGACGATGACGCCGTCTTCGCGCAGCCATGACCGCATCGCGTCGGTTGTCGGCTCGGCAACGAAGAGCGGCACGAGTGCGGAGGTATCCCAATACCTCACGCACGGTCCTCTCTTTCGGTATCCAGCGCCGCAGTGAGGCTGGTCGGGATCTCCAGAGGAGGCTCGTCGAGGACGGCCGCAGCATTCCCGTGCCCTGCTCGGAGCACGCCAGCCGTGATCAATCGGCTGAGATGCGCATCGTCGGTTCTCGCGGGCGGCACCAGCCTCGCAACCGGCGTGCCCCGGTCGGTCACATGAATCTCGCCGCCTCGTCGGACCTCTCGCAGATAGCGGGACAGATTCGCCTTCAACTCCGAGACGGACACAGCACCAGAACTCATATGACCAGATTAGTCATATCTATCAGACCAGAACGGCATGTAGTACAGGTTCCAGCCAGCCGTGAAAGCGTTCGGATCCCACGGTGCTGCCCGGACAGTGCTCGCGGCTGGTCCTCGCCCGTTCCGGATACCACGGCGTCCGGCCACGTACGACATCGGGATGAGCGAAGAACGAGTACGCAAACGCCGCTCGCACGATGGTCGTGCCGCCCTGCCGCAGAAGCTGCTCCAGAACATTGATCGGAGCTGGCAACGGCACCTGCCACGGCTCAATCCGGATAGACGACGCCGACACGACCGTCGGCGGCCTCCGCACTCGCTGATCCTGGAACGGAGCAAACGGCGAGGCTTGCAATCGAGTCAGCAGCTCGGCACAGGACCTGCGCAGCTTCTCGGCGGCTTCTCTCAAGCTCTGCGCCAACACTGCGATCTCGCCTCCTGCGATCAGCCGTCGGCCTAGTAGCTCGGATGTTCGATACCGAAGCCGAAGCGTTCGCTGCACCGAAGTACACCTCGCCAACCGTCGCGAACGACAGCACCAGCAAACGGCCATCCACGATTCCTCGAAAGTCATCGGCCTCTTCGCTTCGCAGCCTCAGAAACGAGAAAACATCGGTATCGACGAGCAGCGGCCCAGGTGCCACGCGTCACAGTCCAAGCGCTTCCATGAAGGCCTTTGCCTCATGTTCACTGATGGTGTCGTCCCTCAACTCGTCAATGGACACCACGGGAGTGACGCCCTGTTCTTCGGCCAGTTCTGCCACCGACCTGGTTGTCCAGAAGTCGGTCACCGGCACACCGAGCACCAGCTGATCGGCCCGCAGAATCTCGACGAGATCGACTGCGACGGCTTCCGAAGTGCGTTCGCTGTAGGTGATGTGGCCACGGAGACGGGTTCGCTCACGCAGTGCCTCTTTGATCAACGCCGCTTGCTCTTCGTCGAGCTTCACGGCAACTGCTGTGCCTTCCGCAGTTCGCAGACGTGCTGTGTTCTTCTCAAAATCTGCTTCAAAGAGGACTCCGACACGCTCGCCCGCTTCATCATCGCGATTCTCTCGCTGCGATGCGGCGGCCAGTCGGGCGCGAGCGCTCTCGTCGAGAACCGCCGGTGGCTGAGCGTGCGACGGCATGTTGAGCGTCAGGGAGTCGTTGCCTCCGCCGATGTCGAGATCACTCGCAAGCTGGTTCCAGGCTGTGGTCGTCTCGGGGAAGCCGGTCTCGGAGCCCTCCAGCACCGCGAACGCAGTCCGAGCGGTTGTCTCTCCGAGGGGTGCATCATCGAGATCCAGAGCATCCGATTCGTCCGGTGCGTCGGGCAGCTCGAACTCGACTACGAGGCTGCCTTCGGAGATGCCGCACAAGTGCAGCCGAACAGCATCGGCGATCTGCCGAGGCAGCCTGCCTCGCGAACCTGGCCGCCTGCCAGCCAACACAGCAGCAGTGCGCCGCATGACGGAGTTTGCGCCGAGGATGAGATGCGCTACATCGACTGCGTCAGCCCGTCCAAGGCGAGCATCTTCGCCTGCGAGACGAAAGACCAAGCGAGTTCCCACTCGCTCATTGT
Organism: Acidimicrobiales bacterium; assembly: GCA_009843525.1. Lineage (GTDB taxonomy): Bacteria > Actinomycetota > Acidimicrobiia > Acidimicrobiales > Poriferisodalaceae > Poriferisodalis > Poriferisodalis multihospitum. The sequence continues at coordinate 11,878 of VYDH01000030.1, read as the reverse complement.
CGCACGCACCAGTCGCAGTGGCACTGTGCAATATGCGCCGCGACCACGATTTCTCAACCCTTCGGGGGTTTGCGTTCGGCGGGGGGGTCGATGGCAGCGCTCAGCGACGAGCCTGCACTAGAACCGAGCTGAGTCAGTCCTCGATGTGCTCAACAGGGGCATCCACCAGGGGTGTCAGGTCCTTGAGTTCGCTTTGCAGGCGCCGCTTCGCCTTGTGAGCGCTGCCTTCGATGCGTCGGGGCTCAAGAGGCGGCGCAAGTACCCCAGACAGCGCTCAAGCCAATCCGGGCTGTCAGGGCGGTCGTCTTGCTGCATCAACGTGCGGCAGGCCGTCAGCGACGGGCTGGCAGTGAAGGCTTTCCAGTACAGGTCGATCGATGCTCCCGCGTAACCCTGCTCGCGCAGTTTGCGTGCCAGGAAATCGCGCAGTTCGTCTGCCCTTGCCCGCACGCCCGATAATGCAGATCCGCCAGTTGTTGGGCGATCATCATCAGCGAGCCGTCCTCGTCGTAGAGTTCGCCCATCGCGAGATCGGTCCGCTGGTACGCCTGCTCGGCCAGTTCTGCTGCCGCCTCATGCTGACCTGCAGCCGCGAGGTCGCCGAGCGCGTCGATCACCGGGCTCACACAGTCGAGCCAGTCCTCGACACCGTGGTAGTGTGCATAGCCTCGACGGTCCATCTGGCCGAAGCTGAACGCAGCGTCGATCCGCACCCGCCACTGCGCCATGTCAGTCCCCTATGGCGCCGACCATGCGAGCGTCCAGCGTCGCACCCAACGCCTCGATGATGCTCACGCCACGAGACCTGCGAGCCCGCGAACGAGACTCTCACGCCGCTTCGTCATGGACATGGAGTGTCGCAGACCAGCAACGGAGTGACGGGAGATCCCCACCGAGCCGCGGGCTCGCTCGACAAGCATCTGAGCGGGCTCAGTCGTAGAAGGCGTGGCGCAGAGCGTCTGCTTCCTCGGCGTCGACACGATGTCCTGAGGCTCTGATCGGAGCGCCGAACGTCACCGGTGCGATCTCCGCCAGTTGCTCGGGCCGCAGCCTCACCTCGAGGGGCTTACACAGCGACCATGCGACTTGAATCCACCACGAGTCGTTCGAAGCCTCGTCCACTTCGATGCCGTCGTCATCTCCCGGATACGGGTCGCACACGGCGAACCCGTGAGCGACGATCCCTCCGAATCCGCCGTGCCTGTGGACGAACGCCTAATCACCCGCACCCATCTGCCGGTAGTTCGTGCCGAGCGTCCACCCGCTCATGAACCCGCCGGTCGTGGCTGTGATCAGCACGCGTGCGTAGTACTCCTCGACAGTCAGCTCCCAATCGTCCGGGTTCCACGTCAGCAGGAACGTCCCGCCGTGATGCAACTCGTCCGGCAGTTCAAAGTTCACCGTTCGCCCCAAGTACTCCGCATATCGGCGTGACCATACCGAGGCTGCGCCAGCCGTTGCGGTCCCAGCGCCACACGGTCGCAATCGTGCTTGCATTCTCCTCCGCTGCGATCGCGTCGTCGAGCGACGCCGCCCAACACCTGCTCCATCAGACGCGCGCCTGACTCCTCCTCGTCCCAATCGTCGCCAGCGGCGTCGTTGCCCATGCGCGTCAGCTTCTGCGGGGTTGCGGACCGAGCAGGAATGCGTAGTGCGCATGAAGCCGCCAGAGGTGATCCCAGGCCGACGTATACGGCGACAGGTACTCCGTGGGGATGCCGAGTTCTTGTGCCCTCGCGTGTCCGATCGTGGCCGAGTGCATCGCTGCACTCTGCAGGCTGTCCGTCATGGCCTCGATCTCGTCGTCTAGGGCGAGCCCTCTCGCGACGATTCATCTGACATACAGGCGCTCCGAACCGAGGTCGAGTTCGTCACGGACCCGCCAGCGGCGCTCGTCTGGCTTGATGTCTGCGTAGCGGCGAGCTACTCGCTCGGCCGCTTCCTCGCGGGCACGCCGCGCACGAGCCACTCGCTCAGCCAGCGTCGGCTCGTGACTGCGCTCCTCTGGCGTGATCGGCAAGGTCTCGGACATCAGTGCTCCTCAATCGGCCGCACGCACAACGTGCTCAGCGGCGGCCCCTTGTGGCCAAGGGTAGACAGGCCGTGTGACGAGGTACAGCCGATTTCAGCAGCTTGCCAGGAAGAGCGTGGTCTGATCCGCTGCGGACCGTTCAGGTGTGGGTTGATGCTCTAGTTCTTCGGGGGTTTGCGTTCGGCTGGGGTGGGGGTGGGGAGGTCGCCGGCTTCGATCAAGGGGGCGTCGACGATGCGGCCGAGCAGGTCGGCGGCTCGCGGGGTGACATCGACGGTGTGCTCGAGGATCGAGAGCAAGAGCAGGAGCTCTCTGGACTGGGTCCAGCGGGTGGGGCGGATGTCGTCGAGGTCGCTGGACTTGCGGCCCCTGCGGGTCTTCATGCGGTAACCGAGCCATGACGGCAGCACCCGCAGACCCGAGACTTCGAAGCCCCAGACTTCCTGGCTGACCGGTGCGAAGACGCCGTTGCCGACCGTCAGCTGCTCGGTGCCGGGGTCGTAGCCGAAGCGCTCGGGCATGCCGCTCGGCGCCGCTACTTCGGTGGCTCGGCCTTCGGGCAGCTTGGCGTGCTTTTGGGGGGCGAAGCGCTCGCCCCAGGTGTGGTGCCACAGAAGATCGCGACCAAGGGCGACGGCCTCGTCGAACAGCGCCCGGTCGGCTGTTATCGGGATGCGAACAGGACCGGTGGCCTCGGCCAATTGGTCGCCGAACTGCTCGCTGAACGCCGCTGTGCCGCCGAGGGCGTAGACGTAAGCCAGCAGATCCTCAGCAGTGGGTGCCTCACCGAGGGCATGACCGAGGGCAGCCAGCACCCCGTCGGTGACGTTGGCGGCCCCGGCGGCGTCGCGGTACAGCGGCATCACGTTCTTCGCACCGTAGGAACCGCGGAAGTGATGGAGGTCGGGCACGTAGGGCGAGACGGTCAGCACCGGGCCCCGGCCGAGCTTGGTCGAGGTGAGCGTCGTCAAGAACACCTGCTGCCGTCCCCGCACCCGCCACAGGTCAGGCCCGGCTCGGTCGATGACGCGGTGATCGGCGACGATCCACTGGCGGTCAAGGCTGCGGTAGCCGTAGCGCTCGTAGCCCTCTGGTGCGGAATCAGTCGTGAGGCGACGAATCGAGCGCAGCTTGCCGGTGGATGCGAGGAGCGGTTGGGGCTCGTCGTCGAGCTTTCTGCCAGACGGCGATTCGTCGAGTGCGTCAGCTCGGTGCCGCGGTAGGCGTTGCAACAGGTCGCGCCATCGCCACTGCAGCACGGGCTTGGACTCCGCAATCGGCCATGTCCTGCCAAGCTTGCATCCCGAACGTATCCATGGAAACAGGTCGCTGATCTCGGGCCAGTCGTGATACTCGTGAGCGCTAACGGGCACGAAGCGTTCCAAGCCTTCGCCGGGAACTGGCGCGGAGCGGCTGTCCAGGCTCAACGACCGCAGACGAGCCAGCTTCTCTCCTCGGTCGCCTTCGATACGCAAGTAGCGGACGATGCACTCGCCGCCTGATTCGCTGCCGGTGCGCACGCCGACGGCTATGGCGACCGGGATGCGGATGTCGAACACGTTCTCCTCGACATGGGCACCCAGGGAGTCGCCGCCGAGGTCGATGATCCACAGTTCGTCGAACGCCTTGCGCAGCAGGTGGCGCACCCCGCCCATGGAGACGCCGTCGAGGTACGAACTTGCGGTGATGAACGCGACGACGCCAGGACCGGGCGGCAGCTCGGTGGCCTGCCAAGTGGCCCAGCGCCAGAAGTAGACGTAGTCGTTGTAGACGTTCTTGAGATGACCGCCGAGCCCGGCGCGTCTCATCGGCTCGGTGACGGCTTGCAGCAGGGGCGAGTCCTCGACGCCAGATGTCTCGAACCGCACGACGCCGCCCTTGCGCTTGCCGGTATCGCCCAAGGCCTTCTGCTCGCGGTCATACGGCGGGTTGCCGATGACCACCGTGAAGCGCTTGTCGGCCTTGAGATCGGCGGCGGCCTCGCCCTCGACCGAGACCGGGTCGGCCATCGGAGCGAACTGGCCTTGGTCGGCCTGATGCTCAAGGGAGTCGGTCAAACGCACGTTCACGTCAGCGTCAGCGACGCCGTGGGTGTGGAGCTCCAAGGCGACCTTGAGGTGGGCGATGGCGTACGGGCCGAGCATCAGCTCGAAACCGTGCATCTGCGGGAGCACGTGGCGGCGAAGGTGCTCGGGCCAGTCGCTCTCGCTGCCGCCGCCCCGCAGGAACGACTCGCGGGCTTGGCGCAGCCACGCGACGAGGAAGGTGCCGGTGCCCGTGGCCGGGTCGAGCATCGCCACGAACATCTGATCTGCGGGCACTTTTGCGGGCAGGTCGAAACCGTTGCGCTCCGCGACCTCGGCCCATGTGGAGGCATCCGCGACGCCCATGGCGAGGCCGAATCGTTTGCGCAGCACCTCGTCCACCGCCCGCACCATGAAGTCGACCACCGGCTGGGGCGTGTAGAAGGCCCCGGCGTCGGCGCGCATCTTGCGGTCGTAGGAGGTGAGGAACTCCTCGTAGAAGTGGATGACCGGGTCGCCGCCCTTCGCGGTGGTGCCGAACTGGTCGAGGATCGCCTCGACGTTGCTGGCCCGCAGGTCGGCGATGAGCTGGTCGAGGCCGCTGCCCGCGAGGTCGAGCACGCTGGCCTCGTCGTGGATCTGCTCGAAGAACGCCTCGAGGAACGGATTGGACAACGGCACCGCGGAGTAGACCGGCGAGGTGCCGAAGTCCTCCGGCGAGGTGACGCGGCTCGACAGCAGCCCGTAGACGAGCGTCTGGGCGCACATATCGGCGAACCGAGACGCGTCCACGTCGGCGATCAGCTGCGAGCGGACGGTTCCGAGCATGGTCGTGAAGGGGCCCGATCCCGCTTCGGCGGCCAGCGCTTCAGCGATCTGATCTCGCAGGTCGCCGGCGCAGGCGGCCATCTGGGTGGCGAGCCGGGAAGCAGTCGAGATGGCGGTGCCGAGCGGCAGCTTGAACGCGTCACGCCACTGTGCGGTCCACTCGTCGGGACCGGCGGCGTCATCAGACGGCCATGCCAAGCGTGGCAGCAGCTCGTGATGCAGCCGCGCCAAGTGGCGGTCGCTGCCTTGGCTGGGTCGCCACGCCAGCGACCGGATCTCATCCGCGCGCCCGTCGCGGTTCCACAGGGCGAGCAGGTGCAGCTGCACCGTCTGGTCGCCCCCGGTGGTCACCACGAACAGCAGATTCTCCGCATCCCAACGCGGACGGTCGTCACCCGGCGCGCTGCGGCCCGGCCGACGGGCGAATGCCTGGGCCAGCTTCCGGAACTGGGTGACCGGCAGCCGCTCGCGGTCGAACTCGACGAAGAAGATGCCCCACGGCTGGGCGGCGCTCAGCGGACGCAGCTGGCGCAGCCGTCGCAGGCTCGCGAGGTCCTCGGGAGCGATGCCGATGTCGGACGGCAGCCACTCCCACGTCAGGCGCTCGTCTTCGTCGAAGTCATCGACATCGATCGGCCAGTCGAGCTCGGCTTCCAGGTACTTGAACAGATCGGCTTGGGTGCGGATGCGGCGCAGCATCGAACCGCTCAGCGCCGGCCGTGGCTGTGCCATCAGTTCAGCTCCATCCAGCAGTCGAGACGCGGTCTCGGTGCGCTTGCGGGCAACTGCGCGGCTCGCTCGTAGGTGTTGGCGATACGGTCCATGACGCGCTTGCGCACGGCGACCAGTTCGTCGAGCTCGAAGCGGGTGCGCCGAGGCGTCTGGGGCGTCGAGCGGATGCAGGCAGCAACGTCGCCGATGTCGTCGCCGGCTTCGATGATCCGCTCGGCGTCGGCGTTCCACAGGTACCAGCGTGTCGGGCCGGCGTCCAAGGTGAACTCGCCGCTGGCCGCCTCGGTGTCGAGTGCGGGCAGCGTGACGCACAGGAACACGCCGCGCACGCCGCCGTCGGCTTGCTCGCGGCCCGAGAATGCGCTTCCGGGCAGTGCGTCGAGCCGATCGGCCAAGCCGGGGTGGGAGCGCAGCAGTTCCTGGTACTCCAGGTGGAGCTGCTCGACCGGGGTGATCTCGCCCTCGTAGCCGGCGTTGAACTCCTTGAGCGCCTCGAAGTCGTCGGCGGGCGTCAGCAGCTTGCGGCCCTCGATGCCGAGCGTGCGCGAGATCAGCAAGGTCTTGCCGCTGACCCGGCCGTAGAGCTGCAGGATGCGGTCGAGGTCGTCGGGAGGCAGGAAGTTCCAGAACTTCACCACGCCCCGCTGCGCTGCCCCTGCCGGGTCGTCGGCGGCAATGCGGTCTTCGATCTCGGGACTCATGCGGCGGTCCACACGGCCGATGCGCTGCATCAGCCGCACCGGGTTCCAGTGAATGTCGTAGTTCACCAGCAGCGTGGCGTCCTGGAGGTTCAAGCCCTCCGACAGTACGTCGGTGGAGATCAGCACGGCAATCTCGCTGCCCGGCGGCAGCTCTCTCGGCGACGTGCCGTTGTAGTAGGGCGAGAAGCGGCGGATCACCTCGGCCCGGCTGCGCGACGAGCCGCCGTCGAGCTGTTCGACACCGGCGACGCCCGCCTCGCGCAGCTGCTTGGCCACATAGCGCGCCGTGTCCGCGAACTCGGTGAACACCAGCACCTTGCGGCCCAGCGGTTCGTTGCGCAGCAGGTTGCCCTGCGGCGTTGCCTTCGCAGCCGACGGGCGCGGGCCGCGCACCTCCTCGCTGGTGAGCAGCTCGGTGAGGCGGCGCAGCTTGTCGTCGTCGGACGGCCGGAACTGCTTGGTGCGCGACAGGAACCCGGCGATGCGGTCGAGGTCGCGGCGGACTTCGGCGAGGATTGCCGGCACGTCGTACTCGGCACGATCCAGCAGGTCTGCTGCGTCGGCCAGCTCAGGCGGCACCACGTCCTCGCTGTCGGAGGGGTCATCGTCGTCGGGGTCGAGTCCGAAGCCGAGCTGCTGTTCGGGCCGGAAGCCGATGACCTCTGCGTTGACACGCTTCCACTCGCTGAGCTGCTGGTGCTCGCGTTCGGTGGCGACGTTCTTGTCGGCGAAGGCGAGCAGCTTGCGCATCAACAGATCGAGCGAGCGGGTGAACGCATAGACGCTGCTCTCGAAACGCTTGAGGAACATCGAGCGGATCAGCCCCACCACCTGCCGCTGGCGGTTCTCCTCCAGCGGGTCGATGTCGGTGCGGTCGCCGATGTAGAAGTAGAGCGGGTAGTAGATCGCGAGGGTGAACAGCGGGTTGTCGCGCTTGAACGCCTCCTCGAACATGTCGAGCACCTCGCCGTAGGACTTGCGGATGGAGTACTCCGCGACCTGCGGCGGCTGCCGGCGGGGGAACATCGCCTCGCTTGCGCCCAGCGCCTGCTGGCTGCGTCGGGCGTAGGCGCGGCTGCGCTGCACGACCAGTTCGCGCGCCACCGGTCCCGCGCCGGCCTCGCCGATGCCCTCGGCAGCCATGTCGATCAGTGCCGGACGGTCAGGGTCGGCGTCGCTCAGCCGATCGTCCAGCTCCTTCTCCATGTTGCGGAAATGCGTCGTGAGGTTGTTGACGCCGAGCGTGCGGGCGAACCAGCCGTCGTCGCCGCCGGTGAACAGCTCGATCATGTGCCGCAGGTCGGTGATGCGATTGTTGATCGGCGTGGCCGTCAGCATGAACACCTGCTTGCGCCTCGGCGGCGCTGCGCGCGTTCCGGTGTCGGGATCGCCAGCGCCGTTGACGAGGTCGAACATGCGCCAATAGCGCGACCTCGTGTCGGCGCCGTCGGCACCTCCGTAGTGGCCGAGCCGGCCCCGGTTGCGGAAGTGGTGCGCCTCGTCGATGACCACCGCGTCGGCCAGCGCCGTCATCCGCTCGAAGCGCGCCGGGTAGTCGCCCCCGCGGCTGAGGTCGGTGTGGCTGAACACCGACAGATTCGAGAAATCGGCGCTTCCCCCCACGCCGCCGATGTGATCGAGCCACGCATCGATGTGTGGCTGCCACACGCCTTCGACCGCTGCCTTGGGAGCGAACAGCACGACCCGCTTGCTCTCGTGCAGCACGAGACGCTCGATGAGCATGAGCCCGACGAACGTCTTGCCCAACCCGACGCCGTCGCAGAGGAACGCTCCCCCGTAGCGCCGGGCGATCTTCATCATCGTCCAGTACGCCTCGCGCTGGTACTGATCGAGCTGGCCGAACACCTGCGACTCGTTGCGATCCCACTCGGCGGCGGCAAGCTCCTGGCCGCGGAAATACTCGTGCAGTGCCTTGGCGTACACGACGAAGGGCGTCAGCTCGGCCGTGTGACGAGTGATCGTCGCCAGCACCTCGTCAGTGACCGGCTCGGCCGCGGCCCAGTGCTCGTCGAACCAGCGCTGGAGCTGCGCCACCTCCGCGCCCACCTGCACCTGGATGTTCAGCTCGGTGTTCTGCGAGAGCCCGGGGCGCGTGAAGTTGCTGGAACCCACCAGCGCACGGGCGCCCACTACCTCCAGCTTGGAGTGGGTGATGTACGCCTTGGCATGGAACTTCGACCGGCGGAACACACGGCATTCGATGCGACCGGTGCGCAACGCCTCGACGATCCCGTCCACGCCGGCCAAGAACGGATTCGAGCCCTTCTCGCCCTCCAGGCTCCCGTCCAAGCGGTCCAAGCGATCGGCCAGCGCCTCGGCGAACGCATGCCTGGTGCGAAGCGACACCTCTTCGCCCATGAGAATGCGGATCTTGTCGAGGCGCTGCCAGTGACCGTCCAGCTCGAGCAGCGAGCCGATCTCGAAGAACCCCGTCGCGATATCGAAGCTGCGCGAGATCTCGCACCACTGCCGCAGGTACTCCAGCCCCGTCCAGCCCGACACCGAGTTGTCCACGATGAACAGCTCGCTGCCGTCGGTACCGCCACTGCGACCCGGCGTCCCCTCGCTCACCGGCGCGACCATACCGACACCCTGCGACACGGGCAGGTTCACGACCCGTTGGAACGAGGTGGGCGGCCAGAATATTTGGCTCTTCGTGAGAGTGCGAGATGACGTCGGGTCGAGGGTCCGTGGGTGGGGGCGAGGCCCTCAGGCTTCTTCGGGTTGCAGCGGATGCTGCCAGCGCAGGCCTCGAAAGCGGGCAAAGTCGGTGTCGGTGGAGACCAAGGTGCAGCCGTGCTCGACGGCGATCGCCGCATGCTGCGCGTCGGCGACCAGCTTGCCGACGGCACTCGCATCTCTGCACAGCCGTTCAAGGATGGCCAAGTGGTCCGGTCCGGGCGCGACGACGCGAGCAGTGGGACGCTCAACCAGCGAATCGATGAACTGCCACGACAGATCGAGTGTGGATGGCGGATCGAAGACGCGCGGGTTCGTCGCTATGCGCAGGAAGCCTGAGATCGCCAGGACGGACAGGGCAAACGGCTCTGGCCCCGTCGCCAGCTGCGTGAGCCAGCCTGCGTACGCACGATGGTCGTCGACGGCATCCGGGAAGTGTGCGTACAGCAGCACATTGACATCGGGCAGCAGCACGGCGATCAGCGCCGCGATGGCGCGTGATGCATCTCGTCGTGCTCGATGTCGATCGCGCGCGGCCGGTTGAGATCCACCGTGGGGCGCGGGCGAGCACCGGGCGCGGTCACCAGGCGGAATGGCGGCCGAGGCGGCGGTTCAGGTTTGAGCAGCGCATCGCTCAGCGTGGCTGCGATGAAGGCGCTGACGCTCATCTGGCGTTCATGCGCTTCGCGGCGCACCCGCGCCGACAGCTGGTCGTCAAGCGAGATGGTCGTACGCATGATGCGCATCATAACCCCTGCCCATCACTGCATAACTTTTCTTCGGCGCGGTGAGCCGTCGATCAGGGGCCGAGCAGGGAGACGGGCACAACCGACACACCGTCGGGCCGGGTATAGGCGTAACCGGCGGGCGTCACCACCAGGAGCGCAGCCGGTGCCCCGGCGCGGGCAGTGTCGATGCTGCCGACGGCTCGCCGCAGCGACGCTGCGGCGGCATCGATGGAGTCGGGCGCCGGGGAGAGCTTGGCTTCGACGACGATCCACTCGCCCTCGAAGCGTCGGCTCACGATGGCGTCGGCTTCCACGCCGCTGTCGAGCCGGTAGTGGGACACGTCACAGTCAGCAGCCTCCCCGTAGACGCGCAGGTCACGAACTACCAGCGACTCGAACAGCAACCCGCAGGTTTCGAGGTCGCTCAGCAGAGCGCTCGGGCTCGCACGCAGCACCGCTGCCGCCAACGCCGGATCGACGAAGTGCCGCTTGGGCGACTTCGTGAGTCGCGAGCGTGAGCGCAGATGTGTCGCCCAGGCCGGCTGGTCTTCGATGACGAAGATCTGGTGCAAGGCGTCGAGATAGGCGCGTGCGGTCTGGTGGTTCAGCGGTTGCTCGCCGCCGCCCTCAGCAGCCAGCCGCGACACCGGCACAGTGGCGGCGGAATTGCGAGCCAGCGAGATCATGAGGCGTTCGACCAGCACCGGGTCGCGGCTGCGCACTGAGTCGCCGTTGATCTGCACATGACGCACTTCGTCGAGGTACTCGCGCAGCCGCCGCTGCGCCTCCGCCGGCGTCGCCGCGGCGAGCCAAGGCCAACCGCCGACGCACAAAGCATCGAGCATGTCGCGGAACTCCGGCTCGGTGCGGCCCGGCTCGACTGGCTCGCCAGCCAGCAGGCCAGCGAGCGACACCTGCCCGGTCGACATCTGTGACTCGAACAGCGACATCGGCCGCTGCCGCGTCCGAGAAATGCGACCAGCGCCCGAGTGACGCACGATGTCGTTCGTCGGCAGCGCCGATCCGGTCAGAACGAACTGGCCCGGCTTGCCAGCATGATCGCAGGCGTGGCGAACATGGTTCCACAGGTCCGGCACGAGTTGCCATTCATCGAGCAGCCGCGGGTGTTCGCCGTCGAGGACCGCATCGGGACTGATCGCAGCAAGGCCGCGGGCTGAGGCGTCGGCGTCGAAGCGAACCACGCTTCGCGCGTGTCGCAGGCCTGTCCATGTCTTGCCGCAACCCTTGGGACCCTCAAGGACCACTGCGCCCATCGTGCGCAACTGCTCCGCGATCAGGCCGTCGACGACCCGAGGCCGGTAGCCGACGGGCGTCAGCGTCTCGGCCGTGCCACCTGCCGCCGCCGGCGCCGCAGACACCATCACTGCACCTCCCCTTCTGGCCGGTTCGCCACCGGACGCACGAGCCGTTGCCGCCATCGCCGCACATCCGGAGTGATGTCTGAAAGTGTAGAGAATTTTGCATCGAGAGCGTAGGAAATCTGTCTCTCAAGATGTCGTTTCTTGGCTCTTCGCGTTCTGGCGTGGGGTGAGTTCGTGGAACAGGCTCCAAATGCTTGGAGCCTGCGCACAACAGTGAAGATGTTCGCGGGGAGCGGGTCGTCGGCGTGTGACTTGCCGCAAAACTGGCCCTGCTCGTCGTGGGTGCCTTGCCTGGGACTCGTCGGCGTCGATGACTCGTTCCTTGGACTTGCCAGCTGCGGCCGGTCCGGAACGAGCGACGTGACTTCATAGGAACCTGTGCTGGCAGATGCCTCATCACTGTTGTGTCCGTCCCGTCCCGGCACGCGAGCCGCTTCGAGATGAAGGGCATCAGCATGCCAGACCAACAACAGGCGGTGATCGGCGGGATTGACTGCCACACCGACTTTCATGTCGCCGTCGCACTGGACCCGCTCGGGCGGGTCCTGGGCACCGAGGCGTTCCCGGCAACGAGCGCTGGTTACCGGTTGACCCACCGATGGCTCGCCTCGTTCGGGCCGGTCGCCGCGGTCGGCGTGGAGTCCACCGGTTCCTACGGCGCGGCGCTGACCCGTGCTCTGGTCGAGCAGGGCTGTCGGGGTGTGTCAGATGTTCTGTGTAAGCGGGGTGGTCGGTGGTGATGTTAGAGCGG
>VYDH01000010.1 GCA_009843525.1 Acidimicrobiales bacterium | reverse complement strand
GACAATTGCCCGCTGGGATCCCCGCATCGCAAACATGCGCAAGTGGGCCCGGCGATCCCGCGCTCAGACCCCCCCCCCCCGTAAAAGGGACCTGGTTGTTGCCCCAGTTGGCCTGTCCCGCTGTTGGTGGCCTGAATTGTGCCCGGCTGTGATGTGAGTTGCAGGTCGAGACGACGACCGTCAGCCCAGATGCGCCGCGAAGTGATCGAGGGTGCGCTGTTTGGCCAGTGCTGCAGCATCGGGATGGAAGCTGGCCCGAGCGTCACAGTTGAAGCCGTGATCGGCGCCGTCGTAGATGTGCACGGCGATGTGGTCCCAGCGCTCGGCGATGGCGTGCACCTTCTCGAGGGGGATGCCATGGTCCTCGGTGCCGAAGTGCAGCAGCAGCGGAGCGGTGGGCCGTTCGTCGAGGTGCGGCATGATCTGCCCGCCGTAATAGCCGGACGCCGCGGCGATCTTGTCGGCCAGGCGAGCTGAGGCCACGTAGCACATCGACCCGCCCCAGCAGTAGCCCACGATGCCGACCTCGCCGCCCTCGGCAGCGCAATCAGCCGCTGCTGCGATGTCGTCCATGACCTGATCCACCGTCAGGTCTTCGAAGGCGATCTTGCGTCCCACGTCGATGCCCTCGGCGTCATAGCCCAGCTCGACGCCGCCCCGCACACGGTCGAAAAGTGCCGGCGCCACCGCCAGATAGCCGTCGGCGGCATAGCCGTCGGCCACGCTGCGGATGTGGTCGTTCACACCGAAGATCTCCTGCACCACCACGACACCGCCCTTCGGCGGCCCCGAGGGCTCGGCCCGGTAGGCGCTGAACGTCACGCCGTCTGAAGCTGTCAAGGAAATCGTCTGTCCCATGGCGCCAATGTCTAGCGGCCCCTGCACCGTCGATGTCATGGCCACCGCGATCTTGGCTTGCTCGGCTGAGATTCCTAGGGTGCTCCGCCATGGGGAACGTCGACGCAGCAGGCAGCGCGCACGCCCTGGCCGCCGAACGACACCGCTGCGAGCGGTGGTTCGTCCGCAGAGGCCTGCCGCATCTGATTCACGACTACTCCGCCAGCGCCGACGTGCTCACGCGGGCCGCGCCGTTCCTGGCGCTCGTGGTGTTCATCGAGTTCTTCTTCGTGTTCGGCGACAGGTGGATGGGCTGGGCCCAGGCAGCCGTCTTCGTGGTGGGCCTGGCCGTGATGGCAGGCGTCGTGGCGCTCGTCAATCTCCTGCGGGGACGACGCCTGTGGCAGCTCCCCGACCGGTTCGGCGTTTGGGAGGTGCTGGCCTACCTCGTGCTCGGGGCAGTCTTCGCCGGCCTGGGATCTTCCGATTCGATCATTGTCGATGCGGCGTTTGCCGCAGGCCTGAATGCGGCGCTGCTGGTCGGCGCGTACGTGGTGACCAGCTGGGGCCTGCTGCCGATGGTGCGATGGTCGGTGGGCCAACTGTGGCGTCAAGTGGGCCAAGTCATGACGCTGCTGGCCAAGTCGCTCCCGATCCTGCTGGTGTTCTCGGCGTTCATCTTCCTCAATGCCGAGATGTGGCAGGTGGCCAACGATTTCACGCTGCCGTTCTTCGGGATGATCGCTGCGCTGCTGGTCGCCGTCGGGGCGCTGTTCGTCATCATCTCGGTGCGGCGCCTTGCAGTGGACATGGCCCGCTTCTCGTCCTGGGCCGATGTGCGCTCTCGTTGTGCGGAGACGCCTATCGCGAGCTTGGTCCCAGCGGATGATTCCCCGGCACCCGATTCACCGCCGCTAGGACGCCGGGCACGATTCAACGTCAGCCTGCTGCTGTTCGTGGCCCAGAGCATCCAGATCGCTCTGGTGGCGGTGATCGTCACGTGCTTCTACGTGCTCTTCGGCGTGTTCACCGTGCGAGAGAGCACCCTGCTGCAGTGGACGACGTTGAGCCAGCTCACCTGGGAAGGCTCGTGGGTGGTGAGTCTCCCGCTCTGGAGCGGGGAACTGCTCTTCAGCCGCCAACTCGTGCTGGTGGCAGCCTTCATCGGGCTGTTCTCCGGGCTGCAGTTCGCCGTCTCGGTCGTGCTCGACTCCAGCTACCGCTCAGAGTTCGCCGAGGACATGACCGACGAGCTGCGCGAGGCACTCGCCGTGCGGGCCGTCTACCACCGAACCCTGGTCCCCGAAACGCCCTGAGCGTCGGAAGTCTGGGGCTAGGAGAGGCCCATGCTGTGTTCGACGTTCATGGGGCTACGAGAGCCCCATGAAGCGGCGGGCGTTGGTGTAGACGACCTCGTCGCGCAGGGCGCTGACCTCGTCGTCAAAGCCCTCGAAGGTCTCGTTGAGTTCGGCCAGCGCGCCGGGGAACGTGCAGTCGTAGTGCGGGTAGTCCGAGCCCCAGACGACCGTATGTGCCAGGCCCATTGCGGCGACCTGCTCGAAGGCCTCGCCCTCGCCAGCCTCCATCGTCACGAAGCACTGCTCGGAGAAGATCTCCGTGGGATCGCGCTTGAGCCGAGGCACGAGGTGGCCCATGGCCTCCTTGTGCTCATCCAGACGGTCGAGCCAGTAGGGCAGCCAGCCCAGGCCCGACTCGAAGAAGCCCACCCGCAGCATGGGGTGGTCGTCGAGCACGCCGGAGGCCACCATCTCCATCACCGAGGCCATCTGCTCGAACGGGTGGCACACCATGTGGACGTAGAACTGGTTCTCGTAGCGGGTCTTGGCGAAGCTCGGCATGCTCGAGCCGAAGCTGCCGTGGATGCCGACGGTCAGGTCGTGGTGCTCGGCCGCCGACCAGACGCGGTTCATCTCGTCGGAGAACAGCTCCATCCCGTGATACCGCTCGGGCCGGAACGTGATGCCGGTCAGCCCGGCATTCGCCACTTCTTCGATCACCGCGACCGCTCCGTCAACCGACTGCAGCGGGCAGACGCCCATACCGAAGAGCCGGTTCGGGTTTTCCGAGCAGAAGTCGGTCATCCAGCGGTTGTAGGCACGGGCATTCTCGACGGCGATGTCTGGGTCGTTGATGTCGCCCGAGATCAGCATGAGCGACGGGAACATCAGCGCCGCGTCGAGGCCCTCGTCGTCCATCACCGACAAGCGAGCGGCCGGGTCGTAGCTGCCAGGCACGATGTCGTCCCAGGTGACGTCGGTGCCGTACGCGTGCGGGATGCAGGCCGGCGCGATGCCGTTGCGCAGCCTCTTGCCCTCGACGAACATGGCGTCGCTGCCGTCACCCATGATCCGGCACTGCGCGATCAGATCCCGGTACTTGGGATCGGCGTACTCCTCCCACACCGACGTCGGCTCGGCGATGTGCGCATCCGCGTCGTATACCGGCACCTTGCCGTTGGCCGGCTTGGGTCCGCGGCTGCGGTCCTGGGTCGCGGAAGTGGTCTCGGTCACCGTCATGTCACAGCCTCCCCCATCATTCAGGTGCGACATCCCTGTGCGCCCATTCTGCCCCACCCCCGAGGCCCGGCGCTCAACGATCAGGCGGGCGCTGGAGCCCCCTCGCTGACACCGGTCATGAGCAGGCCGACGCGGTCGGTGGTGGCCTCCGAGCGAGGCAGATCGCACATGGCTTGGCCTTCGAAGAGCACGACAACCCGATCCGAGAGCTGCAGGGCCTCGTCGAGATCTTCGGTGATGAGCAGGATCGCGGCACCGGCAGCGCGCTTTTCCAGCAGGCGCTCGTGCACGTACTCCGCTGCGCCAATATCGATCCCGCGGGTCGGCTGGGCCACCACGAGCACATCGGCGTCGGCCGAGAACTCGCGGGCGATGACGACCTTCTGGATGTTGCCGCCCGACAGGTGCGAGGTCTCGGTGCTCAGGGCCGGCGTCTTGACCGTGAATCGGCGCACCAACTCCCAGCAGCGCTCAGCAATCGTTCCGAACTGGAGCAGCCCGGCGCGGGCGAAGGGCGGCTTGTGATAGTCGACGAGCATCAGGTTCTCCGACACGCTCATCTCGCCGACGGCGCCGTGGCGCATGCGTTCCTCGGGCACGAACGCCACGCCGCGCCGGCGCACCCGCTTCGGCGACGGTGCGGCGATGGTCTCGCCGCGAACCTGCACAGTGCCGGACTCGATGGGTCGCAGGCCGAAGATCGCTTCGGCCAACTCGCGCTGCCCGTTGCCCGACACGCCGGCGATGCCGACGATTTCTCCGCTCGCCACGTGCACGGAAAAGTCGTCGAGCGAGATGTTCCCCCGGTCGCCGCGGACATGCAGGCGATCCACGACCAGGCGCCGGTCGCCGGTGTCCTGGTCGGGCACCTCGCGTCCCAGCTTCACCTCCCGCCCGACCATCATCGATGCCAGCCCTTCGCGGGTGGTCTGCGCGGGCGTGGTACGCCCCACGACCAAGCCGTCTCGCAGCACCGTGATCTGGTCGGAGATGACCATGACCTCAGCCAGCTTGTGGGAGATGAAGATAAGACCGCGACCCTCGTCGGTCAGCGATCGCAGCGTGGCGAACAGATCCTCGACTTCGGGAGGCGTCAGCACCGCCGTCGGCTCATCGAGCACCAGGAGCTGCGCTTCCCGGTAGAGCGCCTTGAGAATCTCCGCCCGCTGGCGCTCGCCGACGGCGAGCTGCCAGATGTACGCATCGGGGTCGATGGCGAGCCCGTGACGTTCGGATACCTCCATCAGCCGCCGTCGCACCGGACCCATGTCCGCCAGGCCTCGGCGCCCGTGCAGGCCCAACGCCACGTTCTCGGCCACTGTCAGCGTCGGGACCAGCATGAAGTGCTGGTGGATCATGCCGATCCCGTGGTCGATCGCGGCAGCCGGAGAGGGAATCTCGACCGGCGCTCCCTGGATCTTGATCTCGCCCTCGTCGGGCCGGTACAGGCCGTAGAGGATCTTCACCAGCGTGCTCTTGCCGGCGCCATTCTCCCCCAGCAGGGTGTGCACCTCGCCGGGCTGCACGACCAGATCGACGTTCTCATTCGCGACAACGCCTGGGAAACGCTTGGTGATGCCGGTCATCTCCAGCATCGGCGAAGCCGGGGCCCGGCCTGCTGCCGTGGCCCCGGCTGCCGTGTTGTGTGTTTGCTCGGCCATACGCAGCGTGCTGCCGATCAGACCTGCGAGGCCTGCTCGGCTGGTTCAGCTCGTCCGTGCTGGCCGTTCAATGTGACCTTGCCTACTGGCCGGTCGAGATCGAGCCGTCGACGATGCCGGCGATGGTTGCCTCCGCCGCCTCTTGGATCCCGGCGTCGAGGCCGTAGCCGTCGTTGAACTCGATCACGATGCCGCCATTGGCGAGCGTGGCGGTCATCACCTCACCACCGAGCGTGCCGGCTTCGATCTTGTCGATCATCTCGGCCAGCAGCACTTCCCAGTGGTACACCTGCGAGGCGACCACGAAGTCCTCCCCGAGCGCAGTCTGATTGGCCTGAGTGCCGAACCAAGCCACGTCGCCGTGTTCGGCAGCCACGCCGGTGGCGCCCACGACCATCTGCGCGGAACCGGTCAAGACATCAGCGCCATTGCCGATGTGCGCGTTCGCTGCTTCCGCTGCAAGCGCGACATCGCTGAAGGAATCTGTGTACACGATGTTGGTCGTTACCGATGAATCGGCTGCCGCCACACCGGCTGCGAATCCGTCGACATAGAGCTTGGCGTCGCCGACCTCAATCGGGCCGATCACGCCGACCACGCCGGACTGACTGATCTGAGCGGCCACCGTGCCCGACACGTAGCCGCCCTCATCAGACCGCACGGTGTAAGCGAAGATGTTGGGCAGGCCCTTGGTGTCGACAGCGGTGCCCCATGCGAACGAGGTGTCGGGGAAGTCCGGCGCTATGCCCTCAAGCGGACCGCCGTACTGGCTGCCATGGGCAATCACCAAGTCGAACCCGTCCTCGGCGTAGCCACGGATCGCCGCTGCCGCTTCCTCCACGATGAAAGTGCCATCTGTGACAGCGATCTCGACCTCGCGGTCCGCCGCAATCGCGTTCACCGCGTCGACCATGCTCTGGGTGAACGCCAAGTCGTTGCTGGCGCTCGGCGCAACGATTGCGATGCGGATCGGATCCGCCATGTCCTCATCGGCCGCCATGTCGTCTTCGGCCATGTCCTCGTCAGCCATGTCGTCTTCGGCCATGTCCTCATCCGCCGCAGCCGGCGCAGAGGTTTCCTGAGTCGTCATGGCGTCGCCATCGTCGTCGTCGCCGCAGGCTGCAGCGAACAGCGCGAACGCTGCCAGCAGGAGCAGCAGCTTGGTCAAGCGTTTGGTGAACATTGCGGAGATCCTCCCTGATCTGCCCAGCCACGGACTCTCGCTGGTTCTGCGCGCTGCGCTGCCATTCAGCGGGCCCCGGGCCTGCCGGCGATGCTAGGCGAACGCACACGGCCGCGATGCACTTCGGGGAGCAGGGCAGGGCGCGGCCCCGTGTCCGCAGCAAGTGCGGCCCATTGCTAGTTGTCTCGTTCGAACGGAACCGTCAGGGCGGACGGCGCCCCGATGCGACGGCTGACGAGCACGAGCACCACGATGGTCAGGATCGCCGGCGCCATCGCGGCGATGGTCGAATTGGCACCGACGATGATGCCGAGGGTCTTGAGCTGCAGCACGGTGGACGACACGACGCCGAACAGCAGCCCTCCCGCCATCACACCGCTGGAGCGCCACGCTCCGAAATACACCAGCGCTACGGCGATGAACCCCTGCCCCGAGGTGAGGTTCTGCTGGAAGATGCCGACGTCGAGCGCCAGCGTGCCGCCCGCGAGGCCGGCCATCACGTTGCCGATGATGATCGCCTGCGTGCGCACCACGTTGACTCGCACGCCCAGTGTGTCGGCTGCTTCGGGCGTCTCGCCCACGGCCCGCACGTTCAGGCCGAACGTGGTCCGATTCATCGCGAACCACACCACCGGGACCAGGGCAAACGCCACATAGGTGAGCATGTTGTGGCTGAACAGCAGCTCCCCCACTATCGGCAGGTCCGAGAGCGCGCCCATGTCGAGGCCCCGAAGGCCGTCGATCGGCACCGGCGTGCCGACCTGCTGGCGGAACAGCAGATCGGTGAAGCCCAGCCCGAACAGGAAGATGCCGATGCCGCTGATGCCCTGGGTGGCGTGCATCACGACCGTGATGAAGGCGTACACCATGCCCATCAGCGCACCGGCACCGATGGCCGCCAGGACGCCGGCGAAGACGCTCCCCGTCCGCAGCGCCGTGATGTAGGCGGCGTAGGCGCCGATCAGCATCACGCCTTCAACACCTAGGTTCAGGACGCCGGATCGTTGGCCGATGGTCTCGCCCAGCGCTGACAGCAGAAACGGGGTTGCCAGCCGGATGCCCGACGCCAGGGTGGCCACGAGCACGCTCACCGTGAAGAAGTCGCTCATGCCCGACCCCCATAGCTCGAGACCTCGCCTGCCCACGTCCTGAGCCAGTCTCGCAATCGCAGGCTGCCCACCACGAACACCACGACCACGCCGTTCAGCGCCACCACCAATGCGGCAGGCACCTGGGTGGCTCGCTGCATGTCGCTGCCGCCGGTGAGCATGCCGCCGAACAGGAACGACGCCGGCACCGTGAAGATCGGGTGCAGTGCGCCGAACAGTGCCGCCACGATGCCGTTGAAGCCGGCGTTCTGGGTGAATGCGGCAGCGCCGCCTTCACCGATGAGCCGGTGCGATTCGCTGCCGAACACCAAGACTGCGCCGGCGATGCCGCAGCAAGCCCCGCTGAACGCCAGCGCTTGCGTGACGCTCTTGCGCACCGCCATGCCTGCGTACTGAGAAGCGTCAGGGTTGTGCCCGACAGCCCGCAATCGCATGCCCAGCGCACTGCGGAACAGCAGCAGGTAGCCCAGGACCGCCACCAGGATCGCGACGAGTACACCGATGTGCAGCCGGGTCCCGCCGGGCAGCAGCGGCAGGTCGGCGTTGGGGCTGAGCCGGCGTGTCTGCTGGATCTTGATCTCGCCGGGCTCGATCAGCAGATCCTGCAGCAAGAAGCTCAGGAGGTGAAACGCAACGAGGTTCATCATGATGGTGGAGAGGATCTCGTTGACGCCCGCATAGGCCTTGAGCGCACCGGGAATCGCACCCCAGAAGCCGCCGCCGATCGCTCCCGCGACGATCACCATGGGCACCAGCAGCGCGCGGGGCACATCGTCGAATGCCATCGAGGTCACCGTCGCAGCGATGGCGCCCAGGATGATCTGGCCTTCGCCGCCGATATTGATGACATCGGTGCGGAACGCGATGCAGATGCCGACGCCGACGAGGGCCAGCGGCATCGCCCGCACAGCGGTGTCGGCGAGATTGTCAGCACTGCCGAACGCGCCGGTGATGAGTTCCCCGTACGCCACGAGCGGGTTCGCGCCGAAGGAGAGGAGCATCACCGCGCCCACGAGCAGCGCAGCGATCGCCGCCGTCGCCGGCACAGCGACACCCACGAATGGGCGCATCAAGCGCGCCAGCCGGCTGACGGCTAGGTCGTCAGACGCGTCTGCGTCATCGGCTTGTGGTGCTGTGAGCGCCATTCCCCCGTCGCCTTCTGCGTTCCCGCTCGCAATCACGCGAACTTAGAGCGTCAGAAACCCCTCAGTCGGCGTAGAGGGTCCGCAGGCCCCTGCTCACGGCCGATCCGACGACGGTGTTGTGGTTCTCGCCCGGGAACACGTGCCAGGTCGCATCGATGTTGCGGTAACCGCGGGCCGAGAACTGGTCCCAGAACTTGGCCTGGGGCGAGTACTCGTCGGTCTCGTGCTCCCCCATCGACATGAACACCTTGACGGCAGGGTCGCCGCCCTCCTCGGCGTGCTCGGCTTCGAGCCGGAACATCACCCCGTCGCCTTGTTCTTCTCGGTCCCACCACACCGACGGGCTGGCCAGCAGGTAGCGAGCGAACATGTCGGGCGCGTTGAACAGCACATGCAGGCCGAACAGCGCGGTGAACGAATGGCCGACATAGGTCGGCTCGCCGACGTGGTACCGGTCGTACAGCAGCGGCATCACATCGCTGGCGAGCCACTGGCGGAAGGGCTCGGCCTGGCCGGTCTCGGCGGCGGGCACCCGGATGCCGGTCATCGGCGGTGCCTCGGCGGGCGTCACCGTGTAGTCGACCGCGCGCAGGTCGAGCATCTCGCGCATGTCCGCGGTGTCGTGCGCGATGCCGGCGACCACGCAGCGCGGCGTTTCCCGCGACATCGACAGGATCCGGGTGGTGTCCACTGCGGTGCCGAACGTCCAGGGCGCATCGCAGCAGACGACGAGCGGGTAGGGGTCGGAGGCGTCAGGCCGGTAGCCCATGGGCAGTGCCACCCACAACTGGTAACTGCGATCGACATCGCGCCGTTGGAGGATGTGCGTGTCGATCGGCCACGCACCCGAGTCAGCCACGGCCGGGATGCTATTGGCGGAGGCTGATGATCGTCAGGCCGACACAGCGAGCATTCGCCTAGCGCGTCATGCAGACTTCGGGCGTTCGCGCCGTAGCTTCGACCGGGCTGGCGGCACAGAACGTGCGCACGGCCGTTACGCGGGAGTCACATGCCAGTACTGCGATCCCACATCGACACCTCCGCTGATTGGTTCGCCAAGAACTGCGACGACATGCGCACCCAGCTGGGCGAACTCGACGAGCTGCAGCAGCAGGCTGCAGACGGCGGCGGGCCACGGGCCATGGCACGCATGCGCAGCCGGGACAAGATGCCCGTGCGCGAACGCATTGCCATGGTGCTCGACCGCGACTCGCCGTTCTTCGAGATCAGCTCGCTGGCCGGCTACTGCTCGAACTACGCGGTCGGCGGCGGGTTGGTGATGGGGATCGGCGTCGTGAACGGCGTCGAGTGCATGATCGAAGGCAACGACCCGACCGTGCTCGGCGGGGCCATCACGGTGTTCGCCGGCCGCAAGATCATGCGAGCCATCGAGATCTGCCGCGACAACCGCATGCCCTATGTCCAGTTCGTGGAGTCGGCGGGCGGCGACCTGCGCGGCGACGACGACCCTGAGCGCCAGATGCTCGAGCAGGAGAGCCACTTCGCCGAATCCGGCCGGCTGTTCTATGACGTGACAGAGCTGTCGAAGATGAAGATCCCCTCGATCTCGGTGGTGTTCGGCAGCTCCACCGCCGGGGGTGCCTACCAGCCCGGCATGAGCGACTACAACATCTTCATCCGCAACCAGTCCAAGGTCTTCCTGGGCGGACCCCCGCTGGTGAAGATGGCCACCGGCGAAGACTCCGACGACGAGACGCTCGGCGGGGCGCAGATGCACGCCGAGATCTCAGGTCTCGCGGACTACCTCGCCGAGGACGAAGCCGATGCGCTGCGCATCTGCCGGGAGGTTGTGGCGCACCTGAACTGGCGAAAGCTGGGCCCGGGTCCCACCATGCCCGCCGATCCACCGGTGCACGATCCCGAGGAGCTCCTCGGGCTGATGCCGCGGGACCTGCAGGCCATGATCGACTGCCGCGAGGTGATCGCCCGCATCACCGACGGCTCCCGCTTCGAGGAGTTCAAGGCCCGCTACGGCACCACGCTCATCTGCGGCTGGGCGTCGGTGCACGGCTTCCCCGTGGGGATCCTGGGCAACAACGGCCCGCTGTTCAGCGACAGCTCCGAGAAGGCCACCCAGTTCATCCAGCTCTGCAACCAGCAGGACATCCCGCTGGTGTTCCTGCAGAACATCACCGGCTACATGGTCGGCAAGGACTTCGAGCAGGGCGGCATCGTCAAGAACGGCTCCAAGATGATCAACGCCGTCTCGAACTCCATGGTGCCCCACATCACGGTCATCCTGGGCAACAGCTATGGCGCGGGGAACTACGGCATGTCGGGTCGGGCGTTCAACACCCGCTTCACCTACCTGTGGCCGACAGCCAAGATCGCGATCATGGGGCCCAAGCAGATCGCGGGTGTCATGTCGATCGTGCGGCGGGGCCAGGCGATGCGCCGTGGCATCGAGTTCGACGAGGAAGCCGACCGCAAGATCACCGAGCAGGTGGAGCACTATCACGAGCTGAAGTCGCTCGCCCCCTACGCCAGTGGGCGCGTCACCGATGACGGCGTCATCGACCCGCGCGACACCCGGGACGTGATCGCGATGTCGCTGTCCGCCTGCCACAACAACGTCGTAAAGGGCGCCGATGGGTTCGGCGTCTTCCGGATGTAAGGGCCACTGGGAATGACCGATTCTGAGCTTCGACCGATCCGGCGCCTGCTCGTGGCCAACCGCGGCGAGATCGCCCGCCGGGTGTTCCGCACTGCACATTCGATGGGCATCTCCACAGTTGCCGTCTATGCCGACGGTGACGCCGAGGCACCGTTCGTTACCGACGCCGACCTGTCCGTGCCGCTCGGCGGCCGCACGGCGGTCGATTCATATCTGTCGATCGACAAGGTGATCGCCGCGGCCGAGAACAGTGCCGCAGATGCCGTGCACCCGGGCTACGGCTTCCTGTCAGAGAACGCCGAATTCGCCCAGGCGGTGATCGACGCCGGGCTGATCTGGGTGGGGCCTGCGCCGACGGCCATTGCGGCCATGGGCGACAAGCTGGCCGCCAAGGAATCGATGACCGCTGCCGGCGTGCCGACGCTGCCGTCGGTGCCGGTGGCTGACTCGATGTCGGGCGATGATCTGACTGCCGCCGGCGCCGAGGTCGGCTACCCCCTGCTGGTCAAGGCATCGGCGGGCGGCGGCGGCAAAGGCATGCGCATCGTCGACGCCGCCGACACCCTCGCCGACGCTGTCGCAGCTGCCCGGCGCGAGGCCGCCGGCGCATTCGGCGACGACACGGTGTTCTTGGAGCGCTACCTGCCTGCGCCGCGCCACGTAGAGATCCAGGTGCTCGGTGACACTCACGGCAACCTCGTGCACTGTTTCGAGCGGGAATGCTCCATCCAGCGGCGCCATCAGAAGGTCATCGAGGAGGCACCGTCTCCCGCCGTGACTCCTGCTCTGCGCGACCGCATGGGCGCCGCGGCCGTCGCGGCCGTTCGCACTATCGGCTACCACTCGGCTGGCACCGTCGAGTTCCTGCTCGAGGGCAGCGGCGACGACGCCGAGTTCTGGTTCCTCGAGGTCAACACTCGTCTGCAAGTCGAGCATCCGGTCACCGAGGAGATCACGGGCCTCGACCTGGTCCGGGAGCAGATCCGCGTCGCTGCCGGAGAGCCGCTGGGCTATGGCCAGGACGATCTGACCATCCGCGGGCATGCCACCGAAGCTCGCCTGTACGCGGAGGATCCCGCCAGCGGTTTCCTGCCCGCCACCGGCACGGTCGAATTGTGGGCGCCGGCGCGCGATCCGCAGGCGCGTTTCGATTCCGGTATCGAGGTGGGGTCGGTGGTCGGCACCGAGTTCGACCCGATGCTGGCCAAGGTGGTCATGGCGGCGCCCACGCGCACGGAAGCAGCGCTCGGACTGGCGTCAGCGCTCGACCGCACACGATTGGGCGGCGTGGTCACCAATCGTGACTTCCTGTCGGCGGCGCTGCGCAGCGATGAGTTCTTGGCCGGCGACACCACGACGGATTTCATCGAGCGAACCGGGCTCGCGAGCGCATCGCCGCCCTACCGAGGCCAGTTCCTTCACGCTGCGGCATCGGCAGTGGCGCTGGTATCGCAGGCTCGCAATCGGTCTCAGGCGACCGCACTGAGCTTCATGAGCTCCGGTTACCGAAACAGCGTGATGCCCGACGAGGTGCTGCCGCTGACAGCGCTCGATCCGTCCGCAGGCGATGCGGATGTGAGCGTGACCTACCGGCGGCAACGAGACGGCAGCTACCGGCTTCGAGTCGCCCCGCTGCGGGCGGACGCGCCGTACGCCCCTCCTGACGACAGCGACGACGGCGTTCTGCCAGAGGCGAGCGAGTTCGTCGTTCGGCCCCACTCGATCCAGATCCACGCCATCGCCGACGACCACATCCGAATCGACGCTGGCGGCGGGGCAACCGACGCACCGCCCGCTGAGAAGTTCGACGCGGAGCTCGATGTCGAGACAGGCAGCATGCGGGGCACCTGGCAGGTCAGCAGGCGCGGCCACAACTGGTACGTGACCGGGCCGCTCACGGGTTCAGCGACCCTGCGGGAACGGTCCCGATTCCCCGATCCCGATGCCGAGGCAGTCGAAGGCGGCTTGGTCGCTCCGATGCCCGGCAAAGTGCTGATGGTCGATGTGCAGCCCGGCGACCGGGTGGCCGTCGGCCAGGTGCTGGTGCTGATGGAGGCCATGAAGATGGAACATCAGATCACCGCACCCACGGACGGCGAGGTGGCCGAAGTTCGGGCCCACGTCGGCGACCAGGTCGACAACGGCGAGCTGCTTGTTGTCATCACGGCCGCCCAGTAGCAATCTGGCTGGCGATCTGACCTCGGTGTCGATGACCGCGGTGCAATAGCGTCGGCTATCGGATCCTCGAACGAGGGATTCCGGCTTCTCTCCTATGAGCTACGACCTTCACACACTCCGTGGGGACGTCTCGGGCGGTGTCACCGCGGCGGCAGTTTCCATCACGCCCGCCGCGACGTTCGGCGTCGTGTCGGGGCTCGGGGCTGCGAGCGGCATCTACGGCGCGCTCGCCGTGGGCCTCTTCGTCGGGATCTTCGAGCGATCTCGGCCACAGATGGGATCAGTGAGCGCCGTCTTGGCGGTGGCCATGGCCGCGGTCGTGGCCACGCACGCCGAGACTCCCGCGGAAGCGTTCACGGTGGTGATCCTGGCCGGAGTCATCCAGCTCGTCTTGAGCGTGCTGCGCATCGGCAGCTATGTCACCTATACGCCGTATTCGGTGATCGCCGGATTCACGTCGGGCATCGGCGTGATGATGGTGCTCTCCATGGTCAACACGTTCATGGGCGAGCCGGTCAAGATCACCAAGCCCCTGAACGCAATCCAGAAGTGGCCTGACGCGCTGGAAGCGCTGAATACGGGCGCGTTGATCATCGGCTTGGTTGCGCTGGCCGTCTCGTTGCTGTGGCCCAAGCGACTGCGCAGGTTCCTGCCCGCCATGGTTGCAGCGCTGCTGGCCGGCACCCTCCTGAACATCGTCGGGCTGAGCGACGTGCCGACGCTCGAAGGCATCCCGCGCTCCCTGCCCGACCTGCAGCGCCCCGAGCTCTCGCTGAGCTTTTTGGCAGGCGCCGTGGTGCCGGCGCTGACCATTGCCCTGCTCAGCACGGTGCGGGGCCTGCTGGGTGCCTTGGCAGTGGATGCACAGACCCGCACTCAGCTCGACCCCGACAAGGGTTTGCTCGGCACCGGCATCGGCAATGTCGCGTCCGGCCTCATCGGCGGCTTGCCGGGGAGCCCGACCTTCCTCTCGTCGATCCTGGCGTGGCGGATGGGCGCCCGTACCCCGATCTCGCCCATCGTCCGCTCGCTCACGCTCCTGGTGCTCGTGCTGGGATTGGCGCCGCTGCTCGCCTACGTGCCGCACGCCGCGCTGGCAGGAATACTGGCCGTGACCGGCTGGCAGCTCATCGACTGGCGGTTCTTGGCGCGGCTTCGGCGTGTGCAGCGCGAGCACCTGCTGATCATGCTGACGACGCTCGGCATCACGATCTTCGTGGACCTGGTGACGGCCGTGGCCGTGGGATTGATCGTGGCGGGCATGATCGGCGCCCGCCAGTTCGAGCGCCTCCAGCTCGACAGCGTTGTCTCGGTGCCCCTGCTCGACCAGATCTTCCTGCACGAGCACAGCGCAGAGTCCTACGGCATCAGCCCGTATTCGGCTCGCACGGGCATTGTGAAGCTGCGCGGCAGCTTCACTGTGGCTTCCTCGAGCAAGCTCATTCGCACCATCGGCGACGACATCGTGGGCCACCAGGTGGTGATTCTGGACTTCTCCGAAACCGAGCACATCGACGACAGCGCCGCTCTGGTCATCGAACAGCTCATCGACACGGCGACAGAAAACCAAGTCCACTGCATCGTGCTGGCACTTGACGGCGCGCCCGCTGCCACGCTCACGTCGCTGAATGCACTCCGTCGCATCCCGTCCGAGCATCTGGTCGGATCGCTCGACGAAGCCCAGCACGTCACCCGGCGCCTGCTCGTCGACGAACCGGATCGCGACCTGCCTCCCCCGTTGGCCGAACCCGAGTAGCCAAGATCGTCAGGGGCTGGGTGCCGAGTCGGCGATCAGCTCCGGTGTTCTCGACACCGTCCTTTGGTCGCGGTCGCTGAAGTAGGCGCACTGCGAGACAAGGTCGCCGTCCTTCGCCCCCGCCTCGGCGATCTCGACGTAGTCGCTGGTGATCTGCCGGTAGGGGAAGAGACCCTCGCCGTACTGCACGCTGGGAAAGTGGAGGGTCCGCGCCCGATTCAGGTCGTAGCGCGACGTCGCGTCGATGAAGCGCATGGCATACGCAGCGCGACGCGGGAGTTCTCCTTCGCCCAGCACGATGCTGCGGTGAACGACGTTCTTGGTGAACAGGAGCGCATCGCCGGGCTCGAAGTCGTACTCGACCATGTGGACATCGCAGATCTCGTCCATCACCGGGGAGTTGAGTATCTCGTTCCTGAGATCGCGATATTCCTGGGGGCTCGTCCTGCTCCCGGCGCGCTCCCTGGCCCTGATCACCTCGACGAGCGCCAAGTCCGTCGTGTGGACGAATTCGGCCGACAGCACATGGAGGGGAACGCAGGCGATGCCGCCGCGCTGTCCGCTCGAATCGATGGGGTGCAGCGGCGCCCAGAGCGTGCACCCGAAGTCCTCGGCGTAGTGGAGCCCGAACGTCGACACGCCGGCATGCCACGGCAGCCCCTTGTCAACGCTCTTTTCGATTTCGAAGGACAAGTCGTAGGTGAGAAAGAGGTCGCGCCCCGTCACACCGGTCAAGGCCTGTTGGAAGTAGGGGCGCTGGATCAGTCCGAAGACCTCCTTCTTGGCGGCCGCCAGGAAGTGCTGCATGTTGCTGAACCGGCGGCCCGGCTGGGGCGGGGAAGCGTTGCTGGTGCCGCTGCCCGATTCGGCGTCGACCTGATCGAGCAGCATGGCGACCACGCTGTCATTCAGGAATCCTTCGAGCTTGACGAAGCCGTCGCGCGAGAACTGCTCCTTCTGCGCGCTGGTGATGACGAACTCGTTGTCGAAAGGATGATCGGCCATTCGGTCATAGTAATAAGAACGACTACATCACTGCGTCTGCGCTCGCCGGCCGACGGCAGCCGCCTGGGATTCGAGCGCCCTTCTCCCGGTGTCGCGCGGCGGGGCTACTGTCGGCGGCGCGACGGGACGGCAGGAAAGCCTCCGGCGGACGGAAGGAATCAGCATGGCTGCAGCAGACGTACACCGGCCCGGACGGCTGGGCGATCCGGACATGACCATCGCCGACGATCCACGGGCCGACCCTCGCATGATCGCGGTGCTGGAAATGGTCGGCATGGGCGGCCACGGCGAGCCGTCGCCTGCGACGGCAGAGACGTCGATGGAGGATCTGTACGCCTGGGTCAACGAGGCTGAGCCCGGCTTCGAGATGCTCTTCGACGCCCTCTTCGGAAGCTTGCCGCCTGTCGAGGGCGTGGAGTCGCGCACCGAGGTGATTCGCGGTGCCGACGGCAACGACATCAACCTCTACATCCACCAGCAATCCGACGCTGCAGACCCGCAGCCGTGCGTGTACCACATCCATGGCGGCGGCATGGTGCTGCTGAAAGCATCGGGACTCTCCTATGTCCGCTGGCGCGACGAGCTGGCGGCGCTCGGGCTGGTGGCGATCGGCGTCGAGTTCCGCAACGGCGGCGGCGAGCTGGGCAACCACCCGTTCCCTGCCGGTCTCAACGACTGCGCGTCGGGCCTGCAATGGGTCGCGGCCAACAAGGACGCCCTGGGCGTGTCGACCATCACCGTCTCGGGCGAATCGGGCGGCGGGAACCTGACCCTTGCCACAACGTTGAAGGCGAAGCGCGACGGCTATCTCGACCTCATCGACGGTGTGTTCGCGCAGTGCCCGTACATCTCGGGCATGTACGCGGACCCGCCCGCCGACCTGCCGTCCCTGCATGAGAACAACCAGTACTTCCTGGACTGCGAGAACATGGGCGGCATCGCCAAGGTGTACGACATGGGCGGGCAGGACCGGACAAACCCGCTGGCGTGGCCGCTCCACGCCAGCGTGGATGAACTGACCGGGCTGCCGCCGCACGTCATCTCGGTGAACGAGCTCGACCCGCTGCGCGATGAGGGGCTCGCCTACTACCGCAAGCTGGCGGCGGCGGGCAACAGCGTGCAGGCCCGCACGGTCAACGGCACCTGCCATGCAGGCGACGTGATCTTCCGTGGCGCGATGCCCGAGGTGTACGCGGCAACGGCCGCAGCCCTGCGCGACTTCGCCTACTCGGTGTAGCAGACGACCAGATCTCCGTGGCCGCAGTAGCGCCGGGCGAGGGCATCACCTACGAACCGGACGAGAAGTGCTCCATAGCGCTGTCGTTGGGAATGGGCATCCAAGGCGTCGTGATCGCCTTGGCTCCGACTGTGTTGACCATGTCGCTATTCGTGCAGTCGACGAGTCTCAGCGCCCGCCAGGCCACCTGGTCGGTGATGGCGGCGATCCTCGTCTGCGGCATCGCGACCCTGATCTCAGCCGCCCGTCTGGGACCGCTCGGCGGGGGTCACAACGTGCTGATGGCCACCTCGCCGAGCTACTTGGCTGTTGCGATCCTGGCGGTGAACAGTGCCGGACCGCAGACGCTGGCGTCCCTGGTTGTCGTGACCGCTTTGTTTCAGATCGCACTGGCCAAGTGGCTACATCGCCTGAGCCGGATCATCACGCCCACGGTTTCGGGTGTGGTCATCATGCTGATCGCGATCGGGGTCATGCAGGTTGTCGTCGAGCGCATCGGCACGACCTCCCCGGACGCCCCGGCCATCGCGGCGCCTGTCGTCGCGCTTATCGCAGTTCTGGTTGCGGCGATGCTGGCATTGCGTGCCAAAGGGCTTCTCCGGCTGTGGTCGCCGATCATCGCAATCGTCGCTGCGGCCATTGCTGCCGGCCTGTTCGGGCTGTATGACCCAGCAGGCGTCGGCAGTGCTGCTTGGCTTGCGGTGCCGCAGCCCGAGTTCCCCGGGCTCGACCTGACCCCAGGGACCGACTTCTGGGCGCTGCTGCCGCTGTTTATGGTCGTCTCGCTGGCCGTCACCATCAAGGCGATGACCACCGGCGTCGTGATCCAGCGGGTGTCACTGCGGAACCCAGGCGCGGCCGACTACCGCCTCGTGCAGGGCACGGTCAACACCGTCGGCGTGGGCTCGCTCGTCGGCGGGCTGGCAGGAACGCTGTCCATCGGCACCATGGATGCAACGTCGATCTCCTTCGCACAGTTCACCGGGGTGGCCTCTCGCAGGGTCGGGTATTGCATCGGTGCCATCCTCATCGCTCTGGTGCTCACACCGAAACTGACCGCCGTCCTGCTGACCGTTCCCAGTGCGGTGGCTTCGGGCTACCTGCTCATCACCATGGGGCTGCTGTTCGTGGAGGGGCTCCGCTCCGTGCTGCAGGACGGCCTCCGACCCCAGAAAGCCGTGGTGATCGGAGTCGCCGTCGCGGTCGGCGTAGGACTGCAAGGCTCTGATGTGATCGGCACCGTCATCGGCGGCGCCTGGGGGACGCTGCTCAGCAACGGCATGATGGTCGGCACGCTGATCGCGATCTTGCTGACCGCCTACCTCGAGTCAAGCGGTCGAAGGCGCAGTCTCGAGACGGCATTGAATGCCGAGGCGCTGCAGCAGGTCGACAAGTTCCTGGCCGACATCGCGGAGGACTCAGGCTGGGACGAGGCCGCGGCGAACCGGCTCAGGCTCGTGGGCGAGGAATCGCTGCTGAGCCTCATGGAGGAAAGCGAGCCCGGCGAGGACCAGTCTCCGTCACGGCTGGTCGTCATCGCGCGGCCCTCGGTGACCAGCATCGAGCTGCAGCTGCGCACCTCAGCGGATGCGCAGAATCTCGAAGATCGGCTCACGTTTGTGAGCGAACGCGCCCCTGCCTCCGAAGAGCACACGATTTCGCTCCGCCTGCTGCGTCACTTCGCGTCGACGGTGCGCCACCGGAAGTACTCGGGCATCGACATCGTGACCGTCGAGGTCGAGCGAACTCACTAGCGCTGCCGGTCGTCAGAGGCCGAGGACGCGGGCGGCGTTGTCGCGCAGGTACTTGCGCTCGATGTGCGGCGGCAGTTTCCACCTAGCCACGATGCGTCGCAGGTCGGTGAGCGGGCCGCAGTTGGGATACACGCTGCCGAACAGGATCTGGTCGGGAAGCTGGCGGGTCAGCGCGGTCACGTAATCCTCCGAGCCGGGGAACCCGTAGTGGACGTATTGGCCGGGCACGGTGACAACATTGGGCTGCTTGTAGAGCACGCCGAGCGTCTCGCGGACGTACGGCCAACCGCCGTGCTGGATCGAGATGGTGAGGCCGGGAAAGTCGGTGGCGACGTGGTCGGCGTATTCCGGGCGGCAGTCGTCTTGGTACGGCCCGAGCAGGCAGCTCATGGTGGTGGACACGATCAGCCCGAGGCGCTGCGCCTCCTCGTAGATCGGGTAGAGGTCGCGATCGTTGAACCGGCGGCTGATCTGAGCGGTGGACGGATCGACTGTGACGCCGCGCATGCCCTGGCGGGCTAGCTCTCCGACGGCCGACACTGCGGCCCCGATGTCGCTGGGCTCGACCGAGCCGAACCCCACGAACCGATCTGGATGTTCCGAGACAATCTGGCGGATCTCGGCCGAGGCGGTGGGGTCCAGCCCGCGGATGTCCGTCGGACCGGGCACGCCGATGACGCCCAGCGCAATGCCGGCCTCATCCATCTCGGTGAACATCAGGTCAACCGACTGGGCCTCGAAGCTGGGGCACGGCTCGAGGCCCATCCGCTCGAGGTAGTGGTAGGTGGTCTCGGGCGTCCAGCTGCGCGCCCCGATGGGCCGGAACCGGAAATCGATGACGGCGATGTCGTCGCCGTCACCACCGTCGGCCGGAGGACTCCCGTCGTCGGGCACGGCAGCGATGCTCAGACCGGCGCGTCGGCGGTGATGACGATCTTGCCGAAGAAGCGACGCTCCTCCATGGCCCGATGCGCTTCCACGCCGTCAGGCAGCGGCACCAGCGAATCGATGACGGGCACCAGCTCGCGGGCCTGCACCATCCGCAACAGTTCGTCGAGGTCGCTGCGCTGCCAGCCGTTGGAACCCCGGATGTCCATCTCGGCGGTCCAGATGAACCGCAGGTCAGTCGGCGGGTCGTAACCCGCGGTCGCACCGCAGGTGAGCACTCGCCCGCCCTGGCGCACGCAGCGCAGCGAGCGGGCCCAGGTGTCGCCGCCGGTGAAGTTGACCACCACGTCGTAGCCGCCCCCGCCGAACAGGCCGCCGGTCTGCTCCCGGCAGTACCGGGCGATGTCCACCTCGGAGTAGTTGATGGTCTCATCCGCGCCGAGATCGGCGAGGCGCTGGCACTTCTCGTCGGTGCCTGCGGCAGCAATGACCTTGGCACCGCGCATCACCGAGATCAGCAGGGCACTGGTGCCCACTCCCCCGCTGGCACCCAGGATCAGCACCGTGTCGCCGGGGCCGACCTCGCCCCGGGTGATCATCATCCGGTGTGCCGTGCCGTAGGCCACCGGCAGGCACGAAGCGTCCTCGTAGGAGACGTCATCGGGCAGCGGGATCAGCTGGCTCGCTGCCACCACGACGTACTCGGCGTACGCACCCCACAGCGTGTCGCCGATCATCGAGAACTTGCCGGTGCCGCGGTCCCACCGCACGGGGTCCACGAGCACCCGGTCGCCCACCGACAACCCCTCGACATCGGGACCGAGTTCGGCAACCTGCCCGGCGGCATCGCAGCCGGGAATGCCCGGCAGCGGCACCTTGATGCCGGGCATGCCCCGGCGGGTGAATACGTCGTGGTAGTTGAGCGAACAGGCCCGCACCGCAATCCGGGCTTCGCCGGGTTGCAGCTCGGGCGTGTCGATATCGCGATACGCCAGCACGTCGATGTCGCCGTGCTCGTCGAAGACGATTGCCTTCATCACTCAGCCCCCATGTCGCTGGCCGTCATCTCTATCTCAGGCCGCGGCGGCCCGATCCCGTTCAACCGAAGCGTCCATTGCAGCGAGGACATCGCCGCGCAGCGCGCGCACCGTGGCGGCGTACGCGCCGGCGTCGAGCGTTTCCGCCAGCTCCGCAGCAACCTCGAGCGCTCTGTCGACCACGGCATCGGGGCTGACGGCTTCGTCCAGGTAGCCAGCTTCGACCGCCCCGTTACCGTCCAGCAGGCGTGCATTGGCCACGCAGCGCTGCAGGTGGCGGCGCGACAGGCGTTCCTTGGAAATGGTCATGGCCCAGTCGGGCAGCGTCAGCGCGATCGCTACCTCGTTCAAGCCGATCTTGACCTGTGCGTCGGGTCCGACACGGTGGTCGCACCCGAGCAGCAGCAGGGCTCCGGCGGCGACCGCGTGGCCGGTGCAGGCCGCCACCACCGGCACCGATGAGCCATAGGACCTCCGCACCATCGCCCCGCCTGCCGATACGAGCTCGCCGATCGCAGCACGGTCACCGCCGCGGATCACGTTGAGATCGAAGCCCGCGAAGAACGCCCGATCATTGCCAGCGATGACCACCGCCCCGATCTCATCGTCGGCCTCGGCAGTATCGATCTGGGCATCGAGCGCAGCGAGCATCGGCACAGAAAAGGCATTGGCCTTGCCGTCATCCACCCGCACCAGCAGCACGTCGCCGTGCCGCTCTGCCGAAACCGTGCCGTTCCCATTGTCTGCTGTATCGCTCATCGCCGGAAGGTTACGACTGCGACGACAGCGCATGGCTGCGAGGTTCGATGCAACAACGAGAGTCAACCCCATGACCCACCACTCCGCGGGACTATGGCCAGCTCTCACCGGGGAGCTGGCGCTCCGCAGCTGCGAGGAAGTGCGGCCAGACGTTTCGGCTTGATGCTTGTGGGCTAAACCAAACCGCCAGTCGGCCGGGCCGTCTTCGGGGCTTTTCGCTGGGAGCTGTTCGCAGCAATAGGAAGCACACCGGCAGCCTCGAGATCGGCGACGGTCACCTGCGGTGCCGCGGCGATTTCGCTCAGCAGAGAGTCTTGTCGGGCGCTGAGTTGGACCAGCGCCGCGACGCTGCGCAGCAACAGCCGCAACGCCGATGTCGTCGTGGCGTTCCACTCACCGATGATGTCGTCGAGGTCGGTACCCCGCTTGCCGCCCGGTACGCCCACGCGATCATCCAGCCATGCAGGCACCACGGCCACCCCGCCGACCTCGTAATCGAGTACAGGCGGCTTGACCGGACGCACAGTGCCAGCGCCTATATGGAGCGTTTCGCTGGTTGCGTCATAGTGCCAAGCCTCAGGGTCCCGGATCTCTTCATCGACTCGTGCCCCCGGAGTCGGCGCGCCATCGACGTCACTATCTGCCTCTGCTTCTTTGGACTCAGCGAAGATGCCGCCTGCCGCTGTTGGCTTCCATCGCGGCGCATGAGCTCTGATCACCATCTCGCCGAGGCTGACTGCTCGCCGCCACAGGTCAGGGTCGCGGGTAAACGGGACGCGCACTTCGGAGAGCATCGCATCTGCGCGGTAACGGCGCGTAAAGCCCTCGTGGGCACACGTCGCTGCCACGTATCGGGCGACGTCCTCGGGGGACGCCTCAAGCGACGTATGTTCTCGCACCACCTCCAAGAAGCCGTCTGCTACGTTCGGAATGCTGGCCGAGGAGTCCCGCCAGAGCGGTATCGCCCGGCCGCCGCGGCCCGCGTAGTGGTGCAGGTCTGGAAGCAGTTCTGTGAAGCTGATTGCGGCACCGCTGTCAGGAAAGCGGTCGTTCGGCACAGTCAAGTGCAATTGATGTTCACCGAATGCCACCCAGAGCGGCGGACGCGGGCGGTCCAGGACGCGCTTGTCGGGAATGATCCAACGCCGATCAAAACTTCGCCAACCGTATGGAACGGGCTCGGGGCACGGACCCGTTTCGTCGCTGAGCGTTCGATCGTAATAGGTGTGCCCGGGCAGCCCATCGCGGATGCTTCGGTTGATGTCGCGGTCGTCGGTTTCCTTGAACAGTTCCGCCTTGCGTCCCCGGTCGGATTCTGCGATCAGGACCTGCCAGCGCTCGCGCAGTGCGCTCTTGTCGGTCCATGTGGGCCATGTCCGATTGCCGGTAACGCCTGAGGAAGACCACGGAAAGATGTCCTCGATGCGTGGGCACGCGAGCCACTCCTGAGTCCCAGCGGGCAGGAATGGCGCCGTCCAGTCGCTGGGACACTCCTGCCACAACGGACCTGCGGCGTCCTCAGACAGGAATTCTGAGAGGTGCTCGAACTTCTGCTGTCGTGAACCCTCCCGCACACTTCGATATCGGACTGGTGCAGGATGCGATTCGTCGCAGCCTGGTTCCCGCACTGCACACACGACGCACACTTCATGCTGCACACCCTCGAATATCAGCGAACTGGCCCTCGGCCGGTGGCCCTCGGGACTCAAACCGACAACCAATATCGCTGATGCCTGCCGCCTCAACCATTCGCGCATCCCGACAAATCCATCGCCCGACAACCAGGCAGAGGTCGTCACGAATGTCACCACGCCGTGCCGGCCGCGGGGGTTGCCGGCATTCTCGAACACTTTCCACGTCGCCCACCGCCAGAAGTAGACGAACAGATTCAGGAGTTGGTTGGTGTGACGGCCGACGCCCGCGTCCTGCGCCGGCCTCCATGCCGCGAGCAACGGTGGCCCTTCGCTCCCGCTGCCCTCCTCCACCCAACCGCCCGTGCCGCGGGCGTTGATTCCGTAGGGCGGGTTGCCGATGCAGACGAGCACCTCGGTGTCGTTCTTCACGATGTCCGCCTGCTCGCGTGAACGCGCCAACGGTTGGAGCATCGTCGCAAATTTTCGAGTTTGCGCTTTCGGGTCGGCGAGCGTGTCGGTCAAGTACACGCGAGTCTCATCGCTGCTCAGAGGGACCTGTCGTTCACGAAACTCCTGGGTCAACCGGAGTTGCGCCACGGCATAGGGGCCTGCCTGAATCTCGAAGCCCACCAGCCTGGACGCCATGTCCGCCAGACGATCCCGCACTGCCCCGCTGCCTTCGATCTCTCCGACCGTCCTGGCCGCCCTGTCCAGAGCACGGAGCAGGAAAGTTCCCGTTCCCGTCGCCGGATCGACCACCGTCACGTCGTCGTCTGCCAACCCCAGCTCGAGACCGAAGCAGTCGCGCACGACGTTGTCCGTCAAACCCACCATGAAGTCGACCAAGCCGACAGGCGTGTAGTACGAGCCCGATGCCCGACGCCTCACAGGGTCGTACTCCGCCAAGAAATCCTCGTAGAAATACAGGGAAGCCGAGTCAGCGCTGTGTTGTGAGCCGCCGGCGAGTGCTGCCCATTCCACCTTGCCGAGCACGCGCATGAGCGTGGCAGTTGCCGATCCGAGACTCGCCTCGCTATCGCTCGCCGCGAGTGCCTGGAGCGCGAGGGCCATCAGGCTGTGCGTGGTTCGCAGCCGTGCCGCAACCACCTCGATGGCCTCCGCACCTCCGTCACGAGCTTCGAAAGGAATCCCCTCGACCCGTGCGAGCAGCAAGGCGAACGTCACGACCTGCGCATAGGCGTCAGTGAAGTCGTCATCTGCGATCTCCGGAAACAGCATCTCGCGCCAGTCGCTCGCCACTGCCGCAATACGAGCGTCTCCACGATGCAGCGAGTCGGCGACCTCTGCGCGTAGTAGGCGGCACAGCCGTGCACACACGACGGCGAGCGCTCGCGGGGACGTAGGCGCCTGGGGTTCCCAGTTCAGGAACAACTCGACCAATCGAGTCCAGCTCCGTGTCCAGTCACCCTCGCTGTAGCTGGATTCGCGGTCTGTCACGACGCCTGGGCTACGCGCCTGGGCTACGCGCGAGCCCTCTTGCCACAGGGTCCAGTGCTCGCCGTCCGTGTAGATGAGGTTCGGCAGACAGGCGAGAACTTCCCACTGTCGAGCGTCGTGTCCCGTGTAGCGCGTTGGGTCCGCGCCCTTGCCGGGTGCCTTCAATTCGATGTGGCCCACAAGCGCACCGTTCAAGTACGCGGCGAAGTCGGCTCGCGCGGACCCGGCGGCTACCGTCGTTTCGTCAGGCAGCAAGAGCTGGCCCATATCCAGAATCTCTGCTGTCTCGACGAGCAGCTGTGCAATCGGTGACCGAAGTCTCGCCTCGGACTCCCCCGCGCCGGTTTCCGCCAGATGAGCGACGCCCTCATGAAACCGAGCCAATGCATCTTCTGTTCGCCGCTCGGTCGCAGTGCTCACAAGGAAGGAATGTAGTTGTGACGTGCTCCACGCCAAAGACTCACAGACTCACTCAGCCAGGGCGGGCGCCCAAGCCGCTCTGGTTAGGGTTCGGCCATGGCCACACTTGTTGCTGACGTCGACATGCCTGAGGTCGGCCTCGGAGGCGATGAAGGCGAGGACGAGCGGCGAGAGGCGCTGATCGGCCTCTCTGAGCGCAGCTGGATCGCCCGCACCCCGCTGGGCTACGTCATCACCCGTCACGCTGATGTGACCGCCATGCTGCGCGACAAGCGCTGGTTCAGCGCCATCGGCCTCATCGCCCAGATGCAGGGCGTCGACGACTCCGAATGGAACCGTCGCAGCGGGCAGAACATCTTGGGGATGGAAGGCGACGAGCATCAGCGGCTGCGCCGGCTCGTCGGGCCGGCCTTCACGCCGAAGGCGGCCGAACGGCTGCGCCCCTTCATGGCTGAGGTCATCGACGAACTGCTCGACCCGCTGTGTGCTCGCGGGCACGGCGATTTCGTCACCGAGGTCTGCGAGCCGTACCCCATCCCGATCATCTGCGAGCTGCTGGGCGCTCCCCGCGACGACTGGGAGCTGTTCAGCCGCCTCGCCACCGACATCTTCCGGGTGTTCAACGGCAACCTGGCACGCGACCTGCACACGATCATGGCCGCGCAAGACGAGATGGGCGCCTACATGTCCAAGCTCATCGCCGAGCGACGAGCCGAGCCTCGCGACGACCTGCTCTCGGACCTGATCGCCGCTGAAGAGGAAGGCGACCGGCTGAGCACCGAGGAGATGCAGTCGCTTGCCAACGCCGTGCTGCTCGCCGGCACCGACACCACGCGTAACCAGCTCGCCTGCGCTGTGGAGCTGTTCGCTCGCTGCCCGGACCAGCTCCGGTTGCTGCGCGACGAGCCGTCGCTCGCACCCCAGGCTGCCGAAGAAGTCATGCGACACTTCGGCGCCATCCGGGGCACCGCCCGCTACGCCAGCGAGAACGTCATCTACCGCGACATCGAGTTCCCGGCCAGCACGCTGATCTTTCCCAGCTTCACCGCCGCCAACCATGACGAGACGCAGTTCGAACAGCCGATGCGTTTCGACATCACGCGCCGGTCGAATGCGCCGCACATGACGTTCGGCAGCGGCATCCACTACTGCCTCGGCGCGTTCCTGGCACGGGCCGAGCTGCAAGAGGCACTCAAAGCCGTCGCGAAGCGAATGCCGGATTTGCGTCTCGACGGCGACGTGGAATGGAAGCCGGTGTCCAACGGCATCTGGGGGCCATCGACACTGCCGATCAGGTTCACGCCGGGGCACTGAACCCCGTTTCCGCACAGATGGGCCGCCTGCCCGACGTCTTCAAGGTCATTTCGGTGCCGACCACCTCAAGCTCACTTGAGCACTGCGGTGCCGCGGCCGTGCTCGAAGGTCCGGCAGCCAGCACTGCCGCGCCGAACCTGCTGCCGGCCGCCGCGCCAGCCACAAGCGCATCTCGTGAGCGCGTGCGCTGGGGACGGGTGGTGCTGGTGGCGCTGTCCGGGGTGGTGTCGCATGTCTTCGGGCGAGCCACGATGGGGGTGCTGGTGCCCGCGATGGCGGACGGCCTCGGGCTCAGCGACACACTGATCGGCGCGCTCGGCTCGGCCAACATGGGCGCGTACTTCGCCGGCGTGGTGATCGTCACCTTCACGGCCGGACGCATCGAGCCGTTCACGCTGCTGCGAGCCGGCATCGTCACTTCCACCCTGGGCCTTGGAGTGATCGGGACGGCGACGAGTGCAGCAGCCCTCGTGATCGGGACTGCACTGGCAGGTCTCGGCGGCGGCGGCATCTGGCTGACAGCGCCGGTGATCGCCAGCGAAGGCGTGCCGGCGAGTCGCCGCGGCGCCGCGCTGGGCACGCTCACCGCCACCATGGGCGCCGCGCTGATCGGCGTGCCCATCGCGACCACGGTCCTGCGCAACCTGGCGGGCGACGATGGGATCTGGCGGCCGATCTGGCTGGCGCAGGCTGCGCTGTCGGTCGTCCTGCTGGCTGCGCTGTCGGTGTTGGTCCGCGCTCGTCGCACCGAGCGAGTCGCCGCCATAGGCGGCTTCGGCGCGCTGTTCCGCATTCACGGGTGGAAACGGGCCGTGGCTGCCTACATGGGGTTCGCGTACATGACGTCCTCGTTCGCGAACTTCCTGGGGCGAGCGCTGGAGGGCGATCACGACTTCAGCCGCACCGCCGCAACGCTGGTGTTCTCATGGATGGGCGCGGGCTCGATCGTGGGCGCGCTGGCGTTCGGCCGCCTCAGCGACCGGATAGGCCGGCCCGCAACCATGGCCACCGTGATGGCTCTGAGCGCCGGAACCGGTGCCGTGCTGGCGACACCGGCACCGGGCGCTCTGATCGTGGTGGCCGTGGTCGTGTTCGGGGCAGCGTCGTTCTCGTACCCGTCGCTCACCGCGACCTTCGTGAGCGACCACGTCTCAGACCGCACGTTTGCCGCGGTCCTCGGCTCGATGACGATGTTCTACGGCCCCGCGTCAGTCATCGGCCCGATAGCGAGCGGGTGGCTCGCCGACCGGGCCGGGAACTTCAACGCGACCTATGGGGCCATCTCTGCAATAGCCCTGATGTCATGCATCTGCATGGCGACGACGCGAGGCTCCCATCGGGAGACACCACAGCACGCGCCGGTCGCGTAGACCGCGCTCTGTGAGTTGGGCCGAATGGGTTGGAAGGGCTGAAAGCGTCAGCTCAGCTCATCAGCTGCTTTTTCATGGAAGCAGCGGTTGCCAGCTTCAGCGAGCGGCTCGGACCGATCTCGATGGATTCGCCGGTCTGGGGGTTGCGGCCCATGCGGGCACCACGCTCGGACATGGAGAAGGTGCCGAACCCGGGCCAGGTCACCTTGCCGCCGGCCTTCGCTTCTGCTGCCACGAGATCGAAGAACGCCGACAGCGTCCGCTCCGCGTCGCTCGCGGTCACGCCGGCCTCAGCGGCTACCGCCTTGATGGTGTCTGCCTTGTTCGCCACAGTCCAGTTCCTCTCTGAAACGATTCGGGGTACCACCTCAGCACACAAAAGCCCTGAAGTGGTGGAATTGCGGCCCGCTGTCTATCGGAGGTGCCCGCCGGTTGCACCCCAAGACGGCACTCGGAGTGGCCGTCAGTCGCGCCCGTCGCTGCGCACATCGAAGGCGTCACGCAGGCCGTCACCGATGAAATTGACGCACAAGACGGTGACGACAATGGCGATGCCCGGCGAGATCACGAGCCACGGCGCGATCGTCATGAAGCCCTCGTTGCCGCCCAGCATGTTGCCCCAAGTGGGCGTGTGGGCTGCACTGACACCGAATCCGAGGAAGCTGAGCACAGATTCGGCCAGGATGGCGCCCGCCGTCGCAAGCGAGACCGCCACGGCCATCTCGCCCACCAGGTTCGGCAGCAGGTGGCGGAACATGACGCGCCCGGGGCCCGCGCCCATCGCTCGTGCCGCCGCGATGAACTCCTGCTCGCGCAACGACAGCACCTTGCCCCGGATGATCCGGGCCACTGCCATCCAGCCCAGCAGTGACAGCACCAGCACGACATCGAAGATGCTGTCACCCAGCATCCGGGCGCCCATCATCACCACCATTAGGCCAGGCAATGCAAGCAGCGTGTCGGTCAACCGCATCAGCACCGCGTCGACGAGGCCGCCGGTATATCCCGCGACCATGCCGATCAGCGTCCCGCCGAAGGTGGCCAGCAACGCCACCGACACGCCGACAGCCAGCGTGACCCGGCCGGCGTAGAGCATCTGGCTCAGCGTGTCCCGGCCCAGAGTGTCGGTGCCCAGCAGGTAGTCGCGACCCGGATCGGCGAGCACATCGGTGGCGTGCGTGCGGCCCTGCGGGTACGGCGCCAGCAGCTCGGCGCACACTGTCGCGAGGGCAATCCCGGCGAGCACGGCCAGCGACACCAGTGCGATACGGCGATGGGCGAACCTGCGCCACGCGAGGACCGACGGCCGTTCGATGACGGGGAACTCAGCGGCTGCCACGACGGATCCTCGGGTCGAGCACGCCGTAGAACAGATCGGCGGCCAGATTCAACAACATCACCGCGGCGGCGACGATCATCGTGGTCGCCAGCAGCATGGGGTAGTCGCCGCCGACCATCGCATTGACGAACAGCCGGCCCATGCCCGGGTACTGGAACACCTGCTCGGTGACAATGAGCCCGCCCACGAGCTGTCCCATGTCGACTGCGGCCTGCGTCGTCACCGGGATCAGTGCATTGCGAACGCCGTGACGGACCACCACGGTGCGCTCCCGCAAGCCCCTGCCACGGGCGGCCCGGATGTGATCCGAACTCATCACGTCGAGCAGGCTCGCCCGCATGTAGCGGCTGTACACGGCGACGAGCTGGAGCGACAGCGTCATGGCCGGAAGCACCAGGTGCCGCAGGCGATCCACCAGGTCGAAGCCCTGCTGGCCCGGTGAGTAGAGCCCCGCAGTGGGCAGCAGGGGTGGCGTGATGCCCAGCCAATTGGCCAGGTACAGCCCGAAGAAGAGCTGCAGCATCAGGCCTAGCCAGAACACCGGGATCGAGATTCCCAAGAACGAGACCGTGGTGGCCACGTAGTCGGTGAACGAGCCGCGGCGAATGGCCGAGATCGCGCCGATCGTGATTCCCGCCGCCAGCGAGAGCACAACCGCCAGGCTCACCAGCACCAGCGTGTTGGCCAACGCTGTGCGCACGAAAGGCCACACGTCGGATCCGTTGCGTACGAGCGACGTGCCCAGATCGCCCCTCACGAAGTCGCCCAGCCAGCTCAGGTAGCGCACGAAAAACGGATCGTTGAGCCCCAGCGATTCGAAGTAGTCGGCCCGGTCCGCCGGGCTGACTCTGGGATTGATGGCCAGGTCTCCCCCCGGCCTGGCGATCCGGTTCGCTGCCCAGAACACAGCGATCGAGATGGCCAGCAGGATCGGCACCATCGTCGCAATGCGCCGCAGGACGTAGCGCGTCACGGTCGAGAGCCTGCCAGCCGCTCGCCGGCTAGTCGTTCGCTTGGGGCGTTCTCACGCAGCGAGCGTTCAGCCAAGCGTTCAATTCGGGTGGACCGTCCAGTCGAAGATGTCGAAGAACCCGCCGTAGGGACTCGACACGTACGCCCCGGGACCTGAGACCGCGGTGATATCCCAGATGATCATGTTGGGCAGCATGTACAGCGGGATCCACGGCACGTCGGCGGCCAGGATCTGGCTCAACTCGTGGACCAGCTCCAGGCGGGCGTCCGGGTCCACCTCGGCGTCGATGGCGAACGCCAAGTCGCTGGCCTGCTGATTGCGGTAGGCCGTGAAATTCTGGCCCGTGTACTCGTTCTCCTCGGTGGGAATGCCGTCGATGTCATAGAGATTGGCCACGGAGGGGTCCGGATTGGTGCTGTTCGCGAACAGCGCCACCGGTCCGTAGTTCAGCGCCGGCAGCCGATTCTGGAACAGCTCGCCGGGGTCGTAGTTGATGATCTCCCAACCGATGCCCAGCGGAGCGGTCATGTCGACCACGAGCGCCTGCACGTCCTCTCGCCGCTTGTTGCTGGCCACGGTGTTCCAGGCCAGCACCAGCTCTTCGCCTTCGGCGTTCACCCACAGGCCGTCGGGGTCTGGGCGCGTCCAACCCTCCGCCTCGAGCAGCTCGGCAACCTTGGCCGCATCCTGGGTGTAACGCGCGAAGTCGTCTTGGCACCAAGGGCCGAACCCGGGATTCCATCCCGTGCACTGCAGGACCGGCGGGTCAGCCGTGATCGTGCCGAGCGCAATCTCGGCTATGCGTTCGCGATCGAGCGCGTAAGCGACGGCCTGGCGGACGTTGCGCGTCATGTCGAAACGGCGATCGGGTGCGTCCTGGTTGATCCAGAGGCCTTCCATGTAGGTGCCCTCGGCGACCTGGTGGGCCAGATCGCCGGTGATGCGCTCCCGTGCCCCGGGGAAGGGCTGGGGGAAGGCGGCCATGACTTCGCCGGTCTGTACCGCCAGCAGCTGCGAATCGGTGTCCTGGCGGGGCACCATCACCACCCGGTCGACCAGCGGGATGCGCTCGGCATCCCAGTAGGAACGGTTGGGCACCAGGATGTGCTGCTCCTGGTTCCACTCCTCCTGGATCCACGGCCCGCCCGAGACCGTGATCTCGTCGTTCCACTTGTCGGCGATATCGGTGTCCGGGCCCAGCTCATGTGCCGGCAGCAAACCGCTGAACAGCGTGGGCCACGGTGCGTACGGCTCGCTGAACGTGATGACGGCCGTATGCGGATCGGAATGGTCGATATCGGTGATGAGATCTAGCCCGATGGTGCTGAGCGTGCCGGTGGTGTCGAGCCCGGCACGCCAGGAGAACCAGACGTCAGTGCTGGTGATCGGCGTGCCGTCGCTCCACGTGGCGTCAGGGTTCAGGCGGTACGTCAGCATGAAGGTGCCGTCGTCTGCGGTGACGAGGCCGCCGTTCGCAACCGTCGGTTCCTCGACCAGCAACGACGACGCCACGTAGGTGTTGGTCTGATCGAGCTCCATGAGCCTCGGCAGGTAGTGGATCAGCACCGACCAGATCGTCCAGGTTGCATTCGCGCACGACGTGACGGGGTTGACGCACTCGGGCCACTGCTCGACCGCCAGCACGAGCGTGCCGCCGCTGGAACTGTCGCCTTCGTCGGGCGCGCCGGCGTCGTCGGCAGCGCTGGCCGTGGTCTCGGGTGCCGATCCCTCGGTGGACGTGTCACTGCCGCACGCCGCCATCAGCAGCAGCACAGCCAGCGTTGCTGTCACCAGTTGCCAGCCGCGGGAGCACCGCGTCCCTGAAGAGTTCAACGAGCGGGATGAGCCCCGCGCTCGCCCCTGCGCATGAAGCAATGCCATGCGAGAAACGTAACGCTCTGGCATGCGGCCGCGAGGTTGTTCCGCGTTGTTCCAAGTCGGTGTCTTGCCAAGCCGACTGCGTGTGCATTGACGACATGGCACGCATGCGGTGAGCGCTTCTGGCAGAGTTTGCGGGATTCAGCCGGGCACTCCGGCTCATTGGCGACAACTGGGGGCATACCGAGGTGCTGGACGGTTACCGGATACTGGATCTGACCGACGACCGGGGCCATCTCGCCGGAATGCTGCTGGCCCAGCTCGGCGCCGAGGTGGTGCTCTGCGAGCCGCCCAGCGGGCACCGCACCCGACACCGTGGTCCGTACGTCGACGATGTAGCCGACCCGGAGCGCGCTATCGAATTCCTCGTCTACAACCGGGGCAAG
The DNA here is from genome assembly GCA_009843525.1 of Acidimicrobiales bacterium. GTDB lineage: Bacteria > Actinomycetota > Acidimicrobiia > Acidimicrobiales > Poriferisodalaceae > Poriferisodalis > Poriferisodalis multihospitum. Next base: position 30,903 of record VYDH01000010.1, on the reverse strand, counting down.
CACTCGGTGGTCGTCGAGAACCCGGCGCAGATTGCCGAGCTCGCCGCTGGCTGTGATGCGGTGATCTCGTGCGGCGCGTTCGACGTCGACCTTGATGCGCTGCGCGCTGCGAGCCCGCAGCTGGTGACCGCAGCCATCACGCCGTTCGGCGAAACGGGCCCCAAGACCGCCTGGGCCGCTACTGACCTGACCATCGCCGCTTCGAGCGGCACGATGTCGCTGACGGGCGACCGCGACCGGGCGCCGGTGCGCATCGGGCCGCCGCAGACCTGGCACAACGCTGCGGTGGACACCGCCGGCGCGATCCTCATGGCGCTGCACGAACGGCAGACCTCCGGGCTGGGCCAGCACGTCGACACGTCGGCCCAGCAGTCGTTCGTGGACTGCACGCAATTCCAGATGATGGCGGTGCTCACCGGCGGCGAAGTGCCGGTGCGGCTCCCCGGCGCGGTGAACCTGGGCGGCTTTCTGATCCCCTGGGTGTACGAGTGCGCCGACGGCTACGTGACCGTCACGTTCCTGTTCGGTCCGATGATCGCCCCGTTCACCAGCAGGATCCTGAGCTGGGCCTGCGAGGAGGGGTTCTGCGAGCCTGAGCTGCGCGACAAGGACTGGGTGGACTTCGGCATGGCCATCGTGGAGGGCCGCGAGTCGATGGACACGTTCGATCAGGCCATCAAGGCGCTGACCTCGTTCGTGGCCAGCAAAACCAAGGCCTAGCTGCTGGAACGGGCGCTGACCGACAACCTGCTCATCGCGCCGATTACCACCACCGCCGACGTGCTCGCACTCGATCAGCTGCAGGTGCGCGACTACTGGCAGCGGGTCGAGATGCCGCGCGCCGATGGCCCGGCGCCGGTGCGACTCTGCGGTGCGCTCGCCAAGACCACCGGCGAGCCGCTGGCCGACCTTCCGGTGGCCCCGCGGCTGGGTGAGCACACGGCCCACTACCGCGGCAGCGGCAGCTCCGCCGGACCGGCGATCACCGCGCGCCCACGGGCAGAGGCCGCGCCCGCGGGGCAGCAGATGGAGCGCCCGCTCGACGACATCAAGATCCTCGACTTCATGTGGGCGCTGGCAGGCCCCGGCGCCACGCGCACGCTGGCCGACTACGGCGCCACGGTTGTCAAGGTCGAGAGCGAACTGAAACCCGACGTGCTGCGCGGCGTCCACCCATTCATCGGCGAGGAAGGCGGGCAGGAGAACGCCCTGCAATTCCACTCGATCAACGCCGGCAAGATGGATCTGACCCTCGACCTCTCGCTGCCCGAGGCGCGGGAGGTGATTCTTGACCTCGTCGCATGGTGCGACGTGCTCACCGAGTCGTTCTCGCCGAAAGCCATGGAGAACTGGGGCCTCACCTACGACGTGCTGCGCGAGGTGAACCCCGAGCTCGTCATGTTCTCGAGCTGCCTGATGGGCCAGACCGGGCCGATGCGCATGTATGCCGGCTTCGGCACGATGGCGGCGGCAATCGCCGGCTTCTACCCGGTGACCGGATGGCCAGACCGCATCCCGGCGGGGCCGTTCACCGCCTACACCGACTACATCTCGCCGAAGCTGGGCGTGATGCTGATCCTGTCAGCGCTGGCCGAGCGCGACCGCACCGGGCGGGGCCAGCACATCGACTTCGCCCAGATGGAGGGCGCTCTGCATTTCCTGGCAACCGAGTTCGCCGACGAGGAGATCAATGGCCGCACGGCGGGCCGGGCCGGCAACGCCGACCGCCACATGTGCCCCCACGGTGTGTATGCCGCGGCAGGCGACGACTGCTGGGTGGCCATTGCCTGTGAGACCGAGGCGCAGTGGGGCGCCCTGGCGAACTTGGTGGATGCGGACGCCGACCTGCGCGACCTCGACATGGCCGCTCGTCGAGCGCACGCTGAGACCATCGACGCCGCGATCACCGCGTGGACAGAGCCTCGGGAAGCAGCCGACATCGAGGCGGCGCTCCAAGCCTGCGGCGTGCCTGCCCACCGCGTGAGCGACGCCGCAGACCTCATGGCCGACCCGCAGATCGTCGCCCGAGAGCACTTCCTTTCCGTGCCTCACGCCAAGCATGGCCACACCTGGGTCGAGAACAGCAACTTCGAGCTGTCACGCACGCCGGGCCGGCCGCTGTGGGGCGGCCCGATGTTCGGCGAGCACAACATGGAGGTGCTCGAAGGCATCCTCGGCTACGACGCCGACAGGGTTGCCGAACTCGTGATTGCCGGCGCCCTCACCTGAGCGACTGCATCAGTCCCCACCGCGCTCCACAATGTCGGGATGAGCAATGACGGGGGCGCATCAGGCGTCGACAGGCAGAACATTTCGAGCGGCGGACCGCTGGAGCCCGTCGCGGGCTACTCACGGGCCGTGCGAGTCGGCGACTGGGTGGCGGTATCGGGCAGCACATCACTGGGCCCCGACGGCGTAGCGCACCCGGGCGACTGCTACGGGCAGGCCGTCTACACGCTGGGCGTCATCGAGCAGGCGCTGGCAGAGGCGGGCGCACAGATGAGCGATGTCGTGCGGACCCGCTCGTTCGTCACCGACATCGGCATGCTCGACGACTTCATTCGCGCCCATGGCGAGGTTTTCGGTGACATCCGGCCCGCCTCGACGCTGGTTGAGGTATCGGGCTTGATCCATCCCGACTTGGTCATCGAGATCGAAGTCGACGCGATCATTCCCTGAACGCGTGCGGGCACTGGTGCAGCGAGCGGCCGAGGCCCGCGTCAGCGTCGGCGCTGAGGTGATCGGCGAGATCGGCCCTGGGCTGTGCTGCCTGGTGGGTGCGACGCACGACGACGACGTGGATTCAGCACGCAAGCTGGCCGGCAAAATCTGGAACCTGCGCGTTTTCGCCGACGAGAACGGCCAGATGAACCGCTCGGTGGCCGAGACCAGCGGTGAGGTGCTGGTGGTCAGCCAGTTCACGCTCTACGGCGACACCCGCAAGGGCCGGCGCCCCTCGTTTGTGGCCGCGGCCGCGCCAGACGAGGCCATCGAGTTGATCGAGGCGCTGATTGCGGAGCTTCGCCGCCTCGGCGCCACGGTGGCCACCGGGTCATTCGGCGCTCACATGGCGGTAGAGCTCACCAACGACGGCCCCGTGACCTTGATGCTCGAAGTCTGAGCCGCTGCCTGCGGCGGGCCCGGTGGGCTCAGGCGGGGGTGAAGCGCAGCAGGGCGGGGCCGTCGGGAGTGGGGTCGAAGACGGCTTGCACTGCCTGGCCAATGTGGACCGTCTCAGGATCGCAGCCGACGATGTTGGTGAGCACGCGAGGGCCCTCTTCGAGCTCGACATAGGCCAGCACGAACGGAGTCGCGGCGCGCCAAGAGCCCCCGATGCGCCGGGTGACCGTGCAGCTGTAGACAGTGCCTCGTCCAGAGGCTTCGAACCACGTCACCGATGAGTCTCCGAGCGGGCCGCAGTGCTCACGCGGGTACCACACGACATCGCCACAGTCGTCGCAACGGGGCAGCTCCAGCCGGCCCTCGCGGGTGGCATCCCAGAATCGCTGGGTTTCGAGGTTCACCGTGGGCGGCGGCACGGGCAGTCCGAAGGTCCCGGGTTCGCTCATGCCGACCTGCCCATCACGAGCGTGGCGCTGCCCATGCGAGTGGCGAGGCTGCCGCCGGTGCCGTGCGCCAGCGCGAGCTCGCAGTCGGGCACCTGCACCGCAGGGTGCGCTTCGCCGCGCAGCTGGCGCACGGCTTCGACCACTTTGGTCATGCCGCCGCGGTTGGCCGGGTGGTTGTTGCACAGGCCGCCGCCGTCGGTGTTGAAGGGCAGCACGCCGTTGGGCGCCTGCAGTGCGCCGTCGGACACGAATGACCCGCCCCCGCCCTTCGCGCAGAACCCGAGGTCCTCCAGCGTCATCAGCACCGTGATGGTGAAGCTGTCGTAGATCGACACGTAGTCGATGTCGGCGGGTGTCACGCCGGCTTCGGCAAACGCCAGCGGCCCCGAGCGCGTCGCCCCCGTGTGGGTCAGATCGATGCGCCCGCCCGAGGTGTGCTTGATGGCGGTTCCTGTGCCGAGCACGGGCACGCAGTGGCGGTTAAGCGATGCCGCCACTGCTTCGCTGACCAGTACGAGGGCACCGCCGCCGTCGGTGATCACACAGCAGTCCAGCCGGTGCAGCGGATCGGAGATCATGGGCGAAGACACCACTTCATCCACGGTGACCACGTCTTGGAGGAAGGCGTTGGGGTTGTGCTGCGCGTGAGTCGAGGCAGCCACCTTGACTTCGGCGAGCTGCTCGGAGGTGGTGCCGAACTCATGCATGTGCCGTGCCGCAGCCAGCGCGTACCCGCCGGGCACCGACATGCCGAACTGGTTCTCGAACGATGCCTCCGGCGCGGAACTGAACCGGGCACTGCCGCCTGGCCCGGCGCCGCCGGTGCGAGGCTTGCCGGCCAGCGTGATCAGCGCCACATTCACCTGGCCTGCGGCGATGGCCGCCGCGGCGTGCTGGACGTGCACGAGGTAGGCCGAGCCGCCGGTCTCGGTGTCATCGATGTAGGTGAGGTCGAGGCCGAGGTACTCCGCCATCGACAGGGCGCCGAAGCCAGGGGCGTCGCCGGCCGAGTAGTAGGCGTCGACATCGTCGAGCGACAGGCCGGCGTCCGCGAGCGCTCCCGCAGCCACCTCGGCGTGGATCTGCGGCAGCGTGCGGTCGGGCAGCTCGCGACCAGGGTGCTCGTACACCCCCGCGATCAAGGCCCGTCCTCGAATGCTCACCGGCGGCAACCTAGTCGCAGGGCCGAAGACGGTGCCGGAACAGGACCGGCCGGCTGAAGCCCTCAAGCGCCAACCCGTCCTGCCGGCGAGCGTTAGCTTCGCGGCGATGCTGAAGCCGTACCGGATACTCGATCTCACCGACCACCGGGGCGCGATGTGCTCCGCCATCTTGGGCTCGCTCGGCGCCGAAGTGGTGCTCATCGAAGGACCCGACGGTCGAGGCCGCGACCACCGCAGTCAAGGCCCCGACGGCACGTCGCTCCAATGGTGGGCGCAGCGCCGGGGCGCACAGAGCTGCGTCATCACCGATCGCAATGAGCTGCTGGAGCTCGTCGCGGGTGCCGACGCGCTGATCGAGTCGCCCGACCCTGGTCTGGGTCTCGACTACGACGAGCTGCGCGCGATCAACCCGGGACTCGTGCACACCACGGTCACCGCGTTCGGCAGCAGCGGCCCGAAGGCCGACTGGGCGGCGACAGACCTCACCATCGCAGCGTCCGCATGCAGTGCGGCCATCACCGGCGACACCGACCGGGCGCCGCTGCGCATCACCGCGCCGCAGAGCTGGCTGCACGCCGGTTCCCATGGAGCGGTCGGCACTGCGCTCGCGCTGCGCCAGCGCGATCGCAGCGGCTGGGGCCAGCATGTCGACATCTCCGCCCAGCAGGCGATGATGCAGACCGCCTTTCCCGGCATCGTGCACAGTGCGAATGCGTACCCGTCGGCGCGCAGGACGTCCGGTGGGATTCTGCTGCTGAACTTCCATCTGCAGTTCGTGTATGCCGCTGCGGACGGCTTCGTCTCCATCACGCTGCTGTTCGGCGACACCATCGGCCGCTTCACCGCCCGGCTGATGGAGTGGGTCCATGAGCTGGGGTTCTGCGACGACGAACTGGCGGGGCTCGACTGGGTCGAGTTCGGCATGCGCCTGTTCACCGATCCCGAAGTGGCGCCCGCGCAGATGGAGGCAGCGAAAGCCGCCATCGCTGCCATGACATCGTCGATGACGCGGGCCGACCTGTTCTCCGAGGCCCAGCGCCGGGAGGTGCTGCTGGCACCCGTCTACGCCCCTGCCGAGCTCGTGAACGTCGACCACTTCTCGCAGCGGGGCTACTGGGACGTGGTGGACGACGCCGCATGGGGCAGTGTCACCACGCCCGGGCGCTGGTGCCAGCCCAGCCGCACGCCCCTGCGTGCACTCGGCGGTCCGCCCGCACTCGGCGCCGACACCGAGGCAGTGAAGGCTGCGCCGCGCTCGGCGCTGCTGGAGTCCGCCGAGGCGTTGCGGGACGCCGGCAGCGACCCGGCGTCGCCACGACCGCTCGAAGGCCTCAAGGTGCTCGACACGACCTGGGTGTACGCCGGACCGTTCACGACGCGGCTGCTCGCCGATTTCGGCGCCACGGTCATCAAGGTGGAAGGGCCGGCTCGCTTCGACGCCGCCCGAGGTGCCGGCGGCGGCCTGCGGGGGGATATGGGGCCTGATGCCTCGATCCAGTTCGGCACCTTGAACGCCGGCAAGCGGGGCGTGACCCTGGATCTCAATACCGAGGCCGGAAGAGAGGTGCTGTGCGACCTGGTCGAGTGGGCCGACGTCTTCGTCGAGTCCTACACGCCGGGAACACTCGAGGCGTGGGGAATCGGCTACGACGTGCTGGCCGAACGGAACCCGGAGTTGATCCTGCTGAGCACGAGTCTGATGGGCCAGAGCGGTCCGCTGTCCACATTCGCCGGGTTCGGCAACCTGGCCGGGGCCATCACCGGCTACTACGAGATGACCGGCTGGCCGGACCGACCTCCGGCGGGGCCGTTCCTGGCCTACACCGACTACGTCACACCGCAGTTCATGGTGCCGCTGCTCATGGCGGCGCTCGATGCCCGCGATGCCGACCCCGACGGTCGCGGCCAGCATCTGGACTTCGCGCAGGCCGAGGCCGCCATTCACTTCCTGGCGACCGAGGTGCTCGCGAAGACCGTGAACGGCGACGAGGCGACACGGATGGGCAACGCGGACGCCTTCATGTGTCCCCACGCCATGTACCCGTGCGACGCAGGCGGCGCCGAGCCCGACAACCCGCTCGAGCCGCCGGACCCATGGGTCGCGATCGTCTGCGAGACCGAGCATCACTGGGAGTCGCTGTGCGAGGTGCTCGATGCGGGCGGCCATGCAGTTCCTGCCGACCTGGCCGGCCTGGACGCAGCGGGGCGACTTGGACGTGTCGATGAGATCGATGCCATCGTCGGAGGCTGGGCGGCCCAGCGCACCCCCGCCGAAGCCGAAGCCGCCCTGCAAGCGGCCGGCATTCCGTCGCACGCAAACCAGAACAGCGTGGGCTGCTTCGCCGATCCGCAACTGAACCACCGGGGCCATTGGCTGGAGGTCGAACACCCGCTGTACGAGCGCATGGTCGTGGAGGCGCCTCGCCTGCAGCTCAGCGCGACGCCCCATGCCATCAGCCGTTCAGGCCCCAGCTTGGGCGAGCACAACGACGCGGTCCTGCGAGACGTCCTCGGCTACGACGACGACCGCGTCGTCGAGCTCGCCGTCGCCGGCGCCATCGGCTGACCGGAAGGACCCGCGACCACTCGTCGGACAGTCCAGCGGGTCTCTATCAGGGGCACATGGACGCTGGCTGCCTCTCTGCGGGTTGCTCCGGTGCGATTGTGCTGCCGATGGCCCGCGCCGCCATTCCTGACACTCGGCACGTTGCGGTTCGTCACATTGATCGCGCTGCCGGTTGCCGTAGCCCGAGGCGACTGCTCAGCATGTGATCCCTCGATAGGTCCGACAGAGGGGTTCCCGCTCCCTCGTCGATTTGCTGGGATGCCCATTCTGCCGCCTCGTCTGTCGTCATTGTGCCGGACAACGTGCGAAAGCGAGCGCTTGAATTGATGTCATTGACCCGGTACCACTCGTCTCGTTTGTCCGCTTCTTGGGGGTTAGCAGCGCGCCATTGAGTGTCAGAGGACACCGCGGCATCCCAGCAGGCATTGTCGAACTCAGGATCCTTCTGCCTCCATTTGTCTGCCCGCACGGTGCCCAAGTCGATGGTGGCGCCCCAGACGGCGTCTTGCCAAGTCGATCCGTTGCGCAGACCTGCGATGATCTCTTGTTTCGCTGTGTCGATCTTGGAGCGTCGCATGCCTGCCAAGCGTAGAGAGGTGTCCGGCAGCGACATTGAATATTTCCCCAGTGATCGCGCGGTGCGTAGTTCTGTCCACCAGCGGCAGCCCCGCCGCCTCTTCAGCCGCGTGCCGGGCGCACATCGCTGATGCTGTGCGCCAGTACCGGCATGCGGCCGTTCAGCACCTACCGCTACCCGGCCGTCTCACTGCGAGGGCCGATGCCGCTGACGAGTCTCGTGACTTGTGGCCCGGGTCTGCGAGAGTGACGGCATGTCCAATGGGGGTGTGGTGCCGTTTGCGCATTCGCCGCAGTTCACCACCGCATGCCGATACGTAACCCCGCGGCTTGGCGTGAATCGCCTCGGTGCAGAGCAAACCCGACATGCCGCTGCCATCCTCTAGCGCGAGCAGGATCGGACGCTTGGGCAGAGAACTGCGTCGGCAGGTCTCGCTAGCTGTGTCCGGTGCTGTCAGCCAAGAGCGCTTGTATGTGCCGCACATGTCGCTCGGTGCCGACGGAGTCCCAAGCTTCGTAGCAATCGTTGTCGTAATCGTGCTCGTCGTACCAGCGGTTGCGAGCCGGGGACTGCTTGAAGTCCTGCCGCAGGGTTCGGCGTCGTGCAGCGATGCTCTGGTTGGCTTCTCGAGCGGACACACCGACGGCAGCCAGTTCTAATTCAAGAGCGATCAATGATTCGGCGTCCCGCTTGGCAGCAGCGATCGCCTGTTCAATCTCTCGAAGACGGCTTGCCATGGCTCAAGTGTATGCGCACAGCCCGTGCTGTCCGATGACAGTCTCGGACCCGGAATGTGCCGATAGGCGGTGACAACCCGGGAACGGCGTTGGCCAGTCCCGTTCAGACAGTCAGCGCTACGAAGGCCGTCAGTGGCGCGAGGTCGTGGGCCCAGAAGATGGTGAGGCCGCTGTCTTGGGCCTGGATGAGGTTGTGGGTCTTGAAGACGCCTGACAGTACGGCCGTCGGCACGACTCCCTGATGGCCGAATGCTCGGAGCCATTCGGCGGCCTTGGCTGCAGCGTCGTTGTTCAGCCGCTTCACCGAATTCGTTGACGAATTGGAGACTTTGCATTCGATCGGCATCACTCGACCGTCATGCAAGCCGACGACCACGTCGGCCTTGCGGCCGGCGACGGAACTCTCGGCGCAGAAGTCACCACGCCCTGGCGCATCTGCTGGTGTCCAGATGTCGCGTGTCTCTACCTCTGTGAGACCCGAGGCGGCGAGGTGGCTGCGAACAGCCTCCTCTTGGTCGGTCTTGGCGCTGTTGGCTCGGTTTGTCCGCACCCGCTGGCTCGCCATGAGAGCGGCCGACGCCAGAGCAGCCGCGGATCGTTCGCCATCAGTGGGTTGCCGATTCTCAGCCACCCAAGCGAATCGGCGGCAATCAAGCATGTCCAAGACGGTCTCGATCACACGTTGAGCGGCAACTCGGTCGTCCCGTAATCGGCTCGCCGTCAACTGGGTCTCTGCCAGTTCCATGAGATCGTCGGCAGAGACGGGTGGCCCAGCGAGGTAGCGAACGGCCTCCAGCAAGTCTGCGTCGCTCAGTACTTCCTGAGCGACATCGTGCAGCGACCGGAGCTCGCCGCTCTCGCGCATGAGACGGTCGACGCTGGCGGCATAGCCGTCGAACGCCTTGAGATACCGCTCCAGGGGCTCAGTGAGCCGTTCCTCGCGGAAAATCTCGATGGCCTTGAGGCGCTCTCGTTCGAGCACGTCGCCCGACCAGCGCGGAGGATCTATGAGGGCCATGGCTCGCCCGACTCCAGCCAGTTCGGCGGCGGGACCATGAGTTGGGCCATCTCCGAGGGCTCAAATTTCGTCAGGCCGCCAGCGTATGTACGACCACCGGTCAAGGTGGTGCCGTCGCGAAGAGCCATCGTCAAGTGGCAGAGCGCACGATCGGACAACTGCTGTGTGGGGTAGATGCCGTGCACGGTGTTGAGATTTCTGGCCGTTGCGAGGTTGCGCACGAATGTCGGCGGGCGCCGAGCCATGTAGGTGGCCAGAATCGGGGCAGGATCACGCAGCTTGACAGACCACCAAGGCTTCCTGTGACGAGCGATGTAGCTGCCCGCCGCACCCGCCCGTCGGGCCGATCGCAAGAACCGCTCGACGAGCTCCCGACCGTCGGCTTCCAAGACATCTAGGTCTTCCGGCAGGTCGATCACCGCACGAAGATGGCAGTCATCTCTCAAGAATGCCGAGTCCAGATCGATGAGCTCGGAAGCCTTGGTCACCGAGGGGACCAGCACAGCAGTCGGCAATCTCGGGTCGTGCTGCTTGGTGACCCACGTGGCATTTGCGCCAGTGACCGTTCCCCGATGCACACGACAGAACTCGCCTAGCTGAACGAACTCCGACGGCACGTTGACCTTGGGTTCCAATAGCGACGACCAGCGACGCGTCGTGCGCAGTGTCCCGCGGCTGAACCGCTTGCCGCCTTGCAGGCCTCGCAATTCCTCGGTTCGCTTGATCTTGCGCACACGAACGCCGCGCCGCGACTCCCCCACGTCGAACGCTGTTACGGCCGCCGTGGTGGCAGCGTCCGCGAAAGGCTGGCTTCGGGCATCGAGAACATGAACGGAAACGCCGCCCAACGGCCCTGCGACCAGTTCGCGGGCGAGCTGCCCGTAGCCCACGTCGAGCCATTCGGACGAGGTGACGAATACGCCGTAGTCACCGGTTCGCGCGAGATGTGCGGTCGCGAGCAAAAAGTGAACGTGTAGGCCCGCGAGCGCCGACGCCTTCAAGCCCAGTTCCTCGGAGCGTGCTCGCAGCCATGCCTTCCACTTGGGCGCTATGTCATGGTGCCGCACGTAGGGGGGGTTCCCGATGAACGCTGTCGGGCCGGAAGCAGGAGCCAGTGTCAGCGTGCGGTAGTCGGCCGTGTGCACCTCGGACCTCACATCGAAGCCCAGGACCGTCAGGTTCGCGCGTGCGACTAGCGATGCGAGCGGGTCGATCTCGATCGCGACGAGTCGAGCATCTGGCAGGAGCCGGCCTGCCGCAACCAAGAACCTCGCTGAGCCGGCGCCGGGATCCACAATCCGGGATGCACGCTTGTGATTGGCGAGCCATTCTGACATCGGCCCGATCAGGGACGCTGGCGTGTAGGTCGCCCCCAGCTTGCGCCGCTGTGCGGCTGACCGTAGCGAGGCGAACGCAGTACCCAGCGGGTCCTCACCCGACCGGATCGCCGACGTAACTCGCTCGATTGCGGCTGATGAAGGCAACTCATTCGCCCGTGCGATCAACCTCGACTCGGCGCGGCCCACATCGTTGAGGCAGCCGTTGCCGACGAGAGCCCACGCAACCGCGCACAACTGTGGTTCGTCGACGATGCCCGCGGCCGGGCCGTCATCGAGTGCCGCGACTGGCAGGGTCAAGGCCATCTGCTGGCATGCTTGCACACGACACCTCCAAGTCCGCGGAGCGCTCATGCCGCCCGCCGACTCATCGTCATCCAGGGGTGTGACAACAATTGTTCGTGCAGCTCCGATGTCGCGCACACCGAATCCGAGCCGCCGGTCGACTCGCCAGTAGCGTGCTTGACGGCGCTCGCAGTTCATGCAGCATGCGCTACAGCCGCTACTGGGGAGCCAATATGCGCGTCATCATCTTCGGAGCGACCGGGAAGACGGGGCGGCACGCGGTCCGCAGGGCGCTCGACGACGGCCACGAGACAACGGCCTTTGGGCGTTCCGTGGAACGGCTGGATGCGGAGGACCGCTTGACGCTTGCACGAGGCGATGTGTTCGACGCTGAGGTCGTCGCAGATGCCGTCGATGGCCATGACGCCGTCATCGTGTGCCTCGGCAGTGCGAACCTCAAGGATCGGACGACGCTGACGAGCGGCACTCAGAACATCGTCGACGCTGTAGATCGTCACGGTGTCGAGCGGCTCGTCGTGGTGTCCGCGGCGGGCGTCGGCGACAGCTGGGCTCAGAATCCGGTCAGCTCGAAGCTGATGTTCAAGACCATGCTGCGGAACGTCTTCGCCGACCATCAATCCCAAGAGGAGGCCGTGCGCAGAAGCAATACGAACTGGACCATCGTCCGCCCCGCGGTACTGTCCGACAAGCTGGAACGCCGATCGGTCACTGCCTCCAACTCGAGTCCGACCAAGCGCATCCATCGCGCCGCCCTCGCCGGCTTCCTCGTGGATCAGCTCGACGACAGCACCTACATCTGGCAAGCCATCACGGTGACCTCATGACACCTGACGAGCGACTGGCTGCGATCCGGGCCATCCATGACTCGCCGCTGCGCATCGTGCTGTCGGTCACCGGGGGCGGCATGCTGGCAGTCAGCGACCTGCTGACGGTGCCGGGCGGCTCGCGCACGATTCTCGAGGCCACGGTGCCGTACTCGGTGAAGTCGCTGTATGAGCTGATGGGCTCGGAGCTCGAGCCGCACGTGTCAGACGAGGCCGCCTTGGCCATGGCCGACGGCTGTCTGGCCCGGGCGCAACGCCTAGTGTCGACGCCCAAGCCCGGCACTGAGCCATGGCCGCTTGCCGGCGTCTCATGCACGGCCGCTCTGGTGACCGATCCGCCCCGGCGCGGCGAAGACCGGGCACACATCGCAGCCGTCGGTGATTCGGGCACACGCATCGCCCGCAAGATCACGTACGAGACCGAGGACCGCATCGCCCAGGACCGCGAGGCCTCCGACGCACTTATCGGTCTTCTCGCAGAATTCGCAACACCTTGAGACCCAGAGTCCGGACCTACCTACACTCGAAATGAACAGCTAGTCTCCGATGAGTACCGGCCGCTGTCTCGCAGCCATTCGCACAGATGCAGATCGGCACTCCAAAACTGCAGAAAACTGCGTCCTTGGTTTGTGGTATGGACTGCAACCAGTCAATCAGGTGAGGCATTCTCGCCACTTCGACTGAATCTTGCTACCAAATTCAACCGCTGGTGAAGCGGAGAGGACTGTCTGTAGAGAACTTATGTCAATTACGAGACGGTGGAAGTGCATAAATTGTTCCATGATCGAGTCGCAAATTGTGGAGTCGTCGAGGTGGTCTTCAACGATATACTCGCAGATGAATCGCGTCAATCTGCCTTGATTCCAGCGTTGCCATATATTGAATCGATTAGGGCCAAGGCCAAGACCTCGATCATCACGCAAAGCGAATCTCTGCCCATTATCCAGCACCGCGAACTCAGACAGGCTGACATGGACGGCAGCCTCTGTACGTCGTGTCGTCGCGCCGAGATCAACTGCTGGTGTCACCTCGGGCCGTGACGAATACGTATCGCTGCGAGACACTAGCGCTTGCTTGAAGTCAGTTTGTGTTCCTAGGGCGATCACATCGGGGTAAGCGAACGCGTCGGTATCGATGTCAGCCGTGCCCGTATAGTCGTCGTCATCAACGAGTTCGCACACCACCAAGTATTTCGCGATCTTCTGGGCTTCGCTGAGCACTTGAATGTTCCTGCATCAAGCCAAGGTCTGGTGCGAATCTAGTGACTCACTGAGCAGTTCAAAGTTGCCTTATGCGTCTCAGTTGGCCCCGCATGAATGTCCCTGAAACCGGGAACATCAATCTTCACGGACACTACAGAACGCCAGCTTTGCCTTACCGATGGCTGGTCGCAAGTGACATGCAAGGATACGCGTTCTTCTTGCCTCACTTGGCTCGTCCTTGTGCCTCTAGACTCATACCAGCAATACGAATGGTCACTAAAGCAGTAGTACGCTTCAAGATCGACCCTCACGTAGGCGATGTTCGGGCAAGCGTCTATAGAGTACTCGTCCCAGAATGCTTTGACCGCCACATCGCCTGGGGGGTTTCGAGAGTCGTGGATATGGTCACTGCTGCCATAAATGTGGCATCCAAGATATGGCCAAGAGCCGCTCGCTATTCCGGTTCCTCCCAAATTCGGTTCCCCACCCGTGTCGCCGCCCTGGGTTGTCGGCTCCGGTGCGATTCCAGGGACAATGAGCTCACTAGGCTGTCGGCCTGATTCCGGCACGACTGGTCCGTCGGCAGCCGATGCAGGTGAAACCGTCAATGCGGCCCAAATCACAACGCTGAGCGCTGCTGCTGTGCACTTAAGCCGTAGCTTGAATCTCATCGACCAATCCTCCCTGTCAACGGCGGGCCGCGGTGCAGTCGGCGGCGGCACTACCGACGATGCTATATCCGCGCACTCGAGCGGCAAGACAACTCGTGCTCGGTGGCATCTCGTACCAAGGCTGAGGATTCGGAGACAGGAACAGCTCACTCAGCAGTAGGCCGTGGATCCCCTACTCAGCGGAACGGGCCGTCGCCGATGCCCTCGGCGATCTCCTCCGGCGAGTAGCCGGCATCGGCCCAGACGTCGAAGTTGTGCTCGCCGAGATACGCCGGGCTGAGATGGCGGGGCGTCCAGCGCCGGCCGTTCCACAACCCCGCGAACGCGTCAACGGTCCGCTCGCCGAAGACTGCATGATCCACCGCTTGCCAGAAGCCCCGGTCGGCGTGCTGGGGATCGTCGGTGAACAGCTGGTGTGAGTTCTGCACCGGCCCCGCCGGCACACCGGCACCCTGCAGGGCATCGGCTGCTTCAGCTGCGGTGCGACCGGCAGACCACTCCCCCAGCACGGCATCGATCATCGACCTGCGGTCCCGGCGGGCTGCCTCGGTGACGAGCGACGGATCGTCAAGCCGGGGATCGGCAAGCAAGCCGACGAGCCCGAGCCACTGCGCCGGCTCGGTCACCGTCACCGCCACGAAGCCGTCGCCCGTCGCGTACACCTCGTTGGGCACATGGTCGGCAATGCCGTCGCGGTTGCCCTCAGGCCGCGGCGGCAGCACGCCAGCCGATTGGCGGATGATCGCGGCGCCGATCGCGTAGGTGCCCACTTCGAGCTGCGCCATGTCGATGCGCTGCCCCTCACCGGTTCGCTCGCGGGCGTACAACGCGCCCACGGTCGAGACCGCCGCGGCGAATCCGGCCAAGTGATCATTGAGCGAGAAGCCCGGCCCCACGTCGCCGCGGTCGGCAAAGTTGGTCAGGTGGGTGATGCCGCACACCGCATGCACGGTGGGCGCGTACGAGATGACATGACGCCACGGTCCGTCGTGGCCGCAGCCCGACATCGTCACGTAGACGAGCCGCGGGTTCCACTGGTGCACGGTTTCCCAGTCGAGTCCCCACGAGTCAAGCACTCCGGCGCTGAAGTTCTCGATGAGCACGTCGCACGTCTCGATCAGCCGCTTGGCCGCCGCCAAGGCGTCGGGATGCTTCATGTCGAGCGTGGCGCTGCGCTTGGAGCGGTTCCACACGAAGTAGTAGGGGAAGTCCGGCGAGTTGACGAGGGTCGAGCGCTCCTCGCTCTGGATGCGGATCACGTCGGCACCGAGGTCGCCCAGCAGCTTGGTGGCAGACGGTCCGGCCAGCACCCAGGTGAAGTCGGCCACACGGATCCCGTCCAGCGGGCGCCGGTCGTCGGCGTCGTTCCCCGACGACGCTGCTCCGGCCACGCTGCCGATGTCGCCATTGCGAGCTTCGCCCGCGGGCGCAGCCCACAACGCCAATATCTCCTCGAGCGACGTGTCCGCAGCGGCTGGGGTGCCGGGCGGCACGGATCCGGATCGACCCGTATCGCTCCATCGCACCAAGCGCGCCGGCAACGTCACCGAACCGGCGGCGCTGCCTGTGCCTGTGTCCATCGATCGGGCCGATACCAGTGAACCGTTCGCAGCGGTCCGGCCGGGCGGCAGGACGTCGGCGAAGAACTCCCGGTGCGCGAACTGCGGGTTCGCGCAGACCTCAGCGATGCCGAGCACCCCGCCGAAGGCCACATGCCGCTCCTGCGCTTCCCACCAGACCTCGCGCGCATCCTGCGGAGCGATCCAGCGCCGGACGGCATCCATAACCTCGTCCACGCTGAGCAGCAGCTCGCCGGGGTCGATTCCGATCCACTTGTCGACTTCGTCGGATCCCGTCTCGACCATCCAGTCCAGCAGCAGGTCGGGTGTCGGCGTCGGCGTGATCATGACGTAGCCGCCGTCGCCGCCCACACACTCCGCCAAGTCGTAGGCACGCAGCCAGTGCAGCGCCCCTTGGCGCGGGGCCACCTTGGGCAGCGGCAGCACGTCGTCGAAGAAGTACTGCATGAACAGGTTCTCGATCGAACCGGTCACCGTCTCGTGGACGGACAGGTCGAGATGCGCGCCCCGGCCCGTCGAGCGGGCCGACAATGCCGCCGCAACGCCCGAGGCCGCCGCCACGAAGCCCGCGTAGTTGTACGCCTGGCGGCCCCAGACGTTGAGCGGGCGGTCAGCGAGGCCCGTCAGCCCCATCATCCCGCCCA
The DNA here is from genome assembly GCA_009843525.1 of Acidimicrobiales bacterium. GTDB lineage: Bacteria > Actinomycetota > Acidimicrobiia > Acidimicrobiales > Poriferisodalaceae > Poriferisodalis > Poriferisodalis multihospitum. The sequence goes on along the minus strand of VYDH01000010.1, from coordinate 14,709 downwards.
TCGCAGCGGCCACGAGGTCGGAGCCGAGCCACTGCGCCCGCGGGCCGGTGCGCCCGAATGGCGTGATCGACACCTGCACGAGCGCTGGGTTGCCGGCGCTGATGTCGGGGTAGTCAATACCCGCGTCGGCCAGCCTGCCGGGGCGCTCGGTCTCTACGACCATGTCGGCCGCGTCAGCCAATCGGCGGTAGGCGTCTTGACCTTCAGCGGTGCTCAGGTCCACACGGCACCGGCGCTTGCCGCCGTCGTACCACCAGTCGGCGACACCGCCCAGCGCTGCCGCAGCCGGATCGGCCAGCGGCAGGCCCGGTGCTCCGGTGCCGACCCTCACCACGTCGGCGCCCAGCTCGGTCAGCAGTTTCGTCGCGAACCGGCCTGCGTCGCCGGTCAGGTCGACGACACGCAGTCCCGACAGCGCCCCGTGGACGGTCGAGGAGTCGCGACCATGAGGGTTGGCGGGCTGATTCATGACGGCTCGAAGCTAGCCCCGACGTTCGCGGCACACGATGGTGAGGCGGACCACTGCCGGCATCCCGCCCGCTAGTCGAATGCTGCCGCCATGAAGTTGCGGTACAGCTGCTCGGCGTCGGCGGCGAAACCGACCATGGCGCGGTCGGCGTCGGCGGCGAGCGCGTCCAACGAGCCGGGGCCAAGCGTCGACTCGAGGGCTTCGCGGTAGGCGTCGATGGCGCCCCAGTTGCGCACCGTGTCGTCCTCCACCTCGACGTGGTACTGCATCGACCAGGCCCGCGGCCCGACCCGCATCGCCTGCACACGGCACTCCGGCGAGCTGGCGAGCACGACCGCATCGTCGGGCGGCTGCGCCACCTGCACCGAGTGCCACTGCAGCGCGTGCTGGCGGTCGCTCATCTGGCGGAAGATCGGGTCGCTGCGGCCCTCCGGCGTGAGATCCACGGCCAGCACGCCGATCTCAGGCGGGCGCTGCGGGCCGCAGGTTCCGCCGAGCGCATCGGCCAGCAGCTGATGCCCCAGGCACAGCCCCAAGAACGGTCGCTGCAGCTCGCGCACCCAGCGGCGGATGGCCCGCTTCTCGGGCACCAGCCAGGGGCAGTCCTCCACGTCCCACACGTCCATCGGGCCGCCCATCACCCACATGGCGTCGAAGTCCTCCAGCGGCGGGATGGGCTCCCCTTCGTCGAGCTCGACGGCGGTCCATTCGACGCCGTCGGCCCGCAGGAAGTCGCGCAGCCGGCCCGGATGCTCGCAGTCGATGTGCTGCAGTACCAGGAGTCGCATCGTCCGCGTTGCTACCACGTCCGCGACGGGGGTCAGTCCGGGGTGGTGCAGAGACCCGCGAGGCTGCTGATCGCAGTGTCGCGGCGGGGCTGGCGCACTTCGTGCTCGTCGTAGCCGTTGGTGGTGTAGCCGAGCGACAGCCCAGTGGCCGGATCGCCCCAGGCGAGCTGCCCGCCGGCGCCGTTGTGCCCGAATGCCATCGGCGACACGGTCCGGCCCAGCCCGCGCATGTTCGACAGGCCGTCGTCACCGGCCAGGAACAGCCCGATCGAGCGGTTGGCGGGCATGCCCATGGGGTCGGGCAGGGTGTTGCGCACCTCGCCGGTGCCCGTGGCCAGCATCGCAGGGTCCCAGAGTTCGTCGGGGTTGTGGAGCAGGCCCTGGTAGAAGAGCGCCAGGTCGACCGCAGTGCCGAACCCTCCGCCGCCCGGCACGCCCACCTCGCGCACCGACGGCTCGTTGAATCGCAGGATTGCCTCGTTGGTGACCTCGGTCATGGGCAGTTCACGCACGCCGAACGTCGCTTCGAGCTCGTCGGGCGTGGCCGGCTCTCCCACCAGGATCAGCTCCGCTATGCCGTCCTGGTCGTCGGCAACCAAGCCCAGCATGCGGGGCAGCCCCAGCGGGCCGGTGACACGCTCGTGCACCTCGTCGCGGAAATCGTTGCCGGTCACCGCGTTGATGATCTCTGCAAGCACCCAGTGCGCCGAGGTCGGGTGGTACTCGTAGCGAGTACCGGGCTCCCAGTTGAGCCGCCAGTTCGCCATGGCTGCCAGCCGCGACTCCGAGGTGTCCCACGCCGGCGGCTTCAGCGGGGCGTGCGGGAAGCCCGACGTGTGCAGCATCACCTGCTCCACCGTGATCTGGTCCTTGCCATTCTCGCCGAACGCCGGCACGTAGCTGGCTGCGGTGGCGTCGAGTTCCACCACCCCCTCGCTGATGAGCTGCCACATCGTCGATGCAACGAACGGCTTGGTGGCCGAGAAGATGCAATAGCGGGTCTCGTCAGTGGCATCGCCGTAGGTGGCCTGCGCAACGATCTCGCCTTCGAATCCGACAGCCACCTGGCAGCTCGGCAGCAGGCCCGACTCCACCTCGCGCTTGCAGCGGTCGAGCAGAGCGTCGATGCGGGACGGTTGGACTGTGGTTGCAGCGTCAGTTGTTGTGCTCACGGCCTTGGCCTAGCACCCGCGGCTACCGTCTCGCTCCACAAGAGCGGCAAGCCCCGGGCCCGAGCGGCCCGTGAGCGAAGCTCACATGAGCGGGAAACACAGGGGGACGCAATGAGCGACAGCACACCGGCCAACGGCAAGATCGAGTTCGGGCTGGCAATTCGCCGCAGCGACGACATCGCGGGGGCTGCGCGTGAGATCGAAGCGCTCGGCTACGACTACGCCACCACCGGCGAGCACGTGTTCTTCCACGTGCCGACGTCGAACGGCTTCATCTCGCTGGCGGTCGCAGCGGGCGCCACCACCACGCTCAAGCTGATGACATCGATCACGCTCATCCCGCTCTACCCGGCGGCGCTGTGCGCCAAGCTCGCGGCCTCCCTCGACGTGGCCTCGGGTGGTCGCTTCCACCTCGGCGTCGGCGTGGGCGGCGAGATGCCCTCGGAGTTCGAGGCGTGCGGCGTGCCGGTGCGCGAACGTGGCGCCCGGACCAATGAGGCGCTTGAGATCATGCGGCGGTTGTTCACCGAAGACGACGTCACGTTCGAGGGCCGCTTCAACACCCTGAACGGCGTCACGCTGGCTCCCAAGCCGGCATCGCCGCCGCCGGTGTGGGTTTCAGGCAGGCAGGATGCCGCGTGGCGACGGGCAGCACGCTACGGCGACGGCTGGCTGCCGTACATGTACACGCCCGAGCGGCTCGCGCAGTCAATCGAGGCAATCGCCGGCTACCGGGAAGACGAAGGCAACCCGACGCCGGTCGAGTCCGGCCTGTTCGTGTTCTTCTGCTGTCACGAAGACAACGACACGGCTATCAAGTACGCCGCCGAGCGGCTGTCCAAGCAGTACGCGCAAGACTTTTCGCAGCTCGTTCACAAGTTCGCCATCGCGGGCGATCCCGACCGCTGCGAGGCGAGGCTGCGCGAGTACATCGACGCCGGCGCGCGCACCGTCGTGTTGAGCGCCGCCTCGCCCATGAGCTACATCGAAGAGAGTGAACGATTCTGGGCAGCGGAGGTGCTTCCGCGCTTCCGCGAGGGCTAGGCCCAGTCGCCGAAAGGGACACCGATGTCCGCAAAGCGATTCTTCGAGACGACGCTGGCATCGGAGCGCATCGACGAGTTGAGCGCTTCGGGAGCGTGGCCGAACCGGCTGCTCGACGAGCGGATCGACAGGTGGACTGCCGAGCGGGCCGGCGAGCCGGTCATCACCGATCGCTTCGGCACCATGACCTGGGGCGAGCTCGGCGCCGACATCGATGCCGTGAGCAAGGGCCTGCTGGAGATCGGCGTCCGTCCCGGCACGGTCGTCCAGCTGCAGCTGCCGAATTGGCGCCACTTCGTGGTGACGGCGGTGGCATGCGACCGCATCGGAGCGGTGGTGAACCCGGTGGCACCGATCTTCCGGCACAACGAGCTCACGGTGATGAGCGAACTCGGCCGGCCGATGGTGGTGGTCACCGCCGACAGCTACCGGGGCTTCAAGCTCGCCGAGATGCACGCCGAGCTGCGCGAGCGCTGCGAATGGGTCACCGAGTTGGTGGTGGTGCCATCGCCCGAGACCTTGCAGTCGGATGCCGACGGGGACGAGTCGTGGCTGCCGGAGGGCGCGATCACCTGGGAGGACCTGGTCGAGGAAGGCCGGTTCTCGTCGTACGACCGCGCCGCCGTCGACCTGTGCCGGCCGGGGCCCAATGACGTGTGCGAGATGATGTTCACCTCGGGCACTACCGGCCTGCCCAAGGGCGTCATGCACACCCACAACATCCTGTCGGTGGCCGTCGATGCCTTCCTCGACACGGTGTGCGAGGGGCTCGATCCGCACCCTGGCGCCGGCGCGCCGCAGGCATACGTCACCCACATGGCCTCCACCCTGGGCCACCAGACCGGCTACTTGTACGGGATGCGGCTGCCGCTCTACACCGGCGGCCACGTCGTCATGCAGGACGTGTGGGACCCGGTGGAGTTCGTGGGGCTCATCGGCCAACACCGGATCCAGCTGTCGATGGGTGCAACGCCATTCCTCGCCGATGTGCTCAACGTCGATGATCTGGCCGGCTACGACCTGTCCACGTGGCAGCGATTCCTGTGTGCGGGTGCAGCGATCCCGCGCCCGGTGCTCGAACGTGCGCTCGAACTGTTGCCCGATTGCGTGGTGATGCCTGGCTGGGGCATGACCGAAACCGGCCTGTTGACCGTGGGCCGGCCCAGCGACCCGCTCGAGCGCCGGCTCACCGACGGCCGCGCCGTGGACGACAACGAGGTGCGGGTGATCGACGAATCCGGCCAGGCAGTAACCGACGCCGAGGGCGACCTGCAATGCCGCGGCAGCGCGCTGTTCGCCGGCTACATGGCCGGGCGGGAGTTCACTGAGCAGTCCTGGACAGAAGGCTGGTTCGACACCGGCGACCGGGCGGTCATGAACAGCGACGGGTACATCAGCATCGCGGGCCGTACGAAGGACTTGGTGATCCGCGGCGGCGAGAACGTCCCTGTCAAGGAAGTCGAAGATGTCCTGCTGCGACACCCAGGCGTCGGTGTCGCCGCCATCGTCGCCAAGCCTCATGAACGACTCGGCGAGATCGGCTGCGCGTTCGTTCAGCCCGTCGGCGAGGCGCCGACACTGGCTGAGCTCACGGAATTCCTCGATGACCAACAGGTGACGCGCCAGTTCTGGCCTGAGGAACTCGTGATCGTCGACGAGTTCCCGATGACGCCGAGCGGCAAGATCCAGAAGTACCGGCTGCGCGAACGCTTCGATTAGGAGCGCCGCTGTATCTGACGGTTCCGACGCCCAACGGCGCCGATCCGTCCGACGCTTCAGACGCTCAAGAGCGTCTGAACAGCAGCTGGAACTCCATGATTCCGTGATCTTCGGCCGACAGCACGATGGGCACCTGCGGCACGGTCACGTCGAAGTCGGCGAAGGTGATCTCGACCGAGCCGACGACGGCGATGACGCTGCCGACGAGCTGGGCTTCGATGTCGATGGTCACTGGCTGGGTGATGCCGTTGACCGTCAGGTCGCCCGATGCCATGAGGCTGATGGACCCGCCGAGTTCCACGGCGCCGTCGATGTGCAATTCCTCGGTGAGCGAGAACGTGGCCGTGGGGTGCTGAGAGGTGCCCAGTGCTCGCTGGACCGCGCCATCGCGGCGGCTGTCGTCGGTCCGGAGCGTGGTCAGGTCAACCTCAATCTCCACGGAAGTCACAGATTCCTCGGCGATCACCAACGTGCCGCTGACATCGCCGGTGCGGCCTACGGCTGTGAATGCGCCGATGCGCGCCAGCTCCTCGTCAACGCGGAAGCCAGCGAACGAGCCAGTGGCGTCATCCAGGGTGAATTCCCCGGTCTCGGCATCCACTGCCCACGTGCCGTCCAGCTCCTCTGTCGAAGTCATTGCGGCGTCAGCTGCCGCGGCCGCGTCGCTATCGCCGTCGCTTGCTACCGATACACCAGCGCTGTCGCCGTCGTCCACGCCCGCGGCGTCGCCGTCTGCGGCATCGGGGGCAGCGTCATCGTTCCCGGCGACCTCCCTGCTCGCCGCCGCAGTGGTCGGCGACGCTGGGGGATCTGGGTTTTCTTGCGCCTGTTCGGCGATTTCGACCGCTTCGGCCAGGCTGACCTCTTCGGGGGCATCGCCGAGCACGCGCCAGACGCCGATAATCGCCGCTGCTGCGACGATCGCGAGCAGCACGACCACCGTCACAACCGTCCGGCGCCGGGGGCTCATGGCGGCTCACGGTAGCTTGGGGCCGCTCATGAAACTGCGCGACCTGAGAACCGGACTGACCTTCGACGACGTGCTGATCGTGCCGCAGCGGTCGTCGATCCGCAGCCGTAGCCACGTGTCAGTGCGAACTCGCCTGTCCCGCAGTATCCCGCTGGATCTGCCGGTGATCGCCGCCAACATGGACACGGTCTGCGAGCACGAGATGGCGATCGCCATGGGCCGTCTCGGCGGCGCCGGCATCGTCCACCGGTTCATGCCAATCGACGCGCAAGCAGCCCAGATCGCCGCGATCAAGAACGCCGACGACGGCTCACTGGTCGCCGGCGGCGCCGTGGGCACCGACCACGACATGGGAGACCGGGCCAAGGCGCTGGTGGCGGCCGGAGCCGATGTGCTGGTGCTCGACATCGCACACGGTCATGCCGACCACGCCATCGACGGGGTGCGCCGCCTGAAGGACCACTTCGCCGACACCGACGTGATCGCCGGCAACGTGGCCACCATCGACGGCGCGATCGACATGGCCGAAGCCGGCGCCGACGCGATCAAGGTGGGCGTCGGACCGGGCGGGGTCTGCACCACCAGGCTGGTGGCCGGCGTCGGCGTGCCGCAGCTGTCTGCGACCGACAGCGTGGTCAACGGGCTGGCCGACGCGGGGTTTGACGTGCCAGTGATCGCCGACGGCGGCATCAGAACTTCCGGCGACATCGCCAAGGCGCTGGCCGTCGGTGCCGAGACCGTGATGATCGGCAGCATGCTCGCCGGAACGAAGGAGAGTCCCGGCGAGGTCGAGCAGGGCCCGCACGGGCTGCGCAAGCGCATCCGCGGCATGGCCAGCTTCGAAGCAATCGAGGCCCGAGCCGAGCGCCACGGCGAGGAAATCGACGACGAGTACTTCGAGCAGCGGGCGCCTGAAGGCGTCGAAGGCACCGTGCCCTACCGGGGCGAGGCGGGCAAGCTGATCGGCGAGCTGATGGCCGGCCTGCGCAGCGCCATGAGCTACACCAACGCCCGCAGCCTGGCCGAATTCACCGAGCGCACCGAGTTTGTCGCTGTGACGCCGCTCGGGTTGGCGGAGAACACCCCGCACGCCACCCTGTCGTACTGACGGGTACCTCTGCCCGCCAGTCGAGGAGTTCCGACATGGGAAGCGAACCGTCCAGAGACCTGATCGCGCTCGACGACCCCTACCCCGACCGCGACTACGAGGTGCGCTGCACCACGCCGGAGCTGACCTGCGTGTGCCCCGTCACCGGGCAGCCCGACTACGCCACAGTCGACATCGCGTACGTCCCCGATCGTCGCATCGTCGAGCTGAAGTCGCTCAAGCTCTACCTGTGGAGCTACCGGGACGAGCCGGTTCATCACGAAGCCATCACCAACCGCATCCTCGACGACCTGGTGGCGGCCGTCGCCCCCAAGCAGGCCACGGTTGAAACGCGCTGGCTGGTGCGGGGCGGCATCACCACGACGGTCACGACCCGCCATCCCGCCCAGGCATCTCTGGGCTGAAGCGGCGGCACGCCTGACCGAAGGCCATCTGGCGGCCTCAATACACTCGATCCGATGCCATTGTTGGCGCCCGCCGACAGGCGCATTCTGCGCGAGCTGCTCAGCCGTGGGGGGACGGCTGAGATCGGCGAGATCAGCGCGGCTGTGGCGCTGGACAGCCAGACGGTGCAGACCTCGCTCGGCACCCTGCAGCAATCGGGCATCGTGGCGCAGACCGGCTCAGTGCCGGGGCTGCGGGGCGCACGCTGGTCGCTCACCCGACACGGCCACGAAGTGGGGCCGTCGCTGGTCGGCAGCGATCTCGCCGGCGGCCCTGATCGGCACGAGGCAACCGGTCCGACCGACCCCGCCGAGGGCTGGGGCTTTCCGTGGCGGCCGCCGAAGCCCGAAGCGCCGCTCTATGCGACCGGCCTGAGCCGGCGGGCGCGCCGAGCGGCCGACCGCGCCGTCATCGGCATCGCCGGGCCTCCGCCCAGGCGCCGTGGCCGGGGCCGCGTGATCGTCGCGATGTTGCTGATCGCTGCCACCATCGGTGTGGGTTTCGTGGCGATGAATGCGCTGCGCGTCACCGAGATCACCGTCTCGGGCATCAACGACGGCGCGATGCTGCGCCCGGCTGGGCTGGCCGGGACTGTCCTGGAGTTCAGCATCGACGGCGGTGATGTCACCTCCGCACAGATGCTGCTCGACGGCTTCCCGGTGAGCGGAGTGCAGCGCTACGACAACCGGATCGTGTGGCCGGTGCCGGAGCTGACCGAAGGCGCTCACATCGTGACGCTCGATGTCGATCGACGCTTCTTCGGCACGGCGACGGCAGCGGTTACGTTCACGGTTGACGGGACGCCTCCAGCGGTGGAACTGCCGAGGGTCTTCGAGCCAGTGGCATTGGACGAGCCGGTGGTGTTGGCCGGGTCGGTCGAGCCGGGCGTATCGCTGCAGATCGGAGATCAACGCGTCGATACGGCTTCGGGCTCATTCAGCCTCACCTTGCCGAGCCCGCCCGGCGGCCCGGTGCCGGTGATCGCCACTGACGCTGCCGGGAACACCACCGAGTTCGACGTCATCGTGCCCATCGGCTACCCGCACACCACGGGAGTTCACGTCACGGCAGCTGCATGGGACCACGACGGGCTGCGCGAGTCGGTAGTGGAGCTCATCGAGCAAGGCCGCATCAACGCAGTACAGCTCGATCTGAAGGACGAGGACGGCCGCATCGGCCACCGCACCGAGGTCCGGCTGGCGCAGCTGTCAGGTGCGTCGAGAGAGCTCTACGACCTGCGGGAAGCCATCGACGAGCTGCACGACCTCGGCGTGCGAGTGATCGGGCGCATCGTGGCATTCAACGACCCGACGCTGGCTCGCTATGCAACAGCGAACGGTGATCTGGACTGGGTTGTGCAGACGCCCGACGGGCGCCCGCTGCAGAAGTACGGCGGGTTTACCAACTTCAACCACCCGATCGTGCGGCAGTACAACCTGGACATTGCCGCCGAGGCAGCCGCAGCCGGCATCGACGACATCTTGTGGGACTACATGCGCCGGCCCGAAGGCGACCTGAGCGGCATGCGGATTCCCGGCTGGGATGGCAGCGACCCGTCGCCGGTCATCGTGAGCTTCCTGGCCGAGGCAAATTCCATGCTGCGCGAGGCGCAGGTGTTCCACGGTGTCTCGGTGTTCGGCATCGCGGCAGACCGCGGCGAGTGGGTGGCGCAGGACATCGGTGCGATGTCCGACCACGTCGACTATGTGGCGCCCATGGTGTATCCGTCGCACTGGGGGCGCGGCGAGTACGGCGTGGTCCACCCAGAGGCGCAGCCCTACGACATCACCAGGGCCTCACTGGCCCAATTCCAGCGCGTGCTTGCCGGCACCAACACAGCCGTCGTGCCGTGGCTGCAGGACTTCTCGATGCGGGTGAACTACGGCCCCGCAGAGGTGCGCGCCCAGATCGATGCCGCAGCCGACCTCGGCATCAGCGACTGGCTGCTGTGGGATCCCCAGGTCACCTACACCAACGAGGGCATCCCCGTCTCGTACCGCTAGCCACGAAGGCAGCCTGAGCATCGGTGGGACGGGGCGGGCATGATGTGGCGCCGATCCGGCGCACCCCCACAACCCCGAGGAGCACCCATGGCCACCCTCTCTTCCGAACCGCTGTCCAAGTCCTACGCCACCGTCAACGGCAAGCAGATGGCGTACCACGACTCCGGCTCGGGCGATCCGGTCGTGTTCCTGCACGGCAACCCGACGTCGTCGTACCTGTGGCGCAACATCGTGCCCCACGTGCGGCCGCACGCTCGGGTCGTGGTGCCTGACCTGATCGGCCAGGGCGACTCCGACAAGCTGGACGACACCGGGCCCGACTCGTACCGCTTCGTGGAGCACCGCGAGTACCTCGACGGCTTGCTCGACCAGCTCGACCTGGGCGACAACATCACGTTCGTGATCCACGACTGGGGATCGGCGCTCGGCTTCGACTGGGCCAACCGGCACCGTGACCGCGTCGCGGGTCTCTGCTACATGGAGGCCATCGTGCGGCCGATGAGCTGGGCGGAGTGGCCCGAGGCGGCAGCTGGCATCTTCCAGGGCTTCCGCTCCCCCGCTGGCGAGGAGATGGTCATCACCAAGAACCTGTTCGTTGAAGCGGTGCTGCCCGGCTCGATCCAGCGCAAGCTGTCCGATGAGGAGATGAACGAGTACCGACGCCCGTTCGTCGAGCCCGAGCACCGGCGTCCCACCCTCACGTGGCCGCGCCAGATCCCGATCGAAGGCGAGCCTGCCGACGTCACCCAGATCGTGACCGACTACGGCGAATGGCTGGCCGGTTCAGACGTGCCCAAGCTGCTGGTCAACGCCGATCCGGGCGCGATTCTCAACGGCCCGCAGCTGGAGTACTGCCGCACCTGGCCGAACCAGACCGAGGTGACCGTCAAGGGCAATCACTTCTGCCAGGAAGACAGCCCCGACGAGATCGGCCAGGCCATCGCCGCCTGGCTCGCCAACCGCTGATCCGACGGCGGCGTCAGTGCTGCCGCTGAGCTAGCTCAGCCCAACTGCTTGGCGGGCGCGGGCCTCGCGCTGCTTGCGCTCGATCTCTTCGCGCTTCTCTACCGGCGTCTGGTTGGTGATCACCTGGTACAGGTCGGTGTCGATGTCGTCGAGGACGATGTCGCCGGCCAGCACTGCTGACTTCCAGTCCTGGTGCTCGGCGTCACGCTCGTGGAACTCGGGCATCACTTCGGCAGCGAACAGCTCGAGGCTCGAGCAGATGTCCTCGTGGGTGTTCTTGCCGGCCTGGTTCAGCAGGATGAGCTGGTCGACATGGGCGTCCTCGTACATCTCCAGCTTGCGGCGGATGGTGTCGGGTGAGCCGACGAGGCCGACGTTGTTGCTGGCCTTCTGGCCCTTCGGCGACTTCTTCCACTCCTGGTACTCGTCCCACAGGTTGACCGAGCCCGGCTCGACCGGGCCGTGGGAGTTGTAGAAGACCAGCGAGAACTGGAAGAAGGTCCAGCCCTCCGCTTTGGCTTGGGCCTCCTCGTCGGTCTCCGCGCACATGAACGGGCTGACCACGGCAACGCCCGGGTTGGTCTGGTAGTCGCAGAGCAGGTCGAGGTGGTTGAGGTAGTTGTTGTAGTAGGAGTTCACCCAGGCGCGGGCGGCATCTGCGGACACGAACGAGAAGCCCAGCGCACCCATGCCCCGCTGGGCGGCCATGACAATCGTGTCGAGCTGGCTGCATGCCACCCACAGCGGCGGGTGCGGCTTCTGGTAGGGCTTCGGCACGACATTGCGGGCCGGGAACTTGAAGATCTCGCCGTCGTAGGAGTGGTTCACCTCCTGGAACATCGGCATGAGGCAGCGCACGGCGTCTTCCCAGACGACGCGCTTGTCGCGGAAGCGGCGGTCGAACGGATGAAGTTCGGTGACCGACGAACCTTCGCCGATGCCCAGCTCCACCCGGCCGCCGCTGACGATGTCGAGCGTCGAGACCCGCTCGGCCACCCGTGCAGGGTGATTGGTGGGCAGCTGAACGATGCCGTGGCCGAGCCGGATGTTCTTGGTGCGCTGGCTTGCGGCCGCCAGGAACACCTCGGGTGCGGAGCTGTGGCTGTACTCCTCGAGGAAGTGGTGCTCGACCTCCCACGCGTAGTCGTAGCCCAGCTTGTCGGCCAGCTCGATCTGGTCGAGCGCCTGCTGGAACAGGACGTACTCGGAGTCGTCGTTCCACGGTCTCGGCAACTGGAGCTCGTAGAAGATGCCGAATTTCATGGGTCGCCTCCGGGGTCGCGGACCGTCGGCCATCCTACGTTGGAGGCCTTCCCCGGTTCCCGAGAAGCCGGAATCGGAGGCTGAAAGCAGGCCGACCAGACACTAGTGTTTGGTCTGAGGGCCCTACGATGGCAAAGACCGCAATGGAGACAGCAATCGTCGGATTCATCGGCTTGGGCACGATGGGCGGGCCCATGTGCGTTCGGCTCGCCCGTGCCGGTCATGCAGTGCGCGCATTCGATCTGAACCCGCAGGCACTGGAGGCTCCAGTCGAGGCCGGTGCGACTGCGGTGGGCTCGGCCGCGGAGGCAGCCAGCAGCGCCGAGGTCTTGCTGACCTCGCTGCCCGCGCCCTCCGATGTCGAGATGGTGATGTCCGATGCCGGTGCGCTCGCGGCGCTGCCACCTGGCTCGACATGGGTGGACCTGACTACCAGCCGCCCGGAGCTGATCCGGCGCCTGGCCACCCAGGCACCCGACGGGGTGTCCGTGGTCGATTCGCCAGTGACCGGGGCGGTCGACGGCGCCCGCAACGGCACGCTGACGCTGTTTGCCGGCGGGGAGCCGGCGGCCGTTGAACGTGTGCGCCCCGTGCTGGAGCGGCTCGGGCGTGTGATCGCTTGCGGCGAGCTGGGCACCGGCTGCGTGACGAAGCTGGTCACGAACCAGTTGTGGTTCGTGGGCGCTGCGGCGCTGGCCGAGGGGCTGGCGGTGGGCGCCCGCAACGGCGTGGACCTCGGCGACCTCTGGGAGGCGATCAAGGCCAGCGTGGGAGACAGCTTTACGGCCCGCCATGACGCACCCAGCATTTTTGCCGGGCACTACGACCCGTCGTTCTCTTTGGGACTGTGCCTCAAAGACCTGGGCCTGCTGGCCGAGCTGGAGGAAGCCGTCGGGGCCGACCTGCCGATGACCGCCGCCGCCCGCGCAGCGTTCGCTCGTGCCGCGCAGCGCTACGGCGACGATGCGCCGGAGCTCAGCGTGGCGCGCCGCATAGAAGACGATGCGGACCTGTCGCTGCGGCTCGACGGCGACTGGATTCCGCACTGGGAGGCATAGAGGAATGACCACAGTCAGCCAGAGCACGTCCCGACTTGATGATGCAGCTGAGTCGGCCGCAGCGTCTGACGTGGATCGCCTGGTCGACACCGAGCGCTACCCGCTGGATGGACGAGATCTTCCCGCCGCCGATGCGCGCCACGCTGCGTACTGGCGTGCCGTCGAGGAGGCTCGGACTGGCCTTCGCTCGGACGGCTGTGCACTGCTGAAGGAATTCGTCACTCCGACCGCAGTTCGCCTGCTCAACGCCGAGATCGTCGCGGCGAAGCCGCGGACCCACTTCTCGATGCAGGTCATCAACCCGTACTTCCACACCCAGGTGAACCCAGAATTCAGCGACGACCATCCGGTGAACACGTTCACGGAGCGATCGAGCGGCTTCATCCCCGGCGATGCCTGGCCATCGGTGTGCGCCATGGACACGCTGTTCCGGGCGCCCCAGGTCTGCCGCCTGCTGGCCGACTGCCTCGAGATCGACGAGCTGCACTGCTACGACGATCCGCTGGCCGGCCTGACAGCCAACATCTTGGATCCCGGTCAGCAGTTCCCGTGGCACTTCGACACCAACGACTTCGCCGTGACGGTGCTGGTGCAGCCCGCGGACGAGGGTGGGCTGTTCGAGTACGCGTCCGGGGTGCGCACCGCCACCGACGAGGGGTTCGACGCCATCGGAGGGCTGCTGGCCGGTGCGCGCGACGGCGTTCACACGCTGGATCTGTGCCCCGGCGACCTGCAGATCTTCCGAGGCCGCTACTCGCTGCACCGGGTGACCCGTGTGGCAGCAAGCTCCCAGCCCCGCCACGCGGCGATCTTCGCCTACACGCACCAGCCCGGTGTCATCGGGCGTGTCGAGCGAACCCGCCAGCTGTTCGGCCGGGTCCTGGCCGAGCACGAGGAGGCCGAGCGCAGCCGCGTGCGCGATGACGACCTGCTGGACTGACACAGCGTCGCCAGCTCAACCGGCGTTGCGTGGTTTGAGGAGCTGCCGGGAAATCGATGGTGCTCGGCGCCGGTGCGCGGCGTACGGTGCGGGCGTGAGCGCTACCGACCAGTCAGCACAGAACGGCGCTCAGGCCCCGTCGACACGCATGAAGCTGCGGCGGATGGCCGAGCGCGGCCGCTACGGCAGCGACGACGTGCGGGACATCCTCGACGCAGGACTGATCGCACACGTCGGCGTGGACACGCCCGATGGACCGTTGGTACTGCCGATGGCATATGGCCGCGACGACGAGAACCTGTACCTGCACGGAGCGCTGGCCAACCACCTGCTGAACTCCGGCGAGGGCACCGAGATCTGCGTGACGGTGACCCATCTGGACGGCTTGGTGATGGCACGCACGCCGTTCCACAACTCCATGAACTTCCGGTGCGTCGTGGTGCGCGGCCTGGCTCGCCGGATCACCGACGCCGCCGCCAAGGAGCGAGCCCTGAAGCTGGTGACCGACCACATCGTGGCCAACTGGGACATGTCACGGGCGCCGAGTGCTGAGGACTTGCGAGCGACGCTGGTGCTGGAGCTGCCGCTGGCGGAGGCATCGGCCAAGGTGCGATCTGGCGACCCGGTCGACGACGCCGAGGACATGGCCGGCAACTGGTGGGCCGGCGTGGTACCCCTGACAACCCGCTTCGAGCTGCCGACGCCCGCTGCCGACTTGACCGAGGGCATCCCCACCCCCACCGCAGTCGCCAACCTCGCCCACCG